>CAZQHM010000066.1:0-26213 GCA_964593355.1 uncultured Myxococcales bacterium
GGCAACTGTGTGGGGCAATGCGTGGTTGACTGCGAGGGGAAGGCATGCGGCTCGGACGGTTGTGGGGGCGTGTGCGGCACCTGCTTCCCCGGGACAGTCTGTTCGGCTCAGTATACGTGCATTCCCACGAACTGTGTGCCGGCTTGTGCCGGGCGCGAGTGCGGGGACGACGGGTGTGCGGGCTCATGCGGCGAGTGTGCTGGAGGGGCCGAGTGCTCTCCCAAGGGGGTCTGTCTGCCGGCGGGCGGCGATTCTGACGTTACGGAGCCGAGCAACCCGGATACCGGGGGCAACGGCATCACCCTACCTGAGGAGTGCCCCGAGGGGTACATCAACCTTGGGGGGAGCTGTGTTGAGGGGGACGTGGAGGGCATGCCTGATCTGAAGGGGTCTGACTGTTCAGCTAGGCCCATGTGGATACCTGGGGCCTCCGGGGCTGGGTTCGGGCTGTTGAGTATGCTGCTCTTGGGACTTCTGGTGACGATTCGCGGGGTTCGGGCCATTCGCCGACGAAATCAGGTCTGATTGAGCGAAAATTATCTTGACCAGGGGCACTGTTTGGTGGTATCCACTGCAACCACTACGCCGAGGCAGAAAGCCAAAGCGAGTGGAGCTGTTCTCTGGTGAGATGAAGGCGCGTAGTTCAGTGGGAGAACGCTACGCTGACACCGTAGAGGTCGGCGGTTCGAAACCGCCCGCGCCTACCAAGAAACAACCATTTGACGTGAAGGGAAAGGTTTGAGCACTACTGGCAACAAGAAAGACGAGCCGAGAATGAACCGGGCAATCCGGGCACCCAAGGTTCGGGTCATTGGTGATGACGGAGCGCAGTTGGGCATCCTGGACACTCGTGACGCGTTCATGTTGGCTGAAGAGCGTGGCCTTGACCTGGTGGAAGTGAGCCCCAACGAGCGACCACCGGTATGCAAGCTGATGGACTACGGCCGCTTCAAGTACTCCTTGAAGAAGAAGGCCGGCGAGGCCCGCAAGCGTACTCACCAGATGGAGATCAAAGAGGTCAAGCTTAGGCCAAAGACCGATGACCACGACATTGAGACCAAGACGAAGCATGTGCGTCGTTTCCTCGAGGAGGGGGACGGTGTGAAGTTGACGTTGCGGTTCCGGGGTCGTGAGATCATTTATGCCGACAAGGCCAGCGAGTTACTGCTGGAGATTTGTCAGGCTGTCGGGGACATTGGTCAGGTTAGACAGCAGCCGATTCTGGAAGGACGAAACATGTCCATGGTCGTGGTGCCGAGGAAGGAACACGAGAGAGGAAAGAGCAATGTGCCCGAAAGCTAAGACCCACAGAGCGACGGCGAAGCGGATGAGAGTGACCAGGAATGGAAAGGTTTGTGCGAACAAGGCTTTCAAGCGTCACCTTCTGACCAGCAAGTCGAGAAAGCGGAAGAGACAACTGCGGAAATCGCAGACGTTGTCTCGGTCGGCAGTCACTCACATCCAGCGTCTGCTTCCTTACGCATAGGCGTTCGGCAGTCGGTAATCCAAGGAGTATACGATGTCTCGAGTTAAGAGAGGCTTCAAAGCCAGACAGCGTCGCAAGGGCATCCTTAAGCTTGCCAAGGGTTTTTACGGTAGAAGGAAGAACAACTTCAAGGTCGCCAAAGAGACCGTGCTGCGAGCTGGGGTTTATGCGTTCGCAGGGCGTCGCGACAAGAAGGGCAACTATAGGAAGCTTTGGATTCAGCGTCTCAACGCTGCGGCCAGGACTATGGGGCTCAACTACAGCAAGTTGATGCACATCCTGAACAGCGGCAATGTGGCCATGGACCGCAGGGTTCTTTCCGACATGGCGATTCGTGACCCGCAGGCCTTCAAGGCCGTCGTCGATCAGGCCCGCGCCAGGGCGGCTCTGTAGGCCGCCTCACCCTACCCTCCCCTTTATGCCACAGTATGCCGGACGGAGTGTGTCGTGAGAAAGCTGGACATAGTCAACGGAGTGCGACAACATGTCGGGGGTCTCTCGAAGAAAGAGGCCGGGATGCTGATTGACACCCTGCTTGACACCATGCGCGATGCGTTGGCTGCGGGCGAAAGTGTTAAGGTCAGTGGTTTTGGCACCTTTGTCCTCCGGAGCAAGAGGCAGAGGAAAGGCCGCAATCCTCATACGGGCAGTGCGTTGACCATTGCCCAGCGGGTTGTGCTGACTTTCAAGCCGAGCCACGTGCTGCGCGATCTGATCAACAGGTAGCGGGTACGAGCGGGCCTTTCCTGCGCGGGTGTTGTCAGCGAAGGGAGGTTTGCCGATGGATCTCTTTGCCGTTTCTACGGACCGACACTACTTCAAGATTGGTGACGTTGCCAACGAACTGCAGGTCAAGCCCCACGTCCTTCGGTACTGGGAGACTGAGTTCAGGTGGTTGAAGCCTGAGAAGAGCAAAACGAACCAAAGGGTCTACTCTAAGAAGGACGTTGACCTGGTCCGCCTCATTGTCGCTTTGCTTCACCAGAAGCGATACACCATAGATGGTGCAAGGAAGTACATCGAGGGGTGCCAAGGGGATTGGGTTGGGGGGCTTCAGAAGCTCTTCACCGAGGATATTTCCCAGGTTCCCTCCACGGAGTTGCGCAAGCAGCTTGAGGGCTTGCAGCTTGAGCTTAGCAAGGCAAGAGAGTTGCTGGAGCGAAGGGATTCGGAGCTCCGGGAGTTTCGGGACAAGTACCGCCGAACCAGCATAGAGCTTCTTCAACTGCGGAAGGAGCTTCCTGACCTCTTTGCTACCCTCAGTCGAGAGTTGAATGCCATGAAGGCGGCGGCTCAGAGGCGCCGTGCGGCAGAGTAGCACTGCCTGCGAATTTCCTGCCTTGAGCCTCTTTTTAGTCTTGACAGTTCACCCGGAACGGAGCTATCTTCTCGCCCGTTGATTGTTTGACGGGGCGTAGCGCAGTCTGGTTAGCGCACTAGACTGGGGGTCTAGGTGTCGCTGGTTCGAATCCAGTCGCCCCGACTAATCCAAATGTATTTCGGTGTTGTAAGCTGCGTAGCGGCGGTATCCGGTAGGGTCTGTTGATGCCAATCGGAAGCCGTGCTGGTGGTCGAAGGTGATGTTGGCCGGGACCAGATGGCGGAACATCATTGACTCGTACTCTTCCAATGAGAGGTTGCGCAGCTCAGGCAGTTGCTCCACGGCCCGCTTGATATGAGCGGAGTGGGTTGCTGCGCCGGGGCCCACGGATGCCACCATGAACTTGGCTCCACTGCCACTGCCATACGAATAGAGTCCGATCTTTCTACCCACGGCCTGGGCCCCTTTGGCGGCGATGAGAGCTGCCAGGCAAAGGTAGAGTGAAGCGGTGTAGGCGTTTCCGATGCGTCTGCCAATGGCAAGGCTCTCTTGAAGCAGTTCCTGCATGGAATCCAGGTTGGAGTGGGCCCTGGGGTAGTTCACTGCAACCTGATTCAGGGCTTTCTTGGGAAGGCCGGGATAAGGAACGTGGAACAGCATGGCCCAGATGGCACCTTTGCGGCTGGAGGGGTTGAAGAGTTCGGCGCCGGTATTGTGTGCGTAGTCGTCGAGGGCCGCCAGGGATCGCAGGTAGCACTCCACGGAGTGTTTGCCGTTGACCACGGCTTCAGCGTGTCCAACGGGTCTATAGAAATCATCCTGGTCTTGGGTGAAGGTTCCAGTATCGTCGGGGTTGATGGCCGCCAGGAGGGGGTTGGTGGAGACCAGGAGGGCAGCGGCCCCGGCGCCTTGGGTGAACTCGGCGCTTCCCGAGGCGGGTCCGTAGAGGGCGATGTCGCTCATAATGACGAGGGCTCTGCGGCCCGTGGCGCGAACGTATCGGAGGGCATCGAGCAGGGCGTAGGTTCCGGCCACGCAGGCGAACTTGACGTCAAAGGCCTCGCAGTGGGGAGGGAGCCCCAGAAGGGCATGAAGGTAGGCAGCGATGGGTTTAGCGCAGTCCAGGGCAGACTCTGTGGCAACGACGATGCGGCCTATGGTAGAGCGCTCCCCTTGCCAGTTCTCGAAGAGGTGTTGGGCAGCATTAGCGGCCATGGTGACGGCGTCTTCGAAGGGGGCGGGGACGACGAAGGAGTCAATTCCGAGGCCCAGGGTGATCTTCTGGGGGTCTTGCCCCCTGACTTGGGCCAGTGTCTCTGATTTTACGCAGCAACTGGGCCAGTAGATGCCCATCTGTTCAATTCCGACTTTGGTACCCACGAATATGCACCTCTGTTCGTTGGAGAGTCTAGGGGCCAGATGCCTTCTGTCACTGGAGCAGGCGCCGGCGTTGCCTATTTTATGGAGCGCAGCTTCAGTACGTTGATGAAGGCCTCTTTGAAGATGGTGCCGGACATTTTTGATGCGCCGCGAGTGCGGTCGGGGAAGACGATGGGGACTTCGACTATCTTGAAGCCCATGCGGTGGGCTCTTGTGGTCAACTCTATCTGGAAGCTGTAGCCAGTGGAGAGCAGTTCGTCGAAGGGCAGGGCTTCCAGTACCGAGCGGCGGAAGCACTTGAACCCCCCGGTGACGTCCTTGAATGGCAGACCGAGGACAGTTCTGGCGTAGGTGTTTCCTCCGTATGAGATGAACTTCCGGAGGAGCGTCCAATTTTCGGTGCCTCCGCCTCGAATGTAGCGACTGCCGAGAACCACGTCGGCGCTCTCGGCGGCCTCGAGGAAGGCTGGCAAGAATCGGGGCTGATGGGAGAAGTCGCAGTCCATCTCGAAGACGAACTCGTAGCTGCGCTCCAGGGCCCACCGAAAGCCTGCAATGTAGGCTGTGCCCAGGCCCTGCTTGCCTTGTCTGTGCATGACGTGGATGCGGCTATCCTGTTTGGAGAGGGTTTCGGCCTCTTCCCCGGTGCCATCGGGGGAGTTGTCATCAACTACGAGGATGTGGACACCGGGCACACGCTGGAGGATCTCTTCGGCCAGCAGGCGCAGGTTCTCCCGCTCGTTGTATGTGGGAATGACGATGAGAATCTTACTGCCAATAACTTCGCCCATTAGTATCTCTCCTTAAAGAGTGTTTCAATCATCTGTTTATGGCGTTGCAGCACGATGTGCCGCCGCACTTTGAAGTCTTGGGTAAGTTCCCCGGACTCCACATCGAGTTCCCTGTCAAGGATGGCGAAGGCTCGGACCCGCTCATGGGGTGCGAGGCGTTCGTTGACGGCGGCGAGGCCACGCTCCATCTCTTTGTAGAGGTCGTGGGAGCGGGCCAGTTCTTTGAGGGAGTTGGATGTCAGCTCTCGCTCGTTTGCCCAGGCAGCGAGGGAGGCTGGGTCGAGGACGAGCAGGGCCACCAGATGGGAACGGCCTTCCCCCTCAACGAGGGCATGAGCAGCCAGGGGGAGGCCTTCCAGTAGCATGGATTCGACCCTCTGGGGGCTGACGCCTTTGCCCGCTGCGGTTACGATGATGGCCTTCTTTCTTCCGGTGATTGTGAGATATCCATCGGGGCTCATGGAGCCGAGGTCGCCGGTGAGAAGCCATCCGTCCTGCATTGTCTCTTTGGTGGCCTGTGTGTCGTTGAGGTATCCCTGCATGACTCCGGGACTTCGGACAAGAATCTCGCCGTCGGGCATAATCCTGGTCTCAACCAGTGGGAGGGGCTGCCCCACGGTTCCCATGCGTTGCGACCCGAGCCTGTTTATGTGGGTAGCACCACCTGCTTCGGTAAGTCCGTAGGCTTCGAGCACGGGGATACCGAGGGCACCTATTGTCTTGCCCACTTCGGCAGGCAGGGGGGCAGCGCTGGAGACCATGAAGCGCATGCGTCCACCGAAGAGTTCCTTGAATTGGGGGAAGAGGGTGCCCTTGGCAATGTCGAAGGGCAGTTTGGTAAGGAGGTCGGGCTTTTCGCCAGCTTGGGCCGATTCTTGGATGGCCTTGCCTGCCTTGATACCTGCCTTGACGACCTCTCTCCAGACCAGGGGCAGTTCTTCGATCATGACGCTTAGTCGTTCGGCCATCTTCTGGTAGACCCTGGGCACGGCCACGAGGGTTGTGGGTCGAATGGCCTGCATATCTTCGAGGAGTGAGCGGGGGCCACCGCCAAGGGCAACGGGGACACCTGCAGCAACGGCTGAGAGCAAGGAGACGACTCCAAGGGCGTGGGAGAAGGGGAGGAAGAGCAATTGGGTGTCATCGGGAGAGAGTGGCAAGACGTAGGAGAGGGTACCGGCCTGGTATACCAGAGCGGAGTGGGAGAGCATGACTCCTTTGGCCTGGAGGGTTCCGGGGGTAAAGAATATTGCGGCGGTGTCGTGTTGGGCCGCATCGTCGATGTTCTCGGTGAAGCTGCGTTCGAGTTCAAGGGAAGGGGCGCTCTGGGTCAGGGCATGGAAGGGGCGAAGCCAGTTCCTATCCAGCCCAAGGTCATCTATGCGAATGAAGGGTGTTCCTGCTCCCGATGTAGCCGTCACGCATTCGGCATCAAAGAAGACAATGCGGCCTTTGAGGTGGGAGATGGCGTCCATGGCTCGTGAGAGCACAGCGGGGTCTTCGACCATAACAATGGTGGGGGCGGTTGCCTCCACGGCTGCGGCGATTTCGGTTTGGAGGGCACTACTGTTGAGGGTGACAATGACTGCCCGACACCAGGCCGCTGCCCAAGCCAGCACGGCCCACTCGGGGCGTGTAGAGCAGACGACGAGGATACGGTCGCCCTTTCTCACGCCCATGCTTTGAAGGGAGTTAGCCAAGGCAAGGCTGGACTGGTGCCAGCCCCTGAATGAGAGCGATTCCCACTCCGAGCCTCGTTTGAATCGAAGAGCTACGTCATCGGGGCTCTTGTGCGCCCGGCGTGCGAGGAAGGTAGCCAGATGGGACGAATTGTGACTCATGAGACCCCCTGCTGGAAGCGTGGCGATTCAGTCAAGGGCAGACAACTGGTCTGAGCCTGCGGAGAGGAGGTCGTTGATGCGCCGTGCGTCTGTGAGCACCGGTCCTCCGTCCAGGGTTCTGATCCAGTAGAGGTCCTCGGGCAGCACGTCATGTTGTCGCACCCAGGGTGGCAGGCGTTCACCGCGAGCCAGCCTTAAGAGGAGTTCGGGGAAATTTGCCCCTGCTGCGCTATAGAAATGATGTGTTGTGCCCAGTCTACCTACATTAATCTCCGTTATTCGTGGCTGCCCATCTTCATCCTCTTTGAAGTCCACGAAGGCGGGCCCATTGAAGGCCGGGTCAACGGCCAGAACGGCTTTGGCGCCGAGGTCGTTGATGTCCTGGCGATTCACAGTATGAGAAATGGCCGGTGCACCGGTAATGCCCGAGGGGCTTACGTGGGGGATGACGTAGGCATCTCGCTCTCTTCCCTGGCTGGCCACGAGTTTACCGTCCTGATAGACGGCAAGCCAGGTGAGATTTCTGCCCGGCAGGTATTCCGAGGCGGTCATCATTCCCCACCCTTTCCAGTACTCAACCCAGGCGATTGCCTGCTGAACGGTTCTTGCGGGGAGGCTGGCCACGCCAACGCCCTTGCCTGGGATGCCTGCACCTCGAATCCATACGGGGGCCGGGGAGAGGATATCAAAGGCATCGGCAACGTCTTCGCGTTTGTTAAGCAGCCAGGTTCGGGGCACGGGAAGGCCGGCCTCAAGAAAGATATTGTAGCTTAGCCATTTCTCTTCACCGGCCTTGAAGGCCCTTTCCGAGGGAAGGAAGGAGAGGAGGTTGAAGCGCTCCTTGTGTTGCGCAAACAGGAGGGCGTCGGGGCTGGTGTTGGGCAGAAACACCTCTGCTCCGGTCTTGGCAGCGAGATCGGCGAGCCACTCTATCCAGGCCTCGGGGGGGGTTCGTTTGGGGGCGAGCCATCGCTGCGAGGTCTCTGAGAGGAGGAGGTAGTGGGGACTGGCGTCGAAGCCGATTAGCTCAACGTCGGGCACCATGTTCAACGAGCGGCACATGTTGATAGAGCCGGGGCCACCTGAGGAGGGGACCAGGACTCGGATTTTGTTTCCCATCAGAGCACCAACTCAAAGTCTTTACAAAATACATATTGATTGTCGTGCCAAACCGCCATAACTGCGGCATCCATAAGCATATAATTGGGATATCTAAGACTACAGGAGCTCGTGGGCTCGGAAAAATGAATACAATCACAGCATCGATACTTGAGGCTGTAAGTATCGACCTCAGAAGCGAATGAACTATTTAGTCGTTCACGTTCTTCCGGGCCGTAATCGAGCCTGGTTTTCGAGAGGCTCATCTTCCTTTTCCCTTCTTACCTTTTGGGGCCTGGGGAACGAAGGTCTTGCCAAGCTTTCCGGCCTTGCACTCCTGCAACCAGCGGTTGGCTGCGGCCACGAGGGGGTCCTTTTCCGGGGCCATTTCCAGGGCCTGAGTCAGACGTTGGATGCCCAGTTGCGAGTCTCTGTTGAGGCAAGCAATTACGCCCGAGGCAACGAGGTCGTTGAGGGCCACTGGGGACGATGGCAGGTATGAGACTGCCTGCTCCAGATTTCCGTTGGCCACGAAGAGGAGGGCTGAATCGGCGAAGAAGCGCTCGCCCGGGTGGTCTCTCTGGCCGATACGCATCCAATAGTGGCCCTTCTGGGCTTCGCCGGCGCGACAGGCCAGCCAACCGAGCCAAGCGAGGACGGAGGGGCGAAGGGAGAAGTGGTCTTTGCGAACGGCCAGAATTCCGTCCTGGGCTATGAGTTCATTGTCCACCATTGCCCTGGCTTCGGGGAACCCTTTGCTGGAGTCTGCTTCGAGGAAGAGGGCCGTCGCTTTGGCGCCGAGGGCGGTTACGGTGTCGGAGGCGCTGAGGTAAGCCTGTGTCCAATCGCCGGCGCCGGCTTTCTCAACAGCAACGGTCAGATGGGCACTGACTGGGGAGACCTTGCTACCTGCCATCATGTCGCACATGTCGGCAACCTGCGCCAAGAGCGGGCAGGGGAGCAGCACCATGGCCAGAGCCAATGACCTGAGAATGAACACCATGAACCCCTCCTGAAGTCGGTTCCAACGGGCTGGAGTGTAGCAGATGGGAGTTGCTGCCTTCAAGGTTAAAGGGCGGGAGGCATCAAGACCCCCCTGTTCAGACCGGTCGTTCTGTGTTATGAGTCGGGTCATGGAAAACTCTATACACCACACAGCACTGCTGGACAGGATGCTGGCCGCTTGGCAGGAGGTCGGTTGGGGCGAGATGGTCATACATCTGGAGTGCCTCTTTGACGTTCATCTGGATGCCGAGCGATTGGCGAAGGCTGTTGAGCTTACCCTCCTGGCTGAGCCTCTGCTCGGCTCCCGATTCGTTGAAGATGGGAAGCGGGCCTGGTTCGAGGCTTTGGCACCGGAGGAGTGGCGACCGCTGCTGGTCACGGAGAGTGCCGAGGAGTATAGGGCGTTTGTTTCGGCCCCATTCCGGCACAAAGAGGAGCAGGGGCTCAGTGCGGCACTCCTGCGCCAGGCTGGTGGCGACTGCCTGATGTTCAGGGTCTCGCACCTGGTAGCCGATGCTGCTGCAACCAGGGAAGCCGTCGCCGAGGTGGCCTTCATCTACCGGCGCCTTAAGCAGTACCCAGAGTGGCGCCCCGAGCGGTCTGGCGGTGGCAGGCGGGGGTTGGCACAGTTGACGCGCAGGCTTACGTGGGGCGACCGTCTGGCCATTCTCCGCAATCATCTGAGAGCGGGATGGCGGCATCTGGGGGGTGTTCGGAGGGTAGACCTTCCCAAGGCGGATCCGCTGCCTTTGGGGTGGGTGATCCGGCATGTGCCTGCAAATCGGGTAGCCACTATTGTCGCCTGGGGCAAGCAGCGTTCGGCCACAATCAACGACCTCTTCGTGGCGGCCTTCATGCGCAGCATCGCTGGCAACGACCGCTCGGGTCTTGGAGGCAGCCACAGGCTTCGGACCACGGTAGATCTGCGCCGCTATCTGCCGGACAAGGCAGCGGGGGGGGTGTGCAACTTCAGCGCCTTTGAACTCATCGATGCAGGTTCGGAGCCCTTTGCAAGCTATCCCGATGCGGTTGCAAGGGTAGTTGCCTACACGTCGCAGGCGAAGAAGAACTTCGTGGGACTGTCGGACTTCCCGTCCATCCCGCTTCTTAAGCGCTTCACTTTCAGGGGGCTGCTGGCGATCTTCCGCCGCATGGGTGCTGCCCATGGGCGCAGGCGGACCTTTCCCAACACTCTGACGAACATGGGTCAGATTGCACCACACGTCGTGGACTTCAGCGTTGCGCCCAAAGCGGCCTACCTGCTGGCGCCTCCGATTTACCCTCCGGCATTTGGCGGGGGCCTGAGCGGCTTCGGGGGGAGTATCACTCTCTCGTTCGGGGTGCCAGCTCAGGTCAAGGGTGAAGTGGAACGGGTAGTGGATATGGCCATCGCCGAGTTACCGCACTGACGGGGTTATCGAATTTCAGGGCCGCTACTGTTTCTTGCGCACGGGGAAGAAGACCTCGTTTACCAGTTTGTCGGCCGGGGTGTTCATTGGGTTGCTGAACGAGTACATCCCTGCGGGGCCTTCAATCTCCATGCCCTGTCCGTCAACCCAGAGTTTGAGCTTTTCGTATGCCTCCGCCGCCTTTTCGTAGGTGCCCACTTCTGCCTGTGCCACGATGACGTGGGCCGGGACGGTCTTGATGGAGTGAGTTGGGTGCTGGGGAAGCTCCTTTGATGGCTTGGCGACGGGGATGCGGATTTCGGTTTCGTAGGCAGTTGGGTCTGTCTCGGTGGTGGGGTCTTTCAGGTATATCTGGACGGGGACGCCCAATGGGGTAAGCCCACTTTGCCCTATCCACGCGTAGAGCATTCCGATGCTCATGCCCAGGGTCTGGTAGGGCCCCTTGTGCACCACAGAGGCGACGAGGGTCTCGGGAACCTCCCGCATCTGTGGTACGCCGGCCAGGGTTTCGGGACGCTGAAAGGCTCCATCCTGGATCGTGCCGAAGACCATCTCCGTGACTTCGTCTTCGATTATTTTCTCTCCATTAAATGAGAGAACACTCTTTACAGGAAGAAGCACGGAGTCGAACTCCTTATTTTCAAGTATTACCGTCTCAAGAGTGCCCTCTTTGCCCATGAAGTGCCCCTCATAGCGCACGCCAGCCGGGGTTTTCTTATCCTTGTCGAACATCAGGAGTGCAGCGAAAGAGCCGTCTTCTTTCTGTACTTTCAGGGCTGCGACGTCTTTGTCGCCAAGTTTCTCGCCCTCAACGACGGCGAGTTTCACGCCACCGTCGAGTAGTGGGTAAAGGCTGGTCCAGCGTGCGACCAGGAGCATTTCGGCAGCGGCTCGCTTCTCCTCGTCGGGACAATCGAGCACCACCGAGCCCATCTTGGACCAGCACTGGTCGCCAACATAGCCCATGAGAGTGGTTCCGCCTTCGAGACCCATCAGCATGCTGTGTGGGGCCTTCCAGGTAGTTGTCATGGTGTAGGGGGAGCCGAAATAGATGCCTTTGCTGGTATAGAAATAGGAGTCCAATTTCTCCTTCAGGCTATCGAGGCCTCCGGCGGCGGCTATGGCGTCGTCAAGGAGTTGGCGGGCCAGTTGTTCGGGGCTGGGCTCCGGGGCCTTTACCGGCGGCTGGGGTTCAGCGGGGAGAGGTTCGGGCTGTTCGGGCTGGGGTTTTGCCTGGGGAGCGGGGTCTGTGGCCAGTTCTGGGGCCGGTGCCGGCTTCTGCGCCTGGGCCAGCGCGTCGGCGGGGGCTGCGGTCGGTTCTTTGGTGGCTTCGGCGGGCTTGTCATTGCTCTGGCAGGCCGCAAGGCCGCTTAGGAGCAGGAGTGAGATAACGAACCTTGAAAGCTGCATTGGGGCCTCCTGGGCATGCTGTCCGGTTGAGCCGTGCTCGGCTGAATCAACCGGAAGGATAGGCCAGGTGAAGGTCCGGGGCAAAAGAAAACCGCTGGCAGAATCAGTTGATTTGGGAGCGGTGAAGCTCACGGTAACGGCTCTTTGGGAGGGGCAATCGAGTCGGAAGTCGGTAGCGGCGTTGGGGTGATTCTTGGTGGCTCCGAGGCAGAGCGATTGGGTGGCAAGGCCGGGGCCGGGAAAGTGCTTGATCGGCCATGAGCGGGGCCATATACTGGGCCGCTTGACCGTTGAGGAGGGGCAAATGGGGGTGATCGGCATTCGGCGGGAAGACAAGAGTGAGTACGAGCGTCGGGCGCCGTTGACGCCACGGCAGGTTGGCCGCGCAATTGAGCGATTCGGCATCTCCGTTCAGGTTGAGCGGGCCCCGCACAGGGTCTTTTCTGAGGAGGAGTACGCTGCGGAGGGCGCCGTAATCGTTGACGAGTTGGCGCAGTGCGACTTGGTGCTGGGGGTGAAGGAGGTTCCCAAGGAGAAGTTGAGGGGAAATCAGGCGTATCTCTTTTTCTCACATACTATAAAGGCACAGGCATACAACATGCCCATGCTCAAGACCATGGTAGAGAAGGGCTGCACGCTAATGGATTATGAGCGCATCACCGACGAAGCGGGGAGGCGGCTGGTTTTCTTCGGGTATCACGCCGGGTTGGCCGGGATGATCGACAGCCTCTGGATGGCCGGGAGGCGTCTTGAGCAGAGGGGAGTGGCCAACCCGTTTTCGCGGATGCGGATGTCGTTCGAGTATCGGGATCTTGCTGAGGCAGTAGCTGACGTGGAGTTGGCTGGGCGAGAGATATCCCGCAGCGGGTTTCCCCCGGAGGTTTCGCCCTTTGTTGTTGGTGTAACTGGATACGGCAATGTGGCCAGGGGTGCCCATTTCGTGCTGAAGCACCTTCCTCTGCGGGAGGTTGCGCCTTGTGATCTGGCTGACTTGAGGGGGGGAGAGGCGAGTAGAAACGTGGTGCACGTTGCCAGTTTCTCGGAGGAGCATCTGGTGCAGCGGGTTGACGAAGAGGCCTTCGATCTTAGCGATTACTTGGCGAGACCTTCGGGCTACCGTTCTATTTTTGGCACCTACCTTCCTTACATACACCTGCTGATAAACGGTATCTACTGGGAGCCGAAGTACCCCCGACTGGTAACCCGTGAGCTTCTGGGGGTTCTTTCGGCCCAGGGCAGATTACCGTTGATCGGCATTGGGGACATCTCTTGCGACGTTGAGGGTTCCATTGAGATAACCAGCCGTACGACGACGCAGTGGGCCCCGCTGGTCTCTTACGATCCTGTTTCCGGGGAAGAGGATTCACGGGGAGAGGGTCCTGGAGTAGCAGTGCTGGCCATTGACAACCTGCCGGCGGAGCTTCCCAGGGACGCCACGGAGCATTTCGGGAACGCCCTGTTCGGGTTTTTGCATCACCTGGCCTCACTGCCGCTTGACAAAGCCTTCGACGTGGCCGATTACCCGGGTGAGTTGAGGCGGGCGACAATCTTGTGGCGGGGAGAGTTGACGCCTGGGTTCGAGTATCTCAGGGAGTACATATAAACGGGGAGAAGGGGATGGAGCAGCGCATTCTGGTTCTGGGTTCGGGCCTCGTTGCCAGGCCATTGATTCGTTACCTGCTTGGCAGGGGGCACCTCCTTACTGTGACCAATCAGAATCTGGATCGGGCGCAGGAGCTAATCGGTGTTCATCCCAACGGCCGGGCGGTAGCGTTGGAGATCACTGACGAGGCTTTGCTGAACGAGTTGATCGGCTGGTCGGATCTAGTGGTGAGCTTGCTTCCCTTCGTCTTCCACGCCTCGGTGGCTCGGCGCTGCTTGTCGCTGGGTAAGCACCTGGTGACCACCTCCTACGTCTCCAACGAGATGCGGGAGTTGGGGCCCGAAGCCGAGCGACTTGGCCTTGTGTTCTTGAACGAGACGGGCCTGGACCCGGGCTTGGATCATATGAGTGCCATGAGGATTATCCGAGCGGTGCACGAGCGGGGCGGTCTGGTGCATGGGTTCCGGTCGTTTTGCGGCGGTCTGCCTGCGCCGCAGGCCAACGACAATCCGTGGGGGTACAAGTTCTCCTGGAGTCCCCGAGGGGTTCTCCTGGCCGGACGTAACTCAGCGCGTTTCATGATGAACGGCTCGGTGGTGGAGGTTGATTCCAGGCAACTCTTCGCCAACCCTTGGAAGTTTGATGTTGATGGCCCGGGAGAGTTGGAGGGGTACGCCAACCGGAACTCATTGCAGTACGTTGACCTGTACGGGCTGCGGGAGTCCACCACCATGCTTCGCGGGACCCTGAGGTATCCGGGCTGGTGCGCCATGATGAAGCTGCTGGGGGATTTGGGGTGGCTATCGCTGGACCCAATCCCTGGTGAGAACAGCACCCTAGGGGGGATAACCGCTGCGTTGATCCGGAAGCCGACGCTGCGTGGCGATGAGTTGAGAAGGGCAGCGGGGGCCTTTGCGGGAATAGCGCCGGAGCACAATGCGTTGGAGCGGTTGGCGTGGGCAGGCCTCTTCGATGAGGTGCGGGCGGCCTCGGCTGAATCGGTGCTGGATGTTCTGGCGGCCAGACTGCAGAGCCTGCTGGTTTTCAAGCCGGGCGAGAGCGACATGAGCGTAATGGTGCATCAGTTCGATATAGAGGAAGCCGATGGCACGAGGACCACGCTGGTCTCCTCGCTGGTGGACTTTGGCGAGCCCGATGGGGATAGCTCCATGGCGCGTACGGTTTCATTGCCTGCGGCGCTGGGGGCAGAGCTGATTCTGGCCGGTCGTGTGGCACAATGCGGCGTGATTATCCCAATAGAAGCAGAGATTTGCGAGCCCATTCTTGATGCGATGGAGGAGATGGGCATCAGATTCGTAGAGACGAGAATCTCTTGAGCTTGGAGGCCTGATTGCACATGGGGAGCCTTCGTTCTCTTCTTGTTCTGTCTGCTTTGGCGTTGGTTCAGGTCGTTGGAGCCGGGTGTTCGAAGGAAGGGGGCGGTGAAGAGTCTCAGAACTCCGACGGAAGTTCTGAAGTGCCCGAGGCACTGTCCGGCTTTGTTGTGGCGAAGGGAGACGCCAGTCTGGTATTCCAGTTCGTAGATCCGACCACGGGTCACTTTTCCACAACCCAGGATCCGGAGGCTGTTCCTGAGAAGGCCCGGGAGAACGTGATCGTTTTTCCCAGCGGGCTTCCCAAAGGAGCGATTCCCGCTGGCTTGGTGATCTTGGCGGACCTTAGCAAGCCTGACGATGCGGGCAACTACCCCTTCCGCCTGGTATCCCGCTACGGTTCGGCCCCCCTACCCTCGTCGGCCGAGGCCCCCGCTGGCAGCGGCCCGGAGCAGACGACTTCGACCGGTTCCGACGCTGTAATACTCTTCACTACCAAGTGGTGTCCCCATTGCAGGACGGCCCGCCAATGGCTGACCAGCCAAGGAATTAAATATGTAGAGAAGGATGTGGAGGCGGACAGTACTGCTGTAACCATGCTGCAGAAGTTGGGCCAGGAGCAGGGCATACCTCAGCAGATGCTCACCTCGGTGCCAATTGTGGCAGTTAACGGAACGTTAGTTGTTGGCTTTGACCAGGCTAAGATAACGCAACTTCTTGAGCGCAAGTAGAGCGCCAATCCGATTGGCGGACCAAGCGCGGCTGCGCCTCCTTCCTTCGTGTGCGGTTCCCCACAGTCCACTGCCTGGTTAGTGAGGGCGCCGGCAGTTGACAAGTGCGGCGGTTGGCCCTAGCCTTCCGGGCGACGAGCGGGCCTGATCTGGTTCGCTTGAGGCACAGTTTCACATACCGGGAGGTAACCATATGAGATCGCTTGTTTCCACGAGGGAGATGTTCGCCAGGGCATTGAAGGAGGGATTCTCCGTAGGGGCGTTCAACGTAAACGACATGGAGATTCTGCAAGGGATTGTGGAGGCAGGAGAGGAGCTGAAGGCACCGTTGATCCTTCAGGTCAGCGCCGGAGCCAGGAAGTATGCTCGTCATGAGTACCTCATCAAATTGGTCGAAGCAGCATTGGAAACATCTACCATTCCTATTGCGCTTCATCTGGATCACGGCGAGAGCTTCGAAATTTGCAAGCAGTGCATCGATGGTGGTTTTAGCTCGGTGATGATAGATGGATCCAAGTATTCGTTTGAGGAGAACATCGCCCTTACCAGAAAGGTTGTAGAATACGCTCACCCCCGTGGCGTGACGGTGGAAGCTGAACTGGGCAAGCTGGCCGGCGTTGAGGACGACGTTAACGTCTCCGCTGCCGATGCGACCTACACCGACCCGGCCCAGGCCCAAGAGTTCGTAGAACGCAGTGGCTGCGACTCTCTGGCGATTGCCATCGGCACCAGCCACGGGGCCTACAAGTTCAAGGGCGAGCCGAAGCTTGACTTTGAGCGACTGGCCCACATCCAGGAGCGGCTGCCCAACTATCCCATCGTGCTTCACGGGGCATCCTCCGTGCCACAGGATCTTACCGACGAGTGCAATCGCTACGGCGGAAGGATGCCCGATGCCCGAGGGGTACCGGAGTTCATGATTGAAAAGGCGGCCAAAGAATTCAACGTATGTAAGATTAATATTGATACGGATCTCAGACTTGCCATGACCGGTACAATCAGACGCGTCTTTCATGAAGACCCCACAGAGTTTGACCCCAGGAAGTATCTTGGGCCGGCCAGGGACGCCATCCGAACGGTTGTGAAGAGGAAACTGCTGCTCCTGGGATGCAACGGTAAGGCGTAAATCGGGGGCCACTCATGAGGTACTGTGTCAGAACCCCGCTGCCATGGCGCATTGTTGACGGCCAGCTCTTTGCGCTGACCTCGGACGGCATGCTGCACGTGGTGGAGGAGGCATCAGGCGTATTCCTCTTTGAGTTGCTTGTTGCGGGGCCCAGAAGCAGGGATGAGTTGCTGAGCGAGTTGCTTGCCGAGTTCAACGTAGGCGACCAGCAGGCCGCTTCCGAGTTGGATTGTTTTCTCGCCGAACTGGTCGCGAAAGGCGTCCTTATAAATAAATAAAATCAGTCAGATAGTTGCCACATTTTGTGAGATGGGGTGCGGTGACGTTCCGGTCAAGCGGCCCGCCTTCGCATTGGCTTCGGCGTGTCGGCCCGCCTTCGCCACGGCTTCGGCGTGTCGGCCCGCCTTCGCCACGGCTTCGGCGTGGCAGGCTGGCGACGGCGACGGAAACGGCACCGGCAACGTCACGAACGGCAATCGGGGTATAGAACGATTGTGATGAGGGGGGTTGCCTGGGGCAGAAGCTATCTAAGGTTGGATCTGGCCATGAAGCGGAAGGCAGCGAGGGCCATTAGGGCGAGGGCGAGGAGGATGGTGGCTGAGGGGCTTCCGTTGGGGGAAGCGGTGCAGCCGTCATTGCCCTTGGTACCGGGGGTTACTACGCATTTGGCGCCATCCCAGACGGTACCTTCGGGGCATACGTCAGGATCTATTGCTTCTTCGCAGATGCCCTCGGCGCTGCAGGCCAGGTCTTGGCCGCAGGTACCGCAGACGCCGCCGCAGCCATCATCACCGCACTCTTTGCCTGTGCAGGCGGGGGTACAGACTTCACCGACGCACTGACCGTCGCTGCACTGCTGGCCGGCTTCGCAGGTTCCGCACTGGCCGCCGCAGTTGTCGGGGCCGCACTGCCTTCCGTCACAGACGGGGGCGCACTTGCAGATGCCGTCGCTGCACTCTTCGCCTTCGAGGCAGTTGCCGCAGGTTCCATCGCAGCCATCGCTACCACATGTCTTGCCTTCGCAGGAGGGGACGCATGCAGCGGTGCACTGTCCGGCGGTGCAGGTTGCTCCGGCTTCGCAGGTACCGCAGGTGCCACCGCAACCGTCATCGCCGCAGACTTTTCCGGCACAATTGGGGGTGCAGACGTTGCCCTCGCAGCTCAGCGGGTAGGTACCGCTGGGATCAGCGCTGCCGTCGGTCTGGCAGTCGTAGAAGCTGTTCTGGGAGTTCCAGCCGCACTCGGGGGCTTCGCCGCAGTCAAGGCAGTAGAGTTTGTCGTTATCGCAGTAGAGGACCCAGCCCTGCTCTGTGCAGCAGCCAACGCCGTCAAAGGGGCCACAATCGTCGCCCGAGGGGGTGCTGCCGCCCTTGCACTGTGTAGGCATCTGGAAGCCAACACAAGCCGTTCCAGTGGCATTGCAGTTGGTGCCAGCGCCGCAGGTTCCACAGGTTCCGCCGCAGCCGTCATTGCCGCAGACCTTACCGGTGCAGTTGGGCTGGCAGGCTTCGCAGGCGGTTCCGGTGGCGTTGCAGGTGGTGCCTGCGCCGCAGGTTCCGCAGTTTCCGCCGCATCCATTGCTGCCGCAGACCTTACCGGCGCAATCGGGGGTGCACTCGGAGCCTTCGCAGAACATGGGATTGGCGCCGCTGGGGTCAGCGTTGCCCTGAGTGCCACAGTCGTACCACTTGTTCTCAGAGTCCCAGCCGCAGCTTGGGCTGGCCGAGGCGCAGTCGATGCAGTAGAGGGCGCCACTGTAGCAGTAGATCAGGCGGCCGGCGTCATCGCAGCAGCCCTCTTCGGTGTAGTCGCCGCAGTCCTGGAAGACGGGGGTGTTGGGGCCGGGGCAGGTGGTGATTACGGGCTTATCGAGGCACTCGCCGAGAGGGCTGCAGATCTGGCCGCTGGGGCAGGTACCGCAGGAGCCATCGCAGCCGTTGTCGCCGCACTGTTTGCCGTCGCAGTTGGGTACACAGGCAGCGCAGGTACCGGCAGCGAGGTTGCACTTCTCGTTGGCAGCGCAGGAGCCGCAGGAGCCGCCGCAGCCGTTCTCACCGCAGACCTTGCCGGTGCAGTCGGGGGTGCAGGTCATGGCGGGGTCGCACTCCCAGTCGCCGCCGCAAGCGTTGGCAGGGGTCTCGATGGGTGCCAGGGTGTTGGAACCCACGGACTGGCTGATGCAGTGCATAGCACCGCCCCAGGTGATGATCTCGTCCGACACGATGGCCACATGGTTCCAAGCTGGCATGGCCTGCTGCCATACGGCCAGAGCCTGGGCCTCACGGTCCTTGTCCTGGGAGTATACGGGCCACATGTTGACGCCGTTGTAGAAGAGCGAGTTGGTATAGGTGCGCCAAACGTCGGCGCCCTGCTTCGGGAAGGGGAAGCGCAGGACGGTGTAGCCCAGGCTTTCGAAGTACTTGGTATTGTCGTTCACGGTTGCGACGTTGTTGCCGCCCTCGCCGTTGACGTACTCAGAGACGATGATGGTGGTGTCGCTGACAATCTTGGACTGCATGTCGATGTGGGTGGTGCCTTCGCCGATGAGCCTCTTGGCGATGTGGAGATTATCGCAGCCAACGTAGGCCTTCATGTAGGCGTAGACGGTGGCGGTGCTGACCGCCTGGTGCTCGAGGAGGCCCTGGGAGGCGAAGCAGTTGCCCTGGGTATCGGACATGAAGTTGCCGCCTTCGAAATAGAGGGGAGCTCTGTAGACGGTGGCGTTGATGTGGTCGGGGGAGAGCAGAGTGGGGATAGCGTCGTCATAGACGCGCTGGTGGTAGTATCTGAAGTCGATGAGGCCTGCCTTGCCATCGTCGGCGACGATGTTGACGGGACCGAAGTCTCTCATCCAGATGGAGTCGTTGCCGAGGTCAAGCCAGGTAATGGAGGCGGCGGTGCCACCTTTGTTGTTGATGATATTAGACAGATTGGTCTTGGATGTTTCGGTATCATAAATTATGATAACATCGCCGACCTTCTGTCCTTCCACGGCCATATCCGCTATATTATTTTTGATTGCCGTTGGAAGCTGGTTGCTTGAGTAAGAGAGGAGCATGACCTGGGCGTCTTCGTACTCGGCAACGGGGCGCACGCCAACGGTCGGGGGCTGTGTGATCCCGTAGATGCCGGGGTTGGCATCCTTGTGATCGGAGTACTGGTCGGCCTTGGCGGTGCGTTTCTCGGACTCCATCTGCCACGCTGGCAGCATGGGCTTCACTTTTTCGGAGGGCTGAACTGCTTCCTCCATGTTGGATGCTGCGGGCGAGGTTGTCGGGAAATCGGTTGAAGACTCACAGGCAGCCAGTGCTGCTACTGCGATCAAGGCGAGAAGAATCCGTTTCATGAGATGTCCTTCTGAAAGGGAAAGAGGTCTGGGGTATCTCCCCAGGGAACGGGTAACTTTACCCTTCCAAATCAGCGAGTCAACGACGCAGTTGCCGTACCACCACTGGGGCGACGATTCCGCGTATGGCTGGGCCGTCCGGGCGTAGAGCCCGGCCCTATTCGTGGCCCTGTGCCGGAGCCTTTGCGAACTAATCCATTGCTCACCATTCTCGTCCCCCCGCCTCGACTCGGCCTCCGGCCGGCTCGGGGTACACGGCTGCTGGGTGGATCGAGATATGTGAGCAGCCGTGTAGGGTCGCCGTACTACTCTGCCATGACTATCGGCGGCACTGAGGGTAGGATGCAGTCCATCTGGGCCCCGTTTCGAGAACCTCGCCCCGGATATGTCCAGCACGGTTGACAGTGTGCCCCGCCAATTGTAAAGTCTACTTTACAGTCTTCCCGGAGGATGCCGATGCTGTCGACCCTGTTCGAAATCCAGGTCCGGTTGGCCAGGAATGTCAGCCTGACCTTCAAGAGGTTTCTATACGACAAGATTGATTGGGACGTCCGGTTGTTGTCCATCATTGGGGCCAGAGGAGTTGGCAAGACGACAATGCTTTTGCAATACTACGCTGAGCATTACCGTCAGTCTAGTACGTGTCTATACTTGTCAGCCGATAATATTATTGTGCAGTCAACGGGGCTCTACGAAATCGCTGGCCAATTTTTCCGGTCAGGCGGGAAACGCCTAATGATTGATGAAATCCATAGATACCCTAACTGGAGTAATGAGTTAAAGAGTATTTATGATTCGTTCCCAGACGCACGCTTGGTTGTTTCGGGCAGTTCAACTCTGGACCTCATGAAGGGCGGCGCCGACCTCTCCCGTCGGCTGGTGGCCTATCGATTGCCGGGGATGTCCTTCAGGGAGTATCTACAGATGGAGGAAGGGGTTGAACTCCTGCCGCAGAGTCTCGATGGGCTGCTTGCGGGGCACCCCGGGGTTGCTTCTGAGGTGGTCACATCTCTTAGAACACCTGTCATACAAAAATTTCACGAGTACCTCCGCCATGGTGTATATCCTTTTTATTTAGAGGGCCTAGATTTGTACTTAACCAGACTTGCCAACGTCGTTGAAAAGGTATTGTCTGCCGACATACCTTCGGTGCTGGGTGTTCGGCCGGAATCTGTTCCTATTTTGCGCAGGCTGATATTTTTAGTGGCTTCCTCACAGCCTTTTGCCCCAAACATAGAACGCATGGCATCGACTCTTGGAATCTCCAGAGAGTTCGTCTATAAATACCTTGAAACCCTACAAACAGCAGGTATTCTTTTCCACCTTCCTGCGTCGGGTCGGGGCCATCGACCTGTGCGAAAGCCAGCCAAAGTCTACATTGAGAACTCGAATTTGCTGGCAGCGATTATGGGGGGAGGGGGCCATGCTCATGAGGGAGTTGTTCGCGAGACCTTTTTTATGCACCAGGTCTCGCAGGTTTCTCCGCTTTCCTACGATCCGGGGGAGGGGGTTGATTTCTTGACTCCCGATGGCCGGGGATTCGAAGTCGGTGGTCGGTCCAAGAGTTCTGCGCAATTAAGGGGGGACTCCAACAAATGGCTGGCCGTTGACGACACAGAGATCGGTTCCGGCAAACGGGTACCGCTCTGGCTATTCGGGCTGCTGTACTAACGGGCGCTTGTGACATCGCCGGGATGCTGATATGGTTTCGGGCCCGGACGGGAGGTTGAGATGAAGAGACTATTCAGTGGAATGCAGCCCACGGGGGCGCCCCACATTGGGAACTATCTTGGAGCAATAGAGAAGTGGGTTGAGCTGCAGGAGGAGTACGAGAGCATTTTCTGCATCGTGGACCTGCACTCCATGACAATCGACTACGACGTATCGGTCATGAACCAGCGGATAATGGACATGGCCACGGTGCTGCTGGCCAGCGGGCTCAGGGCACCGGAGCAGTGTACGCTGTTTGTTCAGAGCCAGGTTCCGGAGCATGCGTTGCTCTCCTGGCTTTTCTCTACGGTGACTCCGCTGGGGGAGCTGTATCGGATGACGCAGTTCAAGGCCAAGGCGCAGGAGCATAAGAAGAACATCAATTCGGGCCTACTGACTTATCCTATTCTTCAGGCAGCGGATATAGCTTTGTACAAGGGCGAGGTGGTGCCCGTGGGGGAGGATCAGGTTCAGCATGTGGAGCTGTCCCGGATTATTGTGAGGAAGTTCAACAACCGTTTCGGGGAGGTTTTCCCGGAGCCGGTGGAGAAGGTGAGTCCGGCGAAGCGAATCATGGGGCTGGACGGCCAGGCGAAGATGTCGAAGTCGCTTAACAATTATGTTGAGGTCTTGGAGGAGCCCGAGGCGATTTGGGGCAAGTTGAAGACTGCGATGACGGATCCGGCGCGTCGGACTCGCAAGGATGCGGGGAACCCCGACGTGTGCAACATCCATTCGCTGCACGGCTTCTTCTCCACTGCGGAGCAGATTTCGTGGGTGAGGCAGGGCTGCTGCACGGCAGGGATTGGCTGTTTCGAGTGTAAGAAGGTATTGGCCGACAACATGGCTGCGAGGTTTGCGCCCATCAGGGAGCGTGCGGCGGAGTTGCGTGGCAGGCCCGGGTTTGTTGCCGAGGTATTGGCGCACGGTGCCGATCGCTGCAGGCGGATAGCGGCGGAGACCATGAAAGAGGCGTACGAGGCAGCGGGGCTCTCCCCGGGCCGTTTGTATGGTGAGTGATAGAGGGCAGAGGTGGACGGTATGGAGTTTTGGGAGGCCATTATTCTTGGTCTGGTGCAGGGTGCCACCGAGTTCCTGCCGGTGAGCAGTTCGGGGCATCTGCGGGTGACCGGGTACTTTTTCGGCCTTTCGGAGCCTCAGACCTCCTTTGACCTTGGGCTTCACGCTGCCACATTGCTGGCCGTTTGCCTCTTCTTCTGGAGGGATTTGTGGCAGATGATAGCGGCCCCGTTCCGGATTCCCAGGCTTCTGAGGTCTGAGCGTGGGGTCAAGGCGCTTGGGGAGGATGCCGGGCTTCGGGGTGTTGGGCTGCTTGTGTTGGCGAGCATCCCCACGGCGGCCATTGGGATGGCCTTTGGAAGCAGACTTGAGGGCTACGCCGAGTCGATACAGTTTGTGGCCTGGGCCTTTGTGGCCAACTCGCTGATTCTTTTCAGCAGCAGGTTTCTGGTTTTGCCTCTGGCCTCCCGCACAAGGTTGAACAAGGGGTTTCTGGGAGTTCGCTGGCTTGATGCCCTGGTTATCGGGACGTTTCAGGGGTTGGCCATTACCCGTGGCATAAGCCGGTCGGGCACTACGATAACGGCGGGGCTGCTGATGGGGTTGGACAGGGAGACGGCGGGGCGGTTTGCCTTTCTGATGGCCATTCCTGCCATTGTTGGTGCCGAGCTTCTGGCGCTCATGGGCCACGGTGATTTTGGAGCGGTTGATCCCGGGATGCTTCTGGCGGGCGGTCTTGCGGCATTCTTAGCGGGGCTTGCGTCGCTCAAGGTTCTGATGTTCATTGTTAAGAAAGGGAGTCTGCACCATTTCGGTTGGTACACGTTGGCTCTTGGTGTTGGGCTGCTGGTGTGGCTTGAATGGGGGCACCTGTTGGGCTCGATTTGAGCGGCGGGTGTGCAATCTGGCTGGGTTTGGGCTCGGGGGCTTTGGTGAACAGGGAGGATTGTGGCAATGGGTAACGTTGTCTACGCTGCGGCGATTCTTGCTGGTGGTGCCGGCACAAGGTTCTGGCCATTGAGCAGGGCGGGCAGGCCCAAGCCGTTCATCGATCTGTTTGGGCAGGGGCCTCTGATTTCGCAGACGACGGAGCGGCTCTTTCCGCTTGTAGCACGTGACGGGGTTTTCTACGTGGTGGGAGAGGCGCTGCGGGGGTTGACGGCGGGGTCTGTTCCAGGGGATTTGGCGGAGCAGATAGTAACGGAGCCCATTGCCAGGAACACTCTGGGGGCGGTGCTGCTGGCCATGGCGAGGGTTAGGGCCAAGTGGGGTGACGGGGTTCTGGCCATTTTGCCGTCGGATCATCTTATTCCGAACGTTGAGCAGTTTCAGAAGCATATGGCCTTGGCCTATGAACTGGGTCGTGGGGCCATTGTAACGTTGGGCATCACTCCGACCTACCCTGAGACTGGCTTCGGATATATTGAGGCAGCGGAGCGCCGGAGTGGGACGGGTCCTGGGGCGCTGAAGGTGAAGAGATTTGCCGAGAAGCCGGACAGGGAGACGGCGGCGGCCTTTGTGGCCTCGGGCGACTTCTACTGGAATGCGGGGATCTTCGTCTTCGGCGTGGAATTTCTGCGGTCTCACCTGCGGTCTCTCCAGCCGGAGTATGCAACGGCAGTTGACGCTCTGACGGTGGAAATGGGCAAAGAGGCGGTGGATGCGGCGGCGGTGCGGGCCATTCTGGAGCCACTGCCGGGCATCAACATCGACCGGGCTGTAATGGAGAGGTCATCGGAGCATCTTCTTGTGGTGCCGTATGACTATGGGTGGTCGGACGTGGGCAGTTGGGATGCGCTCTTCGACCGTGTTCCCGAGGGGGTCAGTTTCGTCTCGGGCGATGTCCTCGAGGAGGGGTCGTCGGGGAATGTGGCCGTGGCCGCTTCGGACGGGCCGCAGCTTACTTTGGTGGATGTCTCCGATCTAGTTGTGGTCTCGACGAGGGACGCTGTTCTTGTGACGAAGCGCGGGTCGGGGCAACTGGTAGGCAAGGTTGTTTCTCGGCTGCGGGAGAGTGGCAGAGACGAGCTGTTGTGAGGATTTTTGGGGGCGTTTTTGGGGGCCCTTTTCGGGGGGCCTACCACTGTTACGTGCTTCAGAAGAACGGTTTGGCGACCTTGAAGTTCGTTGACCAGAGCCCCACGTTATGACACGCTGTCGGGGCGGGCGCGTGGTTGCGTGATAAGGCGCCCTTGAGCAACACCGATAGCTGGTTCAGGAGTAGAAATGGCAGACCTTCGCGTGAAGTATATTGGACTTGAGTTAAAGAACCCAATCATTGTAGGCTCTTGTGCACTTGGGAAGAGTGTTGACGGCGTGAAGCGGGCCGAGGAGGCTGGTGCTTCGGCGATAGTATTGAAGTCGTTGTTCGAGGAGGAGATTCGGCACGACTTCGAGGCCACGCAGAAGGCGCTGGACGAGTTGCATGGCCATCCCGAGGCTTACGAATACGCCCGGGCGGACTTGGCGTCGCACATGGGGCCCGAGCGTTATCTTCGGTTGGTGGAGAGCGCTTCGAAGGCGGTGTCGATCCCGGTGGTTGCCTCGATCAACTGCACGACGCCGGAGACGTGGGTTCCATATGCAAGCCAGATTCAGGCCAGTGGTGCACGGGCCCTGGAGTTGAACATTTATGCCCAGCCCTATGACGCCAGGGTCTCCAGCGAGGAGGTAGAGCGGTCATATGTAGAGGCACTGATTGCGGTGAAGAAGGCCGTTGATATTCCGGTGGTGGTGAAGCTGGTTCCGCACCTTACCAACCCTATGAAGTTGGCCTTCGAGTTGAGCAATGCTGGTGCGGACGGGCTTGTGTTGTTCAACCGCTTCTTCAACCCCGACATCGACATTGAGAACATGGAGTTGGCCGGCGGGCTGACTCTCAGTGAGCCCACGGAGTACCAGAACACTCTGCGCTGGATTGGGATGTTGTATGGCAGGAGCAAGGCGGACTTGTGTGCTGCCACGGGTATCCACAGTGGTGAGACTGCCGTGAAGATGCTGCTGGCTGGGGCTGCGGCGATGCAGGTCACGTCGGTGTTGTACAGGCAGAAGATGGACGTTATCGGGCAGATGGTTCAGTTTGTGGAGCGCTGGATGGAGAGCAAGGGCTTTGGCGCCGTTGGCGACTTCCGGGGCAAGGTCTCCCGCTTCCACGCTGCGAAGCCCGAGTTGCTGGCCAGGGCCCAGTACATCAAGGCATTTGTTCACGCCGAGTAAGCATCGGAACGGTTTCGGGTCTTACATTACACCACAGTCTTTTTTCCGGATTTCTTGGGGGCCCTATTGACAACGGGCCCTCTGGAGAATAGCTTTGCCGACCGTTCGACCGTTGTGGACGAAAAGTCCAAATTTCGTCTCCCCCAACCCCAGAGAGGTGACGATGCGCAGCGAGAAGAGGAGCGAGAGACTCACCGCCATTCTGGAGGCCGCTTCCCAATTGTTCCGAGAGTATGGCGTGAAGAAGACCTCGCTGGAGGATGTTGCGGCGAGGGCCGGTGTTGGCAAGGCTACTTTGTACCACTATGTGGATGGAAAGGCTGAGCTGTTCGGCGAGGGATCCGCGCTGTGAGAGAATCCGGCCCGACTTCTTGGCTTTGGGGATC
>CAZQHM010000067.1:0-25622 GCA_964593355.1 uncultured Myxococcales bacterium
CGTGGGCGGGGGAATGCGGAGAAGCTGTTTGAGACAGGGATGTTATTGCGGGGGCTGGTGGAGGGTTCGGAGGCGCGGGAGTTGCTGGAGGAGTTGGCAACGCTGGCATTGGACCGGCTTGGGTTGATGGAGCAGGGGGCGGAGCTGTTGCAGGGTCTGTTGCGGTTGGATGCGAGCCATCCGTGGGCAGGGCGGCGATTGTGGCAGGCTTTTGAGAAGGTTGAGCGATGGGATGAATTGGCCTCATCGTTGCGCAGTGCGATTTCGGCGAACAAGTCGCAATCCGACGTTCGGGAGCTTCGTGAGCGGCTGGCGATAGTTCTGGCGGACCGGTTGAACGATTACGACGAGGCCAGGGCGATCTTCTCGGAGATAGTGGAGGAGAATCCATCGAACCGTCAGGCGCAGAAGTATCTTGAGCGGATACTGGCCCACCAGGGGGACTTCGATTCATTGAGGCAGGTTTACGAGCGTCAGCGGAACCTCTCCGGGCTTGCGAAGTTTTTGGAGGAGTACATCAGGAAGGAGGAGCAGGCGGAGCGGGTGAAGAGTGCGGGTGAGGCACTGCTGCGGGTTTTCGAGGAAGACCTCAAGGAAGAGGAGCGTGCCAGGGGGTTAGTGGGGCAGTTGCTGGAGATGTTGCCCGAGGACGTGGATGTTGCCCGGATGGTATTGGAGCGATGGCCTTCAGACGGGGCCAATCCATCGTTGGCGAAGGCCTGGGCGGTTGTGGCGCGGTCTTCCAAGGGTGAGGCGTCAAGAGAAGCAGCGTTGAAGTCTGCGGAGATACTGGAGCGTTTGGGGCAGCATGTGGAGGCGTTGGCTGCGACTCTGGAGTTGGTGAAGGAGCAGATTCGGGGCGGGAAGTTTGAGCAGTTCCAGTTGCTGATGGAGCGTGGGGAGAGGGCACGTTCGATGTTGCCGGTGCTGGACGGTCTCAACGGCTTCAGGCGTGAGTTGCCTGGCGGCAGTGCCCGGCGGAAGTTTTCTGCTTTGTTGTCGGAGGCTTTTCGATCGAGGGCGAGGAAGCTGGATACGGCTGTGGCGATTTTGCGGGAGGAGTTGGAGACATCGCCCGAGTCACTTGAGCTTCTGGAGGGACTCTCCAGGCTTTATATGGAGCAGAGCGATCTGGAGGGGTTGGAGGAGGTGCTGCAGGCTATCGTTCCTTTGCTGAAGGACCCGGTCAAGAAGCGGGAGGAGCAGTTCCGATTGGCCCGTGTGTATGAGGAGCGGGACAACAGGGAGATGGCTGCGAGCGTTTTCCGTCAGATTCGGGATGAGCATCCCAACGACACTGAGGCCACCGAGGGTTTGCTGCGGGCCTTGGAGGAGTTAGGGGAGCATGCTGAGTTGTCGCTGATTGTTGAGGAGTTGATAGATCAGACCGAGGGCGAGGGTGCTATTGACCTTACGTTGAAGTTGGTTGGGCTGTGTCGGTCGGCGTTGGGGGATTGTGGCCGTGCCGCATTGACCTTGAAACGAGTTCTGGCCCGATTCCCTGGTGATGTGAGGCTATTGGGAATAGCCCGAGAGATGTTTGATGCAGACGAGGCTTTGGGGGTGGTGATTCCAATTTTGGAGGCTGAGTATCGGCATCGAGAGAGCCACATGGATTTGGCGCAGGTGCTGATTCGCAAGGCGGATACGGCTTCTGAGCTGGAGGTCAAGCAGAGGAGTTTGTGGGAGTGTGTGGGGCTATTCCGTGAGCGTCTGGGGCAGCCCACTGCGGCGTTTTCGATGTTGAGGCGGTTGGCGGCGTACGATGCGGGGCGAGCGGGTTTGCTGGCCACGCTTGACGAGGTTGGCAGAGAGTCAGGGGAGGAAGTTGGTCTATTCGACATTTACAAGGGGTTGCTGGGCATTGGTGTTTCGGCATTTCGGAGCGAGGTTGAGCTTCCTTCGAGGCTGAGGGTCGAGTTGGCGGAGCGTCTGGCGAGTCTTGCGGACCAGATGGGGGATCGTGAGGTGGCGACGGGGGCGATTCGTGCTGCGTGGCAGGCTACTCCTGGGGATGATGCGCTGGGAGAGCAGTTGCTGGCGAGGCTTGAGGCTGGAGGTCAGTGGAGGGAGTTGGTCGAGGTATTGGAGCAGTGCAGGGACCAGGCGGGGAGGAGTGAGAGGGGTGTGGAGTGTGCGCTGAAGGCGGCTGAGGTATTGGAGGAGAAGCTGCGAAAGCCCGACGAGGCGGTTGTGTGGTTGGAGGGTGTAGCGGGATGGGACAAGAAGGGGTCGGAGATAAGGGGCCGGCTGGAGCGGCTGTACGGGGTTCTGGAGCGTTGGGATGAGTTGTCGGAGCTATTGGAGTCGAAGCTTTTGTCTCTGAAGGGCAAGGCATGGGTTGACGTAGGGGTACAACTGGCCCGACTGCGGTCAGCGAAGCTTGGGCAATTGGAGGGTGCGTTCAGGGTGTTGGAGGAGCTCTATGGTGCCAACCCGAAGGATGGGGAGGTATACGGTGCGTTGTGCGGGCTGATGAGCGAGGGGGACTCTGGGGAGTTCCCGCTGATTGCAGAGGGGTTGACGAGGATACTGGAGGCGGAGGCGGAGGCGAGGAAGGATTGGGTAACTCTGGCGGACGTATTGCGCGTGAGGGCATCGCTGGCTTCGACGCCCCTGGAGGAGTCGGAGATATGGTGGGCATTGGGGCAACTATTCCATGGTCACATTCGGGATGTAGAGCAGGCATTTGATGCGGCGTTGCGGGCGCTGTCGCTGGACGTAAGCAGGCGGGAGCGCATGGAGCAGGGCAGGTTGTGGGCCCGGGGGATGGGGAGGTTGGGGGAGTTGGCGGAGGCGATTCTTGGGGGACTTGGGGAGATTGGAACCTCGACCGAGGCCGATGCTTTGCAGGTTCTGGAGAGCATCTTGGGGGAGTCGGGGGAGTCGGGGGAGCGGCGGTTGGAGGTATTGGAGAGGCTGTGCGAGTTGCTTCCTGAGGTACGGGAATACAGCGAGCGGCTAGATGGAATGTTGGAGAGCAGCGGGGATGTAGAGAGGCGGATTCGTTTCCTGGAGCGGTCGTTGTCGGGCCTGTCTGGGAGGGACATGGTGGAGATGCGCTGGACACTGGCGCAGCTGTTGTTCGACACGGGGGCTTTTGACGATTCAGCGGACCACCTTCTGGCGATAGTACCTCAGGCGGTACTTCTCGAAGAGGAGAGTCGACAGGCGGCCTTTGCCATTCTGACGTCGGCGCTGGAGCAGACGGAGCGATGGTTTGAGCTGGCCGAGGTGTTGCAGAAGCAGTTGGAGTGGCTCGAGGATGCGGATCAGCGCAAGGCGTTGCTGTTCAGGGCCGCTGCTTTGCAGGAGGAGCGTCTTTCGAATCCGGACAAGGCGATAGAGCTGTTCCGGGCGTTGGTAGGGATGGATGCTCACGAGGAGATGGCGATGGATTCGCTGACTCGGTTGCTGAGCGAGGTTGGGCGGTACCGGGAGTTGGAGGATGTGCTGGCGAACCGGGTACACATGATGGAGGGGTCCGGGGAGGCCCGAGGTTCGGTGCTGCAGTTGGCTAGATTGCGGTACAGCGAGTTGAGCGAGGCTGACGGGGCCTTGGATGCTATTGAGATGCTGTTGGAGGATGAGAGCATAGATGGGGAGTTGGAGGAGTTGTTGGGCGAGATTCGGGAATACCACCCGGAGGTTGGTTTCCGGGTGAGTCAGATACTGGAGAACGGGTTCCGGCGGATGGAGGAGTGGGAGCGTCTGGCGGGGGTGTTACTGGAGCAGGTGGAGGTATACGGTCAGGAGGTTGACTGTGTGGAGCGGTACCGGGAGCTGGCTCAGATAACGGGGGAGCGATTCGGTGATGAGTCGCGGGCCTTCGACTATTTGGGGATGGCGTTCCGTTTGGAGCCTGACTCTCAGGTGTTGTACGACGACCTGGTGGTATTAGCGCGGGGCAGCGGGAGATTGGAGGAGTTGTTCGAGATAATCCAGGAGAGTGCTGCGCTGCACAAACTGCCTGAGGGGCGTCTATCGCTGCGTCGTCGTGCCATCGGGCTATACCACGGGGAGTTGGGCGATCTGGTGCGAGCGGAGTTACTGTACCGGGAGGTATTGGAGGAGGATCCCGGGGCGGTTTGGGCATTGGAGCAGCTGGCCCTGTTGTATCGTGAGCAGGGGGATTGGAAGTCGCTTTCCGACGTGTTGTCGCAGCTTGGTGAGGCGGGAGAGAGCGTCGAGGCGAGGCTGCACCGCAAGTACGAGTTGAGTCTGTTGTACAGGACAGAGCTTGAGGATTTGGGCAGTGCTGCTGAGGTTTTGGAGGGGATTCTGGGTGAGGACGAGCGGCAGTGGGCGGCGTATCGGATGTTGGAAGAGATCTACGAGGAGAGTGGGGAGCGGGATGCTCTGATTGCGACAATTCGTCGGGAGCTTGGGTTACGAGATGGGGGGGAGGAGTTACGGGAGGTGAGGGTGAGGTTGGTGCTTGCCCTTATGGGTCAGGAGGCTTGGGACGAGGCGGGGGCCGAGGCGGGAATTCTGGCGATGGAGAGTGGGGATGACGAGGAGGTTCTGGGGCTTCTCTTCGATGCGGTAATGCAATGGGATGGAGCGCCGGAGGAGACCATTGGGAAGTTGGAGGAGGGGCTACGGGGTGCCGAGGATTTGGGGCGGCTGCTGGAGCTGTACCAGGTATTGGCATCTCGTGCGGTGAGTGCGGAAGAGCGAGTGAGTTGGTTGGAGCGGATGTACGAGGTCAGGGTTGCCTTGGCTGGTGACGGTCAGGGTGCTTACGCCGCCTTGAAGATCATGGTTCATTCAATCCCCGAGGATGGGGCAAGGCGGGCCTCTCTGATGGCTCAGGCCGAGGAGATTGGTGAGTTATCCGATGCCGTGGAGTTTCTGTGCGAATTGACGCAGAGCGTTGAGCTTCAGGGGAGCGAGGTTGCCGGCGAGATAGAGTTGGAGGTAGCGAGGCTTTTGGACGAGCGTTTCGAGCGTCCTGGGGATTCGGTGGAGTATTACGTGCGGGCCTCGGCCAACGGGGCGCGTGAGATTCGAGCGTTGGCTAAGCAGCGATTGCTGGAGTTGTACGAGGGTTCGGGGAGCGGCTTGGAGATGGTGGCCTTGTTGGAGGGGATGGCTTTGGAGGAGCCCGAAGCGGAGTTGCGTCGGCTCCACACTTTGAGGGCTGTGGATGTGGCGACGACGGTATTGGGGGATGCTGGCAAGGGTGTGGAGCTTATTCGCCCCCTGGCCGAGGAGTTCAGCGAGGACGAGGAGGTTCAGGTTCGGTTCGAGCAGTTGCTTCAGGAGACGGGGTCGGTGGACGAGTTGGAGAGCCATCTGAGGAGGCGGATAGAGAGTTGCGGCTCCATGGACCTGGAGGCGGAGTTGAGGACAAGGCTATCGGCGTTGCTGTTGACCGGTGCCAATCCTGAGGCCGGCATCGGGGTAGCGCTGGAGGGGTTGGAAGTTTGTCCTGGTGCTCCGGGGCTTGTCTCTGTTCTTCAGCAGGTTGTGGCGGAGGAGATAGGCACGGCGGAGCAGCGCCTGGAGGTTGTGCAGGCATTGGATTCTGCCATCGGTGAAGATGACATAGAGGCCAAGGTTTTTGTATTGGAGAGTCGTCTGGCTCTGGAGAGCGACGGCATGGCCTCCTGGGAGGTTCGCAAGCGACTGGGGGATTTGTACGTGGCTCAGGAGCGCTGGTCCGAGGCTTTGGCCAACCTGGCTGGTGCATTGGCTTCGTTCCCTGAGGAGCGTGGCATTTTTGTGAGGGCCAGCGAGTTGGCCAAGACCAACGGGTTGCAGCGGGAGTGGCTTGAGCATTTGAAGGAGTTGGAGCAGGGGAGCCAGGAGTCCTCGTACAAGGCGGGGTATCTGGCCGAGGCTGGGAGGATTCACGAGGAGCTAGGGGAAGGTTCGGAGGCGTTGGAGAAGTGGCGGCTTGCGGCATCTCTTGATCCTCAGGAGAGCGGGGTAGTGAACCGGTTGCTGGATTACTACAGGTCGAGCGGGGAGACGGAGGAGGTTGTTCGTTTCCTTGAGGTTCGGATTCCGTTGGAGGCAGATGCCTCGACGCGGACCGAGCTGACGCAGGAGTTGGCGCGTTCTCTGGGCTCTCTTGCGGGTCGGGAGGAGGAGGCGCGGCTCTGGTGGGAGGAGCTATTGCTGGAGCCTCTGGCCCGTCAGGAGGCTATCGACTCATTGATTTTGCTCTATCAGCAGGCCAGGGAGTACGACGGTCTTCGGGAGTTGTTGTCCGATGCGCTGCACCGTGGTGAGGGAGGGGAGAGGCGTTCGTTGTGGCTGCGCGTGGTAGCGGGGTTGACTGAGGAGCACTTGGACGATGCTATGGGTGCCATTGAGTGGTACCGGATGTTAGCGGAGGAGGAGAGCGACTCTTTGGATGGATGGGAGGGTGTTCGCCGGTGTGGGCTTGTGGCTGAGGATTTCGAGGGGGTTGCTGAAGCGGGTGAGGAGTTGCTTGGGCGTGTGGAGGAGGAGCGTTGGTTTGAGCTTCACCAGGAGCTTGCCACGGTATACTTCGACCGTCTTGGTAAGAAGCAGGAGGGTCAGGTCCATTTGCAGGCGATGCTGCAGTATCGTCCAGTACCCGAGGAGGTTTTGGAGCTGGCGATGTTATGGGCTGACGACGTTGAAGTAGGGATGGATATCAGCCTGCAGTTGGAGCCAGTGTTAGAGGAGCTGGAGTTGTGGGAGAAGTTGGAGGGGTTGTACGAGACTCAGCTTGGCCATCTGGGGAGTGGTGAGGAGCGCATCCCGATTCTGGTGAAGAAGGCGGACATGGTGGGGGAGATTCGTGGTGACATCGAGGGGGCCATGGCGCTCTTCTCGGAGTTGTTGCAGGAATTTCCGGGCAACGAGCTGGTATTGGAGCGGCTGGGCAGCTATGCGGAGCGGTCTGGGGATTTGCGGACGTTCCTGATGAGGTTGCAGGACGCCACGGGGAGCAGCGACTCACCCGAGGTAATCGTGAATCTGTGCAAGAAGATAGCTGCGATATACTGGGAGAGCATGGAGGACATCGACAGTGCCGTGAGCTGGTACAGGCGTGCACTGGAGGAGATTCCGGCGCACGGTGAGGTTGTGGCGGCGCTGGAGGCTCTGTACCAGAAGGCTGGTCTGAGCGAGGATCTAGCGGCATTCTATTCTGAGCTGTTGTTCGACCGTGACGGTCCTGAGCGAATTCCGTATCTGCTGAAGCTGGGGTTTTTGAAGGAGGCACAGCTTGGGGATGCGGCGGGGGCGTTGGAGAGCTACAAGGAGGTGTTGGAGATTACTCCTGGGCATCCGGCGGCTCTAAACCGATTAGAGGGCATTCTGGAGCATCCTGAGTTAGGGACATCGGCGGTGGAGATTTTGGAGCCGGTTTTCCGCTCTGGAGAGCCTGACGAGCGCTTGGTTCGGCTTCTGCTGGTGAAGGCCAACGGGATGGCCGGCGGGTTGGACAGAGCTGGTCTGTTGGCCGAGGCGGGGGAGATTCTGGCGGGGATACCTGGGAAGGCCAACGATGCTTTCGACGTGTACATCGAGGCGATTAAGGAGCGTTCGTTCGATCCGGCGGATGTATTGGGTCCTGCGGAGGCATTGGCGGAGACGCTTGGTGCTTGGGACGAGTTGGTGGGGGCTTTGGAGACCAGTCTGGAGCACGGGGTATCAGCGGATCTGCGTGTTGAGATGTTGAGGCGGGTGGCGTTGATATATCTGGACAAGCTCAACGTTCCTGAGCATGCGGAGAAGCATCTTCGGGAGATCCTGCGTGCTGATCCGGACAACCGGTTTGCTTTGAATCTGCTTCTGATGTTGTTGGAGCGTGCCAACAAGGTAATGGAGCGGGCGAAGATATTGGACAGGCTGGGTGACTTGGCTTTGGATCCTGACGAGAAGCGTGGCAGGTACGTGGAGGCGGCGGACATAGGGGAGTCGGAGGGTGAGGTTGAGTTTGCCAAGGCGATGCTTCAGAAGGCTCTACGGATCTTCTCGGCGGACATGGAGTTATTGGGGCGGCTCTCGGCGCTTCATCGTGTGACGGAGAATTGGGAGGCGTTGGTTGAGGCGTTGGAGAAGCGGGCCATGTTGGAGGATGCGGGCGACTCGGTGTCGACATTGCTGGAGGCGGCGCACGTCTGCCTGCACAACTTGGGCAACGGGACAAGAGCGACGGTGATGGCGCAGGCGGTGCTTGCCAGGGAGCACGACAACGTGGAGGCGTTGCTGATTCAGCGTGATGCGTTGGAGGGATCTGGTGACCACCGGGAGTTGCTGAAGGTTCTGAAGCGTCTGGCTGATGTTATGGCCGGCACTGAGCAGATTGAGATGTTGTGGCAGATGTACGATGTATCGATTGCTGCAGGGGAAGATGAGCAGGGGGCAAGGGTACTCTCCAAGATAGTCGGTTTGGAGCCTGAGAGTCTCAGGGCGCTAGATGCTCAAATCGCTCAGTACCGGAAGCGTGGGGAGAGGGCCAAGCTGGTTGAGGCGCTTCTGAAGCGGGCCTCGCTGACGGAGGATGCGAGGCAGGGGGACGCTCTGATGTTGGAGAGCGTTGAACTGCTTGCCAACGAGTTGGGCGACATCGAACGGGCAAACGACCTGCTGGAGCGGATACTGGAGATGTCTCCGGGCAGCGAGCGGGCGCTGTCGGTGCGTTGCGATCTGTTGACGAGACAGAGGCGATATGCCGAGGCTGTTGCGGCGTATGTTGAGTTGTCCGGGGGTGCGAGCGATGGCTTGGTGAGGCGTGACGCTCTTCGTAAGGCCGCCAGGCTCACTCTTGAGAAGATGGGTGACGCTGCCATGGCAGAGCGGCACGCGAGGGCCGCCTTGGAGGCAGGGGAGGCTGATGCTGAGTTGCTGGAGTTGTTGGGAGTGATTCTTGAGAAGGCGGGGCGCCACCGTGATTTGATAGAGCTTCTGGAGGGGCAGTTGTCGAGCGTTGTGGGCAGTGAGAGCCGCTGGGCGTTATTGAAGCGGCTGGCGCATCTGCACCGTGACGGTGTTGGGGAGAGCGAGCGCTTCGTGTACTACATGGAGGAGGCGCTGGCCATCCAGGAGAGTTTGGAGTTAGTTGATGAGTTGGCAGCGCACTACCGCAGTGTGGGAGGCGAGAGGCGTCTTGCGGAGCTATTGGAGCGAAAGGCTGAGATGCTGGCTGGCAAACGTCAGATGAAGGAGGTGCCTGGGGTACTCTTCGAGTGTGGGGATTTGTGGGAGAGGCTGGGGGAACCAGGTCGCGCCCTTGCGGCGTTTGAGCGTTGCGTTCAGGTTGACGGCTCGTTCTTGCGTGGAGTCTACCGGCTGTCGCTGCTTCTTGCCCGTGAGGACGAGCGCAAGGCTGATGCACTTTCTTACCTGCAGACCGTCTTGCTTAGAATCAGCGAGTTACCAACCCTGGAAGAGAAGAGCAAGGTCTATGTGATGTTAGCGATGTTGTTCATGGAGAAGGGGGAACCTCGTCGGGCCAAGACCTACGTCACGAGGCTTCTTGCTTTGGACAAGAACAACGAGGATGGGAAGGCACTTTTGGCTCTTCTGGATCAGTAACACTTCACAATCTGGTAAGAATGATTGAGTGGCGCTGTAAGCGGCGCCGCTCGGTCATTTTGGGGGAGTGCCCACTGGGCCCTCGTGGCCGGAAGAATTTTCCGAAGGAGCGTTGAGCGTGGGGCTGCTGGCCGGAGGCTGTAACGCTACTGTTTCAGATGTGTAACATCGGTGTGACAGATGCGTTACACCTGTTCGCCGTTGTGGACCGTTTCGCTGGGCACGCCGGTTCGTGTGCGTGGGCTGGTGTTCCGCATCTGTTCGGTGTGTTCAGCATGCGTGGGAGGGGAGACTGGCTATAGGAAATTGCTGGCATTACGGGCAGTTCTGCTCTGGGCCCGGCGAGCGGTACCGGTGGAGATTGTGCTAGAGGGGAAAGGGTCGGGGTGGTGAAGGATACCACGAACGATTTGCGGTGGGATTGTTCAGGCGCTTTCAGCCACCCCTCGTGCTTGAGAATATGCAACTGCTGTGCCAGGTTGGGGTGCTGCGCGTTGGTTCAGGGTGGGGTGCACTGGGAAGTGACAGGCTACTTTCGCTTGGGTCCAGTCCGTGGTAGGGTTTCGACGAGCCGTTGCCGAGGTGTTGCTCCGTGGTAAGAACTGAATAGCGGCTCGTTGTGCGAGACTGGCTTTTGCGGGCCGGTGTTTTTGTGGAGGGCAAAGTGCAGACGGCATTTGCGGTATTTTATCTTGTGGTGACGTCGACGGTACCGACGGCGAAGGATGGTTGTTTCGAGGGTGGCCCGGATTTGGAGCCATGCAGGGCGTTGTGGGCAAAGCGGGAGGCGCCGATAGGGGCGGTGGCCAGGACGGGAGAGGGGGTTGAGGTTGTTTCGGACATCCGTGTAGTAGCGACGGGTTCTGGGGGACGGTTGCTTGTAGCGAGGATGAACGGGGCCGAGGCTGTTGTTCTGGAGTTGCGGGACGGGGAGGGGAAGGTACTGGACTCTCTGGTTCAGCGGACGCCATGGGCAAGTGCGGGGAAGGATTTGCCACAATTGGCCTCGGTGAGGGATTTTGTATCGAGGCACAAGATGTCCTTCGTGGTAGGTGGGGAGGTTGATCCGGCCGGCCGGTATCTGGTTGCAATTGAGTATGGCAAGGGGGTTACTGAGGCGGTGCTGATTGGGGCTGTGGGACGGGAGAGTTTGTGGAAGTGGAAGAGCAATGAGATTGTGGTGCGTGTCTACTGGTCGAGGGATGGGGCGCAGGTATTTGCTGCTGGGCACGAGGGGGGCAGGGAGTTTTTATTGGGGGCTGGGGTTGAGGCCAAAGCAGCGAGAATGGACGTGAAGGAGTTGCATGAACGTCTGGTATCGCAGGCGCGCCATCACATAAGTAACCGTCGCTATCTGAGGGCGTCGAGGATGGCTGGGGAGGCCATAAGGTTGCGCTCATCGCCCGAGGCTCTTCATGCCAAGTGTGTGGCCGACGCCTGGTTGCGGAGGTATGAGGAGAGTGCCAGGGCTTTGGGGGAGTTGCGGGCGACGAAGGGGGAGACGACGAAGGAGTTGGTTGAGAGTGCGTGGCGTCAGAGCTTGGTTCGGGAGGCATTTTTCAGTACCCTGGACTTCTCGGCTGAAGACTTCAAGTACAGTGCATCAAAGGGATTCGAAGGGACGAGCGTATGGGTTAAGATTAAGGATGCCAATGGCACCACGATTGGCATTTTCAAGCCTACAAATGGAAATACATATCATAGGGGCGAGGTTTTCACATACCAAATGTCGAAGTTGCTTGGAACGGAGCATATGTATCCGGTCACAACTCTTCTTGAGCTCGACAAAGCTGGTTGCAAGAAGTTTTCTGACGCATTGACCGGAGTAAAATATAAAGGTATGAAGGAAAGGAACAGAAAAAAACTTATCGCTCATTGTCAGAAGCATGGGAAATTAGAAGGTGCATTCAAGGAGTGGGTTAGCGGTTTCGTTTTCCTTAGCGCCATCGGTACACGCGATAAACTCAAATCGCACTCCATTTACAGATACCTAAGTAAGAAGAGTCCAAAGCCAAGCAAGGAGAAAATGGTCAAGGCAAAGGTTATAACATCTCTTTACAAGCCGGACCATTGTAAAGAGGCGACATATCATGGAAGGCTCAATGAAGCGAAATTCGCTAGGGATTTGTCTGACATGATGGTTATGGATGCACTCAATGGCAATGAAGACCGATTCCCAGGGGCAAACATAGAGTTTAAGACATTAGGTCATGTTCGTGAAATAAAGAAATGTACTTACGATTTCGGGGAATCGGGTCTCTTCTCGTTAGACAACGGTGCGACTTTTAAGGGAACGGGGTCTAATGGGATGCAGGATCTTACCAAGGGGATGAGTGTATCGCGTTTCCACCGGAGGACGGTTGAGCGGTTGAAGGCGATGCAGAGTTTCATTTCTGGTACGGAGGCCGCGCCGAAGTTCTTGCGGAGGCACGGGATCCGGACGGTCGGTGAGTTGTGGAAGTTTTTGGCATTGGACAAGGGGGACTCGCACAAGCGTCGCAAGGAGCCGCACAAGCTGTTTGAGAGCACTTTGCGTGCGGTTTTGAGGCACATCGATTCTGTGGCTGACAAGCGTTCTTGGTTTTAGTCTTCGGGCGTTTTCCGGCGCCCTACCCTGTTTATGCCGTGGCATGATGGTGAGAGATGGAGAGGATGCGAAGGCGCAGCGTTGCTGAGGCGGGGGAGTTGCTCATCTCGCGTGTGAGGCGGATGGCGGGTCTTAGCCAGAATGGTGCGCGTGAGCTTATTCGACTGGGGAAGGTGAGTGTAGATGGGGCTACCAGGGTAGAGTGGTCGTTGGCTCTGGCGGGTGGAGAGCGGGTGGAGATTGATACTGACCGAAGGCGGCCGTCGAGGCGAACTGGGTTCAGCGAGGATGGGATAGTATTCCGGGACCGTCATTTGCTGGTGGTTGAGAAGCCTTGTGGGATAGTGACGGCTCCACCGACGAGGACAGGGGAGCCGACGTTGCTGGACCTGTTGAACGGGCTGGTGGGGAGTGGTGCGAGGGGGCGTGATGTTGTGGCGGTGCACAGGCTGGATCATGGCACATCGGGGCTGATGGTCTTTGCCTTTCGTGGGCCGGGTTTAGCGGCCATTGAGAGGATGATAGCTGTGCACGGGATGGACCGTCGATATCTGGCCATAGTGGATGGGTTGCCCAGGGAGGGGCTATACGAGTCAGTGGTGGATGTTACGCGGCAGCGATTTGGTGGTTCCAGGGAGGAGAAGTTAGCGAAGACGTGGGTGAGGGTGGTTGAGCGCAGGGGGCCTCTCTGCCTGGTTGAGTGCAGGCTTGAGACGGGGCGATTCCACCAGATAAGGATACAGTTGGCGGGCGAGGGTACGCCGCTTCTTGGGGACGAGGAGCACTGCCCTGCGGGGCACAAGTGGAGCTGGAGGTGCCGCCGGCTGGCATTGCACAGCCACCATCTTGAGTTTGTTCATCCGGTGGAGGGCACGAGGTTGAGGTTTGAGAGTTCTCTTCCCGAGGAGTTGACCAGGTGTCTGGGCCTCTTGTGAAGTTGGGGGCTTGAGGTAGCGAGGTAGGAGCGATGAAGGGATACTTGGGAATTGTGGTGGCCCTGATTGCGGGAGCGTTCGTTGGCTACGGTGTCGGGGAGTTGATTGGCACCGAGCCACCATCGAGGGGGGGTAGCGCTCAAGACTTGAGGGAGGTGGCGGATTGTGAGCTGGAGTGCCCGGCATGCGAGTCATGTTTGGCAGTAGCGGAGTTGGAGTCTGCCGTGGTGGATGCGGGAGTTGGAGGGCATGGTGGTGTTGACGTGGAGGGGGGAAGCGTGGGAGGTGGGGTAGGCGTCGGGGAGGTGGTGAGGGTTGGGGTTACGGACGGGGTTCAGGTAGCGGGTTCGGGGGTGGTGGATAAAACGGAGCGAGGCGAGTGTGTGTGTCCTGCACCGGTGAAATGCCGTGAGTGTCCTCCGGCTGAGCGGGTTTGTTTATCGGAGCGGGAGGCGCTGGCCCGTCTGGGGGACGAGTTGAAGGAGTTGAGGGAGTTGAAGGAGGGGGCGAGGAGGGGGAGTTACGAGGGGGCCACATCGGCGGAGCGGAGGTATCAGGCAGCTCAGGACGAGAACATGTATCTGGATTTTCCAGCGTGGACCGACGAGTTGACAATGCCCGAGAAGGCTTACGAGGAGAGCGGGTTGACGCCGGAGGAGCGGCTGGAGTTGGAGCGGCTCTATCGGGAGTTCACGCTGGCTCTGGCTGGGCGGCTGAGGGAGTTGCTTGTGGAGTTGACGGGCAATCCATCGGCAGGTGCGGATTCGACGATGAATGCCCTGCTGCATAACGTATTACAATTATCACCACAAGCTCACTGTCGAGAGCGTTCCATGGTCTATATGCAGGCGATTTTGGCGGGTCAGCCGGTACCTGTGCCGGGAGTGGATGCAGTTGCGTGCGAAGTAGCGGTCTATACGGTGTTCACGCTGGTTGACGAGTTGGAGGCCGAGGTTGCCCGTCGGTTTGGGGAGCGGGGATTGAAGGCTTTGTGGAGCGGTACATCCTCGTTCACTTTTTCGGTCCAGGGGGTTCCCGGGGGCATGGCACCGTAGGCTTTGGCGGGCTTGGTGTTGGTGTTGGTGTGGTTTTGGGGCAGGTTAGGAGGAGCGGATGAGAGTAGTGGTGGCTGGAGGGGCAGCGCTACTGTGTCTAGCTGTGGCTTGGGGGCTAAGGCTGGGCTGGAGAGCTGTGCGTTCGTCGTCGGTTACTGCATCCGTGGGGGGTGGTCGTGTGGATGGAAGGGCGGTGCACTTTGCTGGATGGGCGCTTCTGCTTGCTGTTCTGGGCACCATTCTGGCGTGGGGTTGGGCGGAGGTGGGTGGGAGTGGGGAGCCTTGGTCGGGGATAGGGGGGCTTTGGGCTGTTCTATACAGGCTTCGTTACGATGCTTACGAAGGAGTGCTGTGCGGTACTCCTGGGTTGATTCAGGGGAGCGCCGGTTTGGGTCTGTTGATGATGGTGAGCGTCCCAGCGCTGCTTCTGGCCAGCAGGCGGATGTCCACGGTGACCGCTCTGGCGGGCTCGGCTGGACTGCTGGTATTGACTCTACTGCTGGCGCTGCTGCCTTGGCATCTCTCGGCCCCGGACCACGACGATTTTTTTGTGCTTGGCAAGCTGACGTGTGTAGCAGACGCTGGCTGGCGCAACGACAAGCCATTCTTTACTGCCTACGACCTACTTTTCCGTACATCTTCACTATGGGGATTCAGCTTCAAAGATATGGCGGAGTCATTCGCTGTTAATTCGTGGATCTATGTTATTTATTTGGTCAACCTGGGACTTATAGTTCGACGTTTTGTCGTCTGGGGCCATGGCATTATTCCTAAGTCCAAGCCATTCGTTGCGATTTGCATTATTTGTTTTTGTTATTTTGGTGGACTAGTTCTGTCTCATTCGATTTTTTACGAACTAGCGTCTTCTACGCTTTTCCTAACATCGTTCAATCTAATTGAACACATCCGTATCAACACTATTGACAGAAGGAGGGCGGGGCTTCTCATTGCCTGGTGGTCTCTTCTGGGGCTGCTGATTCACGTGACTTCCACGAACCAACCGGGGCTCATTTGGCTTGTCACTTTTGCTCACGGTTTTGCGGCGGTGATCTGGCGACGGAGTGGGTTGGTGGCAGCTGCCTTCGGGGGAGCGGCCACTATGGGGGGGGTGGCAATATTCTATATAGCCAACTACATGGCGATGAGTGGGTCTGCGGGCCCAAACTGGACGAGGTACGCCGTTGCTGGGGTAGTGGGAGGGGTGCTACTAGCTTTCGGGGTGGTCTTCAGGCTGTTTGTCTTTGACGGCAGACGGTGGTGGCGGGAGAGAGATGAGAATGCGGCGGGGGTTCTGGTTTTGGTGGGATACGCTTTAGCGGGCTGGTTGCTGTTGGTACTTCCGAACCAAATGGTCATTTTCCCTCCATTTCTATCTGCGGAGCCTTGGCATCTAGCCACGAACTTCGCCCGATACAGTCTCTGCCTCTATCCTTTTGCTGTGGTGCTGGTGCTGCGCTGGCTGGTGGCGGGTTCTGCTTTGGGGCGGGGCTGGTGGCCAGAGAAATCTAGCCTTGGGGAGGTGGAGGTTGCGGCCGGTTCAGGGGAGGGCAAGGGGTGGTCGCGGCATCTGGCTGTTGGGGCGCTGTTACTTGCTTTGAACGTGAGTTTCTTGACCGGCTTCTACTTTCACGGAGGAAGGGAGGCTGATGAGGTAGAGGAGGGTGCCTGGCCTTTGCCTGCGCCCTACCAGGTTAACACGAGGGCATTGGAGGGCGCTGTGGAGTTACTCTCGGGCGTTTCTGCTGGGCAGAGGCTGTTCACGATGCCGCTGCCCAGGGACCACTCTGACAGGTACCTCCTGAAGGTGGCCAGTGTGGGTGCCTTGGGGGAGGAGTTGTGCGGGGCCAAGAGCCTTGGCGCTGATGATCTGTTGCTGCTGAGCCGGCACTCCATGAGTGTGATGGAGGAGGAAGGGAGGGGGGACCTATGGAGGGGGTTGAGCGGCACTTTGAGGCCTCTAGGAGAGCCGGGATGGGATGTGCAGTTGGTGCCTTTGCGGGATCTGTCGGTGCGTGGTGTGGAGCGATGGTGCCGTGAATATGGCGGTTGGGATTGACGCCAATATTTGGGTTGGTGGTGGGCTGGTATGGTGCTCTCTTCAGCGTTTGGGGGTAGTAGATGGGCCATAGGCTCCCAGTCGATATCTTGCAGCGACGGAAAAGGCGCCTTGGAAGCCTCGGATGAAGTCGATGGGGGCGACCTTGGAGACGTTTCCCGAGCGTTCGTCGTACAGAGTTGGAACTTCTATTATTGTTAGATCGTTAGCCAACCATGTAACGAGCATCTCCAGCATATGGAGCGGCCCCCCGTATCTCTGTTCAAACCCTATAGCCAAATCCGCTGCCTTTCTATTATATACTCTATATGTATTACTAAAATCGTTAATCTTTGATGTTATCATGGCGTTAAGCAAGAGGCTGAAGGCCCGGCTGCCGGCTCGTCTGAGGGCGGGTCTATTGACGGTCTTGGAATGGGGGTGGTATTTGCTGGCGATGGCGACGTCTGCGTGGGCAGCGGCGACGGCTTCGAGGATAGCTGGGAGTTCTTCGGGCCTTTGGGAGCCATCGGCATCGATATCGACGAAGAGTTCGGCTTGGGTATGAGCCAGGAGCCATGCCAGGCCGGCCCGGGAGGCTCCGCCCCGTTGGCAGCCTTTTCCGGTTCTGGGTCTTTGGATTGCATGCAGGCGGGGGTCTTGGGAGCAGCGCTGTTGGAGGAACTGCCAGGTGCCGTCGGTGCTTGAGTCGTCCACGGCGACGACGGTGTAGCTGGTGGTCCCGAGGCTTCTATCGATTCTCTCCAACATACTTGGGAGTGTATTTATCTCATTGAGAACTGGGATACATATGGCTAGCATATTTACTCCGTGAGACGATGCTAAATGACGGCTGTCACCAAGTGGAGCTACGATGTCACTGGTCAAGGCATGGTCCAACGCCGATGGGGATGAGTTCTATACCCTCTTGTGGGGAGACGTAGCGCCAGGGGTCGAGGACGACGGACCCGGGTATGAAAGGGTAGTTTTGGAAGCAGTTGTGGCGGGTGCCGATGAAGTAGCAGAGGGGGCCACCTGAGGGTTTCTGGTCTTCCGAGTGGATGAATGGGTCCCATATCTCTACATTGATCCCTCTCTCCTGGAGGATAGATGCGAGGAGGAGGGCGGGGCTGCCTGTTTCGATGGATGTTTCGGGTTTGAAGGAGCGGCCCAGGAGGCAGACGGGGCGCCCTTTGGCGTGGCGGACGATGAGGTCAGCGAGCCAGTCGGTCTGCTTTTCGCGTTGCATCATGATAGCTTCGAACCAGTCGAAGGAGAGGTTCTGCTTCTGAGAGAGGTAGCTCAGGGCGATGTTATCGCGGGGATGGCAGCCTCCACCGTCTCCCATTCCCCCTTGGAGGTATCGGGGGGAGATAATGCGGTCGGTTGCCAGTTTTATGGCTTCGATAACTTCGTCAGCGTTTGTTCCCGGCAGGCCATGGCATAGTTCCATGACCGTGTTGGCAAAAGCGATCTTTGTTGAAATGAAAGTATTATAGACAACCTTTATCAACTCGGCGTTTTCTATAGATGTCTTATAAAATGGCGCCTTATGAATTGTCTTATAGAAGGCCTCGGCCTGTTCAGCAGCCCAGGGGTCATCGACTCCGAAGAGGACGAATTCGGGTTTGAGGAAATCAGGGATTACGGTTCCCATGGCGATGAAGAATGGGTTGTAGCAGAGCTTGCAATTGGGGCCAAGGAGGGGGCGGATTTCGCGTCTAACGGTACCTGGGAGGACTGTTGAGACGAGGACGACGATGCGTGGTTTGCCCACGGCCTCAACGGCACTGGAGAGCTCTTTCATGCCTGCGACGAGGGTTGTGTAGTCGAAGTCTTTGCGTTCCTGGGGCAGTCTGGTGATGCCTTCGAATCGCTCATGATGGGGGGTTTGGATGGTGACGAAGAGGAGTTCCGAGCGTTGGACGACGTCGAGCATTGGGAGGTGTTGGATGCTGCTCTTTTGGAGCAACTCTGGCGCCATGATTTCCCGGTACTCGAGTTTTCGGTCTCGAACGGACCTTTGCACTTCGGGGGAGGGGTCATAGCCCACCACGGAGTGTCCGTGTGCCTCGATGGCCAGTGCTGTGGGCAGGCCGAGTTTCCCAAGACCGATAAAGCCAACATTCATGAAGAACCTCCAGACCTGGTGTTCAGCGGGCTCATGACAGCGAAGGAATAGCGCCTATAGCTGTCCGTTGCAAGTCAGTTAGTGACGGAGCCCGTTTCGGGGCCCGAATTCTCGCTGCAAGTAGGCTGTTGAGGGAGCCCGTTTCGGGGCGCTATTTGTTGGGCCGTGTGTTGGGGGGGGCATCAAAAGAACCGGGCGATTTCCAGGAGCTTTCTGCCTGCGAACTCGACCTCTTCCACAGTGTTGTATAAATACATAGAAGCCCTTATTGATGCATGCGTATCTGTTGCACTATACCAGGAATGAGCACAATGGGCTCCTGCGCGCAGCATGATATTCCAGGAGGAGTCGAGCATTCTGGCCATGTCGAGCGAGTCGAGGCCTCGGATATGGAAGTTGCAGATTCCTGCTCGTTGGGCTGGGTCTTGGGGCCCCATGATCTGGATTCGGTCAGATTGTTGGAGGATTTGCTGGAGGGCACTGTTGAGTGAAGCGATGTGTGTAGCGATGTTCTGGTAGCCGAGGGTCTGGATGTAGGAGATAGCGGCGACGAGTCCTGAGACGGCGGGGTAGTTCTGAGTACCGGCTTCGAAGCTGTGTGGGGGGGCAAGGGACGCTGCATGCTGGTAGGTAGCGGACTCTACGGCCCCTCCGCCGTGGAGGGAAGGTTGGAGCTGTTTCAGCATTTGTCGTTTAGCGTAGAGCACGCCGAGGCCTGGGGGCCCGAGCATTTTGTGTGCTGAGAAGGCGTAGAAGTCGGCGTCAAGGGCCTGGAGATCCACGGGTGAGTGTGGCACGGCCTGTGCGCCGTCGACGAGGAGCATAGCGCCTGCGGAGTGGGCGATTGATGCGAAGGCCGCCACATCGAGGCGTGCTCCGGTGAGGTTGGATACATGGTGGAGGGCGACGAGTTTGGTCCTTGGGGAGATGGCTTTCCGAAGTTCGTCGGGATGGAGAGTCAAGTCGCTTTGAGTGGGCAGCACGACAAGTTCAAGGTTGTGTCGATGGGCGGCATTCAGGAGGGGTACGAGTGTTGAGTTGTGTTCTGCGCCGGCGACGACGATCTGGTCGCCTTTGGTCCAGGGGAGGCCGTGGGCCACGAGGTTGATGGACTCGGTAGCGCTTTTGGTGAAGACGACTTCGTCGGGGAAGCGGGCGCCGATGAAGCGAGCGACGGTTGCCCTGCCCTCTTCGAAGGCGTTGGTGGTTTCTCTGCCCAGGAGATGTGAGGAGCGGCCGTGGCAGCCGGCCATTTCGGTGTACCATCGGCTCATGGCCTCGATAACGGTGGTGGGCTTGAGGGTAGTGCAGGCGTTGTCTAGGTAGATAATTGGCGTTCCGAGGTGAGTGCGTTGGAGAGCCGGGAACTCTTGTCTGATGCGTTGGACATCGAGCATCGGTGTTGGCTCCTTGTTGAGCTATTGGCCTTTGGCGGTTACTGGGCCGTGGGGTGGTGGCACCGAATTCGTTGCCGAGGGTGGGGACACCGACCTGTTGAACGGCCGCCAGAGGTAGTGATTTAGCATGCCAGGGCTATGGTCACAATAGTGAGCAGCGCAAGTAGCGCAAGGATGAGCTTTCCCAGGTGATGGTATACAAGGGCGGCGAGACGGGGCGAGGTTCTGAATGCGTGGCTGGTGAGGACGCAGCGGATCTTGGTGAAGAGCGTTCCGGTGACGATCATGGGCTTGAGCCTGGCGTAGTCGAGCAGTGCGGATTTCCGGAAGCGTCCCACCAGGTTGAGGGGGGGATAGAAGAGCCCTGGCAGGAGAAATATGGCTACCAGGAGGAGCCCGGCCAGGAACAGGAGCAGGGCGACAGGTGGTGCCAGCAGCCACATTCCTGGGATGGGTTTTCGGGTTGGTTCGCAGTTGAGCATCATGGCAGGGTCAGCAGCTCTTCGAGGTTGACTTGGTTGGCACTCTGGGGATTGGTCATTGTGCGGTCGAGGAAGAGTCTGGCCCAGACTTCGGCGCTGAGGAGGGCCATGATTCTGTATCCATGGTTCTGGAATTGGGAATTGGAGGTGGCGTGCTGCTTCTGGGCGGGCAGCTCTTCGAAGAGCCTGTTGATCTCTGGGGTCCTGTACCAGCCTCGGGCGTGCAGGGCCTTTTTCAGGGCCTTGAGCAGTTGGGGGCGTTGCAGGAGCAGGTCGTGGTATGGGGCGTAGAAGAGTTGCGGGCGTCGATGCACATGGGAAGCGGGGTAGATGCGGGCCAGGGCTGCTTTTTGGAACGGTCTGTCGCTGCTCGGGGATTTTCGCAGGCGGCCCAGTGAGGAGCCTCCGACGATGAGGTCCATGGGCAGTGACGATGCGAACTTCAGCACGTTTCTGGACACGAATGGGGCCGCCACTTCAATGCCCAGGGCTTTAGCGAACTTGTGTTCGAAGAAGAGCAGGTAGGGTCGCAGGGCGTAGACGATGTTCATTCTGATGAGGTCATCGAAGAAGGTAGCGTTTTCCAGGGGGAGTTCTTGGGATGAGCGGTGCATTCCCAGGCCTTGGAAGAGCCCCGGGTCCATGAGGGTTTCGCGTTGGCTGCGGCAGAAGTGGTAGTGGCAGGAGAGTTCTCGGAAGTAGTCGTGTGCCCCCCTACCCTTCTGGGCGTATATCTTCATGACGTGTCTGGCGGCCCAGAGGAGTTCGACGCCGGTGGCTTCGGCCAGGCGAGTGACGGTTTTGAGGGCCAGAGGGACCAGGGAGCTGGGAATTCGGGAGAGGTATCTGTGTGCCTCGGCGACGGGATAATAGATACTGAATATGTTATTGCCACCCTCTCCCATAACGATTTTGGAGCAGGACTGCGATGCGGTCTGCATCATCTTATAGATGGGCAGGGAGACGGAGAGGACGGGTTCCTGGGCGGCGGCGACCACGGGGACGATGAGGTCGAGGTCTTGGGGTGTGAAGCGGATGGATGTGTGGTGTGCCTGGCAGATTTGTGCTGCCAGGCGTGCGTGCTGGAGTTCATCGAACTGTGGGTGACCGAACCAGACGGTGTATGCTTCCACGGGAAGAGAGGCCGCTTCGGCGGAGTGGTAGAGGGTCCAGCTGGTATCCAGTCCGCCACTGATGGCGCACGCCACGGGAGTGTTGGCTTGAGCCATGGTGTTTCGGGCATATTGTGAGAAGGTCTGGTGGTAGGTATCCAGGGCCCCGTTCATGTCCAATTTTTGGGCTCTCGGGAAGGCGAGTTCTTCATAGGGTCTGACGGTCAGTCGCCCGTCGGTATAAGAGAGGCAATGACCGGCGTGAAGTTTGAGCATATGCTCGAAAGGTGTATGCTCTGAGTGATTATATCCATTATTCAAAAAATTCAGCAAAGATGACCGGTCGAAGCTGGGTTTTGCAGGCAGCGTTGAGAGGAGGGAGCAGAGGTCGGATGCGAGGATGATGCCACGTGGAGTGGCAGAGTAGTAAGCCAACGCATTTGAATAGGCATTGTTAATCACATAAAGAGACTGCAGCTCAACATCCCAGCACACAACCAGAAACCACCCCTCAAGCTGGGCACCGATATCATAACCAATGGTATCAAACATCCAATTAAGTCTATCGGCGTCAGCAGCCAGAGCCGGAACGTTCTCGGGGAAATAGACCAACCCTGATATAAGGATTATACGTTTCCCGGAGGAGAAGAAAGGTGTGGAGGCGTGGCCGAGGAAGGGACCGGCCTGAGCGTGGTGTTCCAGGGAACTGGCGATCTTGTGGTGGTTTGGGGGGGTGTAGGAACTACCACTTTGGACCTCGATGATGAAGCTGGGATAGTGGGCAGCGGTAGCCAAGTGTTCTCCTGCTCTATTGGTTCGGTCTCTAGGAGGCTGTATGACATTGCTAGTTCTGCTGCGAATTCGCAATGCACCCCATCTGCGGCCCCCAACCTGTGGGCACATATTCCCGATATGCACCCACATCTTGTGGTCCACATCTGGGGCACCTATCGAATTCTCGCGACGAACACCAATGCCCTACAGCCTCCTAGTGGCCTCTGCCGGGCAGCACCATTTGTGGGGGTTTGCTGCCTGGTTGGAGGGCGTCTAAGCTGTGCCGGCAGGCTGAGCAAAGTCAGCCAGTCCGGGGCTCACGTGGAGCGAAGATAGCCCATGGCGAGCGGCGGGCCAACGGGAATTGTTTGATTTCCGGCTCGGGTTGACGGAACCTTCGCTGAAGTGGTGAGTTAGGTGGGGGCCATTTCTGATTGGAGGCGCTGTTTGGGCTGGGTACTTGGGATATCTGCGTTATACCACGACTCAGCGGCGTGCCTGTTACGAGAGGGGGAGATAGTAGCTGCGGTGCAGGAGGAGCGGCTAACGAGGGTGAAGCATGATGCTTCGTTTCCGGTCAACGCAATTGGTGCTTGTCTGGAGATTGGTGGGATTGGGGCGGGGGAGTTGGAGGCAGTGGCGTTTTATGAGAAGCCGCTGCTGAAGTTTGACAGGCTGATGGAGACATATCTACGTTATGCGCCGCGTGGTTTTCGGTCATTCTACCGGGCCACAGGGGCGCTGGTGAACGGCAAGCTCTCTATTGCTCCTCAGATAGACAAGGCGCTTGGGGGTCAATTCAGCGGCCCGATCTATTACCCGACGCATCACGAGTCCCATGCTGCCTCGGCATTCTTCCCATCGCCGTTTGGAGAGGCAGCGATAATCACGGTGGATGGCGTTGGGGAATGGACGACCACTGGGATTGGGGAGGGTTCGGGAAACAGGGTCAAGTTGTTGAGGGAGGTGAGGTTTCCGCACAGCCTTGGTCTTCTCTATTCTGCATTTACTGGATACATAGGATTTACTGTCAATTCCGGCGAATATAAACTTATGGGGTTGGCTCCATATGGTAAGCCCAAGTACTACGATATCATCCTGAAGGAGTTGATAGACCTAAAGGCCGATGGATCCTTTCGGCTAAACATGCAGTATTTCGACTATGCGCATGGTCTTCGGATGTTCAACGATAGATTCTGTGAGCTGTTTGGTGGTCCTGCCCGAGGAGCGGAGACCCGTTTGGAGCAGCGACACATGGACGTAGCTGCGAGCATACAGGCTGTGACGGAGGAGGTGATGCTTCGGCTTGGGGCGGAGGCGAGTCGGTTGACGGGGCACAGGGCCTTGGTTTTGGCGGGTGGTGTAGCGTTGAACTGTGTTGCCAACGGGCGGTTGTTGCGGGAGGGGCCTTTTGAGAGGTTGTGGATTCAGCCTGCCTCGGGGGATGCTGGGGGTGCGTTAGGGGCGGCGATGTTTGCGTGGCATCAGGTGATGGGGAACGAGCGGGCTGTGTGTAGTGTGGACGGGCAGAAGGGGAGTCTTTTGGGTCCAGAGTACGGCGAGGCAGCGATTGAGGGGTTTTTGGGGGGGCATGGGGCCATTTCGAGGCTGATTCCGGACGAGGGGGAGATGGACCATGAGGTTTGCCGGCTGTTGGAGCGGGGGGTGATTGTGGGGTGGTTTCAGGGGCGAATGGAGTATGGTCCCAGGGCGTTGGGAAACCGGACGATACTTGCTGATCCTCGCAAACCGGACATGCAGCACCGTGTTAATCTAAACATTAAGTTCCGGGAGGGATTCCGGCCATTTGCTCCCATTGTGATGAGGGAGCATGTGTCAGAGTGGTTCGATTTGGCAACGGATTCCCCGTATATGTTGTTGGTGGCGCAGGTAGCGGCGGGTCAGAGGCGGGTGGTGCCTGAGGATGAGGAGGGGATGGCCTTTCTGGATCGGCTCTGGTTGCAGCGTTCGACGATACCTGCGGTGACGCATGTTGATGGGTCGGCGAGGGTGCAGACATGTGACCGTGAGAGGAACGGGCGGATGCACAGGTTACTTGAGCGCTGGAACGCTTTGACGGGGTGTCCGGTGTTATTGAACACCAGTTTCAACGTCCGAGGGGAGCCTATAGTTTGTTCTCCTGGAGATGCGTATGCGACGTTCATGAATACAGAGATTGGTGCGCTGGTAATGGGGCCTTATCTTCTGCTGAAGGAGGAGCAGCCGGCGTATCGGGGTCCGAGGCGTGAGTTCAGGCCTGACTGAGGGGGTCACAGATGGCGAACAGTAGAAAGGGTCGACGTCGCTCGGGGATGGTTGGGGAGTTCTGGGGATTCCTGATGTCGAACAAGAAGTGGTGGTTACTTCCGATCATTCTGGTGTTCTTGCTCCTTATGACCGTTGTCTTTCTGTCTGCCACTGGTGTTGCACCATTTATGTACACCGTCTTCTAGCTGGATTATCATATGGCTATATTAAAAATCGATTGGCGTCCAGAGATAGCAGTATTGCGGCGATTTGGCAGCACATTTTTGCTTTCGGCAGCGGTATTTGTTGTTGTGCTGTGGTTCATGACGGGGAATGGGCAGTTGACGTGGGCAGTGGGGGCTACGCTGGGAGTGGCCGGGGGTCTGATGGTTTTGGCGCCCTCGTTTGGGGGGCGGTATGCCTATTTGTTGCTGATGGCTCCGGCGTTTGTGATTGGGAGTGTGGTGAGTCGGCTTCTGGTGGGGGTGTTGTATTACTGCGTGGTGACGCCCATTGGTCTGGTCATGCGGTTGATGGGGCGGGATCCGTTGGGGCTGGTTCTGGATGGTCGGGAGAGCTATTTCATGGACGTTGTGTCGGGTGGGGAGCGGCACGAGCGGCCTTACTGAGGCAATTCATCCGGAATAGTGGCGACGGGCATCAACTCCTCATAGGCTGCTGGGCGATTCGAGATATCAGAGCGGCCGTGTAGCGGAGGGCCAGCGAAGGAAGAAGGTTGTTCCCTGGCCCAGGGTGCTGGAGACCTCGATAGTGGCTCCTGCTTTGACAACGAGTTTCTGGACTATAGCGAGTCCCATGCCCATTCCTTGTCCCGGGGGTTTAGTGGAGAACATGGGGGTGAAGACGCGGCTGAGGTTTTCTGGTGGGATTCCTTCTCCGTCGTCTTGGACTGTGAAGTGGACGAAGGGGGCCTCCGGGTGTGCGGAGCATGTAATCCATACATTTCCATTCTTATGTGATGCATCCATGGCGTTTTGCAATAAATTAGAGAACACCTCATGGAATTCCTGTGGAACGCACCATACGTGAGGGCTTCCTTCCACCTGGAGGTTAACATTTATATGTGTTCCGTCTTTAGCTGCGATCATGGCGATGACTCGTTTCAGGCCTTGCGATGCGTCATATAGTGTTTCTACGGCCTGATATCCTTCGCGGGAGTATTCCCTGAGGAGCTCAACGGAGAGAGATATATTATCGGTACCTCGAATAATTTGGTTAATCATGGAGTTGAGGCGTTCAACGAGCTTCTGTTTTCGTGCGAGGCTCTCCTCGTGGGAGCCCATGGGGGTCTCTGTGGCGCATAGTTCGAGGAGTTTTTCGAGGG
>CAZQHM010000068.1:0-24869 GCA_964593355.1 uncultured Myxococcales bacterium
GGCGACGGTGGCTGGCGGTGGGATGTTGAGGTTCCGGAGAAGCCGTCGGGGGAGCCATGGGATGTTGTGCCCTTCGTGAGGCTGAGTTCCTCGTCGGCTTTGCCTTTTGCGCCGCTTCCTTGGCCGCGAGAGACAGAGAGCGGCGTTGCCACGGTGAGGGATGGGCATGAGGGGACGGCGTTTGTGGCGGAGGCGGGGCCATCGTGGGTTGAACTGGATGTGGGGCCGTGGTGCGGAAGGCCCATATGGTTTGACGAATTGTCATTGAGTTGGGTTGGGGCAGTGCCGGGGGATGTTTTGGTGAGGCTGTTGGGGGTAGATGGGGTTTGGAGTGAAGCGGGGGTTTTGAATGGGGCCGGGGGGAAGTTGAAGGTTGATGGAGGTGCCTCATGGGGGTTGAGGATTGAGTACGAGTCGACGGGCAAGGAGGCTTTGGAACGAATAGAGTTGACGACCTTGCATGAGCGGTCCGTGTGTCCGGGGGCGGTAATGGAGGGGAAGCAGGTTGGGGGAGGGCTTTTTCCGGGCAGCGGGGTGGTGGAGGGGTTTTATGGGGTGCCATGGTCGTGGAGGGAGCGGGAGTCGATGTTGAGGATGATGTCGGCAGCGGGGTACGATACGTATTTGTACGCGCCTAAGAATGACCCATTTCACAGGATGAAGTGGCGTGAGCCATATTCCAGCTATGAGATGGAGCGGTTTGAGGCGCTTGCGAGTTTAGGGGAAGAGCTTGGGGTGAAGTTGCTGTTCGGGATTAGCCCGTTCATCGACTTTGGGCCGGACATTGAGGGTGACAAGGGCGTATTGCTGGCGAAGGTGCGGCAGTTTCTGGATGTGGGGTTTGCGGGGGTTGCTGTGTTGGCCGACGACATTGAGATGGAGGCTGAGTTTGTAGTGGACCGGGCTCTGGGGGAGTTGCACGGCGGAGTGACGGGCTATTTGAGGGAGCAGCTGAGCGGTGAGCATCCTGAGTTGGAGGTCTGGTTTTGCCCCACGGTGTACAGCGACGACCGATGGACCTGGTGGCCCGATGCGACGGAGTATATGGAGGCCATAGGGGAGATGGATGCGGCGGTGCGGGTATTGTGGACGGGGCCGGACACGTTCAGCCCGTCGTTGAGCATGGCGGACTTGGAGAGGGTGAACGGGGTAGTTGGGCGGGAAGTTGCCATTTGGGACAACTACTGGGCAAGCGACGGGGGCGATGGGTTTACAGGTCGGTTGCCTATGGCGCCATATTCGGGGCGCAGCGGGGATGTAGCATCTTTGGCCATACTGAACAATCCAGCGATCCTTGGGGGTGCGACGAGGATGGCTGTAGCGACGGCCGCCGAGTTTCAGCGGAATCCTGGTGCGAGCGACACAGAGATGATTTCTGCGGCGGTGGGGTTGGAGTTAGGGCTCTCGGGGGGTGTTGAGCGTGGGCACGAGGCCGATGCGTTGGAGTGGGTCTTCGAGCTGTTTGATGCTGCGACCAACGGGCGCCCCGGGTGGGGAGCTTTGAACGGGGCCATGGCAGAGTTGGAGGCTCAGTTGAGTGCCGGGGCTGAGCCGGAGTTGGGCTTGGTCGCTGATCTGCTGGGATTGTTTGCGAGGGCGAGCGTGGGGTATGCGTGGTATTACCACAGCGGACTGGATGCAGATCTGGTCGACGATCTTTACTGGCCCATGCGGCAGGTTGAGGCAACCGGGGTCGCCGGAATAGCTGCATTGGAGCTGCTTGGAGAGAGGCTGTCCAATTCTGTCGGCAAGGATGCCAAGGAGCGGGTCCAGGGGGCTGTGAAGGCCATGGCGATGAATCGGTACGAGTTCTCGGTGGGCAAGTTAGATTCGCTGCTGGGGGCCCTCTACCCGTACAAAGCGAGGGCTGGCGGCTTCGTGTTGCCAGCGTCGGGGGAGGATGCTCCGGCTTGTGTGGCGGGAATGGAGTATCGTTGGCGGCCTTTTAGGGGGTGCGACGAGATGCAGGTGTACGGTTCTCCCGGGGCCAAGGTGGTTGATGATGAGCTGATATTCCGTCCAATATACTCTGGTATTTACCCCTTGGTGGTGGTATGCACAACGAAGCAGCCAATGGGGTGGGCCACCAGGGGTATGAAGTTGCACTGCAGCGGGCCCTCGGAGCTGCTCCCCTGAGCTGGAGTCGGAAGGAACTTAGCGCTGGCCCGTGGTCCGGCGGCGGGTTTCGATGCTTGAGTGGTGAAGTTGGGGAGGCTACATGAGTGTTACTGCTCTGGGAGTGATGTTGACGTTGTGGTCTGCGGTGGCGGGCAGTGGCGACCCATGCCAGGGGGTGCCGGAGGATATGGCTTGTATCCCTGCGGGGGATTTTCTGCGTGGGAGCAACCTCCATGGGGCTGCAGAAGCACCCATGCGGAAGATATATCTGGATACCTACTGGATAGATAAATATGAAGTAACAAATGAGCAATACGACAAGTGTGTTGCGGCCGGGGTGTGTTCTGCGAAGATGCCGTTCAAGGGGTTTCAGGGGGCAAAGCAGCCGGTGATGCCGGCGACGTGGGTTATGGCGGACGGGTATTGTCGGTGGGCTGGCAGGCGTTTGCCGACGGAGGCGGAGTGGGAGAAGGCGGCGCGAGGGGTGAAGGGGTGGACTTGGCCGTGGGGCGAGGCCTCGGCCAACTGCAAGAGGGCGCACACGAGGGGATGCAAGCCAGACCAGACGTTACCTGTGGGCTCATTACCTGCCAACGATTACGGGTTATTCGATGTGGCCGGCAACTCGTACGAGTGGGTAGCCGATTGGCATTCGGAGTGTTACAGCGGCTGCAAGGGTGAGTGTGGGGAGGAGTGTTTTGGTCGCAACCCCAAGGGGCCTTGTGGAGGGGAGGGGAAGTGTCAGGGGCGGAGCAAGCGTGTTTTGAAGGGTGGGTCGTGGTATTGGCCTTCGGAGCAGGCGAGGCCATCGTGGCGTCGTGGGTCGGTGCCCGAGACGGGGGGTCACAGGCTCGGTTTTCGGTGTGCGGCCACACCGCCGGGTTTTGCGCTGGTGCACGAGGCGGACTCCTATGTATCTCCCGGGCCCATTTCTGGTGAACTGGTGGAGTTGCTTGGAGCGCTGCCCGAGGACGACTTACCGCCGAGCCGGTTGCAGTCGGCGCATTATGTGACGGGCAACGAGCTGCGCAACGACCTATTTGCCCCATATATTGAGAGAATTGGTGGGGCTCTGGTGGGGGTTGGGTCGGACCAGAATTTCACTTTAGCGGCGCTGGCCCGCTCTGAGCTGGTTTTTATCTTTGATTATGATATTTATGTGGTTTTCGTAGATAAGATTCATGTAATTTTTCTAAAGAATGCGCCCTCCCGGGATGATTTCGTGGCTTTGTGGAGTGACGTGGAGAAGGGTAAGGCGGCATTGGCCGGGCAGGTATCTGGGGATGAGTTGGAGGCTTATGTTAAGTTTCAGAAGGCGGTTTCGGGTTTTCTGGTTCGTAACCGTAAGGCGGGCGAGGCTGGCACGCGGGTTCACTGGTTGGGGTCGGAGAAGACTTACGGGTATGTCCGTGGGCTGGCCGTTGCGGGGCGGGTGAAGGTTTCCAAGGGGGATTTGCTGGGGGGGAGGACGGTGACGGGGATAGGGGAGGTCTTGAGGGCGGCGGGGATTCCGGCCCGGATACTCTACTTGTCTAACTGTGAGGAGTACTGGAGTTACTATACAGAAGGTCTTGAGTCGAGCTACGCTGCCTTACCTATAGATGAACGTACGGTGGTGCTTCGAACATTTCATGATACGGCCCTACCCAAGGCCGGCCCCGATAGATACTATCACTATAATGTGCAATCTGGAACGCACTTCGTTGAGACAATTGCGAAAGAGGGACGCACGCGTTATCGGGCCATGATGAAAGGGGTTGCCACTTTGGGCAAGGGCGGAGAATTCAGTCTTCTTGGTTTCTAACTTTCTACAGGCTGAAGCACGCTGCTTTATCTTCGCATGTTGTTGCCTGCTCTACACATTCCGTTTTCATCGTGTATAGTTCAGTGAGCATATCTTCCAGAATCACCAGGGTAGATTCGCACACGATAACCATCTCGTCTGCATAGGCTTCCGGGGTGCAGAGATCACCCAGGCCTGAGCATGTCTGTTTAATCTCTTCCGAGATATTATAGAGGCAGTAATAGGGGGCCAGTTCTGTCTGCGGACAAGGGGAGAGGTTTTGGGCGCACGGGAGTGCTTCCTGGAAGGGGCGATAGAGGGCGGGGTTTCCTTGAACCATACCGGCGAGTTCCCAGGAGAAGAGGTCAGCACCGAAGGGGTCGGTGTCGAGGTATTTCAGCACGACGCAGCGTTGGAGTATGGCATCGGCGAATTCTCTGGCTTTATCGGGTCTAGTCTGGGTGGCTTCCAGGCATGCCATTCTGAGGTTGGTGCAGGCCATGGGGAGCGGGGCGTTGTAGTCGAGGCAGGCTTGGGCCATGAAGGCCTGGTTGGGGGTCCACTGGCTGCACTGCTCTGCGCACTCTTCGACGGTTTCGAATTCTCCGGGGATGATGCTGCAGGAGCCGATGTCGTTGGGGTTGCAGATGTTAGTTGTGCAGGTTGCCTGGGAGTCGAAGGCGTCGATGCAGGTGAGCAGCGTAGGCGAGGAGCAGTCTGTTGCGGCCTGTTGCATGCAGGCTAGGCCCTGCTCGGCCCAGTCGGGTATGGCGGCGTAGGAGGCGCATATGAGTTGGCAATCGGCTTCGTTGAAGCCCATGGTGGCGCCACCAAGGAGGCGGCAGGTGGCCATGGATTGGCAGATGGCGGTGCACTGTGGGGGAAGGTCCGTGGCGGGCTGGCAAGAATCAAACGCGTCGCAGAAGCTCTGGGCGTTGCTGTTGCGGGCGCAGATGGCTTTTGAGGCGAGCTGGGGGTCTTCCAGGAGGGTTTCTTCGCAGGATTTCTGGCAATCTGGGGCGGCCACGTCTTTGAGTGCCGGGATAGTGCAGCCACTGGCCGGGCAAATGTGGCTTTTGCAGAGGGCTTTCGCCAGCTGTTTGGAGGTGTTCAGGGGCGGGGGGGAGGCGGTGTCGTTCTGGTCGTAGGTGGTCTCTTGCGGGGGCAGATCTGGGGTTGCCCAGTCTTGAGTGACGGTGTCGTTTGGCGATGTATCTTGTTTGACATCTTCTTGCTTTTTTGTGTCTTCTGACCCACATGAAAGCGTTGCCAATACGATTAGTAAGGATAGAATGGTTCTTCTCATATTTGACCCTCGTCGGGAAAGGAGCCAGGACAGGATATAGCCTTGGGGTTGAGCTGTCAAAGGGGTGGTGCGGGATTTGGGGGCCCCCTTTGGGGGGCAGTGGAAATTTGGCCACCACTATGGGGCGATAATGGGTATAATGGCGGGCTGTTGCTGCGGTTCAGGGTATTGAAGCGACCGCAGAATGCGGCTGTGGGGGAGTTGATGAGGGTAGCACTGGGGTTAGCGCTGGCATTGGTGTGTTTTCGGGGCCTGGAGGCGGAAGCTGGGATAGTTGAGGAGCATCCTGAGTGGTTCAATTTCACCGAGTATCCAGAGGGGGAGTGGTTGGGGGTAAGCGGGGCTGGGTCTCCGGGGGTGGGCTCTCGGGTACTGCTTCGTTTGATGCCATCGGTTACTGCATATAGTCGGGTATTGGAGCAGCTCAGGGGCGAGGCATCGTTGATCGTGGTGGTAGGAGGAGACACTGAGGTTGGGAGTGCGGAGGAGTATTTGGCGGCGGAGGGGTGGTTGGATGGGGAGTATGAGATTTGGAATGCGGGTGGGTTGAACAGTCATGGGGTGGGGGATTACGGGTTTGTGGGGTTGAGGTCGGCGGAGGGGAAGGTGGCGTTCACCGATGGCAAGTTTGATGCGGGCAAGCCTTTGGATGATGCCATGGCGTCGAAGTGGGTATTGGAGGAGACGGGAGGATGTGCCTATCGTGTGCCGTTGTTGTTTCAGAGGGGGTTGCTTGAGAGCAACGGGGCTGGATTCTGTCTGTTGTCGTCCAAGATATCGACCATGAACCCGCAGCTGTCCGAGGGTCAGATAGTTACTATGGTGAAGCGATACATGGGCTGTCACACGGTTGTGCTGGTGCAGCCGTTGACGGGGGACCCTAGGGGGAGAATCGACACGCTCTTCCGGTTTTCGTCAGAGGTGGAGTTGTTGGCGGGGGTATACGAGGCGTGGCAGGATGCGGGCAACGGCGTAGTCATCAAGAAGAATTTGGAGTTGATTGAGAAGCTGCTTCCCGAGGGGATGAGTGTGACGACGCTTCCCATGCCGACGCCAACCGGGGAGGCTGGGGAGGCTGGGTGGCCGAGCTATCTGAGTTTCATTGTGACATCGAAGAGTGTGATGGTGCCGGTGTTCCCGACGGAGGGCTCTGTGAAGCCTGCGGAGGAGTCGGGCTTGAAGGCTGGGGCGCTGGCGGAGTTGGGGAAGGCATTTTCGGGGCTGGAGGTGGTTGAGATTCCATCGCAGACTTTGCTGGCTGTGGGTTTGCGGCTCAACGGGATGCTGTTGTGGGTGCCTGAGGGGGAGATTGAGCCCTGTGCGAATCCTGAGGTGATATGTTCGGGGAACGTAGTGGAGAGTTGCTCCGGCTGTTTCGACGAGTGTCCGGAGAAGGGTTCCGTGTGTGCTTCGGAGACAGAAGTGGGGGCATGCAAGGAGGCCACGGAGGGTTGTCTGGCCATAGAGCGGACGCCGTGTCCTGGGGACTGGATATGTGTAGACGGGGGGTGTGAAGCACCTCCGAGCCCTTGCGACGACATGCCTGTGGACGGCAGGTGTGAGGGGGACAGTCTATTGAAGTGTGTAGGCAGCACTTTGATAAAGGTTGAGTGTCATCTACAGGGGCTGATTTGTGCGGCGAACAGTGATGGTAAGCCGGCCTGTGTGCCATTTTGTGTGGATGGGTGTGATGTGGAGGGTGAGCGGCGGTGTGAGGAATCTGGGGTTGGGCTTGAAGTCTGTGGGGTTTTGGGCAGCGGCTGCCTGGGTTGGATTTCCGAGGGGTGCGAGTCGGGGGCGTGTGTGGAGGGGGAGTGTGTGCCGGTTGTTAGTGATGTAGTTGAGGAGCCTTCTGGCGACATGGTGCAAGAGGTGGGTGAGCAGGATGCCAAGGGGTTCAGTGGAGGATATGGTGCCAAGGAGAGCTGCTCCGTGGCTGCTGGCGTTGGAGGGAGGGGTGGCTTGCTTGCGCTGGCGCTGCTTCTTATGTTGGCGTTTTTTGGTCTAGGCCGAGTCAGGACAAAACAGTAGATAGGTGGTTTGTGGCTAATCTTAAGAAGGCTATTTGGATTATTGATCCGAAAGAAGCAGTTGTTGGCTATTATATGATGCTATTACTGGGGGCAGCACTGATGGTGGGGGCTGCTGCCTTGGTGTGGGCGGAGCGGTCGATTCAGGGGTATTTGTTGGGGGTCATTCTGGCGCTTTTCGGGGCCTTATCGTTGGCTGTCGGGAGGCTGCTGGGGATGAAGAAGGGTGGGATTGCGTTTTGCCCTCAGACCAGGCGGTGGTTGTTGCTGGGGGCGGGTGAGCGGGACGTTCTGGAGGTGCCTGAGGGTGAGGTGCTGGGTCTGGCTGTGGAGCGTCGCACGGAGTATTGGGGCCGTTCACCGGAGCCAGTGCTTGTTTCATCTATCCATCTGATGTTGAGGAGTGGTGTGAGGGTATTGTTGTTGCAGATGCCGACGTTGGTGGATGCTCAGGAGCGTGCCGAGATGATTCGTGATGCCACGGGGGTGTCGCCTCTTCGGGAGGGCGGGGTTCGGTTCGAGAGGTATTCTGGTGGTCTGCCCTCTGCGGCGGGATTGGTTCGGGGGGCGGGAGAGGGAGAGGTTCGGCTGCGGAGCGGGGTAGCGGGGGCGTTGGGAGTGACTTTGGGGACGGCGACGCTGTTCTGTCTTGCTTCGGGCGGGCTGCTTTTGGCGTCGCTGTCGGTATCGGGGATAGTGGGGGCGTTGTTTGGTCCGTTGTTGCTGTTCCTTGGCATAGCGTTTGGGGCTTTTCTGGTGGTGAGGATATGGGGTTGGCAGGAGGTGAGTATTGGGGGTGAGAAGTTGCGGCAGGGGTACAGGTTGGGGCGTTGGCGTTGGGGGAAGCAGGAGGTGGACGTTCGTGGGGAGAGCGTAATGACGCGGGTTGTGAACCGAGGGGTCCACGGGTTTTCGGTGGAGGTTCTTCAGGGGGAGAAGATGGCGATTGTGGGTTCGGGTGCGACCGCGGGCGGGCCTCTTCCTCCGGTTCGGCTGCTGGAATTTGGGGGGTGGTTGATGGCGAGGTTGAGCCAGATGGGGTTAGGGACGGGGGAAGAGGGTGCCGGGTCAGATGATGGCAATAAGACTGATTGAGGCGGTGGTGAAGTCCGGTTATACTGCGGGCCACGAAACCTCCTTTTGGGGAGAGAGTATGCTGAACAGATGGATTCACCTGGTTATGGTTGCCCTGTTTTTGTCGATGATACCGGCCTGGGAGGTTGGGGCCGCTGTGGGGGTTCGCCTTCCGCTGCCTGATCTGGCGAGGTCGTCGAGTCTTGTGGTGCGGGGCAAGGTTATCAGTTCGGAGAGTTATAAGGATGGGAAGACGCATCGAATCATGACGAGGCATCAGGTGGAGGTTGGGGAGGTTTGGAGGGGGAAGCGAGTATCGAAGGTGACGGTGTTGACTATGGGTGGGGAGGTTGGGGATCTTGGTCAGTGGATTCCGGGGGAGGCTGTTCTTGAGCAAGGCGGCGAGTATGTTTTGTTTCTGCAATCTGCCGGTGGGGGTTATGCGGTGACGGGGATGGCCCAGGGGCTGTTCCGGGTGGAGTTGGAGCCTGGGGCCAAGGTGCCGCTGCTGGTTCGGGATCTTTCGGGGATCAGGTTTGTTGGTGAGTCGGTTCCCGCGGGGCGCAGGGTGAAGGGTGCCCTGGAGAAATTGAAATTGGAGCCTCTCAAGAAGCTGTGCAGGTCGATAGCGGAGGAGGCCCCATGAGCTCTCTTTGGATGCGTGGCGGGCGGTCGTCTGCCACCTGCGTGAGGCGTGGGCGCTGGTCCACGGGGTTGCCCGGCGCCGTTGGGCGGGCGGCCTGGGTTTTGCCGGCCTCCTTAGCCATGGTGGTGGGGTGGGGGGTGTTGGCTGTTTCGGGTGAGGTTTGGGCTTACGAGCAGAGCGTCTCATCGAAGGGGGCTGCGCTGCACTGGACGTCACCGTGCATTTCGGTTTACTGGAACGAGGATGGCAGCGAGGATGTGGCTGATGATAGCGACTTGGATGCATTCTTATGGGCTATGGATTCGTGGAGTGACGTGGCGTGTTCTAACGCGTCTTTGAACTTCGCTGGGTTGACCGATGCAACAGTAACAAATTTCAATGAAGAGCCTCGGCCCTTCAATATGGTTATATTTCGAGAAGAGAGCTGGCCATACATTCAGAGACCGGTTGCATTTACCAGCGTATCATATAATCCGACCACGGGTGTGATATACGATGCCGATATTGAGATGAACGGAGTAGATTACGAATTCACGACCAAGCCAGTTTCTGGAGTGCTTAAGTTAGATATTCAGAGCACTCTTACTCATGAATTCGGGCATGTGTTGGGATTGGACCACTCGGCGGACCCAGAGGCTACGATGTATGCTGAGACCTCCGCGGGCGACAGCGGTATGCGGACTTTGGAGGCCGACGATGAGGAGGGGCTGTGCGCCGTATACCCATTGGCTGCTCACGGGGTGTGCAAGGCTGTGACGCCTGAGTTTCTGGATGAGAAGAGTGCGATGAGTGCCGGGGGGGGCAGCGGGAGCGGGGGGGCCGGCTGTTCCGCCATGGCCGTAGGGTCTGAGAGCGCTGATGGCTCGCCTGCGGGGATGTGGTTCACTGTGGTTGTGCTGCTGTTGGTGGGGTTGGTGTGGAGGCTGAGGGTCCGCATTTCGAGGGCAAGGTTTGTGGGGGCTGGTTCTGCCCCGGAGGGCGGGTCATGGCGGGCGTGATCTTCAGTATTGGCGGGGGGCACGAGGGCCGGCGTCGGCACGGCCTCATTGTGGGAGCCGAGTTGGGGTTGGCCGCTGCGTTGGTGGTGATGTTGGGGCCGGTAACGGCGGAGGGCTGGGTGCAGTATCGAAGCAGCCAGGGGGCAGCGGTGCAGTGGCCTTTGGGGGTGTGCGAGGTATTGTTCATGGTGGACGGGGAGGATGTGGAGGCGTTGGATGGGGCGTTGGAGGTGGAGGTATTGAGGGGTGCATTTGACAAGTGGAATGCTGTGGAGTGTGGGGGCCTTAAGCTGGTGATGAATGATACGTTGTCATCAAATGTGCGGGCCGATGGGTTTGATGAAGTAAACAGCATTGTTTTTGTCACCGATAAATGGCGGAAGGACCATAATTATGTGGGCTTGACGACTCTCACCTATGATAAGTGGACTGGTGCCATTACTGATGCTGATATGGAGTTCAATTTTGTGGACTTCGATATCTCCATGTGTGGGGAGGGGGCATCGGGGCTTGAGGAGGGGGACTACCGTTTCATAGCGTTGCACGAGACGGGGCATCTGTTAGGTCTTGACCATCCTCCGAATCCTGAGGCGGTGATGTATTCGGGTGGGGCGCCGTGGTGTGGCACGGGGTTACCGTACGAACTCTCTGCGGATGATGTAGAGGGAAAGTGTTCGATATATGGTGCAGACTACGAGGCGGCCTGTGCTGGGGGGTCTGCGGACCATGGTGTGGAGGTTGCGGAGGGCATGGGGGATGTTATCCATGAGGACATGGGTGCGGTGGAGGATGGGGCGGAGGCAATTGAACCGCCCAAGAGGGGTGGCGGCTGTTGTTCTGCTGTAGTGGGGGGTGGTGGAGCAGCGGCAGGCTGGGGGGCGGGGATGTGGTTTGTTCTGGTGTTGATGGCAGGGTGGTGGGTTGTGGCCAGGGGTGGGATGGAGGTGCGGAGTGGTTTCAGAGTGCGATTCACGAGGCTCCGTTGTGGGCGGAGGGGCTTACGGCGAGGCTTACGAGGTGTGGGCGAATGAGTGAGCATCCTGTTATTCCCGAGGAGTTTCTGCCGCCTGAGCAGGGGCATGTGCAGCCTGCCCGGCCTGTAGGGGGTGGCTCTGGCATCGTTCGTCGTGCGGCGTCGGTGGGGCTGGTTGTTGCGGCAGTGTTGATGTTGGTAATGGCGGACTATCGGGACCGCGGGTTTTCTTTCCGGGATGCTGGTGATGGTGGTGAGGGGGCGGCGGGGCAGTTGGTGGTGATGTCGCAGTTGGCGGCGCTGTTGCAGAGCAACTATGCATTTCCGGACCGTATGGAGCCTCGCAAGATGTTATATGCGGCTCTTTCTGGGATACAGGATGAGTATGACACTTTTCTGGTGAAGCCGCCGGTAGATCTTGAGAGGGTGGGGCTGCGGGATGTGGATATTCCGGAGGAGTTGACAGTTCAGTGGGGGAGGACGGTTCTGACCTTCGGCATTTCGAGGGTAGCGGATGTCTATGCGATGGTGTGGAAGATGATGGAGGTCTTCGACGCGATGGCTTTGCCTGCGGAGATTGCGGACAAGATGCAGGATGCAGCGGTGATAGGGATGCTGTCGGTGCTTGACCCGCACACGAATTATATGAGCGCCGAAGAGTATGCAGATATGAAGGTCTCGACTAAGGGCTCCTTTGGCGGACTGGGTATTGTTATTTCGGTGCGAGATGGTAAGTTAACGGTGGTTTCGGTAATGCCAGGGACTCCGGCAGCGAGGCAGGGGCTGAAGCAAAACGACAAAATAGTACAAATAAATGAGGAAAGTTCTATAAACATGACCGTAAGTGATGCTGCTGCCCTGATGCGTGGAGAGCCGGGGACGACGGTAGATCTCACGATAATGCGGGACGGGTTTGTGAAGCCAGAGCGTCACCGGTTTACTCGGGAGGTGATCAAGGTCAGGAGCGTTGTCACGGCGGTGATGCCCGAGGAGATTGCATATGTGAGGGTGAAGGGATTTCAGGAGGGGTCGGCGAGGGAAGTGGCCTCTTTTCTGAGCGAGCAGATGAGTCGTTCGGGGTTGCGGGGTGTGGTGTTGGATTTGCGAGGTAACAGCGGGGGGGTGTTGTCGACGGCGTTAGAGATGGCGGATCTGTTTATGGCAGACGGGACGATTCTCAACACGGTAGAGCGTGGATTGGACAACCGTCAGGAGGAGTTTGCGGTGGCGGGGGATCCTTTTGAGGAGGTTCCGCTGGTGGTCCTTGTGGACCACGGGAGTGCCAGTGCTTCGGAGATTGTGGCAGGGGCGATGAAGTATTCGGATCGTGGGGTAGTGATAGGGGAGCGGACCTTCGGGAAGGGGTCGGTGCAGTATCTTGAGGAGCTCTCGAAGGGGGCGGTGAAGATGACGGTAGCCCAGTATCTTGGGCCGCACATGGAGATTATCCAGGGTGTGGGTGTAGAGCCGCACATCGAGGTTCGGCCCATGGCTCATCGGCGCTGGGTTTCTCCGCCGAGTTTCGTGGACGATTTTCAGGGGGAGGGAGGGTTGCCGTTCCATCTGGAGCGTGCTGGCACGATGCTGGCGAACCAGCCACCGTTGCACTATCTGCGATACGTGCTTGCGTTGGAGGGGGTGGACTATGGGGTTGAGCAGGAGGATGAGGATGCGCCGGTGCTGGATTGGCCGGCTCAGCTTGCTTGGGATCTGTTGAACAGGGCGGGGGCGGTGAGTGCGCTGGAGACCATTGAGGAGGGGGCCTATGTTCTGGAGTTGCACGAGATAGAGCAGAATTCAGCTATCGACGAATTGGCGGCCACGGAAGGGAAGAGGTGGTACCCGGCGCCGCTTCCGGCCAGGTCTGAGTTGGAGGTGGATGCCAGGTTCATGGAGTTCCCTTTGGTGATGGGCGTGGAGTCTTGGTTGCATGTTACTGTGACCAATAGGGGGAGCGAGGAGATTGGGGCGGCGTACGCCAGGACCGAGTGTCAGGACACGAGGATTGGTGGCAGAACGTGTCTAATCGGTGACATTCCTGCGGGTGGCACGGGGCACTGTGCAATCCGTTACAAGTTGGGTGTAGGGGGGATGGCCAGGAGCGACCGGATGTGGGTGGACGTGCTTGCGGGGCATGATGAGAGGTTGGCTACTACGGAGATGGTTTCTCAGGTGCTGACGGAGCCCACGCCGCTTGTAGCCATAGCATGGCACCTGCGTGACGATGAGGGCAACAGGAACGGGCTTCCCGACGTTGGAGAGTCACTCAAGATTGGCTTGCGGGTAACGAACCTTGGTGCCGGCACCATGAGGGGTGCACTGGCGGTAATGAAGAATAACAGTGGGGCAGCATTTTACTTGACGAAGGGCAGAGCGGACTTGCCGGATTTGGGGCCAGGGGATACGGCCATGGTGGAGCTTGAGGTTGAGGTAAAGCGGGAGCCCGAGGATGGTTTCTGGCGATTTGACATTGGGGTTGCGGACCCCAACGGGCGGCGCCACTTCACGGCCTCTGAGAGTCTGGCCTTTCCGGCCTCGCCGGAGCGGAGCAGTCTGGTTTCGGGGTATGTCTCATTCGATGCGCCTGTATTGCGGCTTCGTGCGGCGCCTTACGATGATGCACCTGCGATGCTGAAGTTCAGGGGTCCCGGGGTGTTGCCCTATGACGCTTCGTTCAGGGACTTTTTGAGAGTTCCGGTGCCGGGGGGTGGCGTAGGCTGGGTTCCTCGTGAGGTGGTTGGGCCAGGAGAGCCGGGGCCGTTGCCCGAGCAGTTGCCTTGTTTCACGGCCCAGGAGCCAATAATCAGCATCGAGAAAGTGACGCCATCGGCGCAGATGGGCGATGCGGAGTACTTCGAGGTTCGTGGCACCGTGGACTTTGGGGACTCTCCGCCGGTTGTACAGGCGGGAATTTCGCTGTACAACACGGGGGTCAAGGTGGACATGGTCTACTTCGGGGATGTGCCGGCCGATGCTGGGGCGTTGCCTTTTGCGTTCCGGATTTCTCTTCGAGAGGGGGCCAATCCGCTGGTGTTGGCAGCTTTTCAGGAGAACAGAAGTGCCGGATATCATTCGTTATTCTACTATCGTACCATGAGTGATTGAGGTGAGCATATGTGGCGAAGAATCAGCGTTTTGGTTGCAGCGATGCTGGTCTTCTCGTTGGATGTCCATGCGCAGGAGGTGGCGGATCAGGTTGACGCCTATCTGAAGCAGGGTATCAGGGCATTCAATTCGGGGCGCAAGTTTGCGGCATACGAGGCTTTCAAGAAGGCCGAGGCCTTAGCGCCAACGGATCCGCACGTGCTCTCCAATCTGGCGAGGATGACCGAGATTCTGGAGAAGTATGATGAGGCGGTAATATATTGGACTGCGTATCTGGCGAACCATGCCGACGACATTGCCGAATCGCTGAAGGAGGATGCCGAGAGGTCTCTGGATAAGGCAGGGAAGGCGATTTATCAGCGCAGCGTGCTTGTTGTGCGTACGGAGCCGGCCAAGGCCTGGGTCAAGGTTAATGGGGTCCCCGTGGGCACTGGGGGTGAGGTGCGCCTGGCGTTGAGCCCGGAGAAGGAGTACATGGTCTCGGCTGAGTTGTTGGACCATGAGGCTCCGCCGCCCTATCTGATGAAGTTGGAGCCCAGGGAGGAGCGAACGCATATCATACCACTGAAATCCATAAGCTTCTATGGGACTATCCAGCTCGAAATCTATCCCAAGGATGGTGTGGACTTATACATTGATACGAAGCGTGTTGGTACTGCCAGCTCGTCATTTGAGGTGCTTGAGGGGCGTCATCTCTTCTGCTTCAGTAAGGAAGGCTATCACCGTTGGTGGCGATATCTGGATATCGAGCGGGCCAAGCCCCATTCGCTCAAGGTCTTTCTGCGTGACAACACTGGTCCCACGGAGCCGTGTGACGTGGAGCCTCCCCCCGAAATGCGATAAACAGGGTCATGTCGGCCAGCGATCATCCCCTGATGCGGCGTCAGGCGTCGCATGCCGTGCTCGGTCACCACTCTGGTCACCAGGGTGGTGCCAGTTGCAAGGCGCGACCGAGCCGGCGAATGAGGCGTGGTAAGCCACGTCGCAGTGAGCCGGCGACCGAGCAACGCAGCAGGTGGCCCGCCATGGTGACCAGGCGCCTGCGCCGGCATTTGCGACGTTCTCCTTGCCTCAGGGGCGCTTGCTGGCCGGCATGACCCTGTTTGGTGGGTACGAAGCCGTCCCTGTTTGGTGGGTACGAAGCAACGAAGTCGTGTACGGAGCAGTATTAGAAGGGGGAGAATCTATTCTCGGTCCAGTAGTCGTCTTTGAGGAGTTCCTGCTGCTGGAGGAGGGCTGAGTAGTGTCCGGTCTCCCAGTCGGCCAGTTCCAGGAAGAACTTGCGGACCACGGGGTCACTGGAGGCCAGGGCCTGCTCTTTGTAGAACTTGATGGCGTTCTCTTCGAGTTGGACGCCGACAGAGAGGGCGGTCATTTCGAAGTGAGCATCTTGTGCTCGCCCTTTCAGCTCTTCAGAGAAGATTGGGTAGGGGTCGGAGAGTCTTCTTGGCAGGCCCAGGGTCAGGGTGGGATCGGCTTCGCCCTTTTCCCTCACTGCACGCAGTTGTGCCTTGAGGAATTCGGCGTGGTGGAACTCTTCTTTAGCGAGCCACTCGAAGACCTCTTTGCCTTTATCGTCCTGGGTGCTGTGACCGGCCATGCGGTAGAAGTGCTGGCCTTCAATTTCGGCCTCTATGGCCCGCTTCAACGCCTCTTCCAACTTCGCTCTGGATGGTTGTTCCATGCGCTCCTCCTTGTGCTGGGCGGAATATAGATACAGTGAGGGGGAGTGGCAAGGAGAGAAGGTGGGGTAGCGGAGAATGGCTGGTCTTCTTCGAGTGCGGTGTGGCTTTGCTTGTTACAGAGAGGTCAGGGCGAAGCTTGGCGTTCAGCCTTTTACGGACCCGGCGGTGAGGCCGGCCACGAGGTGTTTCTGGAGCACGAAGAAGAGGGCCATGACTGGTATGGAGACGACCACGGAGGCAGCGGCGAAGAGGCCCCATTGAATCTGTTCGCCGACGTACATCTGGATTTCGACGGGGAGGGTAAATGAGCTGGGCTCGGTCATGAAGGTGTAGGCCAGGACGAACTCGTTCCAGGCGGTCATGAAGCTGAAGAGTGCGGTAACGGCCAGTGCGGGGGCTGAGAGAGGCAGCATAATCTTCCAGAAGATGGTGAAGCGACTGGCGCCGTCCATGAGCGCCGACTCTTCGAGGTCTTTGGGGATAGTGTCGAAGTAGCCTTTCAGCATCCAGACGCAGAAGGGGATAGCGGTGGTGGAGTAGACCAGGATGAGGCCGAGCTGTTTGTTGAGCAGTCCGAGGGCCTGCATGACGATGAAGAGGGGGATCATCATGAGGATGCCTGGGAACATCTGCGAGACTAAGAATGCGATGAGACCGCCCTCCCGGCCCGGGAAGCGGAAACGAGAGAAGGCGTAGGCAGCGGTGCAGGCCAGCACCATTCCGAGCACGGTTGTGGCTGCTGAGATCACCACGCTGTTCCAGAGGTGCTGTCCGAAGACCCACACACCCTTCTCCTCCCGGCCCAGCACCTCGACGAAGTTGGCGATGGAAGGTTGGTCGGGCCAGAGGGCCAGGGAGCTCAGGCCGGTTTCTCCCTCGGAGAAGGCCAGCTTGAGGACGTAGAGGAGGGGGGCCAGGGTGAGCAGTGTGAAGACCACCAGGAAGAGGTGCATACCTATGGTGGTGGCCAGTTGTCGTAGACGTCCACTCATTCGAACGCCCCCTTTGTGGCCTTGGTGACTTTGTTGGTCACCAGGGTGTAGAGCATAAGGATCACGAAGATTAGTATGCAGTAAGCCGCAGCGATTCCGTATTGATTTAATTCTTTAAAGAATCTATAGGCTTCCGTTATCAAAATATTTGTCTGGTTATCGGGTCCACCCCTGGAAACAAGGTAGATAACGTTGAACATATTGAATGTCCATATTGTTCCAAGGATGATAGCGGGGAAGAGGGCGGGTTTCAGGAGTGGGAGGGTGATATTCCGGAACTTCTGCCACCGTGAGGCTCCATCGACGTCGGCGGCCTCGTAGAGTTCAGCGGGGATGGATTGGAGGGCGCCCATAGCTACGACCATCATGAAGGGGAAGCCCAACCAGACGTTGGTGGCCAGATTAGCTCCGAAGTTTGCCCAGAAGCTTTGACCGAACCATTCGGGGCCTTGGATTCCGATGGATTCCAGGATGCGGTTGATGGCTCCGATTTTGGAGGTGAACATCCAGCGCCAGATGAGGGCGGTGATGTAGTTGGGGACGGCCCACGGCACTATGAGGAGTACTCGGAAGAGGCCTTTGAAGCGGACCTTGGGGTTGACGAGGATGAGTGCCATGAAGAGGCCGATGGCGACATGGAGGAAGATGTTGCTGACGGTCCAGAGGACGGTAACGCCCAGGGTGAAGTAGAAGTTGGTGTCGGATGTTCCTGAGGGGAAGAGGATGGTCTGGAAGTTTTGGAGGCCGACGAAGTCGTAGTCCTGGTTGAAGAAGGCGAGGGCGACGCCCATGAGGAAGGGCACGAGGACAAGGACGAGCATGCCGACCATAGCAGGGGCGACGTAGCCGTAGACTCCGGGCATTCTTACCAGGCCCCAGACGATTCCAGCGGTGCCTTTGAGGCCCAGCACGGCCAGAGCCAGGATAGAGAGGGCAACGAGGGCGACGGGGAGTGCGAGTGAGAGTGCTTCGCTGGTGGCAGCGGAGGGGGGGGCAGCGACGATGGCGGCGCCGTTGGGCAGTCTTGTGAGTTCTGCGGGGGCGTCTTGTCCGAAGATTTCGTCCCACTTATGGTCGAGCTGGGCTATGGCATCGGGGCGGGTCCATTCGGCGGTGTTGAGCACTCTGGTAGCTGCGAGGTCTCGTTGCAGGAGGGACTCATCAGCTACGGAGCGTTGGTGGCTCACGAGCATGATAATGGCGCCTGCAATGACGATAAGGCCGGGTATAGCCAGGGCGAGTCGGCGGTCGATGGTGGTTTTCCAGAGGGCCAGGGCTATGAGTATGAGGCAGGCGGCCAGGAGCAGCAGGGCGGGGACGAGGAGCAATTTGCCCACGTGGGTTGGCGCCTGCTCAACGGCGGCGAGGCCAACGAGTTTGCCCTGGACGATGACTGGCCAGGCGGCGACCACGAGGGTCTGGTTGTTACGTTGGGTAGCCCAGGAGACCTCATGGACTTTGGTTGCCGAGGGGTCACCGGGGTTTGTTTCGAAGTGGTGGTCGAGTTTAGCGGCGAGGGCGAGCACCTGTTCGGTGGTAGGGTCTCCGGCTTCGACGGGGTTTGGGTAGTCGAGGAGGACTTTTGCGGGGCGAGAGACGCCGAGGCTCTCCATTTTCCGCCCCTTTTCTACGAGGAGCACCCTGCTGGCCTGCCCATTTTTGAGCATCTCTTGTGCGGCCAGAAACGCCGGGGTTTCTGGTGTCACTGCTTTGGCCATGGAGGGTTTCCCCTTGGCCTGGTTGAGGCGGCTCTCGACCATAAGGGCAAGCTCCATGCCTGCCGATATGGCTTTGAAGAGTGACAACTTGACTTCGCGACGGTGTTCGATGAAGCGTGTGACCCCCAGCGCCGAGACGGCGATAATGAGGGTCATGAACCCTGCGGCGAGCCAGTAGTGTAGTCGGCTGGGGGAGGCCATTAACGTTGCCTCATCTTCTGAATGTCGTTTTCTATTTTGGCCTGTGCTTCGTTGAGTGCGGCCGAGATGTCGGCGTCGCCGAAGATTGCTTTTCTAAGGGCATTGTCCAGTGTTGACCATACTGCCTGCATTTCGGGTCTGCTGGGCATGATGACGGTATTATCGGCCTGCTTTCTGAAGAGTTCCAGAGCGGGGTTTGCTTTGGCGACGAGTTGTGGGTCTGAGTAGAGGGCGCTGTTAGCGACGAGTTGTTGTCCTTCTATGAGGCGTATAGCGGCCGCTTCGTCGCTGACCAGCCAGCGCATGACCTGGAATGCTGCCTCCTTTTTAGTGGTGGCGTTGGACAAGAAGACCCCTTCGGAGCCCAGGAAGGGTCGAGGTAGGATGCCCTCTTCGATAGGGGGCAAGAGGGCAACGGCGTAGTCTACGGACTCATCGACTTCGCCCAGGAACCATGAGCCTTTTATGAGGAATGCCACTCTTTGGGAGTTGAAGAGGAAGGTGCCCATGTTGTCATCGAGGTTTCCGAGGATGGCGTGTTCTTTTGCGAGGGAGCGGACGAATTGGACTGAGCGGTTCATGCCATCGCCGTTGACGGTGCAGTTACCTTCGGAGTCCATGATGGAGTCTCCGTAGGCGTGGGCCCAGAGGGCGTGGTTGTAGAAGAGGCCGGCGTCGTAGAGCAGGCCGAAGACGCTGTCATCGTCGGTTTTCCCGCCGGCGGCTTGGGCGGCCTTGGCGAGCTCGATGAGTTCGGTGGTCGTTGTGGGGGCTTTGGGCACGAGCTTTTTGTTATAGAAGAGTGCGTGGGATTTGAATGCCAGGGGGAGGCCATAGAGGGTTCCTTGGTATCCCAGGGCTTTGACGGTGGAGGGGATGAAGCGTGTTTCGAGGGTTTCGAAGTCATCGTACTCTTCGATGAGAGAGCTTAGTGGGGCGATGATACCGCCTTTGAAGACCCAGTCGCCGATGGTGTTGTGGGCGAAGACGAAGAGGTCGGGGCCGGTGCCTTTGGGGATAGTGACGGTCACTTTATCTCTGAGGGCCGAGAAGGGCACCTCTTGCGCGTCGATGTCGAAGTTGGGGTTATTCTGGACGAAGACTTTGATGGCGCTTTCCAGTGCTGCCTTTTCTCTGCCGCGATAGGCGTGCCAGAGGACGATTCTGGTTTTCTCGGTGGGCGTCCACGTGAGTTCAAAGGGGGCATTGGCTTGGGTGGGGGCCTGGGCAGCATCCTGGGCCGTCTGGTTGTCTTCTTGGGCGGCAGGGGCGGGTTGTTCCTGGCCTTTGTGGGCCGGTTTTGCGGGCAGTTTCGGGTCTTTCGCCACGACGATGCCGGTTTCTATGCGGCGAGAGAGGGAGGCCAACTGCTCTTCGATGGAGGCGAGGCGTTTGTCTATCTCCGCCATGCGTTGGGCCGCCGAGGTTTCGGCGCTTTGGGTTGCGGCCTCTTCCAGGGTGTTTCGGCGCTGGTCGTCATTGCTTGAGCAGCGGGGGGCGACAAGGGCCAGGAGAGCGATTGCGACCAAGAGGGCTGGCATTCTCATGAACGTACCTCCATTGCGGCGGGCTGGATTTCTGGGGCGAGCAGGTTTCGGCCATCGGGACCGAAGAGGTGAACGCTCTCCATTTCGAGGTGGAACTTCGACATGGAGCCTTCGGTGATTTCGGACCCTTCTTCGAGTCTGGACGTCAGCGGAGTGCCTCCAAGGTCGAGGTAGACGAATGCTTCGGAGCCCAGGTGTTCGACGACGTCGACTCTGGCGAGGAGGTCGTGGCCGGCGGCGGCGTGGCCGTAGCGGACGTTCTGGGGTCGCACGCCGATGCTGACCTCATGGACCTTTGCGGCGGCCAGGGCGTTGCGTTGGCCTGCCGTGGGGGTCAGGTCATGGCCGGCCACTTTGAGGGTATTGGAGTCCCACGTAGCTGGGATGATGTTCATTGAGGGGGAGCCGATGAAGGTTGCCACGAAGCGGTTGGCGGGTTTGTGGTAGACCTCCAGGGGGGAGCCGATTTGTTGGACCTCACCGTTGTTCATAATGACGATGCGGTCGGCGAGGGTCATGGCCTCGACCTGGTCGTGGGTGACGTAGATTATGGTGGTTTTGAGGCGGTTATGGAGGCGGCTGATCTCCACCCGCATTTGGACTCTCAGTTTGGCGTCGAGGTTGGAGAGGGGCTCGTCGAAGAGGAATACGCCGGCGTTTCTGACGATGGCTCGGCCCATGGCGACGCGCTGGCGCTGTCCGCCTGAGAGTGCCTTGGGTTTTCGAGCCAGGTAGGGTTCGATTTCGAGGATTCTTGCGGTCTCTTCCACTCTTCTGCGGATCTCTTCATCGGGGACCTTTCGAAGGCGCAGCCCGAAGGCCATGTTTTCGAAGACGGTCCAGTGGGGGTAGAGGGCGTAGTTCTGGAAGACCATGGCGATATCGCGGTCTTTTGGGGGGACGTCGTTGACCTTTCGGCCATCGATGAGGAGGTCACCTTGGGTAATCTCTTCGAGGCCTGCGACCATACGGAGGGTAGTGCTTTTGCCGCATCCTGATGGGCCCACGAGCACCACGAACTCCCGGTCGGCAATGCTGAGGTTGAAGTCACGAACGGCGACGACATCGCCGTAGCGTTTCCAGACATTTTTGAGGTCCACTTGTCCCATGCGGCTTGCCCCCTGGTGACTACCTTGACTGGGCCGGAGTATATAGCTGGGGAGCGGAAAGGGGCAACCAACATTTAGGGTGTGTCCGGCCTCTTGGGGCGTTGATTGCGTCGGGCCACGGTTGGCGGCGGTTTCTGGGGTACAGGGGGCTGTTGCAGGCGTTGGGCGGGGGGGCAAGTTTGCCAAGAGCATTGAGGCGGCCTATGATAGCGGGTCTTGAGGTTTTTGGGGGGTAAGATGAGATCTGCGATGCTCTTCGGTGTTCTGTTCGTGGTGGTGCTCTGGAGTGGCGACTCGTATGCCCAGGAGGTTCCGGTTGGAGGAAAGCCCGGGGATGTGAAGGAGGGTGTGGGGAGGGCGTTGCCCGACGGCTCCGGGGAGGTTCCAGGGCCTGGTGCACCGGGTGAGAAGGCAGGTAAGCCATGCAAGCGGCTGGCTGACTGCGCCAAGGGGGAGACTTGTGAGGGGGCCAAGGGGGAGTGTGTGCCGGCGGCAATAGACTGTGAGCAGTGGGGTGGCTACTGCGTGTTCTGGAAGGATGGTTGTGCCGAGGGTTACCAGGGGTTGGACCCGATGCATTGTCCGCAGGGGCGTTCGGCGATGTGCTGTCTACCGGCTGTATGCCAGACCCCGGGGGAGTGCGGTCCCAAGCGATGGTGTTACGAGGGGAAGTGCGGTCCACTTGGTGACTGCAAGAGTGCCGACGATTGTATTCCTCAGCCTCTTGAGAAGCTGGTTTGTCCGGGCGCCTGGCGGTGCATTGAGGGGCAGTGCGAGTTCCGATGCAGTGACTGAGTTCTTCTTTACTAAAACGAAATCCCTCCGCCCACCTCAAGACCCACGGGGAAGTTGAGTTCCAGGGAGCGGTTTATGGGCAGGAAGTAGGCCGAGAAGGAGGCTGAAACCTCGATGAAGAGTTGATTAGCGAAGTAGAGTTGGCTTCCCAGGGCCAGGTAGAAGCCTCCCTGAACTGCGAAGTCGAATTGGTTGATGCGGCTGGGTTCGCACATTGCGTTGTAGCCTGGAGAGTCTGGCTGGTAGAACTTGCAGTCGGGGTCTCGGCTGGTTCTGAACGACCCGAAGGTGTGGGCTTCGGCGGCGGTGAGGACGAAGAGGCGCCACCAGTCGCCGGAGAGGGCGAAGGCGGGGCCGGCAACAAGTCGGACCGAGCGTATTTCATCGAGTAGGTCGCCATAGCGGTCTGGCACGGAGCTGAAGAACTGGAGTTTCCCCATGATTCCGAATGTAGGCAAGAAGAAGTGGCTGCCGCTGAAGGAGAAGCCCCAGTTGAAGATGGGGTCTCTGGTGGGGGTTGCCATGTAGGCCATCTGCTGGTATGCGCCGGCGAGGGTCCAGGAGCGAGCCTCTTTGGTTGTTGCCGTTTGCAGGGTGGAAAAGGGGGTGCAGGCGGCCCAACGTGAGGCGCTGGCGCTCATGAGTTGCTGGTCCTGGGTGGGGTCGGGTGTCAGGGTGAGGCTATCCCGAAAGGTGATTGCCCGGGGCTCTCTATCTACGGCGACGAGTTCGAATTGGTGTCCTACGGAATCGGCATCGCTGCCGGGGTTTCTCCCTGGAAGGATGACGAAGAGGGTGTCGGCTTTGGTGATTTGGAAGATGGCCGCAGCGGACTCCCAAAGCACTGTGGGGTTAGTGGCGTGGGTGTGGAGGAGGTCTTCGCAGGCAGTGGAGATGGCTCTTTCAACGGCGGTGGGGTAGTAGCCCTTGACGACGGAGGTTTGGGGCCAGATTGAGAGGGCCCGCCGCAGGTTGATGTGTGCCTGGCCCATCTCGCCCACCTCTACCTGGGTGACTCCAAGGAGCAGGAGAATCTGAGAGAGGGCTTCAGGCTCGACGAATTCGTAGAGCACGGAATCGAGGAGGTTGACGGATCGTTGGAGGTGGCGCTGGGCTTCTGCCTGGCGCAGTTCTTTGTATTCTTCCTGGCCCAGGAGGAAGAACTCCCGGCCGAGCACGGATTTTTCCCGATAGTCGTCTCTCTTGCCCATGTTGGAGCGGAATTCGCCAAAGGAGAGCACGACAACGTCTTCGTAGGTGCCCAGGGCTGTCTCCAGGGCCTTGTGCATGCGGTTCCATCGAGTTACGTCGTGGGGTTGCGGTGCGAAGAGCTGGTCGCAGGATGGGGGCAGGACTCTGGGTTGCAGCACCAGCACCTTTTTTGGTTTACGCACCTGCATCTGGGCCAGAGCGGAGGGCGGGCAGAGTAGAGTCATGAGGATAGCAAGTGCAGCCAAACCGACAAGGAGGGGCATCCCTTTTGTTCTGCGATGCTCTGGTGGCACTCTCATGGCAGTTGGCACCCCCTGTCCCACTCTTCGTCTCGGACTACTCCGGCGTCGCCGGTTCTCACGAGGGTGAGGTTGGAGGAGGTGCCATCGGGGCCAACCAGGCGGCCCTGGAGGAATTCTGCTTCTTCTTCGAGGAGCAGTTCGAACTCGCCGGTTACAACTGTTCCACTGCAAAGGCTGGCTGTGAAGGTAAGCCTTCCGGAGGAGAACTCACTCTTCTCCATGTAGGCGCAGGGGCAGTGGGCCCATGCGTCAATTTTGGAGTAGGAGTCTGTGAAGAGGAAGAGGGTTCCTGCCACGTCTTGGCCGTACTGGTCGGAGGAGATTGCGACGAGGCCGGAGAACCCTGGCTCCAGCGCCTCCAAGGCCACTTTCTGGGGTTGGGGCCCCTGGACCTGCCACAGCCCGCCCACTTCGTCTCGGGCGTCACACGCACCGAGCAGCAGGGCAAGCATGAGGCCAAGCAGTGCTCCCGAGGAACGGGGTGCGAATCCTGGCTCAGTGTTGTTGCCCATAACCACCCAGCACCTCAGCTATCCTGGAAGGGTTTTTCGTCCTTTTCCCCGAAGACGAGGGCCTGAAAAGTGAAGAGGGATGCTCCGGTTTTCCAGGCATAAGGAGGCAGGCCGGCCTTTTCGCAGACGGCCTCGAGGAACTGTTCCTTGTTCATCCCCCACTCGGTAGCGACCTGGGGCAGCAGGACCCCGGTGGCGCCCTTCATGGTCACATAGAGTCCGTGGGTGCCGACAACAAGTTCCTCTACATTGACGAGAGGCTCCATGGGGGTGAGAACGCTGATTTCAATATCGATGAGGCCTGTCTCTGCGGCCACGACGGGCTTGAAGCGTGAGTCATGGGCAGCGGCGGCCCTGGCCATCTGGGCGACGACCTTGTGCAGGGGCAAGTCGTTTCTGAAGGTGCCGATGCATCCTCGGAGGCGTCCGGATTTGTGCAGGGTTACGAAGGCGCCGCAGGGTGTGTCGACAATGGCAGAGGGAGGCTCGCCGATGTCGGGGATAGGGCCCCCGGTGCATGTGGCAAGCTCTTTGCGGGCCAGGGCCAGCAGCCAGAGTCTCTCTTCCCTGTTCAGTTCAAAGCTCTGCACGAAGAACCTCCGGGGTGCTCACAATATGGACCACGCTAATAGACTTTGTTCAGGTAGTCACGAAGAACCTTGTCGTGGTCAAAGCAGAGACCTTCGGGGAGTGCATTCCTGGGAACGGCGAAGGCTTGGGCGGCATCGTCCCCGCCTTGTGGTTCGCCGGTGGCAGTGGCGAT
>CAZQHM010000069.1:0-24820 GCA_964593355.1 uncultured Myxococcales bacterium
CGCCCTTTAAAAGGTAATCGTGCACGGGCGAGAGCTCATGCTGTCACGTATTGGCAGCAAAATAGCCGAGCACCGGGCAATTTGGATATGCGGGTGTGAGTCGGAGATGGCGTTGAGATCGCTTTGATGCGCTGCGTTATTGGGTGCTGTAAGCGGGGGTGAATCTAACTAATCAGACTACATCGCCTCGAAGGTGCCCGTGCTCTCCTCCAGGTCGAAGATGTCCTGTCCGTACACCAGCGTAATGCGCTGGGGCCGCCCTTCCTGGTCTTCGGGCTCTGCAATGTCAACCAGGCTTTCCAGATAGAGCTCAAAGAGCCTCGAACCCGGCACCACCAGGCGTTCAAGGTCGCCCCTGTCTCGGTAGGCCATCATCAGAACACGCAGGGTCTCAACGTCGTCAGGCAGCTCCTCCACCGCTCGTTCCAGGTCGGGGATTACGTCCTCTCCGCCGAAGAGATGAAGATAGCGAACTCTGGCCAGTTCAGCCTTTAGCTCCAGAACACTCTGCGATCCTTCGACCTGGCCCAGTTCCAGGCGCTCGGTCTGGGCCTTCACGTACAGCTCCCAGTCTCCCCGCTGGCGGAGAATCCGGGCCCTCAAGGCCAGGCTTCCGGGCTCCTTCGGGTCTGCAGTCAGGATGGTCCTCAGGGTGGAGAGCGCCATGTCCAGGTTGTCCATCCGGTCGGCGTAAATTCCCGCTACCCTCAGCAACGTGGCCTTTCGCTCTTCAGGAGAGGTCGAAGGCAGCGTTGCACTGTCCACCAAGACGCCCGCAAGGGCCTGCCAACGGCCTGACTGCTCCAGAAGCCTGGAGAGGTTCGAGAAGGCCCAGTGGTCGTCGGGACACAACACCAGTAGCTGCTTCAGTGCCGAAATCGCCCTGTCCGGCGTCTCCTCGTCCCCCAGTGAGAGCTCAACCATCTCCCTCAGCAAAGGCACCTTCTCCTCGGGCGGAACCATCGAAACCCTTGCTGAGAGAATCCTGAAGAGACGATTGACGTCCCCATTCTTCCTGTACAACGCTTCATAAAACAGGGTCGCAGGGCGGCTGCGTGGGCGCACTGCCCTCACACGCCTGAAGAGCTTCTCGGCATCGTCCCACTGCCCCAGGGCACGCCAGCGCAGTTCGGCCTCCTCCTCCATGAAGTCCAACTGCACTTCACGGTCACCGGCCTCCTCGCCCAGTCGCTTAATCACAAGCGCCTGCCCCTCAAAATCCCCAACCTTGCCCCTCAACTCCGCACAGAACCTGCCTACATCAACCTCGTCAATGTACTCTGACCATAATTCCATGGAGGCAGCTACTCCGGCCTCGACGTCCCCAACCTGCTCGCACAACACCAGCGCCCGCTCCTTAAGGAGCTCCTTGCGATCGTCGCCGGCGCACTGGTCCGCCAACCAACCCAGCAGGTGGCAAAGCCTCTCCGCCGATCCCGTTCGCCGGTATGCTTCCCTCAAGTCCACAAAGAGTTCCAGAGAGGGCTCGTTGCGGATGGCCCGCTCAAGCAGCGGAATGGCTTCGGCATGCTCCCCCAACCTCACCAGCACAGACCCGAGCTCTTTCATGTCCGCCAGAGCATCGTCGTCACAAGCAACGCCGTAGAGGCCCAGCCGGAGGTCGATGCGCCGCTGCTCCAGCTCCCTTACCTTCTTGTCAACGGCCCTCGAAAGCCGCTCCGCAGCACCAGAACTCTGAGCCTCAGGCAAAGCGCCCAACTCCCTCAGCGCACCCCTGGCAACGCTGGCGTAACCAAGTCCCAGAGCAACAAAGCCCAACTGAATCAGAAGGTCGCTCCGCCGACTTGAATCCACCTCGTCTTGAGCCTGCCTCTCCAGCAGCCCCATCAGCAGGAGATTCTGCTCTGCACCCCGAAGTATGTCGGCAAGCCCAACCCCGGGCCCAGACTGTATGAGTGAAGTGGCCTCGGCAGCAAGCACCAGCGCCTCACTTGAATCGGCCCTCTTGCCTAGCATTATCTTGCTCAAACGAAGCTTCAGCGCCACAACGAGGTTGGGATCACGGCTCTGCCTTATCAACTGCCCCAACAACACCTCCACACGCTCGCTAAGCCACGCAATGGTATCCCCGTCGGGCATCCCCTCTTCCAGGTACTGCACCAGCCTCCCAAACAGTTCGTCGGCCTTGTCGTGCTGCGTATAATGCGCCACCAGCGACTGCCAAGCCGCCTCCCTGTGCGACTCATCCGAAAGCCTGGAAACGAGAATGTCCAGTATCGACATGCGAACCCAACTCTAACGCTTACCTTGACAAGCGACCCCCGTTTCTCCCCCTACCCCTCAACACAGCCCCCGCCCCGCTCTCAGCGAGAAAGGCGCCACATACTACCGGTCGGAATACTAAGTTCGGGTCGGCCCCGGCGCAACGTTAAATGCCGAAATACCGAATTTCCCAGGGCCGCCAACCACCCGAACCCAAAGGCCCGCAGAAGAGTCTCGCCCCAGCCCGCTCTTAGAGTGCACCCCTACCCTACTTCTGCCTGCACAAAGGCCATGTCACCTTCTGCCCGCAGCCGTTGTCAACGGTGCGGTTCTGATCGCAGTAGTAGCCCTCGCCCGCCTCCTGGACACACTCCTCATCAGATCCGCACATGCGCGGACCGTATATCGCCCTTGGTTCACATGGTTTCTCTTCCACCTTCGCCGGCGGCGTGTCCACCTTTGCCGCCTCCGGCACCTTGCTCTCCTCACACCCCAACAGCCCAAAAACAAGCCCCGAAATGCCCACCAACGTCAACCGCTTCCACAAACGCATACTCATGGGAACCTCCAGCCTCTCTCCAGATCGCCACCCTTATACGCCCGCCAGAACCGGAACACCAGAACCAGGGTGCGGATCCGTTGCCGGGGACCGGTACGTCCGCCGGGTGCATTTCGTGGCCGTAGTCCCGCCAAAGGCGGGTTGCCGTCGCCGTCGACGTCGCCGAACTATTTGGCAGCGTGATAGAGTCCATCTGCTCCCCGGTTAGGGAACCGCACCCCCAGAACCACGAAGAGCAGACGCACCAAATCATCTGAAGCGCCGATCGGGCCAGCACCACCCAAGGGGTGCCGGAAGAATCCCTGCTCAGCATGGGCGTTTGCGCAGGACACACTCGATTGGTTTATTATTAGATGCATCAATTGGCCCCTCCCTGACGGTCAGGGCTCTGATTATTATATTGACGACAGTGATTGACTGCCGATTGGATGGCTATAGGTTCATGCCCCCCGAAGGCTCCAACATCGTCGCTGTCATCATGTCGTTCTCAACCACAAACATAATCGCGTGCGCTATCTCCTCGGGTCGGCCCAGACGGCCGATGGGAATCATCTTCTCCACACGCTCCAAGGCCTCGGGCTTCATATCCTTCAACACCATGGCTGTACCTATGAACCCCGGAGCCACACCCGCTACCCGAATCCCATACCGGGCCAACTCCTTGCCCCATACGTTGCACAACGCCGCTACCCCGGCCTTCGCCGCCGAGTAGTTGCTCTGACCCGCATTCCCGTGCCTCGAAATGGAGCTCAACGGCACTATCACACCCCTCCGCTTACCATTTATCATCCTCACCGCCGCTGCCCTGCCAGTCAGAAATACCCCCGTCAGGTTCACGTCGATGACGCTCTGCCACTGCGCCAGACTCATCGTCCCCTTCACTGCCCCCGTCTCCCTGTCAACACGAACCAGCAACCCGTCCTTCAATATCCCAGCATTGAGAACCGCTACATCCACACCCCCAAGCTTCTCCACTACCTCGTCGAAGGCAGCATCAACCGACGCCTCGTCGGCTACGTTGCACTTCACCGCCAACAGCCCTGCTCCCAACTCCACAGAAGCCTGGGCCAACGCCTCTTCGCTCCAATCCAGCACCGCCACCTTCGCCCCTTGCTCCTGAAACAGCTTGGCAGTCTCCAAACCAATGCCGCTCGCTCCCCCGGTTACGATCACAACTTTGTCTTTGACTTGCATACTTTTCTCCATTTATAAATAGGTTTGACTACGCTATAACGAACACCATTACAATCCAAGGTGGCGGAACTCCGCCGCCCTGGTGAACTCCTTCTCCAGCTCGTCAGGACCACTCACCGCCCTGGCAACCTCCCCCAGGCACTCATGAACGTACATGTACCAGATGTAGTCCGTGGTGGGCTTGCCCTGCGCTACCACAAAGGTCTGCTTCAACTGCAGCCTTATCCGAAGCGTGTTCTCCAAGGTGAAATCAGGCAGCAGCACCGTCCCCCTGCCGTCAACCACAAAACTGTAAGTCTCGCTGCCCGCATTCTGCACCCCCATGACCACGGCGTTGGAGAAGCTCACCTTCTGGCTCCACTTCGAGCCAACCTCTATGGGGAACTCAAAGAGCCGAACCGGCTCGTCGTAGCGGATCAACGTGTAGACTGCACCCTCGCGGCTCCTCGAAGCAACACCCAGCAGCTCCGTTGTCCCCTTGCTGTGCCGATAGACCCCAAGCAGATTCTTGTCCCACAGAGAGACCGGGGAGACTGACTCGGCCTCGGGGAACTCGTCGGCAAACCAGAACTCTGCCGGATCCTCAACTGTGACGTTCACAGGATAGGTGTCCGGAATGCCACGGAAATCCCACGTCCACTTCCCGGCCCAATCCTTCCCACTCACGTCCAGCTCCACCCCCTCCCCCGGAGCATTCACCCTGTAGCTCACCGCTGCCCCCAAAAACACCGGCATCTCCTCGTAGTCGATGCGGCCATCGTTGTTCGGAACACAAGCCCGCAACGAGTCAACCTGATCAATCCAGGGCGGCGCCTCGTAGGTCACGTCGGGTTCGTCCACATACACCGTGGCGTCACACTCCTCACAAGCCTTCTCAACCCAGACCTCAGGATCGTCGCCGCAACCAGGCAGCGACAAAACCAGCAGAGCCATGGGCAATAATATCAGTTGTTTCATGATTAAAACCTCACCCCGCCTACAAGCCGCAGGGCCCAGGCCGACTCTGGGTCCAGCTCCTCGACCACGTTTCTGAATCCCTTTAAGGGCAGCAGCAGCGCACCGGTGCCGCGTAAGAAAAGGCCATCCTTGCCGTCCAGGGTGAAGCCCAAGTCAACCTCGACGCCCAAATCCCGGGCAAGCCCCGGGGCAGAGTTGGCTTCCATGGCCCGGGAGTAAATCGCAGTGGCGTCAAACGTCAGCCAGTTGCTGGGCGCCCACTCCAAGCCCCCCTTGAAGTAGACGGCGTCGGAGACCGTGCCCACGATGCGACGCCAGAGAATCTCGTCCACGTGGAAGTTGGGATTGAACCGGAAATTGTTGACGGTCCGATCCTCAACCATGTCGGCCTGGGCCCCCTCCATATCACCAGCCTTGGGTTTGTAGTTCGCTGCAGTGTCCACGCCGAATCCGAATGCGTCGTCGCCCGACGCAACACCCACCTCCAAGCGCCCCCCAAAACCCTCGAAGAGGTCTACCCTGGCCCTCACAACGCCACCCCACTGGCTTGCCGTAGCCTTGCCAAGCCTCACGCCAGGCAACAAAGAGGTCTCCCCAAGCCAGGCCCCCATCCATGCTGCCTCGGCCTCGAGCTTGAACGACCGCCACCAGAAACGCATCCAGCCGTCCACCACCACCGCATCCAAATCCCGCTGCACAAACTGCCCATCCCGAGCCTCCCCACTCCACTCATCCGCATCGCTGAGATAGTGCGCAGGCAAGTCCGCCTCCTGCCACCGCCATGACCCCGATAACCCCCAGAGAAACACCGGCGACCCTTGCAGAACCTTCATGCGACTTACCGCCGGAAGAAGATACTTGCCCACCGCCAGCGTCACGCTCTGCATGTCGTCGGCATCGGTGATGTCCGAAAGAGCCCCCGTGGGGTTTCCTTGCGTGCCTAACGAACCGCCCGACGCATCAAACGAGTAGGAGAAGGCCACCACATGGTCAAAGACCGACGTGGCCACTCCCACCACATCCGATGCCTGCTGCACATCACAGTCCGCACAGCTACCCGAATTCGCCACCAGGCCCAACCCCCAATCCATCCCCATGCGCCCGACGAAGAAGAGCCCCACGGGCGATAACCACTCCATCCACAAACGCCCAACCGTTATCGAATCGGTCAACGAGTTCCGGCCCGCCTGGGGCGCACGCTGGCCGCTGCTTGCCCCGGGAAAAGGAACCTCCGGCGAGGCAGGATACGACATGGGCGTGCTGCCCAGAACCAGATTCTCAAGTAAATTCAGACGCATATGGATGGTCACCTCGGGGCCCACGTGAATGGTCGGGTCCAGGATGAGCCGCATATCCGCACTGCCTACGTCATCGCCTTCGGATGCAAAGGTGCCCGCAATGGGCGCACCCGTGGTGGGGGTCACCCCACGATTGAGGTCCAGGTTGCCCCAACGCCCGGCCCTCACACGGTACTGCCCCGTTATTGAAAACCAGGGCGGTGGCACCTTGGAGGGATCCCGGGAAAGATCGATGCTCCACTGAGGATCCGCATAGGGGTTGGGAATGTAGAGCCTGTGGTCCGCTCGGGCCACAGGAGTCAGCGCCCCCAACGACACAAGCCCCAAAGCCAGCGCTACCAGCCGCATAGCCACCCGCACCGTCCCGACTCTATGCCCGCTCATCGGTCACCTCCGCCGGACGAACCGTTGAGAAACTCCGAGACAACCGATGAGTACTTCTCCGGAAGCTCCACCTGCGGCACGTGACCACACTTGTGCAGGAACTCCAGGCGGCTGTTAGGAAGGTCCGCAGCAAGGCGCTTGCCGTAGAAGGGCAAAGCAACCCTGTCCTGCTCGCAGGAGAGCACCAGCGTCTCGTTCTGCACCTTGGGATACTCTGGCTCCAAAACGCTGAAGTTCTGGTCCCGAGCCGCCTGAAGAGCCCCCCTTATGGCGCCGGGACTGTTCAGGAATACCTTCATCAAGGCCACGTCCTCGGCCTTCACATGCTTCTCGGGCTCGAAGAAGACCTCCTGATAACGCATCTCGGGCTGCTGGTCGAAGAGCGCCGTGAAGAGCGCCTCTCCCAGAAGCGGTACCCGGGCCCAAAGCATGAAGGTGGGCAACTGATCCTCGTAGACCCACGGCCCCGTCAACACCATCTTCTCAACCTTGTGGGGATAGGCCAAGGCCATTGCCAGCGCCACACTGCACCCCCACGAGTGGGCGATGACGTCCGCAGAGTCCACCTTCAGCGCATCCATCACCGACACCACGTGAGTTGCCATGTCCGCCGGCGTGTAAGAGCCCTCACGCTTGTCCGACAGCCCGAAGCCCGGCAGGTCCATCAAAATGCACCGCCGCTCCTTGCACAAATAGGGCAGCGCAGGACGCCACTCCTCCAAAGTGGAAGAGTAGCCGTGAATCAGCACCAGAGGCTTCCCGGCTCCGACCTCGTCTACCCGGATTCGCCACTCGCCAGCCTGCACGAATCGCAAACCAGGAAGCTTCGGAACCTTCAACTCCCCCGTCTGCCAAGTGGCGCACCCCGATAGCACCAACGCCGCCAACGCAGCGACCAAAGCAACACTTCTCACTGCAACCCTCCCCAACGCCTGAACTCCGTGGCCTTGTCGAAGTCGGTCTTAAGTTCGTTCTCCTGGCTCCTCACCCGAGCCACCAGCCCCGTGCACTCCGCAAGATAGAGCGCCAGCTTGTACCGAACCGTGGCAAAGGGGTTGGGGGCCATAGAATTGCGCACGTTCATGGTCACATCGGTGATCACGCGCAACACATCGAACTCCCCGCTGATGGTCTTGATGCGCCCACTCTTGTCCACGGCGAAGTAGAACGAGTGGTCTACGCTCACAACCCCCGTCACCCCCGTGTTCAACGGATACTCCTCGCCCTCAAAGAGCCCCTCGGCCTTCACGTTCTCACGCTTCCAGTTGTCGCCAAGCTGCATGGGCAGGCTCAACATCGGCACCGGCGTATCGTAAACAAGCGAAGTAAAGTCTTCCTTGACCGAAGCCAAGCCATGAAGATAAAGACCACTTTCATCTAAACTATATATTCCCAGGGTGTCGTTACCAAAAAACTGCACGAACTGGGCACCCTCGTACCGGCTAGCAAACCAGAAGCTCTCAACGGGAAGCACCGAGTCATAGACCTTCTCGTCAGCCTCGCTCACCGCCGAGAAATCCCAGCGCAGGCAGTTGCACTCCTCGTCGTACTTCCCCCCAGGGTTCGGCACCGAAACCACGCTGCCCGCCTTGTTCTGCGTGAAAGTGGCTACGGCCCCCATGGCCTTCAGCGCAGGCAACTCTTCATATTCGAGAATCCCGTTCCCGTTGCCCTCGCACAGCGGATTGGTGGTGTCGGGATAGAAGACCTCGGGAATGTACCCGTCCTCCGTCTCCTCAGCAGCCTCTTGCAAGGGCAAATCCAGCAACCCCTGATGGTCCGTCAGATCCTCGGGTTCCTTGGCATCCTCAGCAAGCTCGCCACCAAGATCACCTTCGCCCAAATCGTCAGCCGTCTCGGGCAACTCATCGCCCAGAGCCACGTCGAAGAGCGAAGATGAGTCTTCCCCAGCGTCTGAACCCGCCACGTCCAGCCCCGATATGCCCGAGCCGCACCCCAAGGCGCAGACCCCAAGAGCGGCCAAGGCGACCAACCAACGCCTACTCATGACGACGCCCCTTCTGCGAAAAAGTAGCTTCAAGATTTGCCAGCCTGGCCTTCAGCTCTTCAAGCTGCGAAGAGAGGTCCAACGCTCTGCTGCTCCGCCCCGCCTTCTTACCAGCCTTGCTATCCGTGGGAGCATCCTCGTCACCATCACCGGGCGCCGCCGTTTCCACGGGCGGAGCGTCCTCCACGAAATCCTCCGGATCCGCCTCCGCTCTTGGCGATGCAGCAGCACCCCTCTTGGCACCACCCCCACCAACCACAGACTGCATCAACTCCTGAACGTCTATCCCCAGCCACGGCACCTGCCACCCCGTCGACCCAGCCAATCCAGTCTTCTTCAGCCGGCGCAGCATCTCCAGGCTCACCTTCATCGAGACGTCAAACCAGCGACGAGCCGGAGTGTCCCCTATAATGATCAACTCCTTCAGCAGCTCTACAGGCAGCCCCTCCACGTTCTGACGCTCCCGCTCGAGAATGAGCTGCAGCAGCACCGTCCCCGTGATGTCCTGCTGCGTCTTGGCATCAACCACTTTGATGTCCACACCCTGCTTCAACAGCGTGCTGAGATCCTCCAGATTGATATAGGCCGAGGTCTGCGTGTCGTAGAGCCTGCGGTTCCCGTACTTCTTAATGACACGAGTGGACGAATCAACCATCTGCGCCTCCCAAGGCAGCTCCGGCTACCTGTTTTGGAGCTCTACCACGGTTCATGTTGCGTTGCAACGAAAAACCGCTTGACAGGAAAAAATCCCGGGCTATTTTGAGGGTCGATGTTGCGATGCAACACAAGACCCCGGGCCAGGAAGCAAGTGGCTTCAGGACCCCGGGTCAGTGACAAACTAGCTCGCCTCCACCAACCACGGCGCCTCACTCATTGAGCGCTGAATGCGGCTGCGGGTGGAAGCGAGAGACTCAGGCGGCCGTTAGGGAGAAGAACATGAAGGCAATGGAACTGAACAACGAATTCAAGGCGATGGGACAGGCAGCGGTGCAGGGCTTCGAGCAGGCCAGCAGCACCTTTTTGCAGATGCACAAACAAGGCTCCGACGCCCTTATCCAGATGGTCGACTTCGGCTTTGGCGCCATGGAAGCCATGGCCCGTCCCACCAAGGAGGCCATGGTTGAGTGGACCCAGAAGCTGGGCGGGCAGGCCTCTGCCGTTGAGAACCCCATGGAGGCTTGGGAGAAGGGCATGAAGCAGGCTCACGAGCTGTGCAAAGAGGCCATCTCGAAGTGGACCCAGGCAGTCCAGGCCAACGCTGGCACCGTGATGGAGAACATCAAGGCCGCTCAGCCCAAGTAGCGATGTTTGACCGGCGAAGAGTGAGGTCTCACCTGGCCGGTAATGGCCCGGTGAGATCCGCTCGCTCCCGTTGGAAGTCTGCACAGTCTGGAGGGTTGGGAATGTTGGCGAAGATGGAAGCAGTAAAGAAGCTGGTGGACGGGTGGCCCAAAGTTATTCCGGGCGCCACACCCTACGAAGTGGTCTTCACCGAGAACAAGATGCGGCTGCTGCGCTTCCCGGCCCTGGGGGTTGCTGAGGCCCGTCCGGTCTTTCTGGTCTACTCGGTAATCAACCGCTACACGGTGCTGGACCTCATCGAGGGCAAGAGCGCCGTAGCCTATCTGAACAGCCAGGGCCTGGACGTCTACGTGGTTGATTGGGGTACCGCCGGGCCCGAGGATCGGTTCTTCGGCATGGACTACTACGTCGACCACCTTCTGGGCCGCTGTTTCAGGAAGATTCAGCGCATCACCGGTCGGCAGTCGATTCCGGTTCTGGGCTATTGCCTGGGTGGAACCATGGCAGCGGTCTACGCCGCTTTGCACCCCCAGCAGGTGGAGCGGCTGGTGCTTCTGGCGGCCCCCATGGACTTCGCCAAGGGGGGCGTCTTCACCTCGTGGACCAACCCCGAGAACTTCCCCGTTGACGCCCTCATGGACGCTTGGGGGAACCTGCCGCCCGAGGCCATGCAGGCCAGCTTCTGGTCCATGAACCTCTCGGCCCAGATAACGAAACTCTCCAGCGCCCTCAAGGCCACGGAACGACCCGAGTTCTTCAAGTTCTTTGTGGCCCTGGAGAAGTGGGCCAACGACAACGTCCCCTACCCCGGGGGCTTCTACCGTGAGTACATCAAGGGCTGGTACCAGGAGAACGGTCTGGTCAACAAGAGCTGGCGCATCAACGGCAAAGTCGTGGACCTTGGCAGCGTCACGTGCCCGCTGCTGGTGGTGACGGCGACAAAGGACACTATCGTCCCGCAGGAGTGCGCCTTGGCAGTCTGCGACCTTGTGGAATCCCAGAAGATAGAAAAGCTCTCCTGCGAGGCCGGCCACATAGGCGTCAGCGTCGGGGGCAAAGCATTCCAGGAAGTATGGCCGAAGGTGGCCCGCTTCATGGCCGGCTCGGCGTGAGGCATTGAATCACTCTGCGTTGACCCGCCGGGGTCCACGCTGCACACTACGTCACTTCGGAGGTGACTGATGAAGGTCAATATCGGAAGTTGGGCTACCAGAAACGGCCAGATCTTCAGGGGCAAGACCGCACTGGTCGTTGTGGGGCGCACCGTCTCGTACAAGCAGATGGATGAACGCATCAATCGGCTGGCCTCGGCACTCAAGAGCCGTGGGCTCACCAAAGGCGACCGGGTCGCTCTGCTGCTCTTCAACAGCATCGAGTATGTCGAGGCCTTCTTCGCCTGCGCCAAGGTTGGCATGATCGCCGTGCCTCTCAACTTCCGCCTCTCCGCCGAAGAGCTTGGCTACGTGCTCAACGACTGCAAGGCCTCTGCCCTGCTCTACGACCCCATGCTCACCCCCCAGGCGGAAGCCCTTGCTGCCTCCGTTCCTTCCCTCAGCCTCCTCGTGCGGACTCCCCTCTTCGGAGATGCCGCTGCTGCATCGCTGCCACCCGCCCCCGACCGCCCCATCTACGGAGAGCTTCTGGCCTCGGGCTCCACAGCCGAGACCCTGGACGAAGAGGTTGGCGGTGATGACGTCGTGCTTCTGATGTACACCTCGGGCACCACCGGGAAGCCCAAAGGGGTCATGCTCACCCACGACAACTGCTTCTTCCAGTCGGTCAACGGCTGGGCCCTGGGCATCTCGCCCGACGTTATATCACTGGTGGTGCTGCCTCTCTTCCACGTGGGTGGACTCAACGGTTCGGTCACCCCCATCCTCCACGCCGGCGGCACCATCATCCTGGTGCCCAAGTTCGAGCCCGCCGACGTGCTCAGGCTGGTGGAAGAACACAAGGCCCACGGCATCATGGCCGTTCCCACGGTCTACCAGATGCTCTTGGAACACCCCGACTTCAAGACACGGAACCTCTCTAGCCTCCAGGTGCTCATCTCCGGCGGTGCCCCCCTGCCCGAGGCCCTCATGAACTCCTACCACGAGCTTGGCTTCGAGATGCGCCAAGGATACGGCCTAACCGAGGCTTCACCAGGCGTGTCGGGCATGGGCCCCAGGGACGACCGCAAGAAACCCGGCTCCGTGGGAAGACCGTGCCTCTACACCAACGTCAGGATTATCTCCGACCAGGGCGAAACCCTGCCCGACGGCGAAGTGGGTGAGATCATCGTCCGAGGACCCAACGTCATGAAGGGATACTGGGGCCTGGAGTCCGAGACCAGCGCCGTGCTCAAGGATGGGTGGCTCTACACCGGAGATCTGGGCTACTTCGATGCCGACGGCTACCTCTACATCGCCGGCCGCAAGAAAGAGATGATCATCTCCGGCGGCGAAAACGTATACCCCGGCGAGATCGAACAAGTCCTGTGCAACCATCCCGACGTCGCAATCGCTGCCGTCGTTGGCGCCCCCCACGACCTCTGGGGCGAGGTTCCCGTGGCCTTCGTAATGCCCTTCCCCGGCAAGACCCCAGCTCCTCAGGCCCTGGTTGAGTTCGTGGCCCAGCGCCTCGCCAAGTATAAGGTCCCACGGGAGGTCTTCGTGGAATCCATCTTGCCTATGAATGCTGCCGGTAAGATCCTCAAGAATGAACTCAAAGGCCGCCTGAAGGCTTAAAAAGGAGATATATCATGATGAATTCAGCGACGGAAATGCTATTTAAGCAGTGGGAAAAAATGTTCTCGGGCTTCATGGATTACCTGGTCCGCAACGAGACCTTTCTCTCATCCATGGGCAAGATGATGGAGAGCAGCTCTATCTTCAAGATGGTCGTGGACAAGTCCTTCGAGCGGGCCCTGGAGTCCATGCGCATGCCCACCAGGAAAGACCTTGAGGAGACCCTCTACGCCATTCGAAAGCTGGAGTCCTCCATCCTGGACACCCAGGAGCAGTTGGATGCCATCTCACAGCAACTCTCGCAAGTAGGCGAATTGGTTGCGACCCAGGCCAGAATCGAGCTTGGGCGCGCCGAGCGAGCCGAGGCTCAGCCCAAGGCCCCGGAAGCCTCTGTGGACGCCCCTGCGGCCACCGACGCCCAGGCCGTCCCCAAGGCAAGCAGAGGCGGGAAGAAACCCGCATCGCCCAAGAAGGCTTCCTGAGCAGACGGCGGGTTTCGGTGAATGGGCAGAGTGGCACGCAACAGCGACGGCGGAGGCAGCAATGGATGATCTCATGATGAAAATCTGGTGGAAGGTAGCGCCTGAGCGGTTTCGACCGCCGCCGGTGGGGGTTACTCCCCACTCGGTCATAGCCACGTTCGGTCGCAGCGAGTTGCTCTCCTACCAGCCCACGGTGGGCACGGCATACGAGACGCCGGTGCTCTTCGTCCCCTCGCTGGTCAACCGCCACTACATACTGGACCTCATTCCCGAGCGCAGCGTGGTGAAGTACCTGCTGGACAAGGGCTTTGGCGTCTACATGCTGGATTGGGGTATCCCCGGCCCCGAAGACTCCCACACCACCATGGACGACTACCTGGCCAGGCGTCTGCACCACGCCGTGAGGGCGGTGAGCGCACGGCACCAGGGGCGCCCGGTGACGCTGGTGGGCTACTGCATGGGCGGCACCATGGCGTTGGCCTATGCGGGATTCGCTCCGGAGAAGGTCAAGAACCTGGTGCTTCTGGCCACCCCCGTTGATTTCTCCCAGTGCGGGCTTCTCACCCTCTGGTCCCAGGGCAAGCGTATGCCGCTGGAGTCGCTGGTGGAGGCGCACAGGCTCATCCCCCCGGCTCTTCTGCAGACAGCCTTCACTATGCTGCAGCCCGGCTGGGTTATCAAGCAGGCCCAAGGTGCCCTGGCACTGCCCGCCAGCCTCCCCAAACCCAAGAAGGGCGCCACCCCCGAAGAGATCTCCAAGCTGGAAGCCATAAAGGCCCAGGCCGCTGCCTTTCAGCGTGGCTACCTGGCCCTCTCACGCTGGGTCAACGACAATGTCGCAGTGCCCGGACCGGCCTTCCAGGACTGGACCCGAGAGTGCTTCCAGCGTAACGCCCTGCTGGGCCGCCAACTGGCCGTGGCAGGCAAAACCATTCGACCCGAGTCCATCTCCGCCTCGATTCTCAACGTCATAGCGGCAAAGGACCACATCATCCCGCCGCCAAGCAGCCTAGCGCTGGATGGCTGGATGGGCACCGGCAGGGACGTAACTTCCGCCGTGGTCGATGTGGGGCATATAGGCCTCTCCGTGGGCCAAGGCAGCTTCAGCAAGGTGTGGGCAGGCGTGGCAGCATGGCTTGGACCACGCAGCATGAAGACGAACGTGGAGGCATGAGATGATGCGCACTCTTGGATTAGCGTTGCTTATGGCAGTTGGAACCGCTTGCGGCTCAGCCAAGGTCAACTATGTGGATACGGCCGAGGAGACTGCCCAGGGAGACATCACCTTCCCGGACCAGGACATCATTGAGACCGACCTTGGAGATTCCAGGGAACCCGACCCGGACATGCCGGGCAGCGACCAAGTATCCGATCAGATGCTTGAAGACCAGGAGGTTGGCGGAGACGATTTGGCCGATTTGGGAGCGGAAGGCATCGATGACTCGGAAGCGGACGACCTGGCCGATGTAGAGGACGATGCCCAGCACACGGACAGCAGCGATACTGACGAAGTCGACGCCGGCGACGTGACTCCCGACACCCAGGAACCTCCTGAGCCTCCGGTGCAGAATCTAGTGGCAGAGCAGCGCCCCACAACGGCCCCCTGGGCCTCCATAGAGCTTCTGACCTTCTCCCACCCCGCTCTCTCGGGCGAGAAGTTCACGGCCAAGACTCAACAGAACGACCCAACGGTGGCAGGGTGGTTCGACGGCCAGACCAGCCCTTCGGCGGGCTCTGTGGTGCTTCACGTTGGGCCTGGATGCCAATCGGAGCCCTCTTCGGCCATCATGTTGGTGCATGGTGCAGGCAGCCACGCTAATCAGTCCTGGATAGACCCCGACCTCTTCGATGGTGGGCTGGCCTCCCACTGGATTGCCGATGGGCACTGCGTCTTCGCCGTGACCTTCCCTCATCCTTTTGGCGACAACCGAAACCAGGCGGTCCAGTTGGCCGCTGCCATGCACCAGGCCCGGGTTCATTCGGGACTTGACCAGATCCACGTGGTCTCGCACTCCAAAGGCGGAATAGTGGCCCTGGTCTACGCTACGGGTTTTCTGGCCCAATCGGGGCTTCCTTACGGCAACGACATGGCCACCTTGACGCTGGTTGCCGTTCCCATGGGAGGAATGGACTTCACCTTCCGCCATCCGGCATTCAACTACCCGGCAGACCTCATGGGCCTCTACATGCCCTCGTCGTGGAACCAGTTGCTGCAGTACGGAATGTGGAAGGATGTTCTCGAAGACAGCATTTACGGCGGAGCCTTTCCGGGCGTGCTGCAGCTTACCGTGGCCTGGGATGAGGTCTACTCGCTGGCCATGGTTGAGCAGGACTGGTACACCACCTACTACGGTGGCACTGGATTCATCAGCAAGTCCCTGGGCATCGCCCATGCAATAGACCTCTCGGGCAACTTCATGGAGAATCTGCGCAAGGGCAAGACCCCCGAGCAGTTGCCGTGCTACATCGTCTCCGGAGGGCTCCAGAGTGTTGGCGGCATGCCCTGGGAGTACACTGGCCCCTCGGACGCCATGGTCTTCGAGGCCAGCGCCACCGACGAGACCATGCTCTCCAGCGTAGCGGCCAAGAAGCACATGGCTCTCTCCAACCACTGGGACCTGCTCAGCGCCTCGGGGGTTAGAGACTGGATCGAGGAGCAGGTCTGGTAGGGCCCCACTCTTGCTGGCATGGTAGCGTCCCTGCCGGGCCAATGAGGCCTGGCCCAAGCCACGTCGCAGTTAGCAGAGTACCCAGCAACGCCGCAGGTGTCCCGAGATGGCGGCTCAGTGCCTCGTGGCCCCCTTGATTCCGGCAAAAGCAAGCCCTATCCTCGGCGCAACTTGAATCAGAGGGCAATCCATGCATGCTTGGCACGACATTCACATTGATATAACGAAGATTTCCACAAGATTTCCAGTTGTAATCGAGGTTCCGAAAGGCAGCAAGAACAAGTACGAGCTCGATAAGGACTCGGGTTTTCTGCGGCTAGATCGTGTTCTGTATAGCGCAGTGCATTATCCGGCCAACTACGGTTTCATTCCCCGCACCTTCTGCGACGACGGCGATCCGCTGGACGCCCTGGTTTTGATGCAGGAGCCTGTCCACCCGCTAACTCTGGTTGATGCCAGGGCCATCGGGGTGATGCGCATGAGGGACGACAAGGGTATCGACGACAAGATCCTTGCGGTGAGCGTTGACGACCCGGCCTTCTCGGATTTCACTGAGCACACCCAGTTGCAGCCCCACGTGCTGAGGGAGATTCGGCGCTTCTTCGAGGACTACAAGGCTTTGGAGAAGAAGGAGGTGGTTGTGGACGGATTCCTCAACGCCTCAGATGCCATCAAGATTTTGGAGGAGGCGCTGGACCTCTACCGCCGCAACGACCTCTGGGCCCGCCGCAAGATCTGAACGAAAGCTACACGCCGATGTAGTGAGCCAACTCTTTCTGCTCGGGGGTAAGGGCGTTGTAGATTCGTGCATAGTCGATGTAGTGCTCTGTGGCGTTGCGGATGAAGTCGACGTCGGAATCGGAGAGGGTGCGCTTGACCTTGGCGGGCAGCCCCACCACGAGGCTTCTTGGGGGTACCACGGTACCCTCGAGCAATACGGCTCCTGCGGCGATTATGGACTCTTCACCGATGACGCATCCGTTGAGAACTTTTGCTCCCATGCCGATGAGGCAGCGGTCTCCGATGGTGCAGCCATGGATAAGGGCGCAATGGCCCACGGTAACGTCTTCGCCGATGATGACATCGTACATTCCGTAGTGACCATGCACGCAGGTGAGGTCCTGCAGGTTTGAGCGGGCCCCGATCTTGATGGCCCTGACGTCGCCACGAAGGACGCAGTTGTACCAGATGCCCACGTCGGGCCCCAGCTCCACGTCTCCGATGAGCACTGCCCCGTGGGCCACGAAGGCCGTGGGATGAACCACGGGGCTTTTGTTCAGTCGCAACTCTCTTGCCATAGGAACCCCCATATTATTGGCCGCCCAATTCTAAACGGCCCCATGATAGCCAGGTCTTTACAGGCCCAGGATAGAGCCGGTGATCTTGATGTTGACGGGCAGCCCCTGGATGGAGGGGGCGCTTGGGGTGGTGATGGCCCCGAAGACCTTGACCAGGAACATGAAGACGAGGGCCGTGGCCACGAAGCTCACGAGCAAGAAGACCACGCGACGCTCTTCGGGCACCTTGAGGAACGATTCCAGGCCACAGTAGACGAAATAGAGGCAGGCAAGGCCAGCGGCCGTTGCGAAGAGGCCAAAAGCGGGCCATATCCACAGCACAAGCAGGAAAAATGCAGGAACGAAGCTTATGGCCACCAGGGTAAACGCTGCCCCGATGTTACGCTCTCCGCCGTAAATGGGGCTCAGGGTAGCCAGAATCAGGGAGAAGAGGGTGCCGGCCACCACAACCCCGACATACATCATCAATCCCATCTTCAGCGATTCGCCAAAGGGCAGCGAGAAGCCCCAGAAGCCGATGAGCAAGCTGCCCAGAAACACTGCCACGGCGGGGATAATTGAGAGCGGAAGCAGGTAGGCCAGGTAGACCTGCATGGGCGTCATGGCCTCCCCTTTTGTCTGCCTGAAGAGCTCTTTGGGCTCGGTAAGCAGGGTCTTGACCTGATAAATGATGTGTTGTCCCCATTCAGGAATGCTTGCCATGAGTCTCCTCCATAAGCCATTGTCCAACGTTCAACTGGGATAAGTGGTCTGAGGCCTCCCGGTTCGGCACAAGCCTTTACGGGCCACAGCCTCGCCCCCTGCCCGGGCCTCCAGAATCATGTGGAAGCACCAGAGCCTTTCGGCGCCAACGATAAGGCCACTGGGCAGCGGGTGCAAGGATCACAGCTTAGAAACCCGAAAAGCTTGACCAGCGCCCCAATGGTGTCTAACCTGCTCATTGGGCCCTGCGGGGTACGTTTAGAGGGATTGCAAGCGAGTAACCCCTAGATTAGTTTCGAGGGGTCTGTCCCTTCCCGCGATGTGCGTCCGGGCTTGCCTGGGATGCCTGATGCGGAAATATGGAGCCCACCTTGTAGGTGGGGGTTCTCTGCTCACCCTCGTTTTTTAAGACGGCTCATGTGGGGTTCCAACCTCTTCTTCCGCCCGTTTCTGCCACAAAAACCCTTGTCTGTCCGTGGTCTGCAACTGGCGGTAAAGTTGACAGGGGCCCCGCTCCGGGCTAATTCTTGGTTGCTACTATGAGGAGGCGCCATGCCTGACGAGTCCATTCTGCACACAATCGAGGGTAAGGATGTTATCGCAACTCTCGGCAAAGGCAGCGAGTTCGAGGGGAAGCTGACCTTCGAAGGGGCTGTTCGAATAGACGGCCGTTTCCAGGGGGAGATCTTCTCCAAGGGCACCCTGATTATTGGACAGAACGCCGACATCAAGGCTGAGATTTCGGTTTCGTCGGTGGTTGTCCAGGGCAAAGTGGTGGGGAACATCGCCGCTCCCAATTGTGTGGAGTTGCATGCCCCGGCCCATCTCAAGGGCAACATCGTCACTCCGTGCCTCTACATCGAGAAGGGCGTGGTCTTTGAGGGCTCAACCGCCATGGACACCCCCGCCGCTCAGGTTCCTCCGCTACCCCCCAGAACCCCATTCCCCGGGATATAGCGCCGCTTGACCCGTAATCCGAAGGGTTTTCATCACGCAGAAATTGCCCAACATAAGTGGCTTGGCAGGGTTAGCACTGGGTTGAATCAGGGGCCAACGGCACTAATCAATCGAGGTGCAGGTTCCCTCTGATTCGCTTGCGGCAATCGTCAGAGAGGCAAGGCCCCCCCTTGTCCAGCCTGAAGGAGCGGTAGTTGAGCAGCAGCAGTCGGAACTCCTGCATCTTCACTGCGCAAGCCTCGCACTCATCGAGGTGCATCTCCAGCTCCGTAGCCGAGGCCTCGTCGAGTTCCTTGTCGATGTACTCGCTGAAGCGCTCGAGCAGTTCGTCACAGTGATGTGGCTCGTCGCTCTTGAACCTGTCCATGGTAGACCTCTTCAAACTTCTTGAACAACATGGCCCTGGCACGATGCAGACGCACCTTGGCAGCGGTCTCTGAGATGTCCAGGGCCTCTGCCGCCTCACGGGAGGAGACCCCTTCGATGTCTCTGAGCACCAGCACGATACGATAATGCTCCGGGATGGTATGGAGAAGCTCCTCCAGCTTCTTTTTCATCTCCGAGGCCACAATCTGGTCCGCCGGGGTCTCCGCCTGGGGAGTTGCCAACTCTACCTCAGCGCCCCCCACCTCCTGAAGCGCCTCGTAGGAGAGCAGGTTCTTGGGCTGGTCCTTCCGCAGCCGGCGCTTCTTGATGCAAGCGCTGGATGCGATCTTCAGCAGCCACGAGAGCAAAGATGCCTCGCCGCGAAAATCCTTCAGGTAGCGATAGGCAGACTCGAAGGTGTCCTGGACTATGTCCTCAGCATCCTGGGGATGCCCGCACATCCGATAGCCAAACCGGTACACTTGATTCTCATATTTGCTGAGGATGGCTTCAAAGGCCCGCTTGTCGCCGTGGACCTTGAATCTCTCAACAAGGACAGTGTCGTCCATCATCTCAACCTCTGCATTGCCAAACACTTCGGATGCCCCCGAAAGCGGACAACAGCGGTCTCTTATACAGGAATTCTTGCTGGGATTCCAGATCAAAAGGCCCCGGGGCCGCTCACCCGTTCACCGGGACTGGACATGGCAAGAGCCCTACTTCGGAACTAGCGCCCGGAACGCCGTTGGGAATAGGACACCTCCCACCAGTGCGTACACCACGATGGCCGACGCTACATGAGGTGCCACCAGCCCCGTATCCAGCCCCACCTGGGCAATGGCGACCAACAGAGTCAACGGAGCGCTCATAATCAGCCCTGCCGCAAGAGTCTCCCGAAGCCGCAAACCCAAGGCAGTAAATAGCAGCATAGGCATAGCCCTCAGCAAATACCCGGCCACCAGCAGGAAGGCCACATCACTCAACAGCGTCTCGAGCCGCAACTCCCCCGGGTCAAAAGCTATCCCGACGTGGATGAAGAAGATGGGGATGAAGAACCCGAAGCCGAAGGACGAGAGTTTGTGCTCAATGGCCCCCCGGTCCCTGAACGAAAACGCCACCAGCACACCTGCCAGAAAGGCACCAAGAATCACCTCCACGTGCAACGCCAGAGCGGCAGCAATGGAGACCAGCAGGAGGGCGAAGGCCCCCCTTACACCCAACTCGGCAGAATCCTCCACTGCCACAAGGCGCCCGAAACGCTGCGGAAACCACCACACCAAGGTCCTGAGCAGCACGAGTGCCGCCCAAGCAGCGGCAAACAGCCCAACCAGTTTCGCCAGCCCCACCAACAGGTCGGTTCCGACTCCGTGCAACCCAGCCAGGTCGGTGACCGTCAGCAGGAAGATTGTAACAAACTCGCCCAGCGTCCCAGCAATCAGAACCAACTGCCCCATTGGCGTAGAGAGCTTCCCGGTATCTCTTAGTGCAACCAGAGTCAACCCCAAACTCATGGCTCCCAAGGCAAGGACGAACAGAAACGGCTTATCAAACCACCAAGTCACCGCCGCTGCCCCACCAAACACCATGGAAATGGCCAGCGACACCACCAACAAACCCCTTCGGCCCAGCTTCTCCACTTGCCCGAAGTCGATCTCCATGCCGGCCAAGAACATCAGGAAGGCAAACCCGAACTGCCCCAGGAACGCCGTGAACTCCGAGCGCTGGACCAGGCCCAACCCTCGGTCCGCCAGCAGAATCCCGTACAGAATCTCGATCACGGCCGCTGGAACCCTAAGACGGTTGCTAAGCAGCGGTATCAGGAAGGCCCCCATGGCAAGCAACAACAGGGTGGTAGCCTGGGTCTGCCCCATTTCAGGCCCCCGGCTCGGCGTGCGGAAGCACCATCACCGAGCAAGCGGCCTGATGGACCAGATGCATGGGCACGCATGGACTGGTCATGCTGTTCCGGTCCGAATCCGACAACCCCAGTACCATCAAGTCCTGGGGTTTTGCGCTTGCCAGAATCCCCCGCACCGGGTTCCCCGCAACCACCATTCGGTCAAAGCGCATTCGATAGTGAGTCGCCAGGTCGGAGAAGTCTTGCACGGCCCGCTCCATGGCTTCGGTGTGGCCTGGCCCCGTAATCATGCTCGGGGGAGCCGTGGTAACCAAAACTATTGGCAGTTGAAGCCGCCGTGCTACATCCAGCGCCAGAGTCGCCGCTTCTCCATCCAGAACGGCCCCCGTTACGCACAGCAGCACACGCTCGTATGCTGCCCCGCTTCTTGGGACCAGAACCGGACAACGCAGCCGCCGCATGCGACGAACCAGCAGCGTCTCGCCAAACCCCACCTGTTTCAGAATCGGAAGCCGCGAAGGCGGCAGCACCGCCAAACCCAGATCCAAAGCCTCGGCATCGACTCCCAACTCGTCGGGCCAGCTAAGTTCGGGATGCTCCATCAGCGGTAGCGGTTCCCCCCTTGCGACTCGCCCCACCTCCTTTAGCGTCCCCTTCTCCTCGCCGGGCGCCAAGAACGAGACAAACTGCGCCTCGGAAGCTTCGAAGAGGCGGCAGATCTCCGGCTGGCATTTTTCGATTCCGGGCAACAAAGGCACCCCGAATCCCGCCCCGAAGTGCAGTGGGAACTCGGACAATCCCGTGCGCAGTTGAGTGGCGATGGAAGGCAGGATTTGAGGGTCACCCACAAGCAGCAGTCGGTCCCCCTGCTCAAGCACCGTCTCCCCATGCGGGACAACCAGTTTTCTGTCACGGTACACGGCCGCAACCAGCCAGCGTTGCGGGTGAAAGGACTTCAGCGGCTTGCCAATGGCCGACGAGGCCGGCATCACCTCGGTCTCCATCACCTCGCCCTCACCAAGCCCCACCTGCTGGGCAATTCGATTCCCCCGATCCACCCTGGCCATCAGCGCAGCGGCTTCAGCCTCGCTGTCCGAAAGGGCGTCCACTCCAAGGGCCAGGAAATCGTCCAGATTCCGTCTTTGGCGGACCAGCGCCAGCAACCGAACCTTTGGGAAGTCTCTGCGCAACACTCGGCAGGCTTCAAGGCCAACGCTGTCCGGGCTGGCTACCACCAGGGCAAGGTCAGCACTGGCAGCACCTGCCTCCTCCAGAACCAGGCGTGATGTTCCATCGCCCTGCACAGTGCGCAGAGCGGCACCAACGTTCGAAGCAACCCGCTCGACCTCTTCCAGACTCTCTCGCGAAGGGTCCACCAGCGTGACACACCAGCCCAGCGCCAACCTGGAAGCCAACTGGATGCCCGTGTCGCCGGCCCCGACGATCAGCGCTCGAAATCTCCGTCCACCTGCTGTGTCGCATTCATGCATTTTCATCTTGTCGGTTATAGGCACCTCGGGCCCAGTAGGCAAGCTTCCCAACGAGCCATGCGTGGCGATTTCCTTCCCGTCGGAGTTATGGACCAGGAACGGCGGCCCCCACGGTGGCCCCCCCTCAGCTGCCCCGCTTTGCCCTTGGCCTTCTACTTCTGCCTCTGCTAGAGTTGCCCCATGAAATGCCCACGCTGCGGAACAGAACAGCCCCAGAACATCGAGTGCGCCCGATGCGGCGTTATCATCTCGAAATGGCTGGAGAGAAACGCCCCGGCCAACAAACCTGCCCCGAAAGCAGGCCCCACCGGGGCCTCCCCTTCAGCTCAAGCAGACTCTTCAGGTCGCCCGACACGTGTGGCCCAAGAGGTCCAGCGGCTCTTTCAACCATCGAACATCAGGGCCTTTTCGGGCTCCATGCTGAGGCAGAGCCTTGTGCTGCTATTCCCGCCCTGGGTGGTGCTTCGACAGTTCTACGGCACGTTGCAGCGGCTCATTCGCTCGGGGGCCGGGCTTGACATGGGCATGCAGGCCCTGGCTGAGCAGGGTTGGGGGCGCTTCCGAAGACTCGCTCAGGCCTTGCACCAAGGCATATCCTCGGGCAAGGGCGTGGGGCACTCACTGCTGGCCACGGGGCTGGTGCCCAGACTGCACACCGGGCTCTTGCAGGCCGGGGAGCAGTTGGGGACCATGCCCGAGATGCTGGGGCTGCTTATCGACCACTGCCAATCCAGGATCGATTTTCGCAATCGCATACTAAAGGCAAGCATATATCCCATCTTACTCATGATCATCAGCGCATTCATGATGCCTCTGCCAACTCTTATTTTTGGTTCAGGCAGCTCTTACGCCATGGCAGTAACGGGGCTCTTGGTAAGGGCCGCTGGGGCCATAGCTGCGGTCTACGTTGCCCTCCGCATGCTGCCTGCTCTCCTTGGCGGGCTGATGCGGTTCATACCCGGCTCAGTTGAGTTAGCGCTCTTTCCGGGGAGGAGGGCGCAGGCGATGTGGGTCCTCCACTCTGCCATGAAGGCTGGTGTGCCATGGGCTCAGGCCCTGGACCTGGCCTCCCGGTGTTTCACGTCGGATGCGAACCTGAAGGTCTTCAAGCAGGCCTACGAGAGCATCAGCGGGGGCGGCGGCGTTGTGGGGGCTCTTGCGCCACTGGTTCACCGCTCCTTCCGGGTGCTGCTGCTCTCGGGCGAGTTGTCGGGGAGCATGGAGGAGGTCTTCGCCGAGCTATACGAGGAGTACGCTGAGCGGGCACGCAGGCGGGTTGCGCTGGTGACCACGATTGCCTCGGTTCTGGTGCTGGTGGGGGCCCTTGCCTACGTCGCAGGCCAGACCTTCGGCTCTCTCCAGGACGCGCTTACCATCCCAACAGAGCAGTTGGAGGAGCTTAATCGAGAATTGAAGGGAACAGGGATGCGAATCTTCTGACGCTGCTTCGGGGGATGATGGACCGCCGAGATGGCCCTGCTCAATCTGCGAACAGAAGAACAGTGATCAGACCAGCGACTCGCGGGAAAAGTTCCGGTTGGCAGGAACTTCAAAGGTGGCCGATATGGCACTTACGGCAGCGGCGCGGTCGCGTTCACGCACGACGCAGCAGAGCGACGAGAGCGATGTGGCGATGCCCAGAATATTGATGTTGCGCTCACCGAAGGCAGCAAACAGCTTCGTTGCAACGCCGGGAATCTCCCGGACCTCGGGGCCATAGATGCCCACCACCGCACAATCGGGTTCACTCTCGACGTAGCTTGTGGTGGTCTCCCGGCGAATCTCCGAGAGCAGAGCATCAAGCCGGTCCATGTCGGTCATAAGAATTGCCGCTGTAACGTTGGCGCCACCGGAAGGGTCTCTGCTCTCTGCAAGAAACTCTATGTTGACCCCGGCCCGCCCGAACACCTTGACGGCAGAGGCAGCTCCACCGGCCTTGTCAGGCATGCCGAGAATCCGGACCACGCAGAGGTTTGATGATTCAACCACGCCGCCGATGCGAAGCTGCTTTCCATTAAACATATTGCGCTCTCCTTCTCGCCCCATTGGCCCCCGGCGCTTGTGCCAGAGACTGACAAAGGGGCTGTTTATCACAGGGCCACCCCTCGCGCCAGAAAAGTTGGCCCTGGTGGCGAATCTCGCCGCATCCCGCGCACGCAAACCATTTCCGAACGGCCCCACATTGGGGTTGCAACAAGCCTTGAGCGTCAATATCCTAACGCCCGTGACCCTTATCTCGTTTCCAACCCCTGGCCAGTACTTTCGCCAACAACGAGGGAGTCTGGGGGGGGGCTCGGTGGGGGCCCATTGCGACAGAACCGCAAAATCGGGGGTTTCATATGCG
>CAZQHM010000070.1:0-24507 GCA_964593355.1 uncultured Myxococcales bacterium
GAATGACTTCGAGCATGGACTATCCCCCTACCCTGCCGAACCAGGAGTTGAGTCTGCCTGCGGGCCTGCCTGAGAGATTCCAAGCAGGGCCAAGGTTGAGTTGCGGAGTTCACCAAGGTCTTTGAAGCCAAGGTCCACGTTCATCTTTCGTGCGATGAGGGCCAGGGCAACGTGAGCAGTTCTGGCTCCTTCGGGAAGAGCAACGACCCTTCTGGCCTCCTGGATTTCTCCGGTGCAATTCTGGAAGAGGCCATTCTTCTCGTAGTGCGATGCGACGGGTATGGCCGCTGCAACGGGGTGTTCCTGGGAGGGAGAGAAAGCGGTGAGTCGAATGCAGCGGGTGGCGTTGAGGGATAGGGCAGCGGGATCGAAGTCATCGCCCACGATGATGGTTGTGGAAAAGCGGCCCTGGGCGAGGCTGGTGTTGGCATCCTGGAGAGAGATGGGGGTGAAGGACATTGCTTTGGCCAACCTTGCGATTCCGGCGGAATTGGCATTCATGTCGCCGGTCTTCAGTATTGAATCCGGGGTCCCACCTGCGCTTCCCAGCAGGACGATGGAGAGGTTGCCGGGCTGGCAGCGCTGGGCCAGGCGGAGGGCGGCGGCGGCCTCCTCAAGGGAGAGGGCCGGGGTGAGGCCCATGAGGATACCCGAGCGGCCTGCGACGGCGTTCATGAGCAACTCTGCTGCCTTATCCACTGCCTGATCGAAGGTGGTATTGAGGCGTTGCCCGTTCATTTCTGTTGTGAAGGGGGCCTGGAGCCGATTGGTGAAGTGGCGAGAGAAGGCAAGGCGCCCCTCATCACAGGCCCAGAAGCCGTTTACCTTTTGGTTGGGTCGAGGTCTGAGTCTGTGGATGGTATTGCCGGAGTAGTCTGCGTAGAGGTTACAGCCTCGGGAGCACTCGGGGCAGATTGTCTCCACGGTCTTGAGCCACCAGACTCGCTCCCTGAAGCGGAAATGGCGGCTGGTCAGTGCTCCCACGGGGCAGATATCCACGGTGCAGAGGGAGTAGGCATCGGTGAACTCCCGCCCGGCGAAGGTTGCGATTTCGGTCTCATTGCCACGTTTGACCTGCACCAGTTGTTCGGTGTGGGAGACTTCCCGGCAGAATCTGACGCATCGGGTGCAGTTAATGCAGCGCTCTCGGTCCAGGACGACGTTGGGTCCCAGAACGAGCGCTTTGGCCTTCCGGACCTTTCTGATGTTGATGCGGGAGGGCTTGAAGTCGTGGTCGTGGTAGTGGTCCTGGAGGATGCACTCTCCGGCCTGGTCGCAGATGGGGCAATCAACGGGGTGGTTCAGCAGGATGAACTCCACGGTACTGCGGCGGGCCTCTTTGGCGAAGTCGGATTGGGTGAGCACCTCCATGCCATCCCTCACCTGCATCTCGCATGAGGGCACGGGTTTGGGGACGCCCTTGACCTCAACGAGACACATGCGGCAGTTGGCCGCAACGGAGAGGCCGTCGTGGTAGCAGAAGACGGGGATATCTATGCCGAGTCTTCGGGCTGCGTTGAGGATTGTTGTGCCGGGCTCGACTTCGATCTCTCTTCCATCGATGAGTAGCTTGGGCATGCTCTTCCCCTACCTGTCCACTTCGCCGCCGATCATGTTGATGGCATCGAAGGTGGGAATTATATCGGCGATCATTCCGCCCCGGCACATGTCGACGACTCCCTGCATGAGGGCGAAGCAGGGGGGCCTGACGTGGAGTTTGTACGGTCGGCCGGAGCCGTCGGAGACGGCAAAGAAGCCCAACTCACCGTTGCCGCCTTCAACGTAGGCGTAGGCCTCTCCTCGTGGCACTTTGAGTCCTTCAAAGACCAGCTTGAAGTTTGCGATCATGCCCTCGATGGTGTCGTAGACCTCCCGCTTGGGGGGAAGGAAGACTCGCCAGTCGTCGACATTGATTGGGCCATCGGGAATCTCTTTGAGGCACTGTCTGACCATTCGGAGGGACTGACGAATCTCCTCCATACGGACCAGATAGCGGTCGTAGTTGTCGCCCTTGGTTCCCACCGGGACTTCAAAATCGAGTCTGTCATAGATGAGATAGGGGTGGTCCTTGCGCACGTCGTAGTCCACTCCAGAAGCTCTAAGACAGGGGCCGGTGAAGCCATAGGCGATGGCCTTCTGGGCGGGCATGACTCCGGTTCCGCTGCAGCGGTCGATGAAGATCCGGTTTCGTGTGAGGAGGGTATCGATATCCTTCTGCAGTCGTTCAGTTATCTTGGCGTATTCCTCGAATTTTTCAGCAAAATCTGCCTGCAGGTCATGAGCGACGCCCCCTACCCTGCAGTATGAGAGGGTGACTCTGGCGCCGGCGAGTTCTTCGAAGAGTCGGTAGTAGTAGTCTCTTGCTTCGACGCCCCAGAGCATGGCAGTGAAGCCGCCCATTTCGAGGGCCGCTGCGGCGATGGCGGTGAGGTGGTCCTGGATTCTGGCAATCTCGGAGATGATTGTTCTGATGTATTTACAGCGCTCCGTAACCTCAATGCCCAGCAGCTTTTCCACTACCATGGCATAACCGACATTATTAATTGCCGGGGAAACATAATTCAATCTATCAGCATAAGGGAAACACTGATTCCACGTCTTTACTTCACACTCTTTTTCGAAGCCACGATGGAGATAACCAATATGGACATCTATATCGACCACTGTCTCGCCGTCGGCGATGACGTCCATTCGGACGGTGCCGTGCATGGCGGGATGGGATGGTCCCATCTGGAGAAACAGCTCTTTGGTTTCCAGTTCGGGTGTGTGGTGCACGGCTTGGGAGTTCTCTTGAGCTCGGCTGATGGAGGCAGCGGGAGGCGGAAGTGGGGCTGGGGTTGGGGGCCTGGGGGTGGGCACGGTGGAGTCTACGCAATCGGGGTCGGCGGCGTCGCTGACTCCGGGGACGGGGTCGCCGGCGAGGGTGGGCATAGGGATAGGGGGCTGATAACCTCGCAGCGGGTAGTCTTTTCTGAGGGGGTGGCCGACGAACTCGGGGTACATGAGGACCCGTCTCAGGTCGGGGTGGTCATCGAACCTGATGCCGTACATGTCGTAGACTTCGCGTTCGAACCAGTTGACGCCGCTCCAGACCGGGACGAGTGATGGCACTGATGGGTCGTGCTCGGGAACGGCCGTTTTCATTCTGATTCGGTGTCGGAACTTGGTAGAGCGTGCGTGGAAGACGACTTCGAAGCGCTCTGGGGAAGGCGAAGGCGCCGGGTAGGCGCTGTAGTCCACGGCGGTGATGTCGATGGGCATGTCGAATGCGCACCTGGGGTCATCTCTAAGGAAGGTGGCCACATCGCGCCACGCATGGGGCTTCACCAGGAGGGTATCGTCACCCATGGGCGAGGAGGAGTCCAGAATTGCCTCAGGGAATCTCTCTTTGACGTAGTCGAGTATGATCTTGGCCACGGTACCCCCTACTCTTGACCGGGGTTATTTGAAGTGGAGTGGAAGGGCGTGGGGCCCCAGTCCAGGGCCTTTCTGCGCCAGATGTAGAGGAGGCCGAGGGCCAGCACTGCCACGAAAACGGTTCCCACAACGAGTGTCATGACTCCATAGCCGGGTTCAGCGGAGAGTCTGCGGAATTCCACGGCCCAGGGGAGGAGAAAGACGATCTCCACGTCGAACACGAGGAAAACCAGGGCCATGATGTAATACTTGACGTTGAACCTGTCTCGGATGGCGCCTTTGACCGGATTGCCGCACTCGAAGGGCTCTCCCTTGACTGCGTTTGGGCGCTTTGGCCCGAGCAGCGCATTGAGCACGAGAATGGCGAGGCCGAGGCCCACTGCCACGACAATGGCGACGAGCATCGGGACATAGCCAATGAGCGGGTTATCCATCCAGTCACCTCTCTTGGTGATCCGCCACGGGGCGGTGCGGTCCGTCCAAACGGTTCGGGGGAGGTTAGCATCGTGCGCTGTTGCTCGTCAACGATTGGGATTCATCGTTGCGCTGCTGGCTTCTTCCAGGTCCGGGAGGAGCGCCGGGGGGACGGTGAGTAGGAGCCACGAGAGGGAGAGATGAAGCCACCGCATCATCTCCACTGCCTTGGCGTAACTGCCTCGACGAAGCGAGCTATTGGCGCGGTAGAGCGAGGGGTGATATAAGAGCGGGCGGCAAGGAGGGCTCATGGTTAGACGAGCTGGCGTGATTCTTTCGATGATTGTTGGTACAGCGATGGTCCTATGGGTCAGCGCCTCGATTGGTGATGGTGCTGCCGCGGTGGGAGATGACTCGGGCGTGGTTATGCCACAGGGAGGGGGCCCAATATCCATTCAGGTTTCACCTTCCAGCAGGGAGCTGGACCCGGTGGCCATTCCGCGGCCCTTCTGCAACGCCGACCGCGGGCCATGCACCACTGTTTTTGAAACGTTGGTACGGGACATGACCCTTTCGGGTTACTTCAAGGTGCTGCCTCAAGACAGCTACTTTGCGAACATGAACCGTGAGAGCCTGACGAACACGAAGTGGGAGGACTGGTTCAATGTTCGGGCGCGTTTCCTCATTAAGGCCGAGGTTACGAGCACGGGCAAGGACTCGTTCACCTTGCATCTTCGGCTCTACGATGTAGTGCAGCGCAAGACCATTGTGGTGAAGCACCAGGACTTTGAGAAGGTTAAGGGGGGGCGTTTGCGGGGGGCCGTGCACCGTTTTGTCAACGAGGTGATGCGGTCGATCACGGGGTCAGCGGGGTTTTTCGGCAGTTCTATCCTATACACGGCCAAGACCAGCATGCAGACCAGGGGGGTCTATGCCATTGAGGCCGACGGCGTTGGGCATGCGAAGTTGGCGGTAGACGAGACAATAAACCTCTTTCCCAGCATGGCAGCGGGGCACCTGCTCTACACTTCGTACAGGTTTGGGAAGCCGGACCTGATTCTGGACGACGAGCGGTTGACCTTCGATGAGGATCACTATCGAGGTGCGCGGATAAGCCCCGACGGGAAGAGCATCGCAGCGGCCATTGCATCTCCCGAGGGGCAGTCGGACATCTGGCTATTAAATATGAAAGGTGAGCGTCTTCAGAACCTCACTGACACGCCGTGGGACGAAGTGAGCCCATCGTGGTCGCCATCGGGGGGGCAGCTTGCGTTCGTATCGAACAAGACTGGTGGTCCGCAGATCTACGTTATGAGTCGTGGTGGTGGTGAGGCCAGGCGTGTGACCATGGCAGGCAGTTACAACAGCCACCCCGATTTCGGCCCTGGGGGCGTAATCGTCTTTGCCGGGATGGATGAGGCTACCTCGGACATCTTCACGGTGGACCTGGGTTCTGGGCTCTCCAGGGTGACTCAGGATCAAGGTTTCAATAAGGATCCCACCATATCTCCCGACGGCAGGCATGTGGCCTTCGTGTCGGACAGGGACGGCAAGTGGAAGATATGGCTGAGCACCATTGATGGACGGTATCAGTTCCCCTTGACGCCCCGCGGCGGCACTTACTCCACACTATTCTGGGCCAAATAGGCTGTGAGGCGGTTAGTGCGGTGGGGCTGGTGTGTCAGCGGTTCGACCAGGGAAGTGGGGCGAAATTTGGCGAAGAATGCCTGATTAATCCTTGCGCAAGGCCCTGGGCTTGGCTATGATTGGGCGACCCTTAAGAATGGGGCTCGAAGTTCAGCTTCGGCTGAGATGACATCAATTGATTTTGGAGGTTAGTGATGAAGAGACTTGCATTGGTAGTTTTGGCCCTTGGCTTGGTGCTCGGCGGCTGCGGTGGCGACGACGGCACGACCACGACGGAAGACAAGGACACAACAGGACAGCAGGACACCGGCGTTGAAGACACCAACGTTGAGGACGACACCGCTGGCGAACCCGACCAGACTGGCAAAGAAGACGTGATTGATCCCGAAGACGACAAGGTTGTTCCAGATGAAGTCTCCGGACCCGACTGCTTCGAGATTTGCGGCGAAGCCGAGTGCGGCACCATCGACGAGTGCAATTGCGGCGAGTGCACGGGCAACTACGTCTGCGAGACCAACATGTGCGTCTGCAAGCCCAACTGCGACGGCAAAGAGTGCGGCGCTGATGGCTGCGGCGGCGAGTGCGGCACCTGCACCGGCGGCGAAGTCTGCGCTATGGACGGCACCTGCGGCGAAGCTTGCGACCCCGCCACCCTTACCTTTGATCCGCTGGTCGGCAAAGTGACCTGGCTCTCCATCGGCAACGGCGGCTTCGCTGGCGAGGCCCTGGACATCGACGGTGACCCCTCCACCTGCGCCCCCGACGGCAACTGCGAAGACGGCCTCAACAACCAGCTCTCCGGTCTGCTTGACAGCCTCTCTTCCTTCGTGAACGTGCAGGAAGAGTTGGACAAGGCCGTGGCCGGTGGCGACGTTCTTCTGCTGGCCGAAATGGTTGGCGCCAAGAACGACGGCAGCACCTTCCAGCTCAACTTCTATCTTGGCAAGGCCAAGGAGCCCGTTGAGACCTGCGATTATCAGGCTGCCAAGTGCGAGTACTACATCGACGTGGCCTCCCTTGATCCCGTCTCCTGCCAGCCCATCATCAAGTTCGACAATGCCGCCATCACCGGTGGCAAGCTGAAGGCCGGCGGACCCGACGACCTCTTCTCCGTCTCCATTCCGATTCAGGAAGGCGTCACCATCACCGTCACGGCCAACATGGCTCAGATCGTGGGCGACGTGACCCTGGATCCCGTTGCGGTCACCAACGGCCTCATCGGCGGCGCCGTCCGCAAGGACAAGATCATGGAAGCCGTTGACATGCTGCCCCCCGACGTCGTGGCCGAACTGCCCGTGAGCATCGACATTATCAAGAGCATGCTCGACATGTTCATCGAGCCCGACGTTGACACCGACGCCGACGACGATCCCGATGCCGCCTCCATTGGCATCAAGTTCACGGCTATCGACGGCACCATCCTCGGAATCGAGCCTGCTGGCGAGTAATCGTCACACCACTGTGAGGGCGGCAACAGCAGTTGCCGCCCTTTCGAAGCCTGCCTCTTGAAAAAGAAAAATACCGACAACAAAGAATTCCGAAGCCACAAGGGCAACAAGCTCTCTGCGGCGGAAAAGCTCTCCTTGGAAGCCCGTGAGTTGGCGGCCACAGAGCAGCATGACGACCGGCCAAGTCGCGGCTTCCTGGACGTTGGATTGCTCTGGCCGGGAAGTTACGAAGCGGGCATGGCTTCCTTGGGATATCTTTGGGCCATGAAGGTTCTGAGCATCCCCGAGGTGACCACGGTTCATCGCTACTTTGGTGAGCCTCCATGCTGGAGCGAGGGGGCCCCTGCGTTGGCCCTTGAGAGCCGCTATCCCCTCTATCAAATGGATATTGTTGCAATTTCGGTCAGTTACGAGCCGGATATTCTGGTAATGCTTAAGATGCTCAGAGACGCCGGCATCTCCGAGTTTTCGAATCGTCGTGATGAGGATGACCCCATTGTGATAGTTGGGGGGCCTCTAGTTAGGGCCAATCCGTCGTTAGTTGTGCCATTTGGGGATATTTGCATTGCAGGGGATGGCGACGGATTCGGCGGTGTTTTCGGTGAGTTGCTTCGAGGAATGGGGAACTCGTATGGTGGCAAAGCAGCGCTCATGGAGGGGCTTAAGGCCTCACCTGGCTATGTGGCGCCCGAGTTGGCAGACGGCATCACTGGTCTTGGGAAGGTTCTGCATGAGTCGGTTCGTTTGCCGGTGGTAAGCAGCGTTATTGCGCCGAGATCTGCCCTTGGGTCATTGCGGCTTGTTGAGGTCACCAGGGGTTGTCCCAAGCAGTGCACCTTCTGCATCGGTCGGGGGAGCAACCTCTCGTTGCGGCAGGCTGACCCTGCGCTGGTGATGTCCCTGATTCCCGAGGGCACGCCTGGGCTAGGGTTGGTTGGTGCGGCGGTGAGCTATTGGTCTGGGTTGGAGGGTGTACTTGAGCAGGCCCGGGCGAGGGGAATGGGGATAGGCATCAGCAGTCTCAGGGCAGACCGGCTGAGTGGAGAGCTTGTGGGGTTGCTTGCCTCATGTGGAACGAAAATCCTCACGGTGGCTGCTGACGGCGCCAGCGAGCGAATGAGAAAGAAGGTGAAGAAGGGGGTATCGGAGCAGCATCTGATTGACGCTGCTGGGTATGCCAAAGATGCCGGGATGTCGGCGATGAAGGTCTATCAGATGATTGGCCTTCCTGGGGAGAAGGAGGCCGACTATGAAGAGATGGCTGAGTTCTGCACGGAGCTCTCTTCGATAATCCAGGTAGTGCTGTCTGCCTCGGTCTTCGTGCCAAAGCGCTTCACGCCCCTTCAAGGAGCGGACTTCGCCGGAACCAAGTATATGGACTCCGTTGTGCGGTACATCAGGGGGATGCTTGGACCTGGGGTCTCCATGAGCCAGGTATCGCCACGTGAGGCAGCGATGGAGTATTTGTTGAACAGGGCTACCACGGCTGACGCAGAGGCCATCGTGGAGCTATCACGTACTCCGGCCCGTTTTTCGGATTACCGGTCAGCGTTCGCCGACAGATTCCAACTGATCAATGATTGAGGAGGGGTCACTCCTGGGATGATGCGTTCATCTCCACGGGGACCTCAGCCAGCCTGAACAGCACGAGCGCCGCGTTTTCGTGGAGCACCTTGGCTACAATGCCGAAGCCATGTTCCGGGTGAATGAGGGTATCGCCCTCTTCAAAGCCCTTCTCGGGGGCGTACATTGGAGCATAGCGGCTGTCGATACCATCGGTAGCTTCTCGCCACCGCTTGGTGACGTCCTCCTTGGTGCCGGCCTTGACAACGGGGCCAGTCTCATTCCAGCGCTGCTTCCTGCGGTCACGAATGGAGAAGACCTTCTGGAGGGTTCTCCTGCGCAGTTCCAGGTCCGATTTCTCCGGGCGGTAGATCACGGTGCTGCGGCATGTACGGCAACTGACCTGTACGACATCTGGGCCGTCCATGGCGGCCACGTTGCCCCAGAGGTTGAGGTTGCAGTTGCTGCACCAGAAAGGGAGCTCATCTCCAACTCGGATTTCCTTGTTATCGGCCATTCGCTACTCCACAAGTTCCTGATGAAAAGGAGGCACGTAGCACTGGATGTGAAGCTGAAAGATCCTGGTGCCTGCCGGTACCGGAGTCAGCTACTAAGAGCCCCGCACGATTCGTCGGAAGCAAAATCGACCAGTGCTTCTCCTTGGCCAGGACGCGGCATCAAGGAGTGCCTCAAGACGCGGGCACAGTCTAGGCGATGTCGGGTAGGAATTCAAGCAGAACAAAGCAAAGGTTGGTGCGCAAATCTCCGAATTTTGGAAGCGTTGAAGTTGTGGGTCGAGCGGTGCGTTGCTCCGGTCGAACGTTGACTGTTGGCTTGGCGGTTCCGCGGGGATATAGTGGCTGGCGTCTGCAGCGGATCTTTTGCTGGGAGGTCACCATTTGGTTTTTCCGAAGGCAGTGTTGGTTGTGTGGGCATCACTTGTGGCCTTGAGTGGCTGCGAGGGGCTGAAGGAGCGGCTTTTCAGCCCGAAAGTCAAGGTGAAGTGTCAGGTGCTGGAGGGTCGGTGCAAATTCACCAACGAAGGGGATCCTGGTGATGCATGCGTACGGGTGAAGGTTCATCACGAGCTTGACGGCCGGGATTTTGTTTCACTGCCGGTCTGTTCTGGGCCCATGAAGACTAATGAGGTGCGATGGAAGGGGGTTGAGTGGGAGGGGGTCGACCCGCTGAGAGTCTGCATGGGGGAGGAGTTGCGACTGGATTTCGGCAAGATGTGCTCGGCGGAAGTATTGGAAGGGGATGGCAGATGAAGGGCAATGTGGTCTGTCAACGGGGGAAGGAGATTGTGAACGGAGGTGGCGTCGATGCAGGGTCTTCGGGGCGCTATCGGCCTATTGCGCCCCTTGGGCTCTTGGCAACGTTGGGGCTTCTGGCGTTGGTTTCGGCGGTGGGGTGCTCTCCCGCTGGCGGCGTTGAATCCATAGTGCAGCTTGAAGAGGGCATCTTGGCACTTGAGGAGGGACGCTACGTCGAGGCAAAAGAGAGGTGTTCTCTTGCGGCCAGGAAGGATCCATCTAACCACTCTGCACTGCGTTGCTGGCTTGCTGCCGGAGTAGCGGCAGGCGATTGGAGTTCGGCCCACGAGGCGGCCCTTGCGGGAGCCAAAGGGGGTGCTGAAGCTGGTTGGTTCGGGGCGGTGGCCCTGGAATTGGCGCGCCGTTCCACGGGCGAGTCACAGAGTCTCTTCCCGAAAACCATAGAGTTGGCCTGGGCATGCGCAGGAGGAGGGTGTCTGCCCGCTGAGCCAAACGAGGGCGCTGTCCCCGAGGAGAGCAGGCTCTCGGCGGCGCTTTGCCTGTTGGCAGACGATCAATGGGAGGAGGCTTCGGGCTACCTGGAGTCCTCCTGCGGTGATTCGGAACGCTGCCGTGAACTATGGTTGGTGACCCTATTGGGGACAGGACGAATGGACCGAGCATGGGATTGGGTGAGGCTCGGGGGAGTGGGGGATGCTGGGGAAAGGTCGGTAGCGGGAACCCTCGGCCAGTTTTTCCGGGGCGGCGTTGGTGCCCCCCCTACCCCGCCTGGAACCTGTTCCCCAACGACCCAGAAGGCCATCGAGTTCTTCGAACTGGCGGCTCAACTGCCCCCTGGAAATGCGCTGCGAGTTGGCCATCTGGAGTCCGCCCTGGCGATTCTACCGAAATTTGATGTGGCCAGGGTGATGTTGGCCAAGGAGTTGATATTGCAGGGCCGCCTCTCTTACGCCCTGTCGGTTATTCCCAAGACAGGGTCGGGAGGGGGATGGTACGCCCTCTTGAGAGCCATGGCCTCGGCGCTGGCCGGAGCCCGGGGCATCTCCAGGCCCGCTGTGACGCAGAGCGTCAATGAGGTTCCGGCGGCCTGGGAGGGGTGGTTCCGCGCTGTTTTGCGATAATTCTCTGCCAGGATGAAATTCTCCCTTGACATGGCATCTCGCCATAGGCATCATCCGCAGTCCCCAAATTGGGGCAGCGCTTAGGGTGCTGCCGGCAGCTGGGGAGAAGAGTTGATAGAGGTTGGTATTATGTTGAAGACAATGGTTAATGGGTGCAAGGGCAATACAACTTTCTGCAAGGCTCGCAAGAAGACCATGCCAGTGTTGGAGTGCGTAGATTCTTATGTGACAGCTAACGCCATCCCTAACAGGCGCAGTGCCTGCCACCGTTGCATGCAGGGTCAGAAGACCAGGCTTGAGTTCGCCAATTCATAGGTCTGTTTGGCTGATGGGGGCCGCCCCGGTCCTCTCGACTGGCGAATAAGAAGACATCAAGAGAAGCCGAGGCGCTTACCTGCCAGCAGGTGAAGGTGGATATGGAAGACTTCCTGTCCGCCATCTGCGTTGACGTTGGTGATGAGCCGGTAACCTTTCTCGGCGACCCCTTCCATGCGAGCTGCCTGGGCTGCTGCGTCGAAGAGTTGCCCCACGAGTTCCCAGTCTTCGCTGGTGATGTCGTTGACGGTGGCGATGTGTTTCTTGGGGATGACCAGCAGATGTATGGGCGCTTTGGGAGCTATGTCCCGGAACACGAGCACCGAGGGAGTTTGGAGGACCACGTTGGCCGGGATCTCTCCAGCAGCTATTCGGCAGAAGATACAATCCGTACTCATTGCAGCAACCTCTCCATAAGTACATCATAGTCGCTATCATTGACCATACCATCCAATTTGGCAGGGTCTGCTGTGCCTACGAAATCGGCCAGTTCATCGTAGAGCCAGTTTGGAATGAAATAGTTATTTGTGCCTGAGCCATAGACGATGTCCGTTCCGTAGGCGAAGCTGAACTCCACAAGGTCACGGCCGTCGAGGGTGCCATTGCCATCCAGGTCACCCTTCACGAGGGGCACGAGGCGTCGCAGTTGCTTTCGGCGGTGATCGAACTGCACGCGCACCGGCGGCTGCTCCATGGGCAGAGAGAAGGTGGTTACTGGCCCCTCGACGGGAACCATCACCTCCTGGAAGGTGCCGTCAGGCAATTCCAGACGAACTGGGAGCGTGAGGGTGAACTCTGTGCCTGGCTCTTGGCGAATTTCAAGCCATGTGGTCTGGTCCTCACGGTTGTACCCTGAAGCCACGAAGAGGCGGGGGTGACCTCGCCCAAGCACCCACTGGTCGTAGAATTGCTGCAAGGAGCGGCCCGAGACCTCCTCCAGGACCTCGAAGAGGTCTTCGACTCTGGCGAAGTTCTGGGCGTACCTCTCCATGAAGACCCGGAGGCCGTCCAGGAGGAGTTCTTCGCCCAGCTCCGTTCGGAGCATGTCACCGATGCAAGCCCCCTTCTGGTATGCGATCTGGTAATAATACTGGCTATTATAAACAAACGGACTAATTATTGACGGTTCCACATCATGGTTTACCGTGTATATATAGGCCATATTGTTCGAAACGAATGTCCAACGGCTGTTGAAGACCTTCTCGAAATAGAGGTTGGAAGAGAACTCTGCCATCCCTTCCGAAAGGTAGACGCTGGACTCATCGGCCATCTCCACCATGTTCCCCCACCACTGGTGGCCGATTTCGTGAGAGAAGAGTTGGGTCGGTCCGTAGGTGCCGCCGTCATCATCGAGGGCGAAGCTGCTCTGGTAGCACATAATGGTTGAGAGGGGGCCAAAACCGCCGGAGAAGCTATTGGGCATCTGAACGGCGTCGAGTTTGCCCCAAAGGTAGGGATGGTACCATTGGGAATAGGAGTCGAGGATATCGTCCATGAGACCCAGGAGGGGGCCTGCGGAGGGCTCGTAGAAGGCGTTGACAACCACGGCCGTGTTCCACTTGGTTCCCGATTCGATCCGAAGGAATTTCGAGAGGGCGAAGGCGTAGAGCCCTGTGAGGTGAGAATGCTCAAAGGTGAAGATCTTTCTGGAGCCATCCTGTTCCATTCGGACGTCCACGAGCTTTCCTGTTCCTCCGGCACCGCAGGCGGTTGGTTCGGAGCCTTTGACACGAAGCACCATATTGCCCTGAAAGACGTCGCTGTTGTCGTTCTTCATGGGCATGAAGCGAGAGTGGGTGGCGTACCAGATGTCTCCTTTGAGGCGGATAGTGGGCAGCATGCTTTCGCCGAGGCTGTTGGGGGCGCCTTTGGCGACTATTCTGAGGTGGGCCACTTCGCCAAGGGGGAGGGGCGGTTCGAAGGTGATTTTGATATAATCTCCGGTAAGATTATAGGTGATGAGATGGGTAGTTGATACTACTTCTACCACCTCCTCAAGGGTGCGAATGAAGGAGATATTGCCTACCGGGTTATCCACCGTTGTCAAGGTATAATCTGTAGCGACTTCAAGATAGTCAGTCTGCTCAAGATCTATATCTATAACCGTATCTACTCGCAGCAAATCGAACACAGAGGGCTTCACGCTGTTATAAGTCTCTTGCTGACTTCTCATAGATGCGGTATTGCGGGCCTCTTTCTGGAGGCTGGCGGTGGAGCGAGCCCAGGCGCGCAGGTACTCTGGAGCGCCCCAGGTTGAGAGCAGGTCTGGGGGAGCGTACTGCATACGTTCCACGGAGGGTACGGGGGGCAGATCCGGAAGCGGTACAGCAGCATTGGCCGAGCAAAGGGGCAATGCTGCTAAGAGAAGGGTGGTGATAAATGAAAGATTCAGGGAGATGGCAGGTTTCATGGCGTCACCTCCTGGATGGCGAGCACGGCATTGACGAAGTGTGCCCGGACGGCCTCCCTGTTTGGTCGTCGAATGAGTGTCGTTCCTTGTTTGAAGGAGAGCGGCGTGGTGCCTGATGAGGCAAGCAGCCGGAATTTGAAACTGGCAATGGGGCTCTCATCATTAAGCTTAACGCCTCCGCACTGGTCGGATGGTCCCCATGGCGATTTCCCCGTACAGAAGCGGGCTACCCCAAAGGATACAAGGCCGGGCCCCATGGGCTTGAAGATGAATCGGGTCTGGGCGTATGAACTGCTTCCTTCCAGGTCCAGGGCGTTGAGTTGGTCCAGGAGTTCCAGCTCTTGGTCGTCGTAGGCCAGGGTGAAAGCTAGGCCGGCCACTTCTCCAAGATTAGCAGCTACAACGGTGACTACGACTTGGCCCGGTTCAGAAGCATCCTGAATGAACTTCACCAAGGGGCCTTCTCCCCCCTGTGCGGAGTCTGAAAGTGTAGCTTCGGCAGGGGGCGCAGCAGGCTCATCCTGGGGTACATCTGGCTGTGCGAAGTCTGAGGGCAGATTGTCGGCTCTCCGGATCTCTTCCTGGTCGCCTGTCATATCTGTCGTGGAGAAATCGGCCACGAGATCCTCCAAGGCATCGGTCCCATTGGAGACTCTGTTACCGCTTGAACCACATGCAATGGCCCCGAGAGCAAGCCCGATAAGACAGGCTGCAGAAGCGTGAAGTGGTCGGAATGAACTCATTAGCCCCCCCAAGGTGTCAGGGGGTGACGGATACCATTAAAGAAGAGGTTGAGGCAACAGTAGAGGAGGCTCGGCCGCCTGCACCAACGGCCTTGGATTCGTCTCTGTTGCGGACCAGCATCATGAGCGATGGGGTTCCGCCCGAACCGAGAGAGGTCACGAGGGCTGCTGCGACCAGGTTTTCGTTGACAAGAGGGAGCGCCGCGGTTAGATTGCCCACCCATTGCGATGGGCTACCTTGGTATTTGGCCCGTGTTGGAGGTTTACCGTCATGCCTAAATGTGATATTACCGGAAAGAGTCGTGTCGTTGTGAACAACGTGTCGCACGCCAACAACAGGACCAAGATATGGAAGTTTCCCAACGTCCAGAAGAAGCGGGTTTTCGTGCCGGAGCTTGGGCAGTGGATCTCCCTTCACCTGAGCACCAGGGCCATCAGGACCATCGACAAGATTGGGCTCCTTGCCTTCCTTCGCAAGCAGGGTCTTGTAATCGTCGAGTAGTTCGGTTTCGCCACATCACCGGCACCCGGCTCTTTTTGTTGCGCAGAAGCTTCTTCCTGCTTCTGGTTCTGCTGGGCTCTCCGGGCTGTTATTCTACGGCAATAGAACCTACGCCGCTTCCTATCGGTGCGAAGCGTCCTTTGGACGCTCCCAACTTCATCCTGTTTGACGGGACGGTGCGGGGCAGGCCTTTCGTGGATGGGTCTTGGGCGATGGACGTTGTGCTCGAGGGGGCATCTTACCTGCCCATTGCGACGAAGTACTCTGGTCAAGGCACGGCGTTTGTGATGCGGTTTCGTCCTCGCTCCCCGGGTAAGATTGCTTTGAATCTTCTGAAGCGAAGTTACTCGCTTGCCCTGGTGGTGCCCAGGGCGATGCTTCCCCGATTGGCAACGGGTATGCGGTATCGTTTGGAGTACACGCAGCGCCCCGCTACCGAGGGGAGGATGGGCGCCGTGGGTTTGCGGATCCTGGACAAGGGGGGGCGGCCCGTCTACGTGGCAAGCATCGGGGATTCAATCTCTCCGGACAACATGCCTGACGGAGTGGTGCTCACCCCTACGGAGAAGAAGGCATTTGTGACCACGGCTTTGACACCTGCGGGGTGTCAGGTGCGGAGGCAGCACAATTTTGCTCGTCTGTCAGCGGGTTCGCTGGCGCTTGAGATCCCCCCCGGCGAGCACCGGATTGTTGCTGTGGGCGAGTCTGAGTACGTCGTGCGTTTGCTGGACTTTCACTCGCTGCTCTCTGGCGATGCCTGCGGGAGTGTTGTGAGCGGCGGATACGCTTACACAGTGGAGTTGCTGCGCCGCTGATGGGAAGCTGCAACTAGGACGTTTTCGAGCAGCTTTGCGATGGTCATGGGGCCGACGCCTCCGGGTACTGGGGTAATTAGCGAGGCCACTGCTGCAGCGGAATCGAACTCCACGTCACCGCAGAGGGTTCCGTCGGCTCTTCGGTTCATGCCCACGTCGACTACGATTGCCCCGGGCTTGATCCAGTCCCCCTTGACATACTCTGCCCGGCCGATGGCGGCCACTACGAGGTCTGCCCGGCGGACCACTTCGGGCAGGGAGCGGGTCTTGGAGTGGCAGATGGTGACGGTCATGTTCTTCTGCAGGAGCATGAGCGCCAGTGGCCGACCGACGATGAGGCTGCGTCCCAGGACCACGGCTTCAAGGCCTGCCAGGGGGAGCTGCGCCGACTCCAGCATATGTACCACTCCGGCGGGGGTGCAAGGAAGGAAGAGGGGGCGTTCGCGAATCATTAATCCCAGGGTTTGGGGGTGGAAAGCGTCGACGTCCTTGGACGGCGCTATGGCGGAGACCACCTGCTCAGCATTGAGATGTTTTGGGAGAGGCAGTTGCACCAGGATTCCGTTGACGGAGGGGTCGCTGTTGAGGCCGGCGACCATGGCCAGCAACTGTTCCTGGGTAGTATCGGCCGGGAGTCTAATGACTTTGGAGTCGATGCCCGTCTTCTTGCATGCCTTCTCTTTGTTCCGCACGTAGACGTGCGAAGCGGGGTCGTCACCAACCAGGACTGCAGCAAGACAAGGGGTCGAGTTCCACAGTGCCTTGAACTGGTCCACGCTGGCGGCGGTCTTCTGTCGCAACGCCTCGGCAATAGCTTTTCCGTCGAGTATGTCTGCCATCAGTCTCTCTGCGGTTGGGTACCACAAGCGGCACGGGCGAACCTATAGCCGACGGAGGCGGATAGCGCAACGGCCATTCGTTGGAGATAACGATTGCCGTTGCTTTCGGGCTTGTCCTGGCTGAAAAATGGCGTACGATTCGGAAAACGTCGACCGAGCAGATGCTTCCTTGGTCGGGAAGGTACAGGCATGGCGCACAGCATCCCAGTGTTGTCGAACGAAAGGGTTGTCCACTTCGACAACAAGGCTACTTTTGCCGAGGCTCTCCAGGCAGCGCTTTCGGCTCAGTGGGTGATTGTGCTGCCCCGTATCACGGTGGTGCTGCACAAGAGCGTGGGGTTGGAGCTGAGGCTGGATTCGAGCGGGGAGTCTATTCCCATCTACGCGACCCCAAGGTATTGGGTAGGCAGCTTTCTTGGGATGCAGGTAGAGACTCAGGGGCCAGATGTGGCCAAGAGGGCCAAGGCCATGTTGAGCGGGTTGCAGGCGAGCATGGCCCAGGAGCGTGCGGAGGAAGAGAACGAGTTTGCCAAGAGCGTCTCCACGGGCTCTCTGCTCATAGGGGGCGCTTCTTCCGGGACGTTGGCGAATACCCGCGCTATTCCGGAGGAGTTGGAGATAAGACAGGAGTTTGTGGAGTCTTCTGAGGATGAGGATGGAGAACCGATCCGGAGCGGGTCGGACATCACCACTGAGGAGCCCGGCGTGGTTAGGGTCGATGGCCCTTCAGCCTCGGGCGCCGCTGCGGGAGTCGTCTCTGAGACTCCATTGCGTGTTGGCTCCGGGGCGGCCTTTGTTGGGACGCCGACTTCTCCCGGGGGAGGTAGGCCCTCGGCACCGGATATTGACGACGACGACGCCCCCTTCGTGGAGGAGCCTACGCAGCCTGGCCGGGGGCGACCGGTGCGCTCCCCGGCGGCCTTCTCAACAATCGCATCGCAGATGACTGAGATTTCCGGGCCTGCCTTGCTTCCGGCATGGGGTGTCACTGACGACGGGCTCTGGGCCCAGGTGTTTGGAGATGTCTCCGGCGTGGCGGCGGCGGGAGGAAAGGCACTCCCCACCCTTGAGGGTCAATTTGTCCCCTTCGTGCTGAGCGAAACGATGTCGGAGCCTCTCTATGTGTCGGCGCGCCTCCTGCTTATGCCCGATGAGGTGCCTGTCTACACGCTCCTCATGGCACTGGCGCTAAAGGAGACCACCTGTGAAGTGGTGCTGCGCTCGGAGAGTGGAAGTGGGGCTCTGAGCATACGGCGTGGAATGTTGGTTGGAATTGAGCCGATTGGTGGCAGTTGGGTCGAGACGCTGCAGGAAGGCTTGCTGGCCGAGGGACTTGTTGATACTGGGACGCTTGAGGAGACAAGGGCTTCTCTTGTACAGGATGAGCCTCTGTGCGTTGCTCTGTACGAAAAGGGGCTTGTCTCCCTCGATGCGCTGACGCAGTTCTTGCGCGGTCTACGCGAGCGGTTGCTGCTTGAACTCCTGAAGTCGGACTTCAATGGGAGCTATACGATTCAGGCGGGTCTGGATCAGTCTCAGCGTAGGGACCCGGTGCGGCTTGACCTGGTGACCTTGGCCTCCAATTTTGCTCGTTGCGAGCTTTATGCCCTGGATAGTGCGGCTCTGATGAGGATGTTGATGCCGTACCGGGAGCGCTTCCCTCGATTCCGGGAGAACTTCTCGTTTCCCAAGGATGCCATGGGGCTGTCCGGGGAGGAGATGGCGCTGGTTGGAAGAACGTTGGTGGGTAGGGAGCCTTTGGGGGCCTTGTTGGAGACGGAAGAGTTCTCCAGCAAGGCAGCGCTGGCTTTGCTCATCGCCCTTCACCACTTCGGCTTTCTGGATTGGCTCGAGGAGTCCGCTGCGTCAGATGGTGCCGCCAGCGTTGAGACCTACCTGGAGAAGCGGCTGGCGGCATTGAAGTCTGCGGGCCACTTCGAACGGCTGGAGGTGCACTGGGCCACGCCACAAACGAGGCTGGAATTGGCCATGAGGGTGCTACTGAACCGATTCGGGCCCATGTCGCACCTTGCTCGGCACAGTTCGCAGTCGGCCCGCCTCTGCTCGCAGATTGTGGCTCTGTGTCAAGAGTCTTACAGTGCCCTTCTTGACCCAGAGGCGAGGCGAAAGCACCGTATTGCCAAGTACGGCGAGTCCAAGATGGTTTATGCGGCGCGATTTCTTGCCAGGCAGGCGCTGGTTCTCTATGAGCGTGGCACGGTGGCGGCTGCGCAACAGATGTTGGAGTCGGCGGTGGATCTGCTTGCAGAGAAGGAGTGGGTTGACACTCTGGCACGTTGGCGGGAGGCTTCTCCGGGCAACTGATGAGGGCAATCAGGGTTGTTTGGCGTATTCGATGATGGCTTCGGCGAGGGCTTTGGCCAGCCGCTCCTGGTACTGCTGGTTTGACAGGTTCTTTGCCTCGTCGGGGTTGGAGAGGAAGCCCATCTCGATGACCATAGCGGGCATCTCAGCGCCTTTGAGTACTCCATAAGCCCCCTGCTTGACGCCTCTTGTGGCCAGTTTCATCTTTTTGGCCAACCGGCCCAGGACAAAGCTTCCCATCTCTTTGGCATCAACCAGTCCGCCGTGTTGCATCATCTCTTTGACCATGGCCGCTGCATCGTTGTTCTCGACGTCGGAGAGTCGGCCCTGGCGCTGGACGTGGACCCAGGTGAGCCTTTTGGCCTCTTTGTCCATGGCCTCTTGTGAGAGGACCAGCACCTCGGCTCCTTTGGATGTGTGATTGAAGGCGATGTTGGCGTGCAGCGAGAGGAAGAGGTCTGCCTCGGCGGCGTTAGCGATTTCGATTCGCTGTTGCAGGGTGAGGGCTTTGTCCGTGGAGCGAGTGAGGGTGACTTTGATGTCCGAATTCGCTTCGACATGCTGTTTAAGGGCCAGGGCCACGGCCAGCACGATACCCTTCTCATAGACTCCATTGAAGCTCAAGGCACCGAGGTTGTCTCCCCCATGGCCCGGGTCGATGACGATGTGTTTGAAGCGGCCGGGGCGCTCGCCTTCGGGATGCGACGCCATGATGGCGCACGGTAGCGTCAGAGTCGCCAAGAAGAGCGCAGTGGCGCTGGTCAATTGTCTGATAGAACGGCCCATACAACCTCCATAGCGGGGTCCGACCTGGTCGGCCTGAAGCCCTCGTGGGTTCAGGCTACCATCGCTCGTTCCACTGTCAAATTGCAGGCCCTTGACGATTCTCTAAGCCTTGAAGCCGGAGTGTTCATGGTGCATTATGCCCCGGCGCCTGGGCGGGGCGCTAACTGGAGGTTAAGGCTATGGAAGAGGGTATGAGGACAACAGACGTTGCAGTTATTGGGGGTGGGCCTGGTGGTTATGTTGCGGCAATTCGGGCCGCACAGCTTGGCAAGAGGGTGACCCTCATAGAGAAGGCCGATCTTGGGGGTGTGTGCCTGAATTGGGGCTGCATTCCTACTAAGGCTCTGCTCTCCAGTGCGGCGGCGCTTCACACCATTCGTTCGGCGGCCTCTTATGGGTTGATTGCCCAGGAGCCAGGGTTTGACTATGCGGCGGTTGTTGAGCGAAGCAGGAAGGTGGCAGAGCGGTTGGCCAAGGGAGTGGGCCTGCTGATGAAGAAGAACAGGATTGATGTCTTGTACGGCCACGCCTCGTTCATGAAGGCCAACGTGCTTCGAGTGGAGTTGAACGATGGTGGCGAGGTGGAACTCTCTGCTCCAGCGATCATCGTGGCCACGGGGGCCCGCACCAGAGATTTTCCATCCATGCGCATAGATGGCGACAGGATTATAGGCAGCAGGCACGCTCTGAGCATCCGTGAGGTGCCCGGCTCTGTGGCCGTGATTGGCGGCGGGTCTATAGGACTTGAATTTGCTTATCATTTCAAGGAGTTTGGGGCGGATGTCTCGGTGTTCGAGTTACTTCCTACTTTGCTGCCCGCAGCGGACGAAGAGATCGGCAAGGAGTTGGAGAAGAGCTTCAAGAAGAAGAAGGTGAAGGTCTTCACGGGAACCCGCATCGAGTCAGTGACACCCGTTGAGGGGGGCGTGGATGTGCTCTATACCCGCAAGGAGAAAAGCGAGACCATTCGGGTGGAGAAGGTGCTTGTAGCTGTGGGTGTGGCCCCTAACGTTGAGGGGCTTGGGCTTGAGGCCATTGGGGTGGAGTTCTCCAATGGTTACGTCCGCATCGACGGGAAGTGTCGAACCAATGTCAACGGGGTGTACGCCATTGGGGACGTTGCCGGTCCACCTTGTTTGGCGCACAAGGCATCTGCCGAGGGAATCATCGCTGCGGAGCACTTGGCCGGGCTGGAGCCTCACGCCATCGATCCAATGACCATTCCGGCCTGCACGTACTGTTCGCCCCAGGTCTCGTCAGTCGGGATGACTGAGGCCCAGGCGTTGGCAGCTGGAAGGGAGATTAGGGTCGGTCGTTTTCCTTTCCGCATCTCGGGCAAGGCAATCGCCATGGATGAGACCGAGGGGCTGGTAAAGGTTATTGTTGACAGTAAGGACAAAGAGATCCTCGGGTGCCATATCATTGGGGCTGAAGCCACAGAAATAATTCAGGAAATGGTACTAGCACGGACAATGGAGATCCCTGCGGACCACGTCTTGAAAACCATACACCCCCACCCTACCTTGAGCGAGGCGCTTATGGAAGCTGTTGCCGACGCCATGGGAGAGGGCATAAATAGCTGAGCCACGCAAGCCCGCCGGATGAGAGGCCAATGGTCGCTGCACTGCCGGGGGAGACCCGGCGATTGGTGAGGACCTTGCTGTTCACGGGCCTCCTGGGGGTAGTAAGAGGGAATTGGTAAGGTACGGTTCTTCGGCCCAGGCATAGCAGTAATAGCGCCAATCATGCTGTCGTTGTATCGCATACGAAACTGGCATGGGACCATTTATTGCTACACTTGCTGCCGGGGGATGATATGGCACGTCTGAGAGATCTTGATCCTTCCTTAATGAAGCATATTTATAAGAGCCTATGGATGGCTCGGAAGATGGACGAGCGGCTCATGGTGTTGTTGCGACAGGGCCGAACGCACTTCCACATTGGCTCATCGGGTCACGAGGCCGCCCAGGTTGCGGCGGCGCTGCTTTTTGAACCGGGACGTGACTGGGCGCTGCCCTACTACCGTGACCTGCCCTTCGTCCTGGAGTGGGGAATGGCGCCCAAGGAGGTCTTCCTGCACTCATTCGGAAGGGCCGATGACCCCTGCTCAGGCGGGCGGCAGATGCCATGCCATTGGGGCCACAAGGGGCTGAACATCCTGACGCAGTCCTCTCCCACGGGAACCCAGTTCCTTCAGGCCGTGGGTGTTGCTCTGGGGATGAAGTTGAGGGGTGAAGAGGGCAAGGTCTATGTTTCGTCGGGCGAGGGGACAACCAGTCAGGGGGACTTCTACGAAGCGGTCAACATGGCCAGCAGGGAGAAACTTCCCGTATTTTTCCATATTCAAAACAACAACTACGCCATATCGGTGCCTTACTCGTCTCAGGCAGCGGGCGTGGACGCCAGCCAGATGCTGGAGGGCTATCCGAATCTCTTCAGGGGCTACGTTGACGGGACGGACTTCTTCGAGGCCTTTGAGACAATTAGGAGGGCACTGGAGCACATTGTGGGGGGGCGTGGACCGGCCCTGGTGGTTTCAGAGACGGTGCGACTCCTGGCTCACTCCTCCTCTGACGATCAGAGGAAGTATCGTAGTGCCGAGGAGTTGCAGGAGGATGCCAAGCGGGATCCGCTGCTGCGGTTCCGAGAGAGCTGTGCTGAGATGGGATGTGTTACTGCCGAGGAGGCAAAGGAGATTGAGGCGGAAGTAGAGCGAGCGATTGCCGAGGCCGAGGCTGCGGCCTGGGATGCGCCAGCGCCCCATTCATCGACGGCCCGTCGGCACCTATTCGTGGAGGTGGGTGAGGAGGCGGTGCAGAGCCCCGAGGGTGTCCGGGCTGGTTCCACGGACTTTGGCGGAACCGACTCGGTAATGGTGGATGCTATCAACCACGCGCTTGTGGAGGAGATGGAGCGAGACAGCCGAGTACTGGTATATGGAGAGGACGTTGAGGACGGAAAGGGGGGCGTATTTGGGGCAACCAGAGGGCTGACGCAGCGGTTTGGACGAGAGCGAGTCTTCAACTCGCCGCTGGCCGAGTCGACGATTCTTGGAAGCGCCATTGGGTTGGCGGCATATGGGTACAGGCCCGTTGTGGAGATTCAGTTCGTGGATTTCATCTGGCCTGGCTTCAACCAGCTCAAGAGTGAGCTGGCGACGGTACATTATCGTTCTAACGGGGCGTGGCGTGTTCCCGTAGTGGTTAGAACGCCTGTGGGCGGGTATATCCACGGAGGGCTTTACCATTCTCAGTCCCCGGACGCAATCTTCACGCACATACCCGGTCTGAAGGTGGTCTACCCCAGTAACGCGGCAGACGCAAAGGGGCTATTGAAGGCTGCGATCAGGCAGTGGGACCCGGTCATCTTCCTGGAACACAAGGGGCTCTATCGCCAGCGTTTTGCTGCCAGAGTGGAACCAAGCCGGGAGACTATACTGGATTTGGGGAAGGCCTCTGTTGTGGCTGCGGGCAGCGACCTGACGGTGGTTTCGTGGGGGATGCAGCTTCACAAGGTGATGCAGGCGCTGCTGAAGGCGGGGCTTGAGTCGAGGGTGGAGGTCATCGACCTGCGCACCCTTGTGCCACTGGACTGGGAGACAATCTCGGCCTCGGTGAAGAAGACCGGCAAGCTTCTCATCGTGCACGAGGACACCCTGACTGGAGGCTTTGGGGCGGAGATAGCGGCCCGAGCAGCGGAGCTTCTTTTTGAGCATTTGGACGGTCCCATCCGCAGGGTGGCCGCTGCTGACGTACACAATCCTTACGCCGCCGAGCTTGAAGAGGTGGTTCTTCCGCAGGTTAGTGGGATAGCAGAGGCTATATCCGAGCTTCTTTCGTGGTAGAAAGGGAGGTGTTATCATGGTAATTGATATTATTATGCCCAAATTGGGAGAAAGCATAGTTGAGGGGACGGTACTTAGTTGGCGCAAGGGGATTGGTGACGCCGTCAAGAAGGACGAGACGTTGCTGGAGGTTTCCACCGACAAGGTGGACTCGGAAATCCCGGCGCTATCGGCGGGGGTACTGGTGGAGATTCTTGTGGAGGCCGGTGCGAGGGTTGAGGTTGGCACGGTACTTGGGCGAATCCAGGGGGAGGGGGCAACGGGTGAGACGAAGGGGGGCCCTGGCGAGGAGCGGCGGCCCGCTGTCGAGGGGGCAAAGAGTGTTTCGAAGCCCGTCAGTATTGCTTCGGGCACGCCCCAGAGGGTGGCCGTTGAGGCTGAGGGCACCGAACCACTGCACACCATTCTCGCCCCCCCTTCGACTCGGCCTGGGCCTCGCTCAGGGTACACGGCTGCCGGGCGGATCGAGACATATGAGCAGCCGTCTAGGGGAGGCGGCCGATTCTATTCTCCGCTGGTATTGAGTATGGCCCGAGATCATGGGCTAGCTGTGGAGCAACTGGAGCAAATTCCGGGGAGCGGGGCAGCGGGGCGCCTTACCAAGAACGATTTGCTGGCGTGGTTGAAGGGACGGGATGAAGGGACGGGGCCTAGGGGGACGGCTGGGCCTTCGGGCAGCAACGAGGGGCTTGTGTTGGTCCCCATGGATACGGTGCAGAAGCGAATGGCGCACCACATGCGCCAGAGCCTGGACACATCGGCCCACGCCTGGTCGATGTTCGAGGTGGATTTGAGCAGGGCTGTGGCTCTTGTGGATAAGCATCGTCTTCGCCATGGGGAGGAGGGGGTCAAGATAACGTTGAACCACATCATTTTGCATGCGGTGGTGCGGGCGTTGCGTGACCACCCGCTGGTGAATTGCCGTTTGGAGGGGGAGTCGTGGGTGAAGAACGGGCAGGTGAATCTTGGGGTTGCGGTTGCTTCACCGCGGGGGCTGGTGGTACCTGTGGTCAAGGGGGCCGAATTACTGAGCCTGCTGGG
>CAZQHM010000071.1:0-24352 GCA_964593355.1 uncultured Myxococcales bacterium
ACACGGCCACCAGGGAAGGCCAGACGCCGCTTCAATGGAGCCAGGGGCTGTAACCCCTGGAAACATCATAGACTACCATAGCCACACCGGAAGTCAAGAAAGCTTCAATGGAGCCAGGGGCTGTAACCCCTGGAAACATACATCCTCTAGATACCCGATTTCTCGGGCATTTGCGAGCGCGTTTGCGAGAGATGGGCGATTTTGGTGTCTGGGAGGGCCTTTTGGGGGCCGATTTTGTTGGACCGAAACGCTCTGAGGCCGATGGATGCTGGGTCTTGGCGGTTTGCGAGAGACCCCCGGGGGGTAAGGGGTCACGGAGGCTCTCGCAACGCAGAAAAGAGTAGTTTTTATCTCTGGTTGTCAAAGAACACACTTTTAGATTATACTACGATGGAGTGTCGTTCAAGATGTGTGTAGGGGATGCCTAAGGAGGTGATCTTCTTGGTTGTTAGTGCGTTGAGCGGCCCCAGGTCTATTACTATTATCTGGTCCTCGCTCTTCTTTATTTCGTCTTCCAGTCTTGAGACCAATTGCGCTTTCTCCTTGAGGTTGAGCTCGCAGAGGAAGACGGAATACTGCAAATGATCTCCGTGTCCTCTGAGAATCTTGAATACCTGACGCCAGCGCTTCTGGCAAGACGATATGTCGTAGGATATGAGGTAGAGTCGTCGCATGGGTCACCTCGTGACGAATACCGGGTACTCGAACTCCTCGCCGAACTCGCCGGAGACGACTCTTGCGAGGATCCGGGTCTGCAGGTTGATGAGGCGCCTGTAGCTAAGCTTGTAGTCGAAGAGGGCATGGGTGACCATGGTGTCCATTCTTCGTTCGTACGCCTGGATGAAGCGCTTCCTTCCCTCCATCGTCAGGGTGACGCCCCCCGCTGCCCGGCGGAAATCCCTTCGGGACACTACTCCTGTGTTAATCGCAGTGATGACCGTCGAGTCCGCAACCAGGGCCCGGAACTCCTCCATCACGTCCAGGGCCAGCGATGGCTTGCCGTACTTGGGGCGGTGGAAGAAGCCGAGGTGGGGGTCGAAGCCCACGGAGGTCAGGGTAACAAAGCACTCCTTGGCCAGCATGGAGTAGGCCAGGGATAGCATCGCGTTGACGGGATCTCGGGGCGGTCTCCGGTTGCGGTCGTCGAATCGGAATACTAACTCGTTCTCTGCCTTAGGTTTTAACATACTTGAAAAGTTTGCGAAATATACCGCCGCTGCCGTACCCTCTATTCCCATCAGGTGTTCCCACGAGGATGCTGCCTCAGCCTTATGTGCCAAGTTCTTTAGCTCCAATATCACAGCATCCAGCCCGTCGCCTCCGTTTCGCCTCAACATGGTCCGCTGGTTTCTGATCTTACCTCCAATTATCTTTCTCATTATACGTAGCGAACGTTCAGGATCTATATATGTCCGGTACTGCGCAATCCTAAGATTGACATTCTTATGTGATAATCCGGTCGTAATCCCGAAAAAATATCCACCATAAGAATGGTGGCAAATTGGAATGTTTCTGGACAGACATTCTTTTATTGCCTGCTGTGAGATTTGCACTCCACCGTAGATACAGACTTGTGATGTGTTAAAAAGATGAGACTCGGCGATTTTCTGACCCTTGAGCGAGACTACCAGATTCTCATCGGACTTGCCGACATAGGCTCCCTGCTGCTGGACATGGAGCGGCAACTGGTCGTCCCGGGGGGGATAGAGTCGGCGTACCCTCTCCCGGTAGGGTTCCGCCACAGACTCTTCCAGTGGTTCACGGTCGTCGGGTTTGGCTGCCTCCTTCCGCTTGAGCCTCTCTTGCTCCATAAGGGCAAGCTCTCTCAGCAGCACGACTTCGTCAGGGAGGCATATGGGGGCAAGTGAGCAGCCGTCGCACTTCCGGCTGCCATTCAGAGGCGGTGGAAGCGTGGCAGCATCACGCATGGACCGCATGCCCGCTGCCGCTTCCATGGTCTTGGTGCGAAGCTCCTCGGTAATAGGCAGTTCTACTCGCTTCTTGCTGCCAGCGTAATAAACTACAGCGTGAGGTACAACAAGTCCGTTGTCCTCGAGGATCATGGCCTGGGCGCAGAGTTGTACGGCGTCTGCGTCCCAGACCTCGCCGGGGCAGGTGGGCACCTGCCCCTTCTTGTAGTCCACGGGGATGGCGTTGTTGCCTTCCCCCTCCACCAGGTCAATCTTGCAGATCAGCCCCTTTTCAGCCGATGACATCAGCACTGACCGCGTGTGAACCACCTCTTCCACGACTTCGGAGCCGTCGGAAAGGGGCGCCGTCTTGCCCGGGGCATCTGTTGCTTTGTGTACTGTACGTCCCTGTACGGTATGTTCATTGTCTACGAAATCGCCTTCAACCCACTCTATGTAGCAAAGTCTTGGGCAATAAACATACTCGTTCAGAAAACGTGCAGGCAGCAGGTCCAGAGGCCCGCCGTCCATGGTGGTGAGGGGAGTATCCATGCTGCTACCTCCTGAATACGGGTCCGAAGAGTCCCAGGCCAAAGTGGCTGGCGTATCCCAAGGCAATTGGCCCTTCTACGGGTACAGCAAACCTGATCGTAATAGCCAGGCCGACGTTCTGAGGTGGCTGCGGCGCCGGTTCACGCCTGGTTCGCACGAACCTGTGGAAGCGTCGCTCGGCCATGACCTCTCGGTCGAGAATCTCTACCTCCGTCGGCTCGGGAAGCCCCCGGCAGGCTAACTCCGCTGCTATCTGGTGCGCCAGGCTGTTCCGGTTCTTCTTCATGAACCGAGGAGGAACAAAGGGGGTCAGGCTGGTCCACTCCGCCGACACGCCCAGCAGCGGACTTTGGTTGTCACCCGGGCCCAGAAGCGAAGCAAAGTCGCCAATGGCTCCCGTGCCCACCACCGTGACGTACAGACCATCTTCGTCACCCTTGGTCCACGTCTGCCGGATGCTGTAGATAGCTTCCATAGAGATGGGGTCGATGCCCATAGGGGCCCAAAGGAGGAAGTGGTCCAGGTGCCCCGGCTGATCCAGGCTGACCGGCAGGATGTGCAGATGCTGATGGCCCGTGCAGAGAGTACCGTCACGCTCCCTGCCGGTGAGGCACGGAGAATCGAAACGTTCTCCCCTGCCGGCCCTTGCCACAAGAGCCCGATGGAGCAGCTCGGCCTGGGGCAGGCAGCGTGAAAGCGTGGGCAGAACATCGCTGTCGGTGTTGGATGAAGCCAGCGCCAGGAGCACAGCTTGGGCTGTGCTGTGAGGCAGCGGCTTCGAGCGCACTCTGGGGTTCGCTGTGTCCAGCGCCGAGATGTGTCTGTTGTAGATGACCTTCCTTGTGCCGGGAGGCAGCGCCCAACCATGCTTTTGGAGCCAAGGCGTAGTGCTCTGCATGGCATCGAAGAGGTCTGGAGGGTAGGGTGCTACGGCCCGCTCTCGCTCTTGCAGCGCCTTCTTGGTGGGCTTCTTCCCCTCGGGCAGTTCGGGAAGTTGCTCCAACGCTACGGCTATCTGCTCAGCGATCCATGCGTCATAGTCGGCGGATGCCACGGGTGCAAGCATCGCAATCTGTTCCGTGCCTCTTGGAGGTGGCGTCATCGATGCGTGCGGAACCACAGGCAGCCCGTGGGGCACCGGTTCTCCAGGCGCCAGCAGCCGGGCTTCAACCCAACTCTCGGCCCTGCCCACATAAGATAACTGAGAAGCCAACTGCGAGAGATACTCCCGAAGCTCGTCCTCAAGGTCCACGCTCCAAGAGACAGCCAGAAGTCCGCCGGGCTTGGCGCACGCATCCATTACCAGTGTGGTCTTGCCGCTGGCCAGGGGCATGTAGTGGCGGGAGTGCGTCGCCGGGCTGGACTTGGGAATGGTGTAGGTCGGAAGCTCTTCTGCCAGCGCCAGCACCGTCCGGCGCAGAGGGTGGTCCAAAGGCAGCGGGTCAGGGGCGTGCAGCTTCGTATAGCCCACGGAAATCAGGGCTCGGAGTATTCTCCAAGGGCTCGGTGGCCACTCTACCAAGCCCTCGTTGACGTGATGTCCCCAGGGGGTGGCGTGATACCGGCCCCCCGGGAACGAGAGTATGAGGGTAGTTGCCATATCTTAACTCCGCAGTCTGTTAATTGCTGCCTTCATCCTCGCCCTTTTCTGATTCTTCTTTGTCGCTTCCTTTCTTGAGTTCATCATTAAACTCAACCGTAGTCACCTTCATGCGGTCTTTGCATGCCTCGATGGCGCTCTTGACTGCAACCTCCAGCTCCGCCAGATCAGGAAGAACGAATCCCACGGGCCTGGCCGTCTCTACAGTCTCAACAGCCACCTCCAAGTCACAAGCCGTTCGAAGGCGCAAGCTGCCATCAACCAGGGCACGCAGCTTGAAGAGTGCGAGGACTACGAGCAGTTCCTCCACATCCTGGCCAAGACCGAAGCCACGAATCTGGCCCAGGTCGATGTTGACGTAGAGGGTTATGCGTCCCGCCGTGAACTCCTCCCTGGAGAAAGGAACGTTGCCGAAGCCCTCTTTGGTTGAGCCCGATGGGTTGACATGGTCGTTCTTCACGCCGCCGGAGATGGCCTGCTTCACCTCATCGGCCTCGATAAAGGCGGAAATGGCGCGGGCAATACGAAGCCTGCCGCCGGCAAGCTCCTTCTTGGCCAGGAAGATGCCGTGGAGCAGGCAGTTGACGTCGTACTTGAGGAGGGTCTGCGCCAGGGCCCGTCGATCGATGGGGCCGCTCTCCAACCCGCCAAGGGCCTCCTTCAACTCGTTGAAGAAGCTCTTGTCCTTACCTTCAAGGAGGTACGGGCTGTTGAGGCGGTGGGCCTCAGTAATGGAACTGGTGAAGTAACTCCGTTTTCCATCCTTCCCCGTGCGCTCAACCCGAATGTAGCTCAGGCCTTTCAGCGCAGGCAGCAATTCCGCTGAGGCCTCGTCCCAGCATGCGGCCTCCAGCCTGTTGGCCATGCTCTGGGGGCTCTCCACAAGCAGGCCCATCCCCTCCTTGGTCTGGAATGTGGCAGCACCGAGGCTTGGGAATCCCGTGGGCTGAAAACGGTGCCCCTGGACCGGCTTGAGGGGGATAGCGAACAGCAGCTTGTTGGTTCCTTCCAGTTTCTTCATGACATTGCTCATTCTAGGTCTCCTTTGTTAGTTATCATCGGACGTCTTAAGCAAACATTCCGCAAGCAACGTTGCGGAGTAACCAGAAATTGGAAATGCGAGAGCCGAGGCCAACCGCCTTGCCAGTTGCGGCGAGCCGACGACGTGTCGGATCTTGGGCCGAAGCCCCGAAGCGGAGAGTCTGGCGATGGCCATCTGCCCGGCCGTTGCCAGGTCGCCTGCGGCCAGCCTCGAGACAATGGCGGGGTCGCATCTGACATGAACTTCGCCACTACCCCGGGGCAGTTTCCAAGGCAGGCAGACCAGCCTGAAGAGGGCGAAGAGTGCCAGTTCGTGCAGGTCGGCGTTTTGGCCTGGAGTTGAGTGTGGCCGCTGTGGGCGCTCCAGGGCCATCAGCGACCGAGCGAGGCTGAGTACTCTCCTGTCGTCGAGGCCATAGGCCAGGAAGGTTCGGATGTCGCTGAGCCTGGCCGTGCACTGGTCGGGGGCCTGCAAAGGCAGCAGTGCGCCGGCACCTCTAGTGGCCATGACGAGGCGTCGTTGCACGAGGGAGGTAAGGTCATCTTCCAGCGATGCGCCGAAGCAGACTACGGCGGGCTCTTTCCTGAGACCGGAAGCATCTTGGGCGAAGCGGAAGCCATCCAGTGGCAGCCAGTGCATACGAACGGGGTTATGCCCTCTGCCATCAACCGATTGTGCTGCCAGAGCCAGAGCGAGGCGGTACTCAGGGGAGCCGTTGTCTGCGGCCCGAGCCCACCCTTGGGAGAGGGCGGGGATGGGGCGGAGGTTCTTATCTTTGGTGAACTTCCCCGAGGAGAGCATTTGGGCCTCGAGTTCGGCGAGGGCCATGAGGAGGTTCTGCCAGCGGTCGGGCTCGTTGCCGTGGCTGCAGACTGCCATGATGGCTTCGTCGAGGACCATGGTTGCAGTGGTGAAGGATTTGGGGGCGTTCTTGTCCGAGGCAGCGCGTCGAACGGCATCAATCCAGCCGAATCGGTCCAGGTCGTCCAGCAGTTCCTGGTTGGGCTGTGCGACAACCTGCCAGCGTCCCAGGGGGATTGCCAGGTTTGATTGGCCGTTGCGTTCCAGGTAGCCGAAACGCTGGAACTGGGATACCCCGCGGGCGGTTCCCAGGCGGGCGACGGCTCTTGCGAAGTCCACGGAGCGTCCTGCGCTTCCGCGGCCCAACTGCACACGCCCTGCACCGAAGAGCGCTCGGATTTCTTGAAGGGTAGCGGGGTTGCTCCAGAGTGGCATCCACTGTTCGCCACGCTCACTGCCTTCGGGGGCCGATGCTGATGCGTAGCCTGTTGATTGACCTCTGACAGCGAAGGGCGCGGCGAGGAACGCCTGGCGTGACGAGGCCTTCTTGGTGATGGTGGGAAGGAGCACCAGGCTTCCCTCTATCATTAATACATAGTCCCAGGGATTGGCGCCGGCGTTGGCATCGAAGCCGGCGGTCATGTTGGCACCGCCGGCTTGCCCAGGCAGGAACTGACCCACGGGCAGGTCGGTTACAGAGTTGGTGGAGTTCTTCTCGAAAAGAGAAGTCTCAAGCCACGGCGTTGCTTGTGGCAGTGGCGCTGCCTCGGGCGAGGAGAGTTCCATCAGCTTGCCCAGGGACTCCATGTACTGTTTCGTGAAGTCGTTCTTTCCGTCGTTGCCGCCGCTTCCCAGGATGGATGGCCTGTCGATCTTGCCATCGGGGCCCAGGGACATGGCCGAATCGAACCAGTTGAGGTGCGACCCTCTCCAGGACCTCCGCATAGCAGGTATGTCGTTCTCCTTCAGGGCCTTGAACTTCGCCTCAGCGGCTCGGAGCCGCGCCTTGTAAGCCGGGGACTCTCTTATGGCCTCTGCCTCGGTTTTCGTCAGGCGCCGGCCATCGGGGCCTATCTTCGATTCGCCCTTGATGACGCGAATTGCGTCATCAGCCTTGGCCAGTTCCGACGTCTGCTGGAAGGCAAGCTCAATGGCGGCCTTGAACTCGGAGAACCTAACAGACTGTGAGTTTCGAATCACGTCGAGGGTGGGGTTTGCCTGGGCGAAGACGAATCCGGAACCCTTGTTCCAGGGTGCGATGATGGCCGAGGGTTTGTAGTCGTTCAGGAAGAAGCTGATGAGCTGCTCTTTGTCCAGGGCAGTAGCGAGCATCATCTGTTCGTCTTGCCACCAGGCGCAGGCATCGGGGTCGGCCTGTTCGGCCACAAGCCTGATGATACCGAGCCCTTTGAGGTAGTGAGCAAGGGGTTGCGGGGAGCAGCCGGTCAAGTGATGTAGATGCATGTTACACCTCACTGCCAGAGTTGTTACTGAGCTTCTGCAAGTCGGGGGCCGGGATTCCTCGTGATGCCCGGATGTCGGCCACTCTGAGAAGCCCCTCCAGGAAGCAGAGAGCGAAGGGACCGTGTTCCTTGAGCAATTGGTCGCAGCGGTGGGCCCACGAGGCGCCGGTCACGGGTGAAAAGCCCATGGTGGCCGGTTCAAGAGTGAGTCTGATGTTCCGAAGTTGTGATGTTCCGTGGTTGGAGAGAGCGATATCAACTTCTTCGATGGTATCGCCTTCACGAACGCCGGCAACGGGGATTGTTCCATCGTCGGCTCTAACGACCTTCTGGTCCATGGGGGTAGCGTTCCAGGCCAGCCGCATCTTGCCGTGGTGTGACGCGGCCAGGTAGGCGGCGAGGTTGAAGGAGGGGGCGTCCAGTGTGGCCAGTTCCAGTGCGGCGGGGGTTGGCGCTGCGGCCTCGCCATCTGGGCAAGGCGAGCCTGAGCCGTTTCGCAGGAGGGCCGCCACTTCGGACACAAGCGCCTCATGTTCGGGTGCGGCTTGTGCCAGGGCCCAGAACATGGCGAGGGTGCTTGCCAGTTCGTGTCGGAATCCCGGGCGCCGGTCCGATTCGGACACGGTGTACCGGGTTCGGTCGTTCTTGGGTTTCCACGCCTCATCGGGGGCTTTGGCCAGGTCGAATCGCCCCGGGTGGCCCTGGGCATCGGGGTTGATACAAGCGACGAAGGCTTTATGGGCCTTGCCGACGTCGTGCCATCGGGCGGCGATGTCACCGATTCTGGTGAGCTTTTCGTCCAGTTGAACGGACATCGAAAGTGCCTGCCAGTGTGCGGCAACGTGTGCGCCATGGTCAGCGATTGTCTGCCAGGGGCAAACGGAGAGGTCGTCGCTCTCGTGTGCGCTGTCGGCTATCTGGTCTCTGTGTCTGGGCTTCTGCTGGACGGGGGCCACGGTATCATCTTTCTTGCCGGTCCACCCTTTGAGGGTTGAGTAGCCTCCGCAGCGGCTGTCGACCAGGACGGTCTGTCCGGGGTAGATGGAGTCTCTTGTGCATGGAATCCACTTGCCGTCGAGGTAGTCCCAGACCCAGGCAAGGCGGTCGGCCAGGAGTTCTTGCACCCATTTGCCTCCTTCGCCGATGGGCACTGCGCAGAGTTCCTCACGGGAGGGGGCGATGGTTGCATCGGGAACGTGGTTTTTGGGGAGTTCTCGCCAGAATACCCTGAAGTCACGCTCATCGCCGCTGCGAATGAAGCGGCTGATATCCACATCGGCCCCTGAGAGGTCGGTGCTGGTGTCGACCAGTTCCAGCAACTCCCGATGAAGGAGCAGGTGCATCGGATCGTAGGGGTAGAGCCCCTCGAGCGACGTGGGGTCCAGCTCTCTCTCCAGGTTCTCCAGTCCGGCGATTCCGCCGTTGCCCAGTTGCGTCAGCGCCCCCCGTGCTGCCTCCAAAGCGTCGGCGGTGTAGGGTGCGGCCTTCTTATCGTCAACGAACTGCTGGTCGACGATCGTGATGTTTGCTGTTCCGCCGTATCGGGCAGCACGGCCGAATCGCTGGACGAGGCTGGGCCAGGGGGCCAGCTCTGTAATGAGCGATGTTGCCGAGATGTCAACGCCGGCTTCGACCACCTGTGTTGCAATGATGATGCGGTCGATGGAGGGGGTGCAGTTCTCCCTGGCCAGAAACTCTGAGCGCCAGGTTTGGCGTTCGATCCCACGGAAGCGGCTGTGGACAAGGCGCACGTCCACCGTGGATCTCAAGAGCGCCTTCTGAACGATCTTGTGAACCTCGTTGGCCATCTTCACGGTGTTGAGCACCACAAGCGTTATTCGCCCATACTCTGTGGGCGCCGACTCTTCGTGGGCCCGCAGTACCTGCTCGGCGATAGCCTTGGCGCCATCCACGGCTACCACGGTCACGGGCTTCTCCACATCCCAGAAATGCCCTTGCTGCAACTCCTGAGGAATCTGGACAAGCTCCGAAGAGAGTGACTCCAGCAGCGCTGCAGTATCGACGCTGCGAAGCCACGACGGCTGCAGCGTGGCGCTCATCCACCAGGTCACGCAGGGGCGTAGCGATTGCAAAGAATGTTGCTCTCGAATGGCTTGGAGTTGGGCCGATGTTGCCAGCCCGACGTCCATCAGCTGGACCTCATCCATTACCCAGAGCGCATCTTGGTTCAGCAGGCCGAACTGCAGCGGCCAGCGGGCCCGTGAGGCCGAGTAGCCCCGGTTGAGGGCAGCTGAGATGAGCATGTCCTGGGTGCCCACGAGGATGGCGGGTCGATCGGGATGAAGGTCCCACTCTTCGCTCTCGATGCCACCCATCAAGACGTGGACCTCGACCCCGTACCGCCCCGAAAGGCGTCGAAGTTCGTCCGCAGTCTGCTCAACCAGCGTCCTCATGGGAAGGCACCAGACCAGCCTGTTGGGCCAGGCGGCATCGTTCCTTTCCAGACGGTGGTAGAGCCAGGCCGAGGCTACCCCAACGGTCTTTCCGAACCCCGTAGGAATTCTGATTAACCTGCTGGCAACACTGGTGGATGCCCCCAGCGAGGATTGCCACCAATGAGGTTCATGACCCGTCAACTCCCTGAAATAGCTGGCATAATCCGGCATCGTCAACTCCAATCAGCTTGTTTGGCGTCTATCCAATCGCGTGACCGTCTCATCTCCTGGAAATTCTGACCACCACGCGTTCACTAACCATATTCAGCCATTGTAACCTAGCGCCCCTGCTTCCTCCGTCAACGAAAAAATCAACATGCTCTAACATCGCCATCCAGCGGCATCGGCGAAATCATCGAAAGGCCTCGCAGACAGGCCAATCTCTCCCCGCCAATGGAGCGCAGAATACGGGGTGGGGTGGGTCAAATGCGGTCCTACCCCCCGCCCCCCAACGGATTTTTTTCAGCGTTCGAGTTGGATAGTGCGGAGGGGTTGGGGAGGTTGTCCCGCATCAGGTCTCTTGTGAGCACGAAATATCAGCGCAGGAGCGTTGCCGAGCAGTTGATTGGACTGGTGGCGGGCCCGTATGGAACAACTATTGACGGCAAGCTCAAATATGCAGTAGAAGCAAGGAATTGGTCTGGAGGACGTGCCGGCGGCCTATTGGCGCTGGCGATTTCGAGGCATGTGTGAGGGGGAGAAATAGTATGAGCAACGTCAACCGAGTCCACATCGAGCTGCAGCGCGTCCAAACGTGGCTCTTCGCTGTACCTCGCCTACGGGCGATGGTCGGTGCCAACGCTATGATCGGGGAGACATTGCGAATTGCACTGCCCGAACTGGCCCGCAGGCAGGAGAGCGGGTGGACGCTTGCCCCCATCCATGAGGCATTCCCTGCGGCAGACCCAGACGATCCGCTGAGCGAGTACGACGATCCCGCCGCAGATGCCAGAGACGGTATCATCTCTCGGGACGGCGGCCATTTCGAGGCGCAGTTCAGTGGTGGCGCCGTGGCGTTTGCCGACGCCGCAGCGGACCTGATCCGCTCAAAGCTGCCCGGTATTCCGTTTCGAGTCACCATCGACAATGAGGAGCGGAAGATAGGAGGGGTTCTCCTCCCGAGAGAACTGCCCGTGCTAGCTCCGTGCGAGTGGAGTGGGCGCGGGCTGGCTTCGGCAATCGTGAGCCAGGGCGAGGATAAGGCCTACGTGTCACTCGACGTGGAGCAGAGGCACGCAGCGGCGTCGCGAACCCGAAACGGCTTGGCTGTCGATATCGCTAGCCTACTTGGTGGGACGACCAAGCTTGGGAAGTGCGAGCGAGCCACGGAACTCAAAGCGTTGGTGGGGGAACGGTACTTGGCGATTATCCACGCCGACGGTAATGGCGTGGGCAGCGGTGCGGGCAAAGGGGATAGCGAGCGTGCGGAGTTCTTCCACAGAAACCGTGTGTTGCTCCGACGGGCAGTCAAGATGGCCATAGATTCGCACTGTCCCGATGGTGGCAAGGCACCTCTCATTCCGCTGATGCTGGGTGGCGACGACCTCCTCCTGCTGAGCAGGGCGGAGGTCGCGCTGCCGTTCGTGGTGAGCCTGTGCAAAGAGCTGGAATCGCTCCAGCAGGAGAGGACCGGCTTCAAGCTCACGCTTGGTGTTGGCGTAGTGATCGCAAAGCATACTGTCCCAATACATCGTCTGCACGAGGTTGCCGAACAGCTCACCGGCTCGGCAAAGCGCCGGTTTCGTGGGTTCAGAGCCGATCGCAACAAGCGTTCCGTTGTTGATTGGGCGGTCTTCAGCAGTGCCTGGGCTGATGACCCGGTAGAGGCCCGCATGCGCGACTGGCTTCGCGGCAGCGGCGACAACCTCCGGGTGCTCTCGCAGCGGCCTGTGGATGTGCTGGGCCAGGGACTCGATTCCCTTCAAGGCCTTGTTGACGGGGCACTGAAGTTAGGCGCCGCACCTCGTTCACCGCTTCGGTACCTGATTGACCAACTCCCCCGTGGTCGGCAGCTGTCTGAACTTGCGTTCCAAGAGCTTCCCAAGGGTGCGGAGTTGCCACTCAAGGATGCAGGCGTGACCGATCTGTGGCGCTCCGTCGGCAAGACGCACATCACGTCGTTGCTCGACTTGGTTGAGATATCCGAGATAGCCCGCCTCGGCCGCACTCCGGACCCGGGCCAAGGAGTAGAGGAGGCCCCCAATGGCTGAGCAGTGGATTCGCAAGCGGCTCCAAGCAGAACTCCTTTCAGACGCGCACCTTGGCTCAGGCTCGGGCGGCGGGGGCATCGATGCGCTGGTGGCTCGTGACCGGCATCACCGACCCGTAATCTGGGCCTCACATATCGAGGGGGTCTTGCGTGATGCGGCCAGGCGGCTTCATGGGGAAAGCGAGGCGGCGCTTCTTTTCGGCCGTGCCGGCGGCGAGCGGCAGCGAGCCATCTTCACTTCGCTGTATACCACTGATGATCCAGCGAGTCACATCTGGCGATCGACCGCCCGCACTGCGTTCGACAATAGTGCGCCGAAGGACGATACGCTCAGGGTCATCGAATACGTGCCGCGGGGAACCAAGCTGTTCGGTGAAGTGGAACTACCTGTGGGCCAGGTCGGCGCTTTCGTCAGGCTGGTCCAGGAGGTAGATGCTCTCGGTAGTGGTCGGTCTACCGGGGCGGGTCGCGTCAGGCTATCTCTCTCCGATGTGCCCGACTCAACGATGGACATTGGTGAACCTACCGGCCGCCTTCTGCTGCTATTGAACAGCCGGGATCCGGTCTGCATCACGGCGACGGCGACCCCGGACAACCTTGTCCCCAGCCTGGCCTACCTGCCCGGACGCACCCTCCTCGGTGCACTTGCTGCATGGCTGATAGGGGAGGGCCAGGGTGATGAGGCCCGCCTCCTGACCGGCGGCAAGGTCTCGGTCAGCGACGCTCTCCCGCTGCCGCGTGAGCCGGCCAGACTTAACGCCGCCGAGGTGTTGCCCGCACCGCTGACCCTCCAAAGCGAGAAGGCGCCTGGCTCAGCAGGAGAACTGCCTTGGTGGGCACAGCCAATCGTTCCAACCAGACGGCTCGATGCATGGACACAGGGAGATGACAAGCCCAAGCTGAAGCGTCCCGACGACGACCTATTCCTGTTTCGGGAGAGTGCGAACGACGAGTGGACAACCTATCGACCTGCCCGACGAGTGCGTTTGCGCAACGGTAGACCAGACCCGTCGCAAATCGACCCATCGCTCTTCGCCATTGAGCAGATCGTGGAGGGGACTCTGTTCCTTGCCGAGCTTTCCGGTGAAGCGGGCGACCTGAAAAGGATTGCCGAGCAGCTTCTGCCCGTGCTCCGGGGTAGCCGCTGGCTGCGGGTGGGGCGAGCAGGGGCCCCTGTCGAGGTTACGCAGATTGAGTGGTTGGAAGCTGCCACACCCGTGAATACTGCCAATTCGGTGCTGCTAACGTTAACCTCGGATCTAATGGTCCGGGACGAGCACTTGCGATGGCGCACTGCGCTAGACGCCGACTCACTCGAAGAACTGCTAGGTGCGGCCATCATCCTAGAACAATCCCGTCAGGATAGTGTGATGGTTCACGGCTTCAACGGCACTTCGCGCCTGTGGCGCATGCCAGCCGCAGCGATCAGACGTGGGTCGGTGTTCAAGATTTCTGGCGTTGGCGCTGCGAAGCTCGCTCAGCGGGCGGCCAGCCAACATTGGCTGGGCGAGCGCACACATGAGGGTTTCGGGCGCTTTCGTATTGATGCTGTGTTGCCCGGCGTGGCAGGCCGGGTGGGCGAACCGGTGACGCTGACGTCGCCTCCCGACATATCTGAGGAGACCATAGCTGCCAAGACTGGCAAGTGGCTCCAGGACCATAAGACATTGGCATCGTTGGGTCGTGGCAGCGCGCCGAAACCCAGTCTATCTCAGTGGCTCGATCTTGTGGGTGATTTGGAAGGATGCTGTCCTACCGCCATTTCAAGCCGTCTTGAACCAACGACAGCGGGTGGTAACAGTTGGCGGCAAGAAGACGCTAGGGCAATACTCAAGAAGCTCAACGACGGAGCAATTCTGCCGCAGCAGCGAAGTCTTTATGCGCGTTACTTCGTTCGATGGTTGCGTGCAGATCTGCGCTCGAAACTGAAGGAGACCTAATGCACACAAAGCTGACACTGTTCACGGCAACCCTTGTGCAGGACTCCGCACTCTCAGTGTCGGGGCTCGACCGGGAGGCCAGCGCCGATCAGCCTTTCGCAATTGTTGACGGGGTACCCACGTTGCCGGGGAGAGGCCTAAAAGGGGCGGCGGTAGCAATGGCCAAGCGCTTCTTCCAATCTCTGCCTCGCTGCATCTCTGCGGATGTTGGGGAGAGCGCTCTTCGGCGTTCGGCCTGGGAATTCGCCGATGCCAGGACGGGCGGTGAACCTCAAGTCCGTACCGGGGTAGGAATTCGCCAGCGGACCGGAGCGCGTGCGGGCGGCGTGCTGTACCAGCGCGAGGTAATCCCGGCTGGCACGAGGTGGGAGCTGAGCTTCCGGGTAGACCGCTCACATACACTCGATGACGAGGAATTCAGCGAAGCCGAGGGCATTCTCGGATACGTGCTGGCGGAGCATTGGGCCAAGGGACGCTGCTGGCTAGGTGGCGGTGCAGCGCGTGGACTCGGGTGGTGCCATTTGGAGTCGTTGAGGGCGTATCGTTTCAATGCAGACGCCTATGAAGCCTGGGTCAAGACAGGCCGGGTGACCCTACCGTCACCTCTGGAAACGGTACCCGTTGTCGGCCCGACACGCTCATGGTGTTTCCGAACGCTTGACGTCAACGTTTCGTTTGGTGAGTACAGGCCCGAGCCCAGTGAGGCCGCCTGGGGCGTCGACATGTTCACAGTGGGCTCACACGAAACCGAGCGAACGTCACAAGCGACTGGCGGCGGTCATTGGGCAAAGCCAGCCTGGGCGATGGCACGGGGTACGCCCGACAGCTTCAGCACCGACCGTTCGCTGTTGATGGAGAGAGGGAGGCCGCTACTGCCGGGGGCAAGTATGCGCGGGCCGTTGCGGCATGCCTATTCGCGGATGAAGCGCGCTGAGGGTTGTGACATCCAGGACCCACACGAGGTGCAGGGCGATGTGGGGCCAGACGATGCTGCAGGGAAGGCATTTGGTACTGTCGGAAAGAGCAGCCGCATTCTGATCCGCGACGCATGCGCCGAGGGAGAATGGGCTGCGGCGAAATTGCACATGCACGCCGAGGACGAGTTCTCCGCTGGATCGTACGGCAGTGCCAAGCGGGACGCTGTCCGGCTTCTTCGGGGCACTTTCCCCGTCCGCATTGTCGTGGAAGGCGGTGATGTTTCTGAGGTCGAAGAGCTTGTGACAGTTGTCTATCGTCAGGTTGCACTTGGAGCCCTTGGCCATCTTCCAATCGGTGGTCACAAGACACGGGGGGCCAGCTTCGGACGCTGGGAGGCCAAGCCGTGGGTCAACGATGATGTCATTGCGGTCCGGACACATGAGGGACCGACGGGGCTTCCACAATCGGTCGCAGACCCAGGTCGTTCGACGCCCAGCCTCATAGAACCACCCTGCAACAGCGAGGCGTTGGTGCGAACCGAGACGGGGGAGCTGGCTGAGCCCCTGACGCTGGGCTTGGCGTCGAAGCTTGCTAAGGCGGCGCTTGGAGAGACGTTGGTTGCCTGGTGGTGCGAGCCGACCATTGACATTGGACTGAGTAAGCCTCCTACAACGTTCGGCACCTCCTGGCCTGCCGAGGAGGCGCAGCTCCATGTCGACGAGATTGCTTTCTTCGCTCAGCGGGCGGTCTGGCGCGCTGCCCGAACATCTAGGGGCAACCGGTTCGCACTGATTGAGGAACTCGATGCCAACTCTGACAAGACGATGCGGGCCACAGTGCTCCACACGCCGGCAAGGCTGCACGCTTTCCGCCGTTTCGGATCGGCCGAGACTGGTCAGGGCAACGTACTCCTACGGGAGTGGCACGTAGACGGTGATATCCTCGGATTCACGATTGCAAGGGAGGTGCGCTAATGCCAGGTAGAGACGACAAGCAGCACCGGATTCGTGTCCGTACGCTCGATGGCAAGCAGCGTGATACAGCTGAGCTGAATAGGCTCAAAAGCAACCTTCTCGGCATGCCTCACCTCGATATCGTTCGCACCGTCGTCGCTACGGAGTTCATAATTCTAGCATCCAAGAAGGCTCACATCGATCAGGCCAGCCAGAAGCTTCAACATGCAGGACTCGAAGTCATCGAGGGCGGCGATACGGCGGATGAACTGGCCCCATCGGGCCCATCAGCGGAGCCTAGAAAATCGGGCGGTCGACATGAGCAGGGCGGTGCCCCGACGGCTGGGCGAACTCAGCAGTGGCGGCAAACTCAACCGCAAGGTCAGCAGGGTACCGTGAATGTGGACCGGCGACCCCTCCCCGGGAAGCCTTATGGCTTCGTGGCGCTTCCTGCGGAGCTAACCGGTGCGAAGCCGGTCTGGCACGATGGAACGAGCGCCCGGGACGGGCTCTCCGGCGAAGTTCGCTTTGAGTTGGAGACACTTACTCCGCTCCTTGTCGGCTGGGAGCGTGGGCAGGTCGGCGACGTAAGCGTTGAGTGGCCAGTGCCTGATCGTCTGGCCGGTACAGAGCTGGCCCAGAAGAAGTCGGTGCTTTGCCCGCTACGCGCACCGTGGGGGAAGAGACCGGTGGTCATTCCAGGCGACTCACTGAAGGGGCTGCTTCGGCACGAACTGGGAGCGCTCCTCGGTGCTCCGATGGAGCGGGTGGCTGAGCGCTCATATTCGTACCGCCCGAACGCCATGTACCCCCCGGAGGCTCCGAACCGCTTCCTGGTACCTCGACTTGCGCGTGTGCTGGAAGGACACATCGAGCTGAAGCCGATAGTCGACGAAGGTCAAGCTCGAGTGCCGACACGTCTAGAGCTATTCCCTGATAATCTCCGATACAACAAGCGAACGAACGAGTTCGACTACCGGTTCGACCAGGCGGGCGGTTCACGCTATCGAGGTGGGCAGGGTGCCGGACAGAAGCTCAACTCGAAGCGAGATGTGCACTACTCTTTGAAGGTCCTTAGGGTGTCGACCACAGAGTTGGCGGACGTGCCGCCTGCAGTTCGGGCCGGCTATCTTGCGACAGTCCGTCATCTGGTCGACACGGTTCACGGGCACTTTTCTGAGCGGAGGCACCCTGATGTGCCAAAGGAGATGACAAGCGAGGAAGCCAGAGCACGTATCCTGACGGCGGCCAGGGATGAGGTCTTCCAGCCGGGAGATTACATATGGGTCGAGTGGGACACCGAGAAGAAGTGTATCGTCTCGCTGGGCTGGCACTACTACTATCGCTGGGCGTACACCGATTCAGTGCGAAGGGACGCTGACGCACCCAAGTTGGAACGGCGTGGCCTCTTCCCACTCGAGAATGAGAGAAGAGTGGATGCTAGCGGTGCCCCGATGGAACTCTCGGCCGTGCGGCGGCTCCTCGGTTACACCAGTGACAACGAGGTCCGCATAGGAATCGGCGAGGGCGACCACACTCAGCTAATGGGACGTCTCTTCGTCAATTCGGGGCTCGAAGTGGTTGCAGAGGACGATTCGGACGAGCAGCGCTTCCTGAGGCAGACATTCTTAAAGGAGCTTGGCCTGCCCCGCCCCAGTGCTGTGGAGTTCTACCTGAAACAGCCATTCCACCCGAATCCTAGGCCAACGGATAGAGCTCAGCTCGTAACCTACGGAGACGCTGCAGGCTACGATGCACCCGGTGAATTGGCAGGCCGCAAGTTCTACCTGGATCGCAAAGACGCATACCGTCAAGACGGCCAACCACTCGCACCTGGGCCAGCAAGCGATGACTCAACGGACAATCGGCGCAACGATCGTAGCACGCTCGCTATGGATGCGTCGATGCCGGGGCGACGGTTCCGCTTCACGGTGCGCTTCCGAGACCTTGAGGCGGCGGAATTGGCGGCACTAGTCGTTGCCCTCTGCCCCGACCAATTCAGAAGCCTGCTGGGTGCCACCGCTGCCGACCGCTACTGCTCGAAGCTGGGCTATGCGCGTCCTCTGGGATGGGGCTCAGTGAACATCACGGCCAAGGAACTACTGCTGCTTGACGAAGCTGCCGACGCACCGTCTCTGAAATCACAGGTCGACCTCGCAACTTGGGTAGCGACGAATCATCGGAAGACCTCTACTCAGGTCGAGTGGCTTGCCATCCATCGCCGTAAACACCCGGACGCGGCAGGCTACCCGACCGCCAGAGACCATAGAGGAAACGAGAACATACACACATTTCACACGCTTTTGCGTTCAGAGCACTCACGCAAACGCCGCTACAAGTGAGGGGACAATCCAATGGCACAAACAGTGCTCATTATGACTTGCGGTCAGACGGATGTGCAGTTCGCTGAGCGGGACGTGAAGCGCGAGTTCGAAAAGGGCCAGGTGGGCGCTCTTCATGATCGCATGCAGGCCCAGCCTGATTCCTGGGTACTGGTGGACTCACCAGACCTGCGTGGCCTTTCCATCAGGGAGTTTCCGGAGGCCCCTTGGACGATATGCACGCCGAAGCTGGACGCGATTCTGGCCTACCTCGGAGAGGCAGTCGATTCTCTCCTGATTCTGGAGACCCAACGCAACATTCCTACTGATCCCAGATTCGCTGGCGCAGTGTTGGAGAAGAGAGCCAGGAGCAAAGGGATAGCCTCGGTTCGGCGGTGTGCCTACCTTGGCCCGAGCGACAGAAATCTGGAAGACCGTGATAGCCCGCTGGACGCTATCATTCGGCGTGATGTTGTCAGGCGCTTGGAGGAGGCGATTCGAGACGCTTTGCACGACTCAAGGAGCGTGGTGGTGGCCACTACCGGCGGCATGCCTGAAGTAAAGGTGCTTGTGAAGGAGTTGGTGAGACTCCACGCACCACCAGGCGTGGATCTAGATGAAGTTGAGGTTGACGATGGAGCACGTGATAGCGGGCAACCCGACAAAGCGGTTTCCAGGAAGAGAGTCGACCCACTTGAGCCCATACGTTTGCGGAAACAGTCGCTCTCCCTCATAGAGAAGGGCAATCTCATCGGTGCTTGGGGCGCCGTGCAGCACCTTGATGCTCAATCCCATCCCTGGGTCCTGGTTGTCTCATGGCTACGCTGCTTTGCCTCCTCACTGCCGTTCGAAACACCTCTTCCTGTCGGAGCCCTTTCGGCCTTGGGCCACCGGCGCATGGCTGTGAGAGCAGCGCTGCGTGTCGAATTGGCATTGCGCGCCGGCGACATCCCGAGAGCTGTTCACGGTACCGTGGCATTTTTCGAGGCTGCGCTCTGGGATATGCTCGGTGAGCGTATTGAACGGTCCACTGACCCCAAGAGGCGCCGATACTTCCGCATCAAGAGTGGAGATGTTCCATCGGGCGACAAGCTCCTCAGACGGGGTGACGGCTCGGAGGCCGATCGGTCCCGACCATTTGAGCTGAAAGATAACGTCGATGGAGTAGATTGGTACTGGGTGTACGATGGTGACGGCGGGCCGGCTGCGAGAATCGCACAGTACTTCCTCAAAAGCGACCATCTCAGAGAACTCGATGGAACGCTCAGGAGCGCACGAGAGCTTCGGAACGACATTGCTCACAATGAGCCTACGCCCGAACTGATGAACGGGGCGCGCACCCGTATGGAGGAGGCCCACCTCTGGTCGACTGCGGGCACTTTCTTGGGCCAGCCACTTGTGCGCCTGTTGTTGGCTGACTTGGGGGAAACAGCTCCAGAGAGTCTTCTGAACAATCTGCTTGGCGAGGTCCGTCGCAGACTCCTTCTGGGCGAAGCCAGATGCACTGTCTGAATCACCGGAGTGGAGATTGCTACGTCCAAATGGAGCCTCTGCTGCGCGTCGACTGCCGGATTACCGAAAAGCATAACTGCACAATCGCCATCCCCACATCAACGGGGATGGACCCTCCTACAGCCGTGAGGTCCTTCCTGGGCTGTCAAGCGCCAACACAACATTCCCCGGCGGGACGCCGGGGGCTCCGTCGGCGCTTCGTAGCTCACCGGTACCCCCGGCGGGACGCCGGGGGCTCCGAGGTGTCGGCGCTTCGTAGCTCACCGGTACCCCCGGCGGGACGCCGGGGGCTCCGAGGTGTCGGCGCTTCGTAGTTCACCGATACCCCCGGCGGGACGCCGGGGGCTCCGTCGGTGCTTCGTAGCTCACCGATACCCCCGGCGGGACGCCGGGGGCTCCCGGCCGGTGGCGCTTCTACTGTTGCGTCGCCACCTCGCTGCACCTATAATCCGGGGCGTTGCTGGACTTGGAGGCCGTGATGCGCAGACTGCCGCTTTTGTTGGGCCTGGTGGCCCTCGTTGTGCTCGTTTCTAACTCAGCAATGGCCCAGGGTATCTCCCTTGGCGTTGACGCTGCCCTGGTCTTCCCCCAAGACCCCCTCAATAACTCCACCGGGAAACAAATCGGCGCCCTCGTCAGGGCCGAAGTCTCGTTGCTGCCTTTGCTATCTATTACTGGACGACTTGGTTATTTGTATGGAATGGAAAACAAGCAGATGTACCGGGGCGCTATCGACGTCATCCCCATCCTCGCTGGCGTCAAGTTCTTCCCCGTTATGCCCCTGGGACTCTATGCCGCCGCCGAACTGGGCCTCATGAACGGCACTATCCGAGTCAGCGACAACGAAAAAGATGAGAGCTGGACCGGTATGACCATCGGCGCTGGATTCGAAATCAGTTCGTTCGACCTTAGACTTCAGGCCATATTCCTTGATTTGGATCATATGGAAGATACTTATGGAATTATGCTGAATGTTGGGTATGAGTTGTTTTAGGTGACTATTGGGACCTTTCGGACTTGGTGGGGGTTAGGAGGTTGGTGGTTAGGGCCGCCAAGAGGGAGGCTGTCAGGGCCAGGGGTAGCGAGTAGGGGAATTTGTAGATGAGGCCCAGGATGCCCACCGTGGCGCCTGATGCCATAGAGAGTATTAGAGAGGTCGGGGCCAGGGGGCGGTGGAGGAATAGGGCCGCTATGGCCGGTACCGCCAGACCCGTGGTGTATAAGGTGTAGGTCCACATCAGAGATGGAATTATCCCGCCCAGCCACAGGGCCAGGGCCAGGGCCAGGGCAGTAATCGCAACCGCCGAAACTCTTACCAGCGTCACGCTCTGACGGCCCAATAGGTCTATGGCCAGAATCGACGAGGCGCTTAGCGCACACGTGTCTGCCGATGATAACACCGTGGCAAGGAGACCCAAACCAGCAAGCAACGCTGCCCATTTGCCCCAGGCAGCGGGGATCTCCAGCAGAATCTTCTCGCCCGTCAGCCCCGGAAAGGCGTAGTGGCCCAGAACCCCGATGGCAGTGATGATCACAGCGAAAACGGCAAGCCCGCCGGCGGCCATGAGAAGAGCCTGCCTGCGACCACGGGTGCCGTCCACCAACAGAAGCCTCGAAAACATGTCCGGCCCCACCAGGAAAGGAAAGGCCACCAGAAACACTACGTCCACTACACGCCCCAGCGGCATAGGAACCATGGCCGGGACCGGTTGTGCCGGCTCGGCCTCCCGAAGGAGTAGATAGCCAAGAATAGAGAGCAGAAACGCCGCAATAATAGAGAGCTGCATCCAATCCGTTCGCAATACCCCACGCTGGCCCGACATCGCAACGTAAGCCGCTATCGTAACCGCCGCCAGAACCACCAGGGGCAACTCCGCCCCCGGGGCAAGGGTGCCGCAAATTCGGTGCACCGCCGCTAACTGCGCCGCCACAATCCCCAACCACGCCGGAACTATGAGCGCCGCTGCAACCTTCCTCAGCACCGGCCGCCCCGCATCGCCCAACAGATGGGGCAACGTCATCGCATGGCCGAAACGGACTCGAGGTAGCAACAAGGCAAGCAGCAGAAGCCCAAGAACGCCCGCCCAAAGCCACGCCAGAGCTACCCAGCCGTGGGTGTAGGCCAGCCCCGACGTGCCCATCACCGCACTGGCCCCCAGTATCGTGGCAAGCAGCGAAGCCCCCGCCCGAAACGGCGAGACATGCCCGTCAGCTACCACCATTGAGCCTATGTCCGACTTCAGATCGGACCGCCGGATGCCCAACAGAGGGTGCAATACAAGAAACAAAACTATTACAACAAGACCAAGTTCCAAAGCGAGCCTCCACCACTTGCTCCCCGAAAACGCCGCCATCATGCCCCGCCCTCACCAGCCGTCAAGCGCTATCGACCGAACGAAAAATCGTGATTTCCGCCCTCGAAGAACGATACTGGGAGTGTTGAACCCGCCGGGAACGAAGTGGGGCGTACCCGCCGTTGCGCCGGACATGGCCCCCGTTATGGCGCCGGGCCCATAATCAAGCGTCGTGCACGCTGACGAGGTGGAGATGGTTCGTCGGGAGAGTGCAAGGAAGGCAGGCGACTACGATCTCTCGCTGGTTTGTCCAGTCGCGTCATGGGGCCCCACAAGGATGGGAAAGGAAGTAGGCAGTGCGCTCCTTCTGGGCTGTTGCCTGGTTGTGCTGTTGGTGGGCTGCGGTTCGGGACAGAAAGCCGGGGTGGAGGATGAGGCTCAGGGCGCAGGCGAGGCGGATGGACCAGGCAGCGGCGACCAGGGGGCCCAGGTGCCCTTCGTGGCGCCGCCCGCTACCGGCGGGGGACCCGTGGTGGGCCTCAAGCCCCTGGGCAAGAGGGCCGTTGCCGAACCGAACTTGCCTGCGGTAGACCCCTATGCCGTCAACACCACCCCCGACATGGATAAGGACGGAGTCGAAGACGCCACGGACAACTGCCCCGACGCCTGGAACCCCGACCAGTGGGATACCCTCGCCGATGGCACCGGCGACCGCTGCCGCGCCCAACTCGGCACCATCGCCGCCCCCTACATCATCCCCGGAAGCAACCCCGGGCTCCCTGTCCACCGAGTGGCCGGCAACACCTGCGACTCTCAACAGTCGGAGATTGACAGCTATCCCCCTAACACAAGAAACGAGTCGGGGCCGGAACATGTATATGCGCTGCGGATAACCGACTATGTTGACATTGTGGCATATATTGCATCACCTGAGCCAGCGGGAACCGACATAGATGTGCATATATTAGGCAGCATTGAACCGATACAGTTGGTGGAGCGGAGCGACCGGGAGGTGAAGGCCAGGTTGGCGCCGGGACTCTGGTACATAGTGTTGGACTCATTCAATAATGGCGAGGCAGCACTATGCGGAGGATACATCCTCACAGTACAAATGATGGCCGTGAGAGAAGGCAGCCCCGCAGACCCCCTGCTGCCTTCTGGGGCCGGGGATGTGCCGCTGGAACTGCCGTTCTATATGGAGGAGTCACGTAATACTCAGGATGCAACGTCGGCATGGCTTTGGCAGTACAACGCTCCCGGAGTCAGAGACCTCTCGGGGCCCGAATACGTCTACGCTTTCACCGTGGCTCAGCCCGTAAGGCTCAGCGCCGTGCTGCAGTTCCCCGAGCCTGCAGGCACCGACGTGGACCTGCTGCTGCTCTCGTCGCTGGACCCCGTCACAACCCTGACCTGGGGCGACCGCTCGGTCTATGCTCAGCTCAATCCGGGCACCTACTTCCTGGTTGTTGATACCGTGGTGTCCGGCGGAACCATGGCTGGACAGTATAAACTACAGTTGTCGGTACGGCCAACGTTTGTGTATGATTCCATCTACTTTAACGACTATATTTTGGCAGCGGTGGACTATTTATATGCAATTCACGGGCTGCAAGGCTATGGGTCGGCCGTCCTGACCCACGACATAACCTACGGCAAGTACGGCGTAATTCCAGCTTCGGCCCCCCCTAGAACCATGTGCGTGGCTGCGGCCATGGAAGTTATCTTGAAAGCAATGAAAATATACTCAGCAGATACTGGGGACGAGAGTGTGTACGACTTCTTGCCAATCGAGTCCTGGAAGACCCTGAAATCGACGCACATCAAGGCCCACATCTGGGTGAACTCGGACCTGCAGAGCTCGGGCACCGCCGATGCCCTGGTCCACTTCGGCATGGGCGCCAATGTCCCCTTCGAAGAGCTCACGCCAGGCAGCTTCTTGAACCTCAACCGCACCACGGGCACTGGGCATGCGGTGGTGTTTATTGCGTTTATTGACGAAATGGGACACGAGTATGGGTTCTATAATTACAGCACAATAGGGTTTAAGTATTTTTCGGCTCAGGGCGGTGCGGACGTTTGGAAGGGCGGGCTTGATTACCGTTATGCGATTTTTGAGCAATTCGGCAGTCCGACCATGCCTTATAAACGTGATATTCATGTTATCTATAGCGCAAATCAGGATTGGTTGAATACGGGAATTATGTATCATCCCGAGCTGTGGAAGACTCCGCTGCCAAGCACTACGTGGGCACCACGGGTGGGGGTGTTCAATCCGCAGGAGTTTGATGGGGAGACGGAGTAGGGGGGGATTCGGACCTTTCGGACTCGGACGATTCGGACCTTTTGGACGCGGACGATTCGGACTATTTGGACGCGGACGA
>CAZQHM010000072.1:0-24123 GCA_964593355.1 uncultured Myxococcales bacterium
ACTTTCCCGCTAAGGCAGTAGTGACCGTAGATAGATTTATCAGCGAGGGCGGAACGGTCGTGCTGGACGAAAGAACCCCCTGTAGGGAGGTCATGTTGTGCAGATGGCTATTGTCTTTTACGGCCAGATTATAGTAGGTCCCCGATACATCACCCCCAAATTCAGAGGACGTGAGGATAAACGACCCGGACGACCCCGTGGCCTTTTTGAGTTTGAGGACGTTCTCCCAGAGAAAATGTAGATTCCGGTTCGTGGCAGGGTCTTTAACCTCATAGGGAAAGACCTGCGCCAGAGCAGAGCAGGGGAGAAGGAGTAGGACCAGGAGGATTCGGATCACAACCCCTCCAACGCTTCTGCCGCCTTCCGAGCCGCCTTGGCCGCCATGTCCGTATCCCCCCGTTCCATAGCAGAACGATAAATCCTCGCTTGTACGGCGAACTGCGCCTTGGACTTGTGGAGTTCGTTAAGCCTCTGCTGCTCCCCACGGGTCCTCTGCCCGCCCGCATCCACCAGTTCCCGGTACTCCTCATTATAGGGGAAGGTCAGGGTCTTGGGGTTGTAGGCGTAGGACAGTATCTGGCCCACCTGCGCCGTTCCAGGTACTCCAAAGGTCGTAGCGGCCGCACGGAGGGCCTGGCGGAGCCCGTAGAGGCGCTTATACCCGTTCCGGCCCGCATACGCCTCCCGCGCACCAGTAAAGAACTTCATGCTGTTGTCCATTACGGGAACGGGGTAGGAGCCGTACTTGATGGCCGATATGGGAGCATCCAGAAACGGGCACATCCCGATTATGGTCATGGCGTAGTCCTTCCACATCTCGTCATCGTCATCGGCACCTTTGACCGCAGAGGATATGCCCAGCCCCACCGCGCTCAAAGCCGACAGGACAATCCCCTTAGACACACCCCGTATCCCCATTTCAGCGGCGCCGGCGGCCGCCAACCACGCATACGCAGACGCCTTATCCGCCGTAGATTCCATCCGGGGGATATCGTAGGTCATGAAAAACCAGCGATTCATGACGAACTGCTTGAACTGGAGCAATGCCTTGTTGACTGAAACGTTCCCAATCAGGAAATGGGGTGAATTGAACGCCACCCCGGTATCTATGAAGAACGGGCTGGCCTGGGTCCGGTCAAGGGCGAAGTTCGTATATTCCGCCGCCGCCTCGTTCAAAGGTCCTTCCCCGGCCGCCGGAGCCCCAAGCTCTGCCGCTTTCTTGTTGTAGGCCGCCAGAACCGTACTGGACGCGACAACTCCGTCAAGCCATTTCAAGGGGATATACCCCGTGGCCTGAATCTTCCGCAACCATTCGGTCTGGGACAGGTCTTTAAAGGCTATGTCGTCACCTACCCTCTCCCGCAGTTTGGGGAAGTTCTCCAATAACCACACCCTTTTCCCTTTATCTGAAAGGACTTTAGAGAATCCGTCCAGTACGTTCTGCCCGCCTACCATCGCGGCGGCATCCATGAAGGCCGTGGACTGGATGAGGAAAGAGGACAGTTTGAATCCCAGGGTAGCGGAACCCATATTTACCCGCAAGGTATCAAGCAGCGGGATTTTCTTGGAGCCCTCCGCCTTACCCTGCCGGGCAATGATATCAATCCAGGCGGTCATGATCTTGTGCCCTATGGGACCGACGGCCTCCTGATAGGTTTCATCTGATATAACCTCGGAGAATTTTTTAACGTTCTCCTGCATGGCTACCAGATAGGCGGCGTCGTTGATATGCTGGACGAACACCTTCATGGAGTTCACTTTGATGGGAGCCTTCGCCCCCGCCTTTCTCTGTTTCGTGAACCCCGCAGAGATGTTCTTGCGCCACCCGGAAAACTCCTCCTCGGTGAACGCCATCCTCTGCGCCACTTCCGTATCGAGCAGTTTGTCCCAATCGGTTATCATGGAGAAGTAGTTGTCTATCTTCCCGATTTCCTTGTTGTAGAGCTTCCCCATAACCCGTTTTACTTCGGGATACAGAGCCTCCATACCCTCCCGCATTTTCTGGTAAACCTCCATCTCCTGGGGGGTTAGTTTTAGGTTGACGACAAACTCCTCCGTCAATTCAGGCATGGACGCTAGCACCCTTGCTACGCCGTCCTTCTGGACCTTGAAAGCATGGATGCCTATTCGGTCCATGTTCGTATCGTCAAATCCGTACTTTTCAGCCAGTTCAAACACGGGTTGTATGTATCTCCCGCGGAGATTAAGGAACTTGAAAAAGTCGCCGTCTATAATGGACTTCATTTTCGCATGGGGGCCGTCGTGCGTTCCCCTGCCGCCATCTAAGCGGTCAGTCATGACGCTCATGGGGCTCAACGCCCAATAGGTTTCCTGCGCCCAATTCCAGGCTTTCCCGGCCTTGGTGGCTTCCGCCGGCAGACTCTCTATGGGGGTGGCAGAAGCGACCATTTCGCGCACCCACTCGCCTTTTTCTATGGCCTGTGCCAGTTCCTTCTGCCCCTGCGCCTCCTTACCCACCGCTTCCAGTATGTAGAGGTCCCGGAGGGCGTTTTCCAGTTCTCCATTGGATATCTGCTCTATGGGCCGGAGCGCCAGTATTTCAAGGCGTTTGTACATCTCGTCCGGCAGAAAGACTTCCTGGCCCCGCGATTCCATGTCCTGAATGTAATCCTGCAAGGCTTTGAGTTTCAGAATTGTTTCGGGCCGTCGCTTCTGGAGGTCAAACTCGGCCAGGAGATCACGGACGGCTTCCCGGTAGTTGACCTCAACTTTCATGCTCTCCAAAGCGCGGGAGGACACTTTCTTGATATCCTCCGTAAGCCCCTTGCGGTAGGCGATATCGGATTCAGCGTCAGCCCGGACGAGTATCTTCGCCAGACGGGTTTTAGTCGTGGCCGCGGTCAATGCCTGGATGAACTTCCATTGGGAAGCCTTGGGGACCGTCATCTTCACGTAATCTATGGACGCCTTCCGTAGAGCCTCGCCGTCCTTCCGGTCCTCCCTGATATCTTCCAGTATCTGGGCCTTGGTGAACTTAGCCGCCGTCCTCGCCGCTTTTTCCTCGGTCGCCAGTTTCGCCCGGAGGGCTTTGGCTTCCGTGGTGACTATCTGCTGTTGCGCCGGGTTGAGCCCCGTGGCCTGCTCTACGGCACGTTTCACCGGGATTCCCGGTATTTCCGTGAAAGGGGCGGGCTTCTGGTAGGTTTCCCGGAACATATCCAGCCGGGTGAAGACGGGCTGGCCCTTGAAATCCACTATGGCCTGTCCGGTCTTGGGGTCCACGCTGATGAGCTTTACGACCGTAGCACGGGGGATTGCCCCGCCCTTCACTCCGGGGGCCTCTATCCTACCGCGGGCGGTCAGGAGCGCACCGGGTTCAAGTTTGCCGATGACCTTGTCGTAGGCGCGGGGATTGTAGAAGCCGGGGGCGGGGCCTTGTTCTAAAATATTGGGATTTTCCCACTCATTTAAACCAATCTCTGCTTTTTCAAGTAGAAAATTTTTATGCCGCTTCCACACACTCGCAAATTTTCTCATCCGCGCTGTTCCATTTAACTTCGGAATAACGACATCAATATTTCCACCGTCGGCAAAGTAAAATATACCAGGCTCCAACTTAATATAGTCAGATTCGTATGCGGGTCTTTCATGGTTAGATACACGGATTTCAAAAGTCCCTTTTTTGAAATAATTGCTTCCGTACCGTCCTCCCTGCGTAAACTCCATCCCGTCCACAATATAAATCGGATATGGTGAGTATGGATTTTTTTTAACAACTACAAGAGGGTCCGGTTTTGCCGCCTTGGCCTCCTCCGTCAGGGCGGTAAGTTCCGCCTCCTGCGCCGTCAGCATATCCCCGAAGAACTGCCTCATGCTGTCATTGAGGTCCACGTTCAAATCGGTGACGGACTTGTAGATTTTCAGCAGCCAGTCCCGGAACGTGCGGAACACCCGTTCAAGGGTAGAGGACGGGGCCTTGCCCTCGCGCATGAAAGCCTCAAAGCCCCTTGCGAACTTCTCATGCTGGTCGCGGGTTATCTTCCCGTCTTTGAGGTCCAGCCAAGACTTCACCGGCTCCCAGAACTTTAGGTAGTCCTCGCTGGCCTTACCCTCCGCCACGTAGTCGGACATATCCTGTAAGAAGTCGTGCGCCGCCTCATGGATGAAGGAGGAACTGTCAGCGAACTCTCCAAGGCGTATCTTGTGCGTCAGGACGTTGATGGAGGCGCGGGGGCCCTGGAACAAGGTGTCCTTGTATTTTCCCTCCCGCTTCTCGGTAGCCGCCCGGTACTCGGCTATGGTCCCGCTCTTTTCAGCCTTTATCGGGTTGATGTCGACGGTAACGCCGTTGATCTCCAGCGGCGTTCGTGAAAAGGCATTGAACAGATCGTCCTCGCGCGCCTCGCCCTTGAACTCCAGCAGGACGTCCAGATCAGATTCTGTCCTGGCAACGCCAGCGCTGCGGCTGCCGGTTATAGCCATGTCGACAATTTCAAAGTTGAGGCCTACCAGTTCGTTATCCGCGCGGAGCTGGGAGATATGGCCCTCAACAAGGTCTTTGATGTCCGCCGGCGTGTAGTCCTCAAGTCCCTGGATTTTAATAGGAGCGCCGTCCTGCATCAGTTCCGCCGGAGCCTTAACGCCGATAGCGTTCACTATCTGGTCGGGGGAGAATACAATATAAGATGTTCCTCCAAATTCAGAATCTTTTAATATTATCCCATCGTAACCTTCTTTTTTTATTTTATCTATGTTGTTGTTTTTGCCCAAATCCCAAAAATCTTTCAACCAATAAAACGGATTACGGATGTTAAGATATGCCGCACGTCCCATTGTGGCCGCTGTTTGGTCTGATATGTCCTCGGTAGTAAACCATACGCCAGCCTTTGCCATTTTTATAGCATCGGCATCATCTGTGTTAAATTTTGTCGAAGAACCAAGCAAAGAAAAATCAAATTCATCAAATGGAGTGTCCGTCCAATGGTAAACCCGCAGCGGCTTCCCGTCCTTGGACAGTACCTTCGTGCCGGCCAGGATCTTGTTCTGCGCCTGGGTCAGCGCCAGGGGATCCACGGTCCCGCGCTCAACGATGATGCGGCGCTTCTCGCCATAGAACTGCTCGGGCGTGACACCACGGCGCGCAGCCTCCGCCTGGACATAGGCGGCCACAATCTCCGCATCTGCGGCCGCTTCCTCCGCGGGACGGCCCACGGCTTCAAGTTGCTCCTGTATGTCGGACTTGACCGGACCCTGGAACATGACCGCCGACCTCTCCCGTAGTTCCGAACCTATGGCCTCAAAGAGGGTGTTCTCGGAATACTCGGGTATAAGCCCTTCCTTCGCCGCCGCCTCCGCTATCTCGGATATCGTAGCCCGTCCGTTCTTGCGGATGTAATACCGCATATCATCTTCCGGTAGTTCGCCCTTCCAATTCTTTTCGTAGTTCTCCCGGTTGATGAAGCCACGGTTTCGGATCAGTTTGAGGATAGGGTTTCCGGTAGGCACTTCTCCGGCAGCAAGCCCTTCCTGCGCCTCGGACCTTATTTCCTCGGCCATGTCGGGGTACTGATTGACCACTTCCTCTGGTACGGGAAGATTGGCCGCCATCGCTCCCCGTATAAGGGCCTTGTGCTGGTCTTGGGTGAGGCCGGGGAACTTCTGGCTGGCCTGCTCGTATGCCATCAGACCGGGGTTATCAGGCGCCGCGGGAGGGGTGAAAGCCTCGTCCTGGGGTATCATATCACCCTCAAAAACGGGTTTCCCCTCTGCGCGGGCCTGTTCCTTGGCGGCCTCGTATGCGAGTTTCGCCTCGGGAATAGAGGGATTCCCCGCCCCAGGGACGGCCTGTATCATGGGTATAGCCTGTTCAGCCGGAACCTGTAAGGGGGTCTTGCCGGGTTCCGGGAGAGCCATCTCAACGGCTTCCTTAGCCTCGGCTAGGCTGTCAAAGTATAGCCCATCCTCGTCATTCTGGCTTACCACGTCCACCACTTCGGACCGGACGGTGTACCTGCCATCGGCGGTTTTGAGGATGACGGCCTTGGCTTCATCCTCGGTCATATCTATGGCCGCCACCGCCTGCCCCCCTTGGGCTTCCCGGTCGGGGACCAATTCGGACCAACGGCCCGTAATAGCCTCGCCAGCGGCCTCCGGCTGGCCCGTGGCGGGGGTTTCGGCTTGGGGGGCGGGGGTAGGGGACGGGACGGCCTCTCCGGGCATTTTCGCCCCTTCGTACTGCGCCAGAAACTCATCGGCCATCTGGTCGGCGGTCTTGCCTGCCGACATACCGGATTCAACAAGGGTGCGGACCTCCCCTCCCCTTACCCGGTCGGCCACCATCTGCGCCACCTGTCCGCCCTTTAATCCGGCCTTCTCCGCCACCTTCCGAATGACCTCCATCTGTGTTTTCATGAAAGCCTGTTGAGGGTCCTGCTGAACCTCTGGGGCGGGCATCTCCTGCTGAACTCCTTCCACCACCGCACCCGGAACGGGGGCAGGGGAGAGGTTCATATTCAACATCTCGTTCAAGGCGGACTGGACCGCGGTACGCTTCTGCTCTGCGGGTATGGACTCATCGGCCTCGGCCGCCTCTGCGAACGAACGAGCCATCTCCTCAATCTGCGGCCACGCCTGGGATGGGGTCACGGACTTCATCGCTGCCACGGGGTCGGTTTGAGCCATCTGTAAGGCCCTGGACTTGGCTGTTTCGTCCAGGTTGGGGGAGAGGGGCAGGGTAGGCATGGGTTCGGGAGCCGTTTCCGGGGTGCTCGGGCGGGCGCCGGGGAACGCCGCTCCCATACCACCGCCCACTATGGCGCCTATCCCACCCTCATACAGGGCTTCGCCAAGGTCTATCGGCTTATCCTGCGACAACTTGGTGATGAAATTCTGCAAGGTTTCCTCTACGAACTCATTTCGGCCACCACGTGCCGCGGCTTTCAGCCTATTCCCGGCCGCCCCGCCTATCATCCAGCGGTCAAGGATGAGAGAAGTGGGGACGTTGGCAATAAAGGTTTTCCAGAAGGCGTCCTGCTGTTTCTCCTTGCCTACCCCCTCATAGCGCAATTCCTGCGCCGCATGACCGCCTTCGGTAAGGGCATTGGCGACCGCCAGGGACGAAATGCCGAACACGCTTCCGAGCTTCTTCGCTAGGTCAAGGCCTTTCTGGGTCTTAGCAAGGGTCCCCGCCAGTCGGGTTCCGCCGGCCACCGCCCGCCCTAAGCCCATGAAAGGGAGGGTAGAGCCGAGGCCCTGCATAATATCGTCAAGTAAATCGTTTTCCGGGTTGGATAGATGCCTTTGCGAAAATTCGTTTAAAAAATCAGCCTTTTTTTGGGATGCGTTCTCCACTCCCACGGCTCCAAGGGCTCCCGCGATATCACCAAATCCCTCCACCGCACCGGAGGCCACGCCCACGGTCCCCCTAGCAAAGGACTTTGCCCTCTGCGGGACACTCTCCGTAAGGGGCCGGGGCATCTGCTCCTTCGTGGGACTCGGAAGGGTAGGGGCCACTCCCACCGGGGGAACATCGGGCCGGGGGGGAGCGATAGTGCGCGGCATGGGCGCCGGCTGCATCGGAGGGGTGGGCGATATCTTGGGTTCAGCGAACTTCACCTTGCCGTAATCGAGGCCCTTGATGGCCTCTTTCCGCTTCGCCCGGGACCTTATCTCATCGGCATATTCGGGAGCCAGACCGGAGGCCAGTTCTTCGGCCACGGCCATAACATCAACCCCCTCTGGCATCTTGGAGAAGTCAACGTTTTTTATCTTCTCCCGTTTGCGCTTCTTCTGGTTGATGTAGTCGAGATAGGCTTTGGTGTCGGCCATTATTCAAGCCCCTGTAATCCACCGCGGACTTCATCGTCGTCGCTTGTGAAAAGGCCCTTAAACCTCTCCCAGGCGGATTTCTTCTTGGGCAATGACCCTGCCACACCTTCGGGGATAGGCTGACCGGAAAGGGCGCTCCACCTTCTCTCTGTTTCTATCCGCATTTTCTCCTGTTGAGGGGTGAGGGTAGGGATGGCGTAGAGCATTTTCAGCATAGCCTCCAGGCGCTTACGCTCGTCCTCCTCCGCGGAACCGCGTCCGTCGGCGGGTTTATCCTTGCCCATCCCTTCGTAAACCCTGCTCTGGGCCTCCCTCTGTTCGGGGGTCAGCATGGGCCGGGGCGTCACGCCCTTGTCGAGCCAAGACATTCCACCACCACCGCCGCCACCACCACCTATAGGGCGAGCGTACCCGGACATCTGCATGGCCTGTAGTTCCGGGCTCATCGGATACTTTCCCGATAAATCGGAGTGCTGGCGTATCTGCTTGGCAATCTCCTGCCAGCGAAGCTCATCGTCCTTACGCTTCGCCTCTAAGAGGGCTTCGTAATCGTCGTATCTTCGTTCGGCCATTATCTCCACCTCCGCGCCAGATCGGCGTATATGTTGTCCAGTCGCTTCTTCCGATAGTTGAGTTCGTTATCCTGAAAGACAGTCGGGTTGTAGCCGGCAGTTGTGGGGTTAAACCCGCCCCGCGCTGCCTGACCTGCGGCCCAAGCCCGGTTCGTATATACTCCCCCGCCGGTAGAGGACCCACCAGGGGCGGCACTCCGGTCACGTTCATACACATCGGGGGCAGGGAGCCGGGGAAACGCCTCTACTGGCTCATCGGCATAAGTCGGCCCTATGATAGGCTCCGGTATGGCCGACGATATTCCAGCGGGCGCGGTTTCATCGGCCTGCGTCCCAAGCCCCACGTCTGGGCGGTACTGCGCTTTCAAAGCCGCAGAGATAATCCTCTGACGGTTGGACTCGGCGGCCCGATCCCGCGCTCCGTATGCCATCTGCCGCTCACGGGCGGCCGCAAATGCCCTACGGAAGGCGTCCTGACGGGCATTGGATAGGTCCACCAAGCCCTGCGCTTCCTTGGCCCGCCAATAAGGATCATTGGGGTCCGCACCCGCTCTACGGATGCTGGCAGTCGTCTTTTCCTTGACATTCCGTACAAGGCGATTGTACCAGTCCTGGTTTCGGATATCGTTATAATCGTATGGTGGCATAGTGTTCCCCCTATTGTATCAGAGGATTAACGTCGTAGTAAAGCGAGAATATCTTCATCCGAAAGTCCTTATCCGCTTCATCAGCCGAGAACTTAAATCGTGCCTGTCTGGCAAGGTTGTAATCCTCAAACAGTCCGTTCACTTCCCGGATGACGAAACTCGTTCCAGAGAGCGCGGTAGAGGTCGAGTACCAGGTCCCGTTACGGTCAGGCTCCCATTGAATATCAAACTCCGACACCCCGTTACCCTCGGCGTTAATCCACATCCGCTGAATGACCTTATGATTGTTGACCGCCCCGAGGGTATAGTCCTTCGTGGTCCACCAGGAATCTATTGCCGCTCCGTCGTACGACTTGACTCCATCCTGTAAGATATACCAGAGCTTTGAGCCAGTGCTGCCGTCGCCCGCCAAGGGCTTGTTGTTGTAGATGGTCATGGCCCCGTAGCTCTGCCCCTCTAAGGCCGTCCATTTCTTGTTTTTCTGGTACATCAGCGTCAGGTGATTGGCGGTCTCCGAATTGGTAGACACGGATAGCATATAATGCCCGTCCCATGTCAGGGAAGCGACCCTCGGAGATACGGCTCCCACCAGATAAGAAAGGATGGTGGAGGTCATAGACAGAGACTGCGTTGAACTGGTTATATTTGGATTTATGGCATACTGGACATAAGAACCAGTTGATATAGAAATTTCGCCGCCATTAGACTGCACGGTCCACGCCGGCAAATCGCCATCGGCAGCAAAAGAATAAGTCCCGGCGCGCACCGAGAACACAGGCGTAGTGGCCGTAGAGGTATAGGCGGCGTTGAACTGCTTCCAGGATGAAATGTCGGCAGAGGTGAACGTGACCGGCGAGTAATAGGTCGCCGTGTCCAGCATGGAAACCGTGATACCAGTGAAACTGGAATAGGTAATATCTGCCCCCGTAGCAGTCATTGACGCGCTGAACTTAAAATAACGGAGCTTGTAATCCTCGGGGATGGACCCGCCAAGGGCTATCGTCGTGGATACCCAAGTTGAACTATCGGCAGAGGCATAGTATGTTATAGAACTTCCGTTGGACGCGTAGATTGAAAGGTCTAAATCAGGAGCCACAAATCCGGTATCGTAAACCGGGGATAGCGTCGTATTGGTTTTGTATCCTTCCCATGTGTCAATGTAAAACTTTGACGTTCTATTAAAATTCCATGAGAGGTAAACACGATATCCTTTCGCCCTATCAAAAGCCGTAGATGTATGCGAAGAACCATCCACGCCGACATACCTAATCTTAATATCTCCGCTCCCCGTTACTGCTTCGGATGAAATAGTAAGGGGGACCCAAGGGTTAAGGTTCCCACAACCCACTGTCGCTGTTTTCGTGTCAATAACAGCGTCATCTGCCGCATTCAAAATGTCAATGCGCGGGGTTATAGGGTCGCTTACGCCAGAGCAAGAATCTACCGCACAATATCCATACACACCAAATGAATAATAAATATCGCAAGCCGTAACATCATCGAAAGCCACGTCCCATCCTGTGCTCGTGCCATCCTCAAAGCCGGAGTTTTCAAACATAACCGGCGTAAAATAAGACCTTGCGCCATGAGCCAACACCCCGCTGTTATAGGCTCTGGCCTTCAACTTCGTGGGCTCAACAGTCGTTTCCCATCCGGTAGTCGTGCCTTCCTCCCATCCCGATTGAGAAGATACGGTCCAGTTATTCTCCTGGGATTGGGACTTCTTAATGTCCTTCGTCCACCCCTTGATATCTTCGGACATGGGAACTACCCTACCCTCTCCGCCCCAGCCGTAGATATTCCCCTCGTTGCCTAGCCACATGATAACCCCGTCTACAAACTGGACAGAGCGGTCATCCGAGCAGCCGATGGTCTCCGAAAGGGGGAACTGGTAGAACGTGAGATTGGAGTCGCCTTTGAGGATATGGACCGACCTGTCCTTCCCAACGAGTACTCCGTAGGGCGTTGCTTTCAGACAGGTTATCTGATACCCATCGTCTTTGTTGAAATACTTGACTGCGGCGTCGTCATCACCCGAGCCCGTGGACCAGGTGGTCGAGGAGTTATAGGCAGATATGTTCATCTTGCTGGTCTCCGTGGATATGCTCGCGCACACCAGCCTGTTCGCATAGAAATCTACGAACTCGCAAGCCGGCATATTCGTTGCCGTATAGGTGCTGACACCATCGGACCAGAACGACTCCGTCCCATCCACGAAATACATCGCCCCAAAAGCGGGAACGGCGTCTATCTCGCGTTCGGAGTCCAGGGTTTTGATGAGCGTCATGACCCCTGTATTAGGATTGGAGGCGTATATCCCCAGACCTGACTTGGCGAACACCACCCTGCGGCCATCGGGGTTTACGTACTCCCCGAGGTAGGTTATGGAGGAGGAGGCAACGGTCGCAAACCTGGTACTCCCAGGAACCGGGCGGAGATCACCTTCATAGGTTATGACGTTGCGGGCATCCTGCGCGTCGCCATCAGCTATGAACATCGGGTCCGCGTAATTGTTGACGCCGCCAAAGGCGGAGACATGTACCTCGGCGGCGCTTAAAGGAGTGGCAAGCAGTAGGGCCAGAAGTAAGAATTTAGACATAGTGGCCGTTCCGCCTGGCTGCGACCTTCCGGCGGATATACTCCGGGAGGTTGGATTTGGCGTTGGCTGACGGTTCCGTAGCGGATTCTCCGGCCCACTTGTTAACCTTCCTTTCGGCCTCCTGTTTCTGTGGGAATATGAGGTCTTTCTTGCCCTGATAGGCATACACATCAGCAAGGACAAAAGCCTCTAAAACATCCTCGCCTTCATCGGGGAATGGAAGAAACGCCGCGCCTGTACCCAACTGCGCCTCGGTAAAAGCAGTCAGTCTTAACTTCCCGAAGCCCGTGAGAGTAGAGGCAGAGGTAGGGATAGCCCCAACCCGTATCTTCCGCGCTCCAGCCGCGTCCCTGCCAATGTAAAGATACCACCCAGGGGAGCCGTCTATTGACGCTCCGTCTGACACATCAGGCTTCTTGAAGCGATGATACTCCCGGAGGGAAATATTCACCAACGACTGTCCGTTACCGGCGTCTATGTCAATTACCTTAACGATATCGGCGTCTAAGGTGTAATCCGTGGTCCCTGGAATCAGGACGATAGATATAGGGTCGTAGAGCCAATCCCAAAGCCAGTTTCGAGCAATCACGTCCAGATTATCGTTGATGCTGGCTAAGATATCCTTAGCCTGCTGGTCCGCGGTTGAGCTCGGATTCCCATATTGGGTCTTTCGCTTGATTTTGGCTATGAACGAGTCCAAATTCATCTATCGCCCCTTTATTCCGATCGTTTACTTCTTCTTGGCTTCGTCGCCCGTGGACTTCACGCCCTGACGGGTCTTGGACTCCGGGCCGGCGCCGACCAGTTCCTTGCTTTCAAGGACGGTCATCTGGCCCGTGGTCATGTACTCGTGCGCGTCCAGGAACTTAATTTCCTCGGGCTTGTCCGTGGAATACTGACCGCAGCCGCTGGAATTGGTCCTAAACTGGATGACCTTCCTGGGTATCCGGTTGCCCTGCGGGTCCTTCTTCCCGGCGGGATGGAACACCAGCTCGGGCTCCTTCATGTTTGGGGTTATGTACGTTTTCATACTATCTCCTTTATGATTTAGGATAGGGGGCCGGGTTCGCCGACCCCCTGTATCCGTTTTCTTACTTCTCGAACCAGGCGCACTTGATGAAGTTGCCGGCGGCCTGTGTGGTGTCGCCGTCAACGCTGCCGATGACCACGTGCTCGTTCTTGGCGAACTCTATCCACCCGGAGGTGTCGTAGATATTCCCTATGGTCTTGTCGGTGTCGTCCGCGGTAACTTCGCTGTATACGAGGGTCGAGTCGTTGCGGGTTACCCCATCCGATACTCCCTCATACTTGGCGAGTTTTCCGTAAACGGCCAGACTGTCTACCCCGTTGATGTTGCCGGTGCAGTATTTCAGCACGACCCGCTTGTCCGTAGCCGGGGTGATGCCCAGGCGCAGGATATAAGGGTCGGTGGCCGTAGTACCGCCGGTGTCTATCAGCACGTCATAACCACCCGCTGCTTTCGCGTCGGTGGCCGTGGCGGCCGCAACTATCTTCATGAGGACCGAACTATCGTCCCGTTTGCCATCCTTCATCGTGCAGATATAGTCCGCGTCCGCGTTGATGGCGTCGCACATTTTACCTATGGTGTCGTAGGTGGCCGTGGTCAGCGCCAGGTCCGCGGTCCCTATCGGAGCCTCGGTACCGAACGCGCCCTGCGTGATAACCACCGCCGCCTGCGTGGACGAACCGACGTACTTGACGTTGAACAGAGCCGCGTCATTGTAGTCGTTTATGTCCGCCACCGCTTTCTTCGTGTACTCCGAGATGAGCGCACTCTCCGAAGAAAGAGCGTACGCGTTCCCGGCCGTCAGGGCCGCCAGGATAAAGCCCGCTATCAGTTTTCTCATGTCATTCTCCTCGGGCTTAAGCCCTTATTCCGTGACTCCGGTCAGTTTGCCGTGCGCTTTCTCCAGAGCGACCGATATCGTGCACTCGGAGAGTATTTCCTCGGTCTTGCTGTCATCGCCGTTGGTGCCGCGGTCCATCAGGTGGACCATGTAGCTGTTCGGCAGGTGATGCACCGCCACGTTGGACGGGTCCACTATGTACCCGGTCCCCGCAAGGCCCGTTAGGTCGGTCAGCGAGTTGTTCTCCAGGAGAGGATGATACAGCATCTCCAGGTCGCCGAACGCGCTGATGTAGCCCTTCAAGGCGAGGCCGTACTTGGCGTCCATCGGCTTCATCTGTATCCGGCCCTTCGCGAAGTCGTTGATGACGTTCACGATTTTACCGGACAGGATGGCCAGCTTCTTCTTCGAGCCGTAGCGGAAGGACTTCCGCACGAACTCGTCGAACTCGGCCTCGGTCAGCTCGCCGTTCTCGGCCTGCACGTTCGTGATGATCCAATGGTGGAGACCCCTCATCGTGCGATGCTCCTTGGAGTCCACGCCACCGGAGGCGGTCAGCGAACGCTCGGACAGGATGAACTTCTTCTCCAGGTCTCGGGCGTGTTCGATTATCGCCTTGGCACGGTCGTACTCCTTGTCGCCCTGCCCGTAAACGTCCGAGTTTTCAGCGGAGCGGGTCCACCCGAACGGGGTACGGGTGATGTCCATGTAGTTGTACGGGTTGGTCTTGACCGTAGCGAGGATGGTCCCGAGAGCGGCGCCTTCCTCGTACGACATACCGATTATGTGCAGTTGGGAGCCGTTATCGGCGGCCCTGGCGGCAGTTTCGCCCACGGCGCGGGTTATCGTCAGAGTATTAGCGGAAACATCGGTAACGCGCACGATCTCCTGCTTGTCCACGCGGACCAGCATATTCTTGACGAACTTCGTCCCGTCCGAGACGGTCATGGAAGTAGCGACGTTGGTGAGAGCAGCCCCCAGAGTGTCGAACTGCGGGGTAAGCTCATCCTCCAGCCATTCCACTTTCTTATTGCCGGCCTGTTGAAGGCGGCCGGCGGCTTTGGTCATGATGACCGTAAGCGGGTACTTATCGGGCTCCAGCTGGTGAATGACAGGGGCCACGGAACGTACTGCCCTTCCTTCCGTGGACTGATTCGAGCTGGTCTGCACTACACTTCTCTGACTCATGGTGTTTTCTCCTAACTATCAAGATTCGGTTAGAATCCCGACCTCCGGGCTTTAAAAGCTCCGACGACGGATTCCATACCGGTTTTTTCCTTCGGCGCAGGTTTATCTCCGGTAGGGGGAGCGCCACCGCCCGCCTGCCTAGCTGCGGCATCCGCTTTAGCCTTGGCCTGGTCCGTGCTTTCCTTCTCTAAACGCTTGGCCTCCGCCTTCTCCCGGTCGGCCATGATGCCCTTCGCGATAAAGTACGTCACGTAGGGGGTATCGGTCCGTCCGTCAAGATGAGGGGAGTTTTTAAGTATCTCCGTCCGAAGCGGCGCCATGTCGGTGAATCCGGGGTACCTTTCAGAGTCCGATGCCATCTCCTGCTCCGTGCGGGCGATGCTCGCTTTAACGCTCTGCGCGTATTCCTCGGCTTCCTTTTTGGCGTTCGTTATGCGGTCCGTGTATGCCTTGCGCTTACCGTCCCATTCCCGTTTCGAGGAGTAGTAGTTGTACCTCTCCTCCTCGGTCATGGCGGCCACTTCTTCGGGCGACTTCGCGCCGGGGAAGGTGCCTGACGTGCTTACGTACTCCTGGAGTTCCACCAGAGCCTTGTTAGCTTCCTGGAGCTGGGTATTGAGGGCGTCCTGCGCGAGTTTCATTGACTTCATCTCGTTGTGGAGCCTTATCCCCTCCTCGGAGGAGTTCTCGTAGGCGGTAAGAAGCTCGGTAGGGTCTTTGAATACCCTGCCAGCCTTGGTCTTTAGTTCGCCTCCGGCAGGGGCCGTAGCCTCGGTCTTGGCGGGTTCGCCGTCGTTCTCCGTGGTCGTGCCGTCCGTTACTTTCGGCTCATTCGCTTCCTGTTTGTCGCCGCCCTGAATCAGCGGGAGATCATCCAGGGAAACGCCCATCTTATCCCATGCGTCGCGTCCCTCTGCGGGCGCTGCCTGGGGGGTGGGCTGGGCCGTAGCCTCGGAACCTGTCGTCTGCGTACCTTCGTTTGCCATTCTCTTTTCTCCTTGCGCCGGGTTTTCCGGCTTTTTTATTCGGGGGTTCTCCCCGGAAATCTTGAAGGCTTGCTCCATAAAAAAAGGCCACACCCTTATCGGGTATGGCCTCTCAACAAGCCTTGTTTACCGTGCGGTTGAGCGCTAAACGGGGAGCTACCCCGACCGGTTAAATTATCCGCCCTTTTTGCCCTTCGGCAGAGCGGTGCGTACTCTATCCCTAATATATATTAATGGCCTTAATTTGTCAAGACCATGTAATATCTTTACCAGCTCTTTCTCACCGGCAGTCGGCTGATGTCTTTTGTATGCTTCCTCCATTTCGTGAACGTGCCGAGTTTGACTTCCCCGCGGCGCTCCATGGCCGCAAATTTCCGCATCTGCGATTTACTTTTGAACGGCATTCTTCTTCTCCCGTATGGCTATTTCCTTCTTCGCTTCCTCTCCGTCCGCTATCATCCTACCCAGGATGACCTCAATAAGGTCGTTGCCGGCCGCCATTCCAGAGTTATAGGCCGAACATAAGGCCACCGCGCCCACTTCATGGGTCGAGCCGGGCCGCCAGGACCCATTCCGAAGCGCCTTGGACACGGCTTTTTCTATGCCGGGCTTGATATGCTTTACGTACAAGGGCGAGTTGTCGCGAAAATCCTTCGCCTCCGCACCCCAGGACATAGCAATCCTCAACTCGTCATCGGTCATCTTAGACGCTTGCATTACCTGCTCCCTGTGCCTGCGGTAGGTTCTGGCCCATGTTGATCTGCGGCATGGACACATCAGCCGTATCCTTCATGGCCTCGGCCTGCGCGTACTCGGCGGCGAACATCTCCGGGTTCTCACCGACCGCCTGAACGGCCTCCTGCGTATTGGAGATATGGTTGATAAGCATGGTCATCACCTGCGGGGGGATGTTCTGGCCGCTGTTCTTCAACATCTCCAGCTGAATCATATGCTTTATCAGGTGCCAGGTCAGGTTCTCTTTCGGGTTCACCTGCGGCATAACCCCTTGGAGCATGAGTTCGTACTCCTTCTCGGGGGAGGTAACGCCCTCGTCCACTACCAGGAGTTTATCCACATCGTACCGGCCAAAAGATTCAAACACGTCCTCCAAGACCTCATCGGCCTTAACATCGCGCCAGTCCATACGGTTGAGCGCGGCCCGCTGCTGGACATACCGTAGGCAGAGGTCCATGAGGACCATGTTCTGATTCCGCTGAACCTGGGTATCTCCAAAGGAGGGGTCATCGGAGGCGATGAACAGGAACCCTTCGCCCCCTGTGTCTATATCCTCTCGCTTGAACGATATAGCTCCCTTGTTTGAACCGGGAGAGGATACCAACACGTCATCGAACATGAACTGCTCGTGCAGCCAGTAGGCGGAATCGTACTGTTCCATGGTGGCCGCCTGGTCCAGAGCCGCAATCACCCCGAACCGGCGGGCGAACGTGGTTTGTATCTCCATCAGCCCACCGTAGGTGTTGTGGTACGGCTTGGTACCCAAGGCTCCGGGAGAGAGGTCGGCCACGGATACGATGTTCTCCGTCAGGCCCCGGAGATTGGACTCCGCAGTGATCATATCCCTTGCCGGGGAGTTCGTCTGCAATGGCATTATCGCACCGGGTTCAGCATCGTCAGCCAGCCTTACCTGTCCCCCGGCCCTGCGGTCCAAGTCGTCGGGATAGAGTACGTCCTTCTCTCGGTAGGCTATCATTCGATTGACTTCACGGAACCAGTTCTGCATTGACAGGTTGTGAACGTCGTGCAGTTCGTCTATGAGGTCCAGAATGGGCTCCAGAAGACCCACGCCGTAGATTGAATGGCGGGACTGCGTATAGTACCGCGCCCGTATCCGCTTACCCGGCTTGTGGTATAGGTCCTTCACGTATTGGATAACATGAGCCCCATTGGCGATGGTGATTATCTCCCGGTCAGTCCGAAGAATGAGGAGCTGCACCGCATCCACTCCATCATCTTTTGTGTCGTGGGTCTTTTCGGGAGCGGAATTATACTCTTGGAGGAAGGTCTGATAATCCGTGTCCTCGTCTATGCTTACCGGGCGCACAGGACGCTTGGCCTTCTGCATAGTCTTTATCTCTTTGAGGTCGTAAACAGATTCCAGCTCCCCGGTTTCAGGGTTGGTGTACTTCGCCTTTTCGAGGTCAGCCACCGAAATATAGGGGACGCGCTCGATTATCCACTCGCAGTCCTTGATGCGCAGGCGTCCGGGATGGGGGAAAATGTTGAATATAGAGGGCCAGCGCACCCGATAGCCCACGTCCACGGGGAATTTCTTCTTAGCGAGCGAGTACCCCTTATACGATATCTTGCGGGTCATCTTGACCACGGAGGACACGACCGGGATATCCATGTCCGCGACCTTGTCTATCATCCCCCGGACCCAGATCACCCCGTCCGAATACTCATTGGCCCATTCGTCTACTTCCCACGCGGTCCCACAGACCACTCTCTCGCGGGTAGAGTCTATGGCGCCTATCCTGTAACCGGGGGATGCACGATAGCCCCGCATCATCTGGTCGTAGTTCGGCGCCTTCTCCGCATGGTCACGGCGCTTGGGCTTCGTTATTATGGAGGGATTGCCCAGGAACGCCTGTACGCACCTGGCTACGACGTTCTCGGTGAGGGAGTAGGCTAACCCTATCTTGATATCAGGCTCGGCCTGGGAGTCCTTGTCGTCTTTCTTCTTGCCGTACTCGTTCCAGCACCTGCGGAACAGTTCAAACTTGGAGGAATAGAAATCTGCGGAGGATTGGAACTTCTGTACTACGCTCTTGGCTAATTCAGCCCGTTCGGTGTCGTCAAGTTTAGTGAGAAGATTTTCCACGGGTTCTCCTGTAATCGGCCTCTTGCTTTTTCTCCATTCCCCTTTTCACGTCGGCGAAATACTTGTCCAGGTGCGCTTCCAGTTCAGCATTGACAGCGGGACATTCGTGCTTACGCTCTGCCACCGCAAGGATTCGCTTGCCTATCTGGTCCTTGGAGCATTTGAACGGGTCGCCTTTGAGCGACAGATTAACCTGCGTACCGCATAGTTTACAGGTGAGCGTGGCCTCTACCCTCATAAAATAGGGAGCCCACGTGCCTTCAAAGAAAGGCTTTGGGGCCTCTGCTACTCCGTGCTTTCTCTCGAAACTCGTATGCGCTCGTTTTCCCATATGTCCTTTTTATACCACATGACCGCAAAAGTGTCAAGTTTAAGAGCCGCCCCTACCCTATTATAGAGGCGGCCCCGCCATTTACAGGGTTTCTAAGCGGCAGAGCATTTCATCTATCCGCTTGGCTACCGAGTGAGACAGTTCCACCTGCCCGATAATTCGCCCTGTGACGCCCGGCATAGTTGGAACCTCTCCCAGCGGACCATGTTTTGTCGGCTCTCCGCCAAATAAGTCGTCCAGTTTTTTATCCAGCCTCCCCGCTATGTCGGCGAGGGCTTCATGTAATAAACAAACCTGCGCCAATATTTCGTCCAGTCTCCCCTCTTTCTTTGCCATTCCCGTGCTTATTTCGTCTCGCATTTAGTCTCCTTTTTACCTCATAGTCCTCGGTATCCAAGGCTTCGGCTGCGCCCGCTTCACCATCGCTCTAGGCTTGTCGGGCAAAGCAAAGGTCGTGGCGTAGGCGTCAACCTCATCCGGTGAGTATCCGAGGTCCTCTTTCATCTTGTCCTTCTCCACCACCCGTATCTTGCCATTTTGGAACGTGTAGGTTAAGACCGACAACTCCTTGGCGAGGGTAGGCGACTTCGGCAAGCACCCGCCCCGTTTGATGAGGTCGGCCAGGCTCCAGAGTATCTGGGACCGGAGGTTGAAGAACTTGTCATCCGTGGCCTTGGCGGAGAAATTGACGGCAAAGGGGCGATACCCGGCCATCCGCAGAGAATCCTCCGGTGATCCCCCGTATCCTCCGGTAGTGTCTAGGAATATCTGGTCAGCCCTGCCCCATGCGTGGTCAACAGTCGCCACCTTGGCGGCCAGGGTAGGCCCATCGGCGCCGCGGAGCGTGTAGCCTTCAAGGAGCTGTAAGCCATGCCGGCGGGCTATGAACGACCGGTCGTCACCGAACCGCGCCACATCTACCCCTATGCGCTTTTCAGAGTTCACCAGGTCCCTGCTCGACATCTCCCGCTTCTGCGCCGCCTCTATCTCCTCAATTCCGAGGATGGCGTTGATGGCAGAGGGAGGGAACTGCCCCAAGATGAACGCCATAACCCAAGGGTCGTGCCTGCCGTAGGTCGCTATCTGTTGCCTGGCCCACTCAATGTCAATGCGCGGGGATCGTTTGGGGTCGTCCGGGTCGCCGGTTATGGATATCTGGTGCCATTGGTCACGGAGGGTCGTTGAAGCGGCGTAGAGCATGGAATCCTGGGAGGAGGGGTTGCCAGCCTGAATGATGCGCCCGAATTTACAGTTGGATAGCGCCTGTTCCCCGCTTTTGAGTACGGGCAGGGGGATAGAGCCGGACTCGTCTATCAGCACCAGTATGTAATCGCTATGTAGTCCCGAGAGGGTACGGCCCTGCTCCTCCGCATTGGCCGTCTTGCTCCACGCCCTGGCCGATATCCACCAGGTTTCGGGGTGATCTTTGGCGAATATGCGGGTCCCGGTCCACTCAAAGGCTCGCTTTAAGAATGGGGACATCTGCTGCCACTTGCTCATTTCAGTCCATAAATTGTCGCGGAGGTTCTCCGCAGTCATGGATACCGCTACTCCCTTGGGGTGTTGTCCCTTACCCGCGTAGCAGGTGAGGAAGTTCCATCCAATCCAAGCCAAGCAAGCGCTCTTACCCGGTCCAGAGCAAGCCTTTAAGGCCAGCCGGAGCTTTGCCCGGTCGCCCCTTGCGTACTCCCGCAGCGCCTCTATCTGCCAAGCGTCCGGCTCCACCTTAAACTGCTCCCGTACAAAGAGTACCGGGTCCTCCCGCCATGCCTTGATTTTGAGCTGGCCGGGAGTCATTTCTCTGGGTCCGGCATTGAGCCGGTTATCAGGTTTTCAAGGGTAAGGTGCCCGCTATGGTCCACCTCCGAGCGGAGGGAGAACTCTGAACGGCGGGCGCGTTCCAAGAATTTAAGGCCGAGTTCGGGGTCGGTCTTGGCCGCCTCTACTACGCATTTCCGTATATCCAGTATGGGTTTTTCCCGGAGGGCGTCCCTTCGTTCAGATAGTTCCGGGTGTCGTTTGAGGTAGTCGGATAGAGCTGCCTTTGAGATATCGGCATAAAATGCAGCCTCGGCATCGGTCCCTCCTAAAGCCCAGACTTCTTCGAGTTTCTGAATAACGATATCCAGAGGCTTGCCGTTAAACTGCGGCCTCCCTCCTGGATTTCCGCGCTTCTTTCGGGGCGTTGCCATGAGTATAGCATAGCATTGCCCCATGTGGGTGTCAAGACTGGCCCTTGGCCTTGGCTATGGCGTTGCGGATTTTGTCTACAATTTGCAATCTTTCTCCCACAATAAATCCTTTTCCTCGTCCGTAAGCCTTTTATACGCTTCGTCCACCAGCCGCCCAGCCTCGTATATTGGACCGAGTATTTGCTTATGCGCGGATATCCTAGCCCGTTCCGCCGCGAGATAAGTCATCATTTCTCTCGATTTTTTCGGCTTCATAATCCCTCCTGTTTTTTTGGCCTCATCAGCGGGCGCATTACGCCCGGACCGCCTTGCGGCGGTACGTCACCATTGGTAATTATGGAGGGTCGCGCCGGGCGTACGCAAGTGCAGCCTAATGGCGCGGTGCGTTGCCCGACAGTCCGCCAGCTCATTAACACCTAGCGCGTACCGCGCTAACTCTGTCCCATCATCCTCCGTTATCACCATCACCCTCCGCTGTCCGTCATGTTGTAGCGTTATCGCGTAGCCGTCTGTCGTGTTTTTCATATTTCCTCCTCGACTTTTTTTTTCCGCAAATTTGGGCTCCCCGCCTGCTTGCCTTTGTCGAGGAGGGTTGCGGGGGCGGGGAGCCGTAAATCAAAAAACCGCAACACCAATCCTCGACATATATAGTATAGCAGACTGTTTCGGTTTTGTCAAGGGGTAGGATGCAATAACTCTGGATTCGCGTATATATTCCCCAGAACCTCGCATTTCCGCGGTGTCGCGTTGTACTGCATCTCAAACTCTTTAAAGTCCCCTCCCTCGCCGGTCTTAATACCGGCCAGAGCGGGTATGCCCCAGCGGTCATAGCAGACCTGGTAGGTCTTGCCGTCCCATAACCGGGGCCATGAGCCCTTTAGTAGCCGTAGCCGTAGCCGTAGCCGTCGCCGGAGCAGTATCCGGAGCCGTAGCCGTAGCCGTAGCCGTCGCCGTAGCCGTAGCCGTAGCCGTCGCCGTAGCCGTCGCCGGAGCAGTATCCGGAGCCGTAGCCGTAGCCGTAGCCGTCGCCGTAGCCGTAGCCGTAGCCGTAGCCGTCGCCGTAGCCAGACGACTGGTTCTCGTCAAACCCAACTACACGCTTGCTTTCCATTTATCCTCCGCAACAGATACGGAAGCCACTACAGTCAGATAGTCAAACTCAACAACACCATAGGTCTTGTCAAGGACTGTCTTATTAGTGGGGCCATTGGCGGCGATTTCACCAAGCCCTTTAGTGGTTCCCCATACCCGTATTACAGAGGCATTATGGAGTTTACAGTCAGAGCCATTGCGCTCGAAGCGACCGACCATAACCCACCCCCTCTGTAGTATGACTATCTTTATCGGGCCGTCAAATTCAGATTTAACCGAATCTGCCGGGACATACTTTTTGCCTTTTATAACTACCTCATCTATCTCGGTTTCCATTGCTATTCCTCCTGCTTATTACTTTATAACCATCTTTAGTAAAAAGCCGATACTCTTTCTCCGTGGCTATTACCTTTGACTTTCCCCGCATTGTGTCCAAGACCCCCTTGGCATAGGACTGGAGGCCGAGCTGCTCCCTTTCTTCTCGCTCCCAGTCGTCCAAATCCCGGTCTTTATTGGCCCATGCGCAGCCGAGGATAAAAGCCAGGTCGAATACCCCGATTATTATCACTACCCACACCCAAAGGGGCGCGCTGATTAGTTTCGGGATCATTAGAATAGTTTTAATTGCGACCTTTCGGCCTCAATCCTCCTGTTTGCTATCTCTACATACTTGGGTTCTAACTCACACCCGAACCATAGTCTATTATTCTTCTGTGCCGCCAGAAAAGTAGACCCGCTACCCCCAAAGGCATCAAAAACAACCTGCCCCACATCACTAAACTTGTTTATTATTCTAGCGAGTAGCGCATCTGGCTTTTCCGTGGGGTGAACCATATCATTCGGATTGACCTTGCTATGCCCCCATACGCTCCCGTCCCGTTTACCCCGTATTAGGCATTGCCCCTTGTGTCCCACTATTGCCATCTCATAGTCTGTCAACAGACTATGAGCCAAGTCCCCAATGCCCCCCCCTGGCTTATGCCATATAATCACATTTTTTACATCAAATAATTCCGCTATTTGTGCGTATTCCTCGTGATAGTTCTTCCACGAACAGAACACCACGGCGGCGGCATTGTCGGCCAGTATTCTGTGGAATTGCCTAAAGTATTCCCTATGCTCCATAGTTGTATCATTGGCTATCTTAAGGAATTTCTCTGATTTTGTACGCATATTGCTTTGATAATCTATCCCATACGGCGGGTCGGTCAGCACCAAATCCACGCACTTGTCGGGTAACTGCTTCATCATTTCCAAACAATCACCTTGCCAAATCTTACCCAACAATTCTTCAACCTTTAACATAAACACTTACCCCCTTTGGTTTTTTGTGGTGGCACTTTTTGCATAATGTTATGCCATTATCTATTTCAAATCTTACTTCTGGGAATGTCGCAAATGGCTTGATATGGTGTGCGTGTATTTCTATTATAGACCCGGATTTGCTTCTTGCACCACACTCTTGACAAGTCCAATTATCCCTAGAAAATATTGACTCTCTCCACTGCACATATTCTTCGCTATTGCGTATTCTTGTGTTTATGGGAGTTATCAATACCCGCCCCTCGTTCCTTTTTTTCTGGCCTACCCGACATTTATCTCTAAATCCCTGACTGCGTTTTCTGCCCTTTTGCCATACAAAATAGCAGGCCCTAGAACAGAATTTGCAATCCCCTTTTTTAATATGGGATTGAGGCCGATAAAAATCTTTTCCACAGACTCCGCACTTAAATATATTTCCGCGTCTTGGTTTCATGTGTATATGATATATTATTTAGTATCGGCTGTCAATAGGCAGTCGCAGTTGTGAACCTTTCCTAACAGATGTTCTATGCTCATATCTCCTAAAACTAGACCCGCCCCCTATCCGCTAGAATAGAGAACGGGCCGAAATTAGAAACGCCGCTAGCGGTCGGCAAGTAAAGTATATCACAATCAACCCTAGTTATCAATAGGGCGCCCACACTCACAAACCTCCGCCTCCCGTGAAAACTCGCAGTCAGGCATAGGGGCGTTCT
>CAZQHM010000073.1:0-23665 GCA_964593355.1 uncultured Myxococcales bacterium
CTGGCCCTCTGGAACGGGCAAGAAATGTGATCAAGAGTCAGAGCTTGCCTGGGGGTTTGGGGGCGCGCCAGCGGCCGACAGGACGCTGGCTGACGTTACCCCCTCCGCAGACCTGGTGCCAAAGCCCCCAGGCCCACTGGATGCGGTGGCCCCGCAGGGCCGACGCTTCTTCCGTTGCGTCTCCTTCCCGCATGGTGCAAGCTGCTGCCGTCTATCTTCGCGGGGTCAACATGTGCGCACCTCGGCTTTTCGTTGTTCTGGTTTCGGCGATTATTCTGGGCTGCTCTCCGGGGGAGGCTCCTCCGGAATCGGGGAGTCCCGGCGGGCAACGGGAAGGGACGGGCAGTGAGCCCGCCACGGCTGAAGGTCGGGATGGCCCCAGGCGGCCTGGTGCGCGACCTGGGGAGCATGGCCCGAACGCTCACCCAGGCCACAAGGCTGACCATGGCCAGAAGGCCAACCAGGCCCACCCTAACCATCACTGGACACCGGTGAAGGTGGCCGGCGAGGGGGGCTGGCAGCAGGTGGACACCGATTTTTTGTATACTTGTGCTACCAAAACAGACCTCTCTCTCTGGTGTTGGGGCGAAAACATTACGGGTAAGCTTGGCGATGGGACAACGTATAACAGATTTGCCCCCTCGCCGGTAGTTGGGGGCCACACATGGAGTGCATTCTCTATGGCGGACCATCTGACTTGTGGCGTCAGGGAGCAGAACGACCTCTGGTGCTGGGGCAGCCAGTACAACGGAGTCCCGGCACCTTCGCACCCCAAACCCACCAACACCCAAGCCGAACCTATTCTCTTCCCGGGGCCGGCCGTCTACCTGCCGCCGGGACAGAAGGCTATGGCGGCGTCCCTGGCTCGGCCTCCTATTGCCGTGGTTGACGTCGGGTTGGGTGACGCCCACGCTTGTGTCAAGACCCAAGCCAATGAACTCTGGTGCCTGGGCAACTCCCAACGTGCGGGCTCTCGCCCGGGGCTGCTGGACCACGAAACCTGGCGCCCCGTTGACTTCAAGGGCGTTGGGGGCGCCGGAAAGGTCAAGGATTTCTCGGTGGGCAGCAAACACACTTGTGTTCTGCTTGAGGATGACCGGGTAGTCTGTTGGGGCCTCAACCCCATGGGGCAGGTCGGCTCAGGGCAATTCTCCGAGGCCGTGCCGCTGCCTGTGGAGGTCTTTTTCGAGGCGGGCCCCAAGCCTCGCAAAGCGGTAAGCGTGGTTGCGGGTACTTTCCACACATGCGCACTGTTTGACGACAACGCTCTCTACTGCTGGGGCGAGAACCAGCATGGGGCCTTGGGGCTCTCCCACACCAACAACGTTGCGTCACCTCAGCGGGCACTGCTGACTAGGGGCCTGGGTGACTTGCAGATCAAGCAGGTGGACGGAGGATTCAACTTCACCTGCCTGCTCTCAACTTCCGGCGAGGTCCATTGCATGGGCGAAGGCTATTGCCCCGGGGGCGATCCAACCAGGGCGCCGATGCTGTGCGGGCCCGTACAGGTCATGGGCCCCTCCCTTGGGCCGGGGCTGGTTGCACGCCAGATTGCTACGGGCTGTGCCCACTCCTGTGCAATCACCGACCATGGCGACATGTACTGCTGGGGTAACGGCGAATCCGGGGCGCTGGGCGGCGGCCAGACGAAGTAACTGGTTTCTATGACTGATGACGGTGCTGCATGGAAGATACAACGAACCACGGTGATGGTCAGGTAAGTGTGGTAAGCGACTCTGAACCAGCGGGTCCCTTCCCCTCAGATTCTGGTCGTACTTCGGGCCAGGAAGAGGGCCAGGGCGCTGGTGCTGAACCTGCCGACGCCAAGCCCGCATCGGGAAAGCAGCGTTTACTTCTGAAGAGAATCGCTCTTGCTCTTGGTTCGTTGCTCTTCACGCTGCTGCTGTTGGAACTGGTGGCGGCTGTGGTGACTCCGGACCCGAGGCCGGTGTTACTGAGGGACGGGGTCTACGTCAACACCCTGCCTCTGGTCACGGGGAGAAGCCACTTCGGCATGAGACCCCCGGAAGAGCGGCCTCCGTTGCCCCAAGAGAAGCGGGAGGGTGAGTTCCGGATTCTGGTCTTTGGGGAATCAAGCGTCGAGGGGCAACCGCTGCACCATGAGGCCTCGGCGCCAACCATGCTCTACGACGAGCTGAAGCTCAGATTCCCAGACCGTGACATAACTGTAGTAAACATGGGCAGGACCGGGTCTATTATTGCAAATGTCTACTATTACTTGCTTATTAGCAAAGACTTTGAGCCCGATGCGATTATCTTTTATTTCGGTGGGAACGACTCATCGGAGCTTGGTGGAGAGCAGTGCTGGTCTATAGAACACCCCAATCTGCACGGCATGTGGCGCTTCGTCGTTGAGCGTTCGGCGCTGGCCAAGGCCTTGCGAATCTACGCCCCGCAGTTGCTCTGGGCGGGGCAGGCGGGCACAAGCGGCCAGGGCCGCACTTGCGAGGCCATGGAGGTCTTCCCCACTTGGGCCGACCGAGTTGTGGCCTTGGCTTCTGAGATAGCTCCCGTGGTCATAGTGACCACACCGGTGCTCTCCATGGTAGGGAATCTGGAGCGCAACGGGTTTGGCCTGTATGAGAACCTTGAGACACCGATATACCGAGAGCTGGTGCGTTGCCGTCTGGACCGCCAGTGCGATTTCTACGGAGAGATGCGGCGTATTCTGACGGGCGTGACCTGGTACGAGGTGGTCAGTAATTCCTTCTTTCCCAGCGTAATACCTCTCCTACATAGGGTTGTAGCGCTTCGGGTGGAGTGGGCCGCTGCTGCCAAAGCGCACGGTGCCATTATGGTGGATTTCTTGCAGGCCCTTTCCGACGTATCACCCGGTGGATTGCCCGGCGTGAAGCGAGACCAGTTCGCCGACGAGATTCACCTGACCATGCAGGGGTATCTCTTTCTTGCTCGACACTGGGCCGAGGCGTTGAGACCGGCGCTGGGCGGCGGCACCGCCTTGCCCGTGGCGTTTCCGAAGCCCTCGGAGGTCATGCGTTATTCGAAGGACCTTAAGGACAAGGGGTATTCATCTCTCTTCAACTACATCAGGCGGGGCTGGTTGCTGGTGACGCTGGACGGCTTCACGCAGTTGTTGAGGTTTCCCGTGGCAGGCAGGCCCTCGACTCTGGCTGCGGTGTTCCTGGCGTGGGCCCGAGAGAGAGTCGGCCTGGCGCCCCAGCAGCACGCTGGGCTGCAGAAGTGTCTGGAGACCTTCGACCCCATGGCCCTTTCCGATGAACAGCTCGATGACAACCGTTGGGAGTGTGGCTTGGGCAGTCTCAGAGGCAGCTTTGGAGCAGTTGCGCCTACCCAGCCACCTCAACCCTCTCCACGGTGACGCCCAACTCGCCGTCGGCCATCACTACGCAGAGCCTGTCGTCCACGGAGGCCTGGCCCGCCCTCAGCACGGGGGCCCCCTTGGCATCGCGCAGGAGGCAATAGCCCCTCTCCATGGCAGACTTTGGCCCAAGAGAGTCCAGCAAGTCGCCAAGGCGCGCCAGCCGCGCTTTCTGCATCGACAGCACGTTGGCCATGGCAGCATCGAGACGTGGGGCCAGCGTTGAGACCTTGGCCATGTTCACCTCCAGCCGCCGGGCGGGGTGCACCGCCGCCATGGCCCCATCCAGGCCCGTCAGCCGCCTCTGTGCGGACTCCAGGTGGCGGTCCACCGCAGAATCCAGCGTGCGCCCAACGTTATCCAGCCCTTCGTCCAGCCGGCTCAGGTAGCGCTCCAGCAGAATCGACATCATCTCCATGCTGCCCTTGAGCCCCTGCCCAACCTCCACCCCATCGGGCACGACGGTTTGCGCCGCTGCCGTTGGCGTTGGGGCTCTAAGGTCTGCAGCGTGGTCGCACAGTGGAGTGTCCACTTCGTGCCCCACGGCACTGACGATGGGCGTCTCGCACGCGGCCACGGCCCTCACCACACGCTCGTCGCTGAAGGCCAGCAGCTCCTCGAAGGCCCCGCCCCCTCGACCCACGATTATGACTTCCACTTCCGGGTCCTGGTCCAGCAGTCGGATACCCCGCACAATCTCCGCCGGCGCCTGTTCGCCCTGCACAAGCGCCGGGTAAACCTTGATGTGACAGGGCCACCGCTCAAGCAGTATTCGCTTCATGTCCTCTACGGCCGCCGAATTCCCCCCGGTCACAAGCCCAACGCACCGTGGATAGCGGGGAAGTGGCACCTTCCTGGATGCCTCGAAAAGCCCCTCGTCAGCCAGCCGCCGCTTCAACTCCTCAAGCCTCTGAAGCATGTCGCCAAGCCCATCGCTCTTCATCTGGTCAATGACGAGCTTATAAGCTCCATGTGGTTCATAAAGATCGATGCGGCCATGGCAAGTAATCCGATCCCCATTCTTCAACGAATAGGGTGAAACCAGCAAAAACCGCGCCTGGTATCGAAACACCACCGCCGACATAGTGGCCTTGCCGTCAGTAAGAGTAAAATAGACATGCCCAGAAGAAGCCGGCTTGCAGTTTATAACCTCCCCAGTTACCCATACGCTACCAAACTCAGCATCCAACACCCCCTTGATCTGAGCTGTAATCTCCGACACTGTACTAACAGGCATAAGATCCAACGATTGAGGCATAATAATTCCCCCCCGGCACCGATGTTAGCGACCCTCCACCCCCCGGTCAAGCTCCGTCCGCAAGTTCCCAATAGTCCAAGTCCGAAAGGTCCGACCCCTCGGTCCGAGACGAAATAACCGTTGCATCCCTGGCCCGTTTTTGCAACGCTTGCGGCGACTAACGCGTATCACCTATTGGGGCGTGAGCATGAAGAGATGCACTTTCATTACGGCGATTCTGGTGCTGGCAGTGGCCGCTTCTTGCGGCGGAGAGAACAAGAGTGGGTCTGACGTCACGCCGGACCTGGTCCAGGATACCAGCCCACCCGACACGCTGCCTGAAACCTCCGACCCCGACACTTCCTCCACAACTACCCTGGAGGTTGGGCCCGCCGGGGGCACCTTGGAGTTGCCTGGCGGCGGGACGTTGGAGATTCCTGCGGGGGCCCTCGCCGAGGATACCGCCATCACCGTTACGCTCATCACTCCGCCGGTTTCCGATCTCTTCTCTGCTGCTGGACCATTCTATGAGTTTGAGCCCGATGGTCTGCTCTTCGCCAAGCCGGCGACCCTGCTGCTACCGTCGAAGGTAGCGGCGGCCACGGGGGACCGATTTGTTGTGGCATGGAGCCACACCCCTGGTGAGTGGTTCGCACTGCCCACGTGGCGGGACGCTCCTCTGGTTGTAGCAGCTCTGGTGCCTGGGTTCTCCCAGGGCGGGTCGGCCCAGTGGGCGGAGCTTTCGGGGGCCTGCTGTGATGGAGAGACCTGCTCTTTTGCTGCTGCGGATGAGTGCGAAGGCAGCTTTGTCGGGGCCGGGGTGCCGTGCGAGTTGGGCGGACGAGGTACGTGCGAACAGATGGTTTGTTGCAAGGCGTCGGATACAGATTTCTCAATGGTGTGGCAGGCGCAGTGTACCGGTCAGGGCCACGTGGAGGTTGAAGCCGATAAGTGTGATGTCGGATGTTGCACCGTGGGTTCACAGAAGTCTGTCTGGACCCATGGGCGTTGCGACCATGAGGGCGGCACCTTCAACGCCGACGTCGATGCTTGTGCACCTGAGATTTGCTGCATCCTGCCCGGCTCTGCAACGATGATGCCGCTTGCCCAGTGCCAGGAGCAGTCGGGGGAGGTGGCCGCCGATGCCCAGTGCGCCGAGGTCTGCTGCCGATTGCCCGACCCGTTCTTTGCCACCATGCCCATGGCGCTCTGCCTTGATGAACTGGGCGTTGACGTCGAGGCCAAGAACTGCCAGACCGTCTGCTGCTCCGACGGCGCTGCTTACGAAGAGGTCACCTTCGGCGACTGCACCGAGTCGGGCCGCATCGAGGTTCCATCGGACTTGTGCCAGCAGGTCTGCTGTCTCGTGGGTGGCGAAACAGCGTTGATGCCCCAGCCCCTTTGCACCAACGGCGGTGGTACCGTCGTAGACCCCTCGCAGTGTGCGGCCATCTGCTGCGCCATCTCCGAGGTGGAGGTGCTGCTGATACCAGAGTCCGAGTGTACAAAGGAAGAGGGCAAGGAGATTGCCCTGGCCCAGTGCGACGAGGTCTGCTGCATGCGGACTCTGGAGCAGTTCGACCTGACCAGCCGATTCCTCTGCGAGCAGGGGCAAGGCATCGCCAAATCCTCGCTGCAGTGTGAGCAGGTGTGCTGCTCCCTGGTCGATGGCACTCACGAGATATTACCGGCGGGAGCTTGTGAGGTGTGGGGCCTGCAGCCACCCGTGGGGGCCGAGCAGTGCGAGCAGGTCTGTTGTGGCCACGGCGGCTCGGCCGAGAGCCTGCCCCGAGGTGACTGCCTTGCTATTGCCGGGGCGCAGGAAGTGGCCGCCGCACAGTGCGACCAGGTCTGCTGTGCCCTGGGCGAAGAGTGGGAGATGAAATCGCCCTTACAGTGCCTCAACGAAGCCGGGGCTGAGACCGAACCGTCACAATGCGCCCAGGTCTGTTGCGTTCTGCCCCAGGGCGGCGCTGCCCTTAAAGCCCAGGCCTGGTGCGAGTCGTTCGGTACGGGAGAGGTCCCGGCGGAACAGTGTCAGGAACTCTGCTGCACCCTGCCCGACGGCACCACCAGCCTCACTTCCGCCTCCCTCTGCCAAGCAGGTGGCGGCTCTAACGCAGACCCAGCGCTGTGCCAGGATGTCTGCTGCCATTCGGGCACCACGGGGTTTGTTGCCTCTCGTGCCTTCTGTCTGGACATGCCCGGCATGGTGGCGGCCCCCGCAGAGGAGTGCGGGCTGGTATGCTGCTCCACCTACGGCGCCCTGGGCGACGAACTTGAGTCCTTTGAGATGCTTCCCCTTGCCTCATGCCTTACCCCCGACCCCAACGGATTTGCCAAGGCAGTACAGGGCAACTGGAGCCTCTGCTCCACTGTCTGCTGCCTCGTGGACGGGGTTGCTTACACACACACCAAGGGCGACTGCACCTCGTTGCAGGGCACCCAGGTGGATGAGGCTCAGTGCGCCGATGTCTGCTGCTCTCTGGCAACAGACAATGTGTTGCTCATGAGCCCCGAAGCGTGTCATGACAGCGATGGTAAGGTGGTAGAGTTAGATAAGTGCGACGAAATATGTTGTCAGCTCACTGTTGAAGTATATGAAACTATGCCACGCTGGCAATGCGACCTTGACTCTGGTGCTGCAACAGGTGCACAGGCCTGTGAGGAGGTCTGCTGCAGGTATATGGGGGACGTGTTCTCCTTGATGCCCAGTGCGGAGTGCACTCAGCTTGAAGATGGCTCCCTCGAGCTTCCAGAGTCTTGCGAGGAGGTCTGCTGCCTCAAGGAGGGGCTTGGGCAGTTCTCCACAAGAGGCCGCTGCGCCTTGGACCAGGGGGTAGTTGCCCAGACCGACGAACAGTGCACCGAGGTGTGTTGCTTGTGGAATATAGCCGGCGTATATGATACAGTCTCGCCATACATGTGCGAAAATTATGGTCTTATGACTGTTGATATGGAAGATTGTGAGCAGGTCTGCTGTTACCGCCAGACCGAAGGCGTGCAGATGGAGGAGCTGGCCGAGTGTCTCGAAACCGGCACCGTGGAGAGCGCTGAGCAGTGTGACATGGTTTGCTGCCTCATCGGTGACGACGATGTGGTCGAGATGAGTTCTGGCGACTGCCTGCTCAGCTTCGGCCTGGACGTCGGTGATGCCCTTTGCGAACAGGTCTGCTGCGTTGCGGATGGCCAGGCCATAGTTGAGCGCAGGGGCGAATGCCAGTTGCAGGACGGGGTGGAGCACCCAGCCTCGTGGTGCGGGGAGGTCTGCTGCGTAACGGATATGTCGGGGAATCTTACCGATTACTCTCTAATGGAAAAGGCTCTGTGCATAATACCTATGCCTGGTGAATTATCAACGATCACTGCCGATGTCAGTCTATGTGACGATGCATGTTGTCTCTTGGATGGTAGCGCCTACGATTCGTCTGTTGGTACGTGTGCATCCATGGGTGGCACTGTTGGCGAGGCATCAGATTGCCAGGAGGTATGTTGCGACTTCGGCCAGGGCGATGTCCGAGAGGTTGTCTCTGCGGAGTGCTCCGCCGGTTCCGGGGTGGTCCAGCCCGACGAGATGTGCATGGAGGTATGCTGCCTCAACGCCGGAGACCGCTTGTGGGCCTCGGCTCACGAGTGCGAAGCCCAGGGCGGCACCGTGGCTGAAGATGCCGACCTCTGCTACCACTGGTGCTGCGACTTGGGAAGTGCGACTCGGTATTTCCAGGAAGAAGAGTGCCTGATGCTGGGAGGAACTCAGACCAGCTACAACCGGTGCGCTGCGCCACAGTGCGAAGCGGCCCAACCCTCCACAATGTTGTACGGGGCCTTCGAGGGCAACGCACAAGGCTTCGGGGACAACTCCAGCGGCATGGATGCTGGGTGCGACACCGATTATGATTCGCAGCCGGGTCTTTACGGCGGCAACGACATGCTCTTCAGCGTGCAGATTCCCGCCGACGGTTGTCTTGTGGCCAGGGCATCAATTATGGGTTCTAATCCCGTATTCTACCTTGTAGACGCATGTGGAGAGACAGCTTCAACTTGCTATTATAATAGCTACTATGAAGACGGTGTCGAGCCTATATTCCCAATGGTCTATCCAATGCCTTCACCTGAAGAAGTTAGAATAACGGCAGGTACCTTTTGTAATGATAGCGGGGCGACGATGGCGGCGGTGCTCTGGTTCGATGGGGGTACCCAGACCGAGCCGGGCTGGGCCCTTCCGAATTACACGCCCCTTGAAGAGCCTGGCGACTTCCGGGTGGAGTGGAGCATCGTAGAGTCGGCTCCGCTCAACGACCAGACGCCAACGCCCATCGTGGAAGGGTGGGGTGCTACGCTGGAGACCATGCTATTTGCTACGGACCAGTTCACGGCGCAGTCGGTGCCGGGGTTGGGTGACTTGGCGGGTGAAGGTACCCCAGACCTCTTCTACAGCTTCGTGCCCACCCACGACGGCTACCACCAGTTCCGCTGCAATATCCTCTGGTCCGATGGGTCCACCACGGATAATGGCCACTTCCTGGCGCTGCTCGACCCCTCGGGAGAGCCCATGGCGGGGGCATACGGAGACCGGACACTGGTACTCAATGAGTGGCTCGCAGCCGGGCAGGAGTATACCCTGGTGGTCGATACCTCGTGGTTGACCCCTGCTACGGTTTTCGACGTCTCGGTTCATCCCTATCTGGGACCACAAAACGGGCTCTGCGGCGACGCCACGGCTATTGCGCAAATCCCCTTTGAAGAGCACGGCACCACCGAGGGTGCCTGGGACAACTACATGGGCATGGGAAGCCAGTGCGAGGGCTGGCTTACCGCCGACGCCGGCATGGGAGGCGCCGATGTGGTCTACGCCTTTACGCCTCAACAGGATTCCTACGTGCTGGTGGAGTTGCAATCACTTACCGAAGGCTATAACCCGGTGTTGATGGTGACAACTCAGTGCGGTGCCCCTGTCTTCAGCTGCTACGACGCCCTGGCCGGCGGCGACGAGGCTCCAGCGGGCGCCCTCATGTGGTTTGAAGCGGGAACTACCTATTACCTGGTAATCGATTCAACTACAGGCTACTCGGGGTACCAGGGCGACTATCTGCTGAGGCTCTCGGAGGCCCAGCCCACCTCACCGGACAACTGCGACCGGGCGCTGGAGATTACCTCCGTGCCCTTCGAAGTGGTGTTGGACGGCAGAAACCTCACAGACCTCTTTAGTGGGGGTTCTAGTGAGTGTAGCAACTATGTGTGCTGTTTGCGAGAAAACATATACGATATAACCACGAGTTGTCTTGATGGAGTGGCTGTTGATGACTGGAGCATGTGCGAGACGGTCTGTTGCAGCATCGGCACCCTCTCCAGCGAAGAACTGCGTGGGAACTGTCAGCACTACGGCGGCCAGGAGGGGTGCCCCTCCGCTGCTCTCCCCGTCTCATGCTGCCAGATATTCGCAATGCCGCAGATAGCCTATGTTTATGCCGAAGGGTGCGGTATGCCGCTGCAAGGCGGAGTGCAGGGTGAGGCGGTGGATGCCCAGTGGTGCGACCAGGTCTGCTGCCAGGGCAACGGTTACCAGAAGAGGGGCAACTGCGAGAACTTCGGCGCCGCTGCTACGGCCTTCCCCCCTGACGGGTACGGTTGCTCGGCGTCAGGGTCCCCTGTAGGCGTGGGGCGCAACGATGCGCTGTTCAAGTACACCGCCACAGAGCCCGGCGTACTCTCGGCCAAGGTGGTCTACGGCGGAGGATCCACCAAGCACATCTACGCACTTGTCGGGCAGTGCGCTGCCGGTCACAAGACCTTCTGCCAGGGCGTCGTGCCCAAGACCGGCGAAACGCTTGTCGCCATGGAGAGCGGCGATACCGCCATAATCGTGGCCGACGGCTGGACCGATTCAACAACCTACGAGAGAGCCAAATTCGCCTTCACCTGGCAGCCCGGCCTTCCAGGTAACGTCGATTGCCTCTCGGCAGCACCCATCTCCTCTCTGCCCTTCGTGGACCAGACCTCGACGGCCTGGGCCGGTAATGACCTTGTGCAGGTGACCACTACCCTATGCCCCGGCACCGGCGGCGTCACCAACGGGCAGGATCTGGTCTACAGCCTCGACCCCGGCGCCCAGCCCATGAACCTCATCGTGGGTGTCATGGAGGCCAGCTTCTACCCGGTTCTATACGCCCTCTCCTCATGCCCCCTGCAACTGCCCGGGGAGCAAGAGTGCATGGCCTCCAGCGTCGGTACTGCCGTGACAAGACCGCACCTGCTGTTCCAGAATCTGTCGACGCCAACCCAGGTCGTGGTGGAGACACCCCTCGGCAAACCCTGGGGTAATCTGGTCTTCACCGCCCTTGATAGCGCAACGCAGGCCAATACCTCTTGCGCCACCGCCATTACCGTCCCAACCCTCCCCTGGAAATATACCGGGCACAACCTCGGCGCCGGGAACAACCACAGCGCTGCCCCACAAACCTGCTACGCCCTCAATTTCTCAGAGTGGGGGCCCGGATCAGATGTGGTGTTCAAACTGGAGGTCACACAGCAGATCTTCGACAACTACCAGGGACTCAGAGCCGAACTGCTGGGCGCCAGTTTCCCCGCCGAAGTGTGGCTGCTCAAGGATGAGTGTAATACTTGTTACGGCGGAACCGCTTGGCTAAACAAGAACTTTGACTACAAAGTCGGGGATGTTCTATATTTCGTGGTTGATTCAAAAGACCCGCTGAAAGAGGGAATGTTCACGCTGCAGGTGGTGGGGTTGTAAGCTATAACACACATGTTCGAGGCAGTATATGGCATTGGGCGTAGTAACTGCTGAATACTCCGGCCCGCAAGGCACCCGAACCACTCATTGCCGGCCCGGCGCACGCCGCCCCCGCTGCCCGTGCTTCCCCTGCCTCAACACCCACACTTAACAATCTACACGCGACTCTCCTGGACATCAGACGTGCCGTGCATATACTTAGCGTCCCTTCGGAGCCGCCTGTGCCGCGTGGCTTGGGTATCACCGACGGGCCTTTTGTGGTTTGAAAGTTTGTTATTATAGTTGTTTGTGGCAATTTTCGAGAGGTGTGTAATGAGACGTCGTAGCTTGGTTCTTCAACTTGGAGTGGTAGCTGCTTTGACGCTGGCACTGGGTGCCTGCAGCGGCTCAACGGATGAGGGGAACGACACGGCTGGATCGGATGTGACCGAGATGGCCGAGCAGGATGGGCTTGTGGACGGCGTGCTGCCCGATGCTCCCGATGGTGTTGAAGAAGTTGGCGAGGATTTGGGACCGGACACCACGGATGTTGGTCCTGACGACGTCGTCGAGGAGATTTCTCCCGATGTTGTGACCGTTGCAATGCCCTCCCTGGAGGGGCAGATCGTTATCAGCGAGTTCATGGCGCAGTCCACCGTGGGCAACGACGCCGGCGAGTGGGTTGAACTCTACAACGCCTCGGACGCTCCCCTGGACCTCAAGGGCTGCCTTCTGAAGGATGCGGCAACGGACTCGGCCGTCATCTCGTCGTCGCTGGTGGTTGCCCCAGGCGATTACGTGGTGCTGGGTGTCTCCATGGACAAGGCCGTCAACGGTGGTCTTGAACCCGACTTCGTTATGGTGGGCTACCTGCTGGCCAACGACGGCGACACAATTCTGCTCGAGTGCGGCTCCAAAGAGATCGACAAAGTGGTCTACGATGCCGGTTGGGTGCTCAACGGTGTTGCAAGGCAGCTCTCGAACGACAAGCTGGACCATGTCTCAAACGATGTGAAGGCCAACTGGTGCCTGGCGGGATTCAACTACGGCGGCAAGGGCAAGCTTGGCTCCCCCGGGACGGCCAACGAGCTTTGCTTCATCGCCAACCCCTGCGAGCCCAACCCCTGCTCCGGCGCACCGGCCAATGCCTGTCAGGACTCCACCAACCTCAAGACCTACAAGGTCCCCGGCCAGTGCACAGTAGACGCTGGACAGGCTGTCTGCGAGTTTGAGACCGAAATAGTGGACTGCTCCAAAGATAGCAAGGTCTGCAAGAACGGCGCCTGCGTCGTGCCGCCAGACCCCTGCGTGCCTAATCCCTGCACCACCCCCCCCGCACCCACCTGCGACGGCAACACTGCAAAAACCTTCGAGGTCCCCGGCCAGTGCGCCAACGTGGACAACGAAGCGGAATGCACCTACACCCCCAAAGACATCGACTGCGTTGCCCTGGGCAAAATCTGCCTCACGGGCGCCTGCCAGTACGAGGGCCAGGGCGTGGCCCCCAATGCCGTGGGCCAGGTAATAGTCAGCGAACTGATGCCCAAGAGCCAGGCCAACACCGACCCCGGCGAGTGGTTCGAACTCTACAACACCACCGACGTGGCCCTTGACCTCAACGGCTGCATCATCAAGGACGAAGGCAGCGATAGCCATACCATCGGTGTGCCGCTGGTAATCCCCGCCAAGGGCTACCTGCTCATCGCCAAGAACGAAGACCCGGCCCTCAACCACGGCCTGGAGCCCGACTACGTGGCCTCCTTTGCCCTGGGCAACAGCGGTGACGCCGTTATTCTCAAGTGCGGCGCCTTCGAAATCGATAAGGTCAAGTACGCCTCCTCCTGGATCACCGAGGGCGTCTCCATCCAGTTGAGCAACGACCAGATGACCCACGAGGCCAATGACCTGCTCATCAACTGGTGCCCCTCCACTGCAACCTACGGCACTGCCGACAAGAAGGGCACCCCTGGTCTGCCCAACGTCAAGTGCGTGAAGCCCCTGGCCGTTGACCTTTGCCGCCTGCAGGAGCCCCTGGACATCGAGCAGGAAGCCGGCACCGAGGTCTCTGTGAAGGGCAGAGTCACGGCCCTCACTATCACCGACCTCACCACCGGCAACGACGCCGACCCTCTGCTGGTTGGCCAGGCCGGCTACGGCCCCACCAACACCAACCCCTCCTCATCCCTGGCCTGGAACTGGTTCGACGCCATGCCCGTTGCCGATTGGGACGCCATGGCTGCCGGTGAACTCAACATGGATGAGTACGAGGCCAAGTATGACCTTCCTGGTGTCGGTAACTATCACCACGCCTACCGCTTCTCTGTAGATGGCGGCTCCACCTGGACTTACTGCGACCGTGACGCCGGCGAGGGTATGGACGGCTCTCAGAACGGATACCAGGTCACCAACGCCGGAACCATCAAGGCGACCCCCGGTATCGACCCCTGCGTGCCCAATCCTTGCACCACCCCCGACGAACCCTCCTGCACCGAGGACGGCGTCTTCGTGAAGTCCTACGCCACGCCGGGCACCTGCACCGTGGTCGATGACCTGCCCTCCTGTGAATACACCGAACAACTCCTTGACTGCTCGCTGGACGGCAAGAGCTGCGCGGGTGGCGTCTGCGTCGCCGAGGGCGAAGGCAACACCCCCACCGAGAAGGGGCAAATCCTCGTAACCGAAGTTATGCCCAAGTCCCAGGATGGCTCCTCCGACGATGGCGAGTGGTTCGAGATCTTCAACAACACCGCAATGGTGCTCGACCTGGGCGGCTGCAAGGTCACCGACCTCGAGGGTACCTCCACGCTGGCCTCGCCATTCCTCATCGGACCCGGCGAATACATGGTGTTTGCCCGCTCCGCAGACCCCGTCAAGAACCACGGCATCGAAGCCGACTTCGTCTACGCCTCCACCCTGCAACTGGCCAACGGTGGCGACCAGATCATCGTGAGCTGCGGCGAGGTTACCGTGGACCAGGTCGACTACGATGGCACCTGGGTTATGACCGGCGTCTCCATTCAGTTGAGCAACGACCTCTACGACGAAGAACTCAACGACGACCTCGCTGCCTGGTGCCTCTCCACCTCTTCCTTCGGCACTGCCGGCAAGCTTGGTACTCCCGGCCTCGAGAACATCCTCTGCGAGCCCCCGCCCCCGCCCACCGTTGACTGGTGCCGCTTCCAGCACCCCACCTACGCCGAAGTGGCCCCCGGCGGCGAAGTGAACGTCTACGTCCGTATCTACGAAGAGGGTGTTACCACTGTAACTCCCCAGGTTGATACAATCGTTGGTCTCGTGACCGAAGCCGGCTTCGGCGCCGAAGGTACCGACCCCGCCATGGATAGCGGATGGGTCTGGACCTTGGGCACGGCAACACCCGATTGGAATGCCAACACGGCCGGCGAGCCCAACAACGACGAGTACATGGCCACGCTCACGGCCCCCTCGGAAGAGGCCATCCTCGACATGGCCTGGAGGATCTCCCTCGATTCGGGCGAAAACTGGGTCTACTGCGACCTCGACAAGGGCGACGGAATGGACGGCTCCGAAGACGGCTACTCCCCCGACAACGCGGCCGTGCTCATGGTGATAGAGCCCGTAGACCCCTGCACCCCCAACCCCTGCACAGAGATCCCCGCTGCCACTTGCCAGAGCCCCACCGTAGCCGTCACATACGGCGGCCCCGGTGCGTGCAGCGTTGTGAACGATGCGGCAGAGTGCGACTACACTGAAAACGTCGTGGACTGCGCCATCGATGGTAAGACATGCCTCAACGGCGCCTGCATCCTCCCCGGCCAAGGCGACAAACCCGGCGCCGGAGAGGTCTTCTTCACCGAGTTCATGGCTAACTCCCAGTCCGGCACCGACGACGGTGAGTGGGTGGAACTCTACAACATCGCCTCGGTTCCTCTTGATCTCGGTGGTTGCGTGCTCAAAGACAACGGCACCAATACCCACACCATACTCGGTACGCTGGTGGTTCAGCCCGGTGACTTCGTGGTCCTGGGAAAGAGCCTCGACCCACTCAAGAACTGGGGCGCCCCGGTTGATTACGTCTACACCAACTACTTCCTGGGCAACAGCGGCGATGCCCTCATCCTTGAGTGCGACGGGACCATCATCGATCAGGTTGAGTACACCTCGGCCATGATCTCTCTTGGCGTCTCAACCCAGCTCAGCACTCTCCACTTCGATGATGTCGAGAACGACGAAGCGGCCAACTGGTGCCTCTCCAAGGCCGACTTCGGCACCGACGGAAAGAAGGGCACGCCAGGCAGCGACAACTGGGACTGCGTACCCAACACCGTCGACTGGTGCCGCTTCCAGCACCCCCTCACGGGCGCAATCGAGGCGGGCCAGTCTCTGGACGTATTCGGCAGGATTTATGAGGCAGGCGTCACCGACCAGACCACCGGCATCGACGCCTTCCCCGGACTGGTAGTCCAAGCCGGCTACGGTGCCGATGGCAGCACCCCCGACAATGCGTGGATGTGGGTTGACGCCACCGCGGGAATCGACTGGGATGGCAGTGTATGGGGAGAGAATAACAATGATGAGTACAAGGGGGTACTGACAGTATCAGTGGCCGGTACCTACGACATGGCCTTCCGAGTGGCCATCGACAACGGCCCCTGGACCTACTGCGACACCGACGCTGGCGATGGCATGGACGGTTCGGAGAACGGCTACCAGGTTGAGTACGCCGCTTCCCTGGAAGTGGCCCCTCAGTCCAATCCTTGCGACCCCAACCCCTGCATCCCCGTGAAGCTGCGTGACTGCGACGGCAACACAGCCGTTGAGTACGCCTCCCCCGGCACCTGCACCGTGGTTGACTCCGCTGCCTCGTGTGAATACGCCGAGAACCGCCTGGACTGCACCCTGGACGGCAAAGTGTGCGTCAACGGACTCTGCGAAGCCTCAGGGGGAACTCCTAACCCCTACTTCAGCGAGTATGTCGAAGGTGCCAGCAATAATAAGGCAGTGGAGATCTACAACGGTGGCACTGCTGATCTCGACCTCTCTACGTGTGCAGTGAAGCTCTACAGCAATGGCAGCGCCGCTGCCTCCAGCACCATGGCCCTGACTGGCACCACCCTGGCCGCCGGACAAGTTTATGTGCTGTGCAATAGCTCGATTGCCGACACAACCAATTGCGATCAGACGACTGGCACATTGACTCATAATGGTGATGATGCGCTGGAACTGGTCTGTGATGGCGTGACCTACGACATCATTGGCCAGATTGGCTTCGACCCAGGCACCGCCTGGGTCGCTGACTCCGTCTCAACGTTGGACATGACCCTGCGAGTCCGTTGCTCCATCACCGCCGGCGACACCAACGGCACCGACGTCTACGACCCCAGCGTCCCCTTCGCTGCCTTTGCCAAAGACGACCTGACGGATTTGGGAACCTATACCTGCGCTAATAACTGACGTTGCAGGTCTGCGGTGGGGGTGACGTCAGCCTTACCTAAGCCCCCGCCAAGGCCGACCCCCGTACTACCGCAGCGCTCCGCCAAGGCCGATGTACCGGCTCCCCCAGCTTGTGCCTGGGGGCGGGGGGGGAGCGCCGTGAGCTTGTCGAACGGCTGACGTCGCCCTGACCGAAGCGCGCCATGTTGCGGTTGGGGCTTTAGCTGCAGGTCTGTGGAGGGGGTGACGTCGCCCTGCTCGGCGTTCCCTTGCCTCCGGATGCAATTGCGTGTATCTATCGACCCGCTCCCCCCGAGGGGTGACCATACTCTGCAATCTGGGGTGTTGATGAAGCGGTCTGTGGATGTCCGGCCCGGCTTGGGGCCGCTGCGAACATGGTTCCTGGTGGCTCTGCCTGCCTTTCTGGCCATCGGTGCACCGGGGCTCTCCTACGGGGGCGATGGGGAGGTTCCCGTTATCGAGCAGGGTAGGGAGTCCGAGGTTCTTGGGCTCTTCGCACCCCACAAACTCGAAGAAGAGCTTACTGCGGGATGGCGTCTTGAGAATGTAGCCATAAAATGGGGTAGTATAGACGTTGAATTACTGCATATAGAGAGTGGGGAAATTGTAGGTTTCACGTTGGAGCATCCGCAGCGGGCCGACGATGGGGCAAGGAGAATAGGCAGCTTTGCGCTGGTGAAGCTGCGGGGCTTGGACGAGGGGGCTTTGGGTGGTGGTGAGGGCGTGGCAGGCCCCGGTGGAGGTGCTATTGCTGCCTTGGACATGGTGTTGAAGGCGGTGGAGCGTAACGACGCAGGGCAGTTCTGGAGGGCGACGTCGGAGAAGGAGGGGGTTGGAACGAAGGGCATAGCGGTGACCGGGGGGCTGGCCCTGGGGGACGCCGATGCCTGGTACGTCGTGCCGCTGAAGCTCTTAGGCGATGGCCTTCTTCGGGCTCTGTTCATCGGCGCCATACTCATCTTCTTCGGATTTCGGAGAGGGGAGCGTCACCAGCCATGGATCAGACCTGCCCTTGCGGGGGTGATAGTTGCGGGGTTGCTTCTCAGGCTGCTGCTCAGCCAAGAAACCACCATGAGCGCATGGCCATACTCACGTATCCCTGATATGACCTATCGGGTCTTCTACGGCCCTTTGGTGTCTTGGTTGACCCAGTTGTTTGGCATATCTATTACCCTCCATAATGCTGCCCACTGGTTCACGTTTTTTATGGCTGTGCTTGGCCCCTTAGCTGCGTTTGTACATGGTAGATATCTTCTGGGTTGTGATCGCAAGGCCCTTGTCGCTGCCTTTGGACTTGCCTTTTTGCCTATGCATATAAGGTTTTCTCTTTCAGAGACGGAGTTTATGCCATCCATTGTTGTGTCTGCTATTGCCTTTGCGCTGACGCATGTGGCCATGAGCGACCCGAAGGTGTGGGCCCGTTGGCTGGCCACGGCGCTGCTGCTCTGGATAGTGCCCGTGATGGTGACGTTGAGGCCGCTGAACGTGCTGTTTCTGCCGCTGCTGGCGTGGGTGATTGTCTTCATGCGGCGGGAGAGTGCGACGGTAGGGCGGAGACTTCTGGTGGGGGCCGCATCGGTGCTGGTGGGCGGTATTGTGGGCTATCTGAATCTCTCCACGGCATTCTCGCAGCAGGTATCGGAGGGGTTGGCTTTCTCAACTCTGCTGAGGGCAGGGACGAACCTGGTTGACCCCTGGGGTAACACCCTCATCAACCCCTGGATGACCCCCCTGGTCTTCAGCCTGGGCGCACTCTTCGGGGCCGTGCTGTTGTGGCGTGCCAGGGGAGAGGAGCGGGTGCGGGGCATCTTCCTGGTCTTCTGGCTGCTGATGTTCCTCGGGTTCCACGCAGCCGTGATTCCGCCCGAGGTGATGATGATGGCCCGATACCATCTGCACCTGGTGATACCTTTCGTCCTGCTCTGGAGCACGGCGGGGCTCTGGCTGTGGAACCGAGGGCGAAAGTGGCTGGTGGTTGGGGCGGCGGCCGTGTGCCTCTCTCCGCTGATTCATATTGGTTTTATAACCGATACCGATTTCAATGATATGAAAGAATATGATTTCGTTATCGAGTCCGCTGCGTCGCTGCCTGATGGGTGCACCGTATTGGAGTACGTTGGGCCTCCCAGCGAGGAGCCGAACATGAGGTTCCGCATGGCCTCTCACGCCATCAAGGAGGGTGCCGAGACCTTCCGGCTGAACGTCATCTCCATTGGAGCGCCCATAGACCTCTCGATACCCGACGGAGGGGCGCAGATGGATCCCCTGCGTCCGGAGGTGAGGGAGCTACTGGCCAATCCGCCCCAGTGTCTCTACTACTTCGAGGGCCTGCCTTGCACGGGGGTGAAGCACCCAGACCACCACCAGGCCCCGGCCTGCGAGGCCATGCGCAATTCTATCCCCCTGGAAGAGCACTCAAATGTGACAGTAGATTTCCGGCCCTACGACCAACAAACAGTAAATGGGGTAAGGGAGGAGCTGGACACGGTAACGTTCAGGCTATTCAAGGTAGTGCCGGGGCGGTAGGTTGCCGGCCCTGCAGTCTCCCTCGTAAGATCAGGCAGCGAATCTGACTACTTCCAGTTCGCTTCCCTGGTTTCGGTTCTCCAGCAGCGACTCGATTCTTGCCACGGCGTGGTCGGAAATCAGGATCTTTTGTAGCGGTGCTGCAGGAGGCCTCGCTTGTGGCCCAACTTCAGATGGCCCCGGTCCGGTAGGAGACCAGGTGGTCTCAAGTGGTCCGGAGTAGTTTCCTGTTGCTCCCACAGTGGTAACAGACTATGCTTGCTCCCGAGGTGGGAGCGGATGAGGATCATTGCCCGCAAGACGCTGAAGGATTTCTGGGAGGCTGGGCACGCCGATGCGGAGCAGCCTCTCAAGGCTTGGTTCGCGGAGGTGGAAGGGGCCGACTGGTCCAACATGGCTCACATCAAGGACCGGTATGCCCACGCCAGCATCCTGGATTCCGAGCGGGTGGTGTTCAATATTGGTGGCAACAAATACCGGTTGGTGGCCAAGGTTTGGTTTCCCGGCAAGACGGTTTGGGTGAAATTCGTGGGCACCCACTCCGAGTACGATGCCATAGAAGTCCGTTCCCTATAGGAGGTGACCGATGAGCATTAGACCGATTCGCACCGATATCGACCACGCCGTAGCTCTGGCCGAGGTCGAGCGTCTCTGGGGTGCCCCCGAGGGCACTCCGGAAGCCGAGCGGCTTGAGGTGCTGGTGACACTGGTCCACGCGTTCGAGAACGAGCATCATGTAATCGACCCGCCGGACCCAATAGAGGCCATCCTGTTTCGACTGGAGCAACAGGGGCTCACTCGGAAGGAATTGGAACCGATGATCGGCAGCAGAGCCAGGGTCTCCGAGGTACTCAGCCGTAAGCGCCCTCTGACCCTGGCGATGATTCGGCGCTTGCGTCGTGGCCTTGGCATCTCGGCGGATGTGCTGGTGGGGGATGAACGTCGGGTGGCTGGTTGAGAACGAAATCTGACTATGCAGCGATGGGGAACGGCACTTCAAGAGGCGCGTGCTGCACGGGAGAGAGCTTTCTGAGGCCGACCTCCAACAACTCAGCCACGATACGCCGATGTCTTCTCCTTCCGGTCTGAATGGCCACCCGTCAGTCCATTAGCCAGGGAGTCATATGTCAAGAAGGTAGGAACTCTGTTCGGATTGGGGTTTGTTCTGGAACGGTGGTGGGAGTGAGGGCGGCATTGGAGAGTGAGCCCAATTCCATGGCCACCCCGGTCTCGATGTAATACAACCACCACAACAACAATCGTCCGTTCCGGAGGTTGATGATGAGTGGCGTATCCCTGATAGCGGCGTTGGCCATTTCGTTGCTTGGTGCATAGCCGTTGTGGCCGGACATTTCGAAGATGCCAGCGACGACCGGTGGTGGTGAGAATGATGTTGCGGTGGTGGTGGCGGTGGAAAGCAACACTGCGCTGCCCGCGGCTGGTGAGGCCGTCGACGGGAATAGCCCCAATGGCTCAGTGCTCAACGGCCCGGCAGGCCTGGTCTTTGTCTACAGCAACCCGGCCAAGCTCTACTTCGCCAAGACAGAGACCACGGTCTCCCAATACCGTGCCTGCGTAGAAGCCGGGGCCTGTAGCAAAGAGAACCATCGCACGAAGGCCGACACTTCGTACTGCAACTGGGGCCACTCGGACCGAGACGATCATCCCATGAACTGTCTCAACTGGCACGGAGCCACGCAGTTCTGCGCCTGGGTTGGTGGTCGCCTTCCCACCGAGGACGAGTGGTACGCTGAGGCCAGCAATGGTGGTTCCAGGCAGTATCCCTGGGGTGATACCGAGGTAACCTGCGACCGGGCCATCTGGGGCGACGGCAGCAACACCGATGGTTGTGGCAGAGACAGCACCTGGCCCGTCTGCTCGAAAACCGCTGGTAACAGCGTCAGCGGTCTTTGCGACATGAGCGGGAACGTCTGGGAATGGACTTCAACGCAGGAATCATCCGGGCGGGTGTTGCGCGGGGGGTCGTGGGACAGTAATGACGCTCCGGACCTGCGGGCTTCTGGTCGCGGCAGGGCCGGTCCCGGCGGCAGGGTCGTCGACGACGGGGTTCGGTGCGTGCGGGTGTCCCAGTGATTTTCTGAAATTCTGAACTTCTGTATTTCTGTTTTTTCTGACTGTCCTTTCTGGTGTTACCACCTTATTGTTATGTATTGATATCTGTTTGTAGGGGACGTGCCACGCGTCCCTGCGGCTGCGTGTCGCCGATGCGTTGCGGTTGGGCGGATATGCGTGTCACCGATGCGTTGGGGTTGGGCGGATATGCGTGTCACCGTGGCGCTGCGGTTGGGCGGTCCCAGGGCTCCGGCGCCGGCGTTGCCGTCGCCTGCGGCCTGGGCTACTTAAGCGCCGCCCCTCTGGGGCTCTGTTCGGATTGGGTTTTGTTCTGGAACGGTGGTGGGGGTGAGGTTGGTGTTGATGGGGGCCGCAATTGCGTTGCATCATGCGTCTGGATGTAATACAACCACCACAACGACAAGGGCCTATTCCGGAGGTTGATGATGAGTGGCGTATCCCTGATGGCGGCGTTAGCCATTTCGTTGCTTGGTGCCGAGCCCATGTGGCCGGACATTTCGAAGATGCCTGCTGCCACCGGTGGTGGAGAGAAGGATGTGGCTGTGGTTGTGGCTGTGGAGGACTATTTCGCTCTGCCTGCGGTTCGTGGGGCTGGGGATCTGGGGGTAGCTTGGTTCAATTATCTTCGGAACGTTCGGAAAGTTCCGTTGGTGGTGCTGGTTCGTGACAAGAATGCCACGGCCAACGGGATTCGGGATGCTGTGGAGAAGATCCGGGGCAAGGCGAAGGATGGTGGTAGGGCTTGGTTTGTCTTCATTGGCCACGGGGCACCCAGCGAGGATGGAACCGACGGAGTTCTGGTGGGGGTCTCGGCGCAGGCGACTCAGAGGGACTTCTTTCCGAACTCCGTTGCCCGGGGCGAGATCCTGCAACTGCTGGCTGGGGCCGGTGGAAGCGAGCCTCCGGTGGTGGTCATAGACGCCTGCTTCTCAGGCACCGACGTGCAGGGCAAGACGCTGATAACCGATGCACAGTTTGCCATGAACGTGCAGGTTTTGGATACGAAGGAGGCCACGGTTCTGACGGCCGGTCGGGCCGGCGACATTGCCGGTTCTTTGCCTGGCGGAAGCGGTCCGGCGTTCAGCTACCTGATGCTGGGGGCCCTGCGAGGCTGGGGCGACCAGGACGGCGACGGAGTGGTGACCACTGAAGAGGCAGTTCAATACGCACAAGAGGCGCTGTTGCAACTTGACCCATCCCGCCAGCAGCAGCCCCAGCACAGCGGCGTTGCGCAGGCCCTGGTGGGCAGGAAAGGAATCAAGTTGGAACCGGGCCCAGACCTGGGGGATATCGTGCTGAAGCTCAGCGGCGGGGTGAAGACGTCCCCAGCGGGCAACGAAGACATGCTGGAGAAGCTGGCCGCACTTGAGAAGGCCAGGAGACTGCGTGAGGAGGCCGAAGCGGCCGAAGCAGCGGCCAAGGCGGCCGCTGCCAAGAGCCATCAGGCCGAGGTTGACCAACTCTGGGCTCAGGTGAAGGCCGTGGCCGAGGGCGGTGGCCCCGAAGGCAAGGAGGCCGTGGAGCTGTTCTTGAAGCGTTACGCCAACCACCCGCTTGGCAATCCCCGAGCCGGCGAAGCCACGGCGATGCTTGAGCGGTTCAAACCAAAACCCAAGCCCTCCGACGGCCAAAGGGGCTCCGGGGGCACAAAAGGCCCAACAACCTTGCAGTGGGTCTACAGCAACCCAGCCAAGCTCTACTTCGCCAAGACAGAGACCACGGTCTCCCAATACCGTGCCTGCGTACAAGCCGGGGCGTGTAGCAAGGAGAACCACCGCACGAAGGCCGACACTTCGTACTGCAACTGGGGCCACTCGGACCGTGACGATCATCCCATGAACTGTCTCAACTGGCACGGCGCCACGCAGTTCTGCGCCTGGGTTGGGGGGCGCCTTCCCACGGAGGACGAGTGGTACGCCGAGGCCAGCAATGGTGGCTCCAGAAAGTACCCGTGGGGCGATACCGAGGTTACCTGCGACCGGGCTATCTGGGGTGATGGCAGCAACACCGATGGTTGTGGTAAAGACAGCACCTGGCCGGTCTGCTCGAAAACCGCGGGAAACAGCGTCAGCGGCACGTGCGATATGAGTGGCAACGTCTGGGAATGGACCTCAACGCAGGAATCATCCGGGCGGGTGTTGCGCGGCGGGTCGTGGGACGATGATGGCGCTACGAACCTGCGGGCCTCTGCTCGCTACTGGAACGTTCCCGGCAGCGGGGACAGCAACATCGGGGTTCGGTGCGTGCGGGTGTCCCAGTGATTTTCTGAAATTCTGAACTTCTG
>CAZQHM010000074.1:0-23446 GCA_964593355.1 uncultured Myxococcales bacterium
TGCTGCGACCTACACATGTGTCGGCCGGAATTCGCAATGCCCTACAGGCTCCTAGGGCATAGTTATGGCACATAGGAGCTAGCCAAAATGGTGCAGTTTCACCAGCGCATCGCTCCGGTCGATTGCCCTGTCGAACAGAACGAAGCTAGTGAATTCCACTGGCAGATGACAATAGAATCAGATATATCGTTCGGTTCATGCACGCAGTATCTCGATGCGGAAGGGGAGGCAAAGACATGTCGACATCGGAATTGAAGCTGTGCCCGTACTGTGGCGAAGAGATTCGAGCGATAGCCGTTCGATGTAAGCACTGCCACATGATGCTGGATGGCAGTGGCAAGGTGGCCAGTACCACAACGCCGAATGGTGAGGGCGGCAGTGTGGCGGGGGGCAACCTGACAACTGCGCCCGGTGGCAATATGCCGGGTGCACCGGCCTCACGACTGCGGGGGGGTACCTTGGTCGGGGCCGGAAGATATGAGCTTAAGCGGCTGTTGGGTAAGGGGGGAATGGGCGAGGTCTTCCTCGCTGAACACACCTATACCGGGCAGAAGGTGGCCCTGAAAGTGGTATGGCCCAACCTCATGGACGCAGAGGGGCCCCGCAAGCGCTTTCTTCAGGAAGGACGAGTGCTGGCAAAGCTCAAACACAAAGATATTGTGGGTCTAACGGATTTCTTCGAGGAGGATGGCAGGTTCTTCTTGGCGATGGAGTATGTGGAGGGGGAGACGCTGGCTTCCTATCTCGAACGCCGTTCCCCCCAGTCCAGGGCCCTGGCAGTGGATGAAACGGTTGGGGTGCTCAGGGGAATTCTGGGGGGCCTGGCACACGCCCACGCTCAGTCTGTGCCGGTGGTGCACCGAGACATCAAGCCATCGAACGTGATGGTGGCTGGCGACGGCCGAATCGTGCTCATGGACTTCGGAATCGCCAAGGTGGCAGGCGAGGAGAAGATCACCCATACAGCCGGCGTGGTCGGCACCTACGAATACATGAGTCCGGAGCAAGTGGCCGGCCAGGAGGTATCACCCGCTTCTGATGTGTATGCAGTGGGGATTCTGGCCTACGAACTTCTTACCGGAGATGTACCCTTCCCGCAGAAGTCCGACACCGGGTACGACGCTATGGAAGGCCATCGCCACAAGGCCCCTCCGCAGTTGCTGGAACGCTGTCCCCAATGCCCGCCTCACCTGGTGGATTGGGTAAACAGGGCTTTGGCGAAATCCCCGGCGAATAGGTTTCAGAGTGCCCAGGAGATGCTGGAGGCCCTTGACAGCTTGCCGACCAATCCTTCTGCCGCCGTTTCCCCGCTGCCCCCGGCCAAGCCAGCGGAGGTGGCTCTGACCGTCCGGCCCGATGGCAGACGGCCTTGGTTCTGGCTTATGGTGGGGGGCATTGGCCTGTTCGCCATGGCGATCCTTGCGTTGGTCGCCGTGATGCCATCGAAGAAGTTCGAGAATAGGCCAAGCGGCCCTCAGGAGAGAGTTCAGCGCATGGAGACGCCTAGGCCTGCACAGGGAGAGGCCCCCAAGGCCGAGCCCGTGAAAGAGAGACTCGAAATGGAGGAACCGAAGGCGGAGGATGCCGCCGGTCTGCAGCCTAACCAGCCAACCGAGAACTCGAAGACGCAGTCACAGCCGCCGGAGGCCGAGTCTACTCCAGCCGTGGACCCTGCGGCTGTAGCGCCTGCCCTGGCGGATGAAGCTGCCATTGTTTGTTATAAGGGCAGCTTCATAGGAGAAGACTTAGATGCATACAATAAGCTAGACGAGTATCTCATAAACGCCCAAGTGGCTTCAAAGACGACACTGAACCACCCGGAGTTTGAAAAGGCCGTAGCGGCTGCCAGAGAGGCTGTTAAGGGGCAACCAAGTGTCGAGCGGGCGTGCCAGCAGCGGTTGCAGCAAGCTGAGAAGGATTGTCGGGAGTTGAGGCTCAAGGCTTCTAAGGGGTGGCCAAGTAAATGTATATATGCTTGCCAGGAAGCCAAACGAGCGATTTGCGATAAGAGCAAGGACCGTGATTGTGCGCAGGAGTTCTGTCGCCTGACGTTCGACCAGGTGAAGCAGGCCCTGGGAGAGTGCATCAAGGAGGATGCGTGCGAGCCAGTGAGGGCGTTTGGGCCGAAGCAACAACCCAAAGGCCAGATTATTGATATAACACCGATATGAGCCAATGGTATTCATTTGTATTGTGGCCATTCAAGGGTGCCGCCGCCGGTGCCCAAGAGGGGAGTGAGCAAGCCAAGAGCGAGTCCGTTCCCGACGTGAACGCACAGGACGCCGCAAAGTAGCTATCCAGGGACCACCATGCAGTGGCAATCGCAAAGACAGGCGACCGTGACGCAAACGGGCCTCTGATACCTTTGGCCTCACCCCTATACCGTTCGGCAAAGGCGGAAACCCAAGCTACCGAACCCGACGCCGGGTGAAGAACCGAACCGGCTTGCAGCTCTCACGACGCTGCCGGAGTTGCCCCAACCGCCCCCACGATAGACTCGATACGTTCCGAACGTGCTGCCGGCGGGGTCCAACTCGGTTGCCTCATATTCTCCATACCAGTCCCAGCACCATTCCCACACGTTCCCAAGTGTGTCGTATAGGCCCAGAGCGTTGGGCGCCTTCTTACCCACCAGATGCGACTTCTGCTGGCTGTTTGCACCGTACCATGCAACTGCGTCGAGGTGACCGTATGTTGGGCCCTCAGTACCAGCACGGCAGGCCACTTCCCACTCGGCCTCAGTGGGAAGCCGAAACCCCGAAGACTCTCGAATCCAGGTGACAGAGTTGCCCTCAATATGGTAGGCAGGCATAAGGCCACGCAGGAGGGAGAGTTCGTTACAGTAGGCGACAGCCTGAAACCAAGTGAGCTGCTCAACGGGGCGGTTGGGGTCCTTGAAATGCGACGGATTCGTCTTGGCGACAATCATATATTGAGCCTGAGTAACGGGAGTAGTTCCGATTGCATAATTTCTTGCAAACCGAACACTGTGCTGCCGCTCATCGCTTTTTCGATTGATTTCATTGTTGGGGGAGCCTATCCAGTATAGTCCAGCCTGCACTGTTGCAAACCTGAACGGCCACTCTCGCTCCTCGCCACGCTCAACCCCTATTCTGTAGCACTTGGTGCAAACTCCAGACCGGGCGAGGCCTAGTCGCCCGGTCCAGAAGCGGTCCTGGGGCGGCAACGCCCGTTGCGAAGGGGCAATGGGGCGACCGCAGGCAGCACACTGCGCCGCCTCTGGAGGTGGTTGGGATAGCGCATCGAGTGTGTCCATGAGACCAATCGACTCATCGCCCGCCGTCACACCATTTTCTTGCGAGTTGGCTAGGGCAGGCGACTGGCTGTCGGTGGCCACGACAACAAGCGCAGGCTTTCGTTGGGAGTTGGGCAACGCAACGGGATTGTCGGACATCTCTACTGGTCGCCGACGACCTCCCAGCAATGCGCCCTTGACAATGGCAAAGTCGCTTTCATTCCAAACCATAACCCTGCCCGGTGCCAGCGATTCCAATTCCTGCTTAAGGCCAGGCAGTCTGGAACCACCGCCGGCCAGAAGAATCGGGCAGTTCGAGTCGCCAGTGACCCTCCGGAAGTCGTCCAAGTACTTGCTGACTGTTGCCTTGCATCCAGCAACCAATTGAAGTGATGCATCGTCCAGTGCCTCTCGTGTAATTAAGATGGTCTCATTACCCAGTGTCACAGGCAGTTCCTGTCGTCCACTGGTTGGCAGCAACTCTTTGACCTTTCTGAGCTTGACGAGCCAGCCGCTCATAGTACCGGTGTGTCCACAGAGCTTGTGAGCGAGTGCTGAGTCAATGCTGTTGCCGCCCAGTTGGAGCCCGGCATGAGGAAGGTGGGGCAAGGGTTCGAAGCCGTAATGAAGTCTTCTCAGTGCGGCAATGTCAGTTGTTCCACCACCAACATCGACCACAATCACGAGATCGCCAAGCCGTTGCCCCGAAGGACTGGTAAGCCAAGCCTGCGCTGCGGCCACTGGCTCTTCGACCAACCTAACGCCTGAGAAGCCTGCGCCAAGGGCCGCCTGCACCAGCGAGTCACGCTGCCCTTCGCTGAAGCCGACTGGAACCGTCAGCACACAGTGTGTTAGAGGCTGCTGATGGAAGACCTCTGCCGAGCAGCGGCGATGAAGGTATGTCAACAAATCGCATACCAGTTCCTGTCTGGTGCGCGCCAGGCGGCCTGGACCGAGACGGATCTTTCCCGAACGGTGGATGTCCCGTTTGATGTCCACGACAATTCCGTGGGGATCCTGGTCTGCCATCATTACGGCATCATCGCCCACGGCGAGTTCGCCCTCTCCTTCCTTAGGGATGAAGAACACTGAGGGCACTACATGCCTGACCTCCATGCCCAGTTCGACCAATTCGGGAGCATTCCTTCCTTCGGGCAGATAAGCCACCTTTGTGCGAGCTGAACCAAAATCTATGGAGATTTCGTGTGATGTCATGGAGATGCTCCTGTGGAAGGCCTATCCGGCCAGGTGGTCCTCGATCCAATCGGCGACTTGCCCCAGCCGGATAAGGGCCGACTCCTGGATCAGTCGGGTCGATTCCGTAGGCTCCACGGGAGTCATGTTTGAGACATACTCGATAGCACGTTCCACTTCCCGGAGGGTGGGATGGCCGTGGATCTCGGAAAACGGCCCGACTCGTTCAGCGACCTCGGGTCCGTCACCTCCAAACAGAGCTTTCAGTCTGGCTGCATCCTCGGGTCCGAACCCCGTTCTACCCTCGGCCAAACACGACAGGGCCTCCAGGTCCCGTTTCATGTCGTCGAACGCATCTCGGATGGGTACCACGGTGTTGGAGAGCGTTCGCAGTACGTCGCTGGCTTGACGAAACTCGGCTTCAATGGTCTCCAGGGATTCGACGACATAACCCAGCACACTCACCAAATCCGATTCGCCACCACCAATTCTCGCTCGAAGCAGTGCCGATGATTCTCTGGCCCGGCCAATCAGGTTGCTGAGCGCTACCTTTCGGTTGCGCAGGATGGTCTGGGCGCTTTGGCAGGGAAGCCAGGCCTTGGAGAGGATGCTGAATGCCTTTATCATCTTGGAACGGGCGAAATAGCGCTCGCTAAGCTCTGCCTTCAGCCTGGGCATTCCAGACATCTCAAACACTCTCCGGCGCAACTCCTCACCGCCGCCATGCCCGAAATCCTGGGCCGAGCGAACCAGAACCTGCAGTGTTGCCCAGGGTAGCCCGGGGTATACGGCCAGAATGCGATTCCACAGGGCCCGGCGCTGATCGGACGTCAATGAACACCCCTGTACGTCGTCCAGGAAGTAGTTCTCCAAGTAGAGGATGAACTCAATACTCTCTGGGGTAGAGTCTCGTCCCAGCCGCAGCAACTCCGACCAGAATCGAGAGTCGTCTTTGAGGCGCTCGGCCAATATTCCCAGGGGTGCACTCACGGGAATCAGGCAGGAGATGGTGCCCAGAAATGCTCTGCGCATCTGCTCTGTCTTCTTCTGAACACGGGCCCAGGCGTCCCTGGAGTCGAACACGGTTTCCCACTTGTGCACCACACCAATGCTGTTGAACGGGTGAGTGCCGGGAGTGCGGGTAAGCCGCTCAAATTCCTCGAGCCAAGTCAAGTCGTTTTGCCGCTCCAACGACATCAGCACGTAGACTATCGCATCAGCTCCACGAGCTTGGCGTTTGGACTCATCAGCTAGTCGCTCTTCATACCGCTCCTTCTCTGCCAGTGTGCCAGAAATCAGCTCCAGGACCTTATCTGTGTGGTCATGGATCACGCTTCGTGTACCCGGAGTGTCGACGATATTGGCCTCTTTGAGAAATGGCGATGGAGCAAAGAACTCCAGATAGCGCGTGCTGCGCGCTAGAACCGAGTCGCCGGTCCAACGAGTGATCTCTGACAAGGGTACAGTCTCTTGCGGGGCAGAGCCAGCGGGAGGCTCACGCCAATGGACATTGAAACTCTCTGCCAACTCGGGTACGTCGGTATATTTGAACCAGTTGGTGGTAGCCGTGGTTTCTTCGTCCCCCACGACGGCCAAGTCTCGGCCCATGAGCGCATTGAGCAGCGTGCTCTTTCCAGACCTCATCTGCCCTAAAACCGCAACGGTGAAGGGACTGTCGGCAGAGTCGAGAAGCTGGTCCACATCCTTGACGAGGTGGGCTGTCGCCGGAACCTTACCTAGAAGCTGCGGCAGGGTTGCAGCGAACTCAGTGAGCAGAGCCCAAAACTCCTTATAAGTGAATATAGCACTCAAAATATACCCATTTCCATATTAACTTTCTGTCATTACTAATAGCAGCGACTTCGCTATATCGTCCACCTTTCGAAGCTGAAGGCGGCTTGCATCGGCCTTCGCCTTCAACTCTGCCGCCGTACTCCTCCGGGTTTCTTGCAGCTCACCTGCTTCGGCCTCATATCGATCGTGTGTGGCTCGAACGGCCGTCCTAAAGAGCTCTCGCAACTGCTTCTCGTAGTCAGTGGCCATTCGGCCGAAGTCCCTCAGTGCATTCTTTCGCACTGCCGCGATGGTCTCACGGAGAATTCGCTCTATCTGATTGAGCGCCTGGGTCTTTCGGTCAGCCTCAAGCCCATCATGGGCAAGCTTCGCACTGTAGGCGCCGGCAGCGGTGACCAGCAGGCCGGCAACCAATCCGCCGAGCCAGGGAAGCAACAAGTTACCGGCGATGGCGGCCACAGTTGAACCGACGGTGGCACCGGCCACCGCGTTCCTGGTGGCCTGAAAGCTGTTGAGGTTAAGGTTCAATGACTCGTGCCTGCTGACTCCAGAACCCCAGTCGTTGACCTTGAGCGTTCCGAGTCGGGCCAGAAACTGATTGACGTCCACATGAGACTCAAGCCCCACGATACTCTCGCCGAGGCGCTGTTTCAGGGACTTCTCAAACTCGGCCAGAACCTCCTTTCCACGTTCTGAGCAAACGGCAACCCACTTCTGCTGATAAGCAGCTATCTCGGTGTTCAGATCCTTGGCTGCGATACCTCTCTTGCGCAACTCTTCGAGGAAGGAGGTGAGGTCCGGCGTGTTTGGGTCCAGGATGTCGTTGAGTCTATCGTTGGCGATCTGCTTGGCCTCCTGGAAGTGGTCGGAGAAGGTCCGTTGAAGATCCTGGAATGCAGTCTTCTCCCAGGAGGCAAGTTCCATGCGCTTCTGCTGGATGCAGCGCTCTAGTTCCCGGACCAGTTCCTGTGTTTCGGCCGTTGAAGCTTGCAATGAACTAGCGATTCGTCCCCGAAGAAGTCCCAACTTAGCCTGAAGCAAAGTAGCGGCCTCCTGGCACAACATCCGGTCCTTGTTGGCAATCAGATCGTCTTCCAGGAATGCCTGTACTCGAGGATAGCCGCTATCTTCTATCATCCGCAGCATCCCCGACTTCTCGCCTCCCTGTTTAAGCTTTGAGCTGATTACGAAGTACTTAAGCGTATCGGAGTTGAAAACCGGCAAATGCTCCAGAAGCAGCGCCCTATTCCTCTGCTCCCAGGCTTCCACCTGCTGCCGGCCTGCCTTGTCCTTCTTAGTTTGAATGAAATATACACGTTGGGATATCTTTGATGTAAGGTCACCAAGGAACCTAATCTCATCTTCGCTAATCACCGTTTCGACGGAATCAAGCACGAAGAAGATGGCGTCAGCGTTGGGGGCGTATTTCCATGTGACACCGAGATGGGCCTTGTAGAGGCCGCCTACACCAGGCGTATCAACGATGCAAAGGCCGCTGGCGAGAATCTCGGCAGGGTGCTCGAGAGCAATGAAATCGACCCGCTTGGCGTTCTGCGGATTTCCTTTCTCTGTGCCATACTCAGAAATCTGGGCATCCGAGATCTCCAGAGGTTCTGGGGTATGCCCTGTCTGCAAATCCTGCTTGAAGAAGATTCGAATACGTTTTCGTGGCCCGTGAATAATTTTGTAAACTGTTGAGGTGGCGATATCGGTATCCGTGGGAAGCAGGTCACCCAAACCCAACAAGGCGTTGATGAAGCTTGTCTTCCCCTTCTTGATTTCCCCCATGACGACCAGAACAAACAGCCCCTGGTTCATCTTGCCGACAATGGCTTCCAGGTCAGACGTCAACTCCTGCAGGCCAAAGTCATGGCATAATCCGGAAATCTGGCTTGCCGCATCCAACACGGTGGCCTTCAAGGCCTGCACTCTCTCCTTTGAACTCTCCATCTTTGCCTGCTCCTGATGGTCACATGGCGTTTTGGCCTACACGGCTGCTCAAATGTCTCGAACCCCCAGCAGCCGTGTACGCCGAGCCGGCCCAAGGCCGAGTCGGGGGGGGCCAGAATGGTGAGCGGTGGTTCAAATCTTGCGCAGAAGGTTGTCTCGTTCCTTCTCTGTTAGGGGCACTTTCGTCTCTCCTGGGCGGAACAACAAACTGGCGGCTCCCACACCCACACCAATCCCGGCGGCCTGTCGAATGTTGTCTCCGTTGTGGGAGAGCCACTCCATGACCCCGTCATAGTGCCCTGTAGAAGCGTTGTAACCGGCGCCGAAGTCGGGGTGATTCTCCAGGTCAGGCGGGGGGACGTCGGTGGCCACGTAGAAGAACTGGCTGTCGTCGGCGGCCTTGGTGAAGTGGTCGAGGGGGTACTCCTTACCTTCTCCGTCGGGGTGGCCAGGATCGTTGACCACCACGGTCCAGGAACCGTCCTCGTGCTGGCGTAAGCCTTGCAGCACCACGGCGTGATCGGGGTTCGGGCCCATCCAGTCCGGGCCGCCCCCGGAATCCCAGAGTTCGCTGGAGTCGACTCCGACTATGACCTTGTGGCCCTGCGCCAGTTCGCGCACAATTCCGTCCATCCCGAATCCTTGGTGACAGGGGATTCCGTGCAATTCGAGCAGCTTGCCGACGTCCGCTGGCTGAGTACCATCGGTGCTCAGCCATCCGTTCTGCGTGGCCTCGACCGCAAGCTGGGTTTCCGACACATCAATCCCAAAATCTTTGAGAACCATCTGCTGAGAGACGACGGCACAGGTGAAGTCTGTGTCTTGCTGGCAGTACGAACCGCCGCCGTCCTCCTCGCCGATGGCATGCACCACCGGGCTGGTGGAAACACCGATCAGGCCGTGCCCGGTGGCGAAAGGATCTGGTTGGCTCAACGCCGAAGGAATCTCCAAGTCCGGCCCTTGGTTGTCCTTATCCATAGGATCGTCACCGTTGAAGTCGAAAGTATCATCCATCTCCTGCTCCTTCCGATGGCTAAGCGTTGCTGCCACTTCAGAACACGTGCGGAGCGTACGAGTGGGCCAATGCCCTGTCAACGGAAATACCTCGCTCAGAAATCACACGGACCTGCAAGAAGAGCCGATGATGGCTCTTGGGGCAAATGGGTCACCTGGAAAGGCAGTTGGCGTCAACGATGCTGTACGCTGGCGATTCTTATTCGGAGGTAGCCAAGTGGCCAAGGGGCTTGGCCAGAGAGGTCTGAATTGCACTGGTCCTCTGTGGCCGTACCTGATATATGGGGTGCCTCATGATCGCTGACCACATGAGTATCTGGAAGTGGAGACCGCTGCATGTCTACAACGCTAACGAGGCCGTGCCCATACTGCGGAGAGGAGATTCGAACGATTGCCGTTCGGTGCAAGCATTGCCATATGATGGTAGACGGAAGCGGCAAGGAGGCCGCTTTTAGCGGCGGAGTAGGCTCAACCGCAGGACCGGAGTACGGGCCACACTCGGCCAGCGCAGACGCGGCCCGGACCGATGCCTATCGACTGCCAGCCAATCCCGTGGTCGGGGCAGGTCGATATGTGTTGAAACGGTTGCTGGGGAAGGGCGGAATGGGGGAGGTCTTTCTTGCAGAGCACACCTACACGGCCCAGCACGTCGCTCTGAAGGCAGTTTGGCCCAATCTGATGGAGTCTGAGTCGTCCCGAAAGCGGTTCCTACTGGAGGGACGTCTGCTTGCCCAATTGAAGCACAACAACATCGTGGGTCTGTCGGACTTCTTCGAGGAGGATGGACGTTTCTTTCTGGCGATGGAGTATGTCCAGGGCGAAACGCTGGCTGCCCACCTACATGGTGCCCTTGGCCGGGGCGAGCCTTTGCCCCTGGCCGATATTCGCCGGATTCTCGGTGGTGTCTTGAGAGGGGTCGCTCATGCCCATGATCAGGTTCCCTGTGTGGTACATCGCGACATCAAGCCTGCCAACGTGATGTTGGCGAAGGATGGCCGTGTGGTGCTGATGGATTTTGGCATCGCCAAAGTTGCCGACGGAGAGAAGAACACCCGTACCGCAGGAGTGGTGGGCACCTACGAGTACATGAGTCCAGAGCAGGTCTCTGGGGAGGGTGTCACACCTGCCACGGATGTCTATTCTATTGGTATTCTGGCCTTTGAGTTGCTTACCGGGGTCGTGCCATTTCCGCAGCGCGACGCGTCTGGATTCGATGCAATGGAGGGCCACAAGACTAAGAATCCGCCCCCTGTGCACCAATCCAGGTCCGATTGCCCACTCGAACTGTCGGCTTGGGTCGACAAAGCCCTGTCAAAGTCACCGACAAGGCGCCATCAGAATGCCAGCGAGATGCTTGCTGCGTTGGAGAAGGTGGGCGAACTGCCAAGTGCCAGTGAATGGGGAAGTAGGACCGGGTCAGCCCAACGGAGCGGCGCCCGTTCAGATGCCGGAGTTCCCCGCACCTCACCAACCTCGTTACGTTCTGTTCGCTGGTTAGGGGGCGGGATGGTCGTGGCCCTGCTGGTTGGTGCATTGGTCTTCTCCTTGTCTGGCCCCGAGAAAAGGGAGATTCCATCGCCGGAGCGTTCGATTCCAGACAAGTCGGCCGGTTCAGCAGAGGCGCAGCTAGTCCAAACTATGCCGGTCGAAGCCGCTGTACCCGAAGCCGCCCGAGGGGCCTTGCCGGGCCCTGCACCACTGGAAGAGGTAGAAGACTCCGATGCCAAACATGATGAGGCCGCGACCGTTCAAGCCAAGCGGGAGGAAGCCGAAAGGGGCGCCCAGGCCGAACGAGAGGCGGAAGCGCAAGAGGCAAAGGAAGCGGAAAGGGCCCGTAAGGATGAGGAGGCTCAGGAGAACGAAAGGAGGCGCCAACTCGAGGAGGAAGCGGAGCAGAGGAGCCGGGCGAAGATGGCCGCTGAATCTCGGAGACGAGCGGCCTGGAAATCTGCCTATTCTGCAATCTCACCTGGGTGTTTCGTTATGGGATCTCCTGCCGGTGAGAAGGGCCGATTCGACATTGAGCAGCAACATGAAGTCTGCGTATCAAGTGGGTACTATATTAAGAAGACAGAGGTGACTCAAAGTGAGTGGTACGAAGTAATGGGCACGCACCCATCCTATAACGACTCGTGCGGGGGAAATTGCCCAGTCGAACGGGTGTCCTGGTGGGACGCCCTTGCATTCTGCAATGAACTTTCAGATCGGGAGAGCCTGACGCAATGCTACACGCTAAGCGGCTGCAGTGGGACGATTGGACTTGGCTGTGAGGAGGGGGTTGACGCTTGCGAAGGGGGCTTTCGCTGTTCCGGTGTCGCCTTCCGGGGACTCGATTGCGAGGGTTATCGCCTCCCTACGGAGGCTGAGTGGGAGTATGCGGCCAGAGCTGGAACCGAGGGGTCCCGCTACGGCCCTTTGGACCAAATCGCTTGGTATGAAAGCAATTGTGGCGGTGGAAATAATGAGGTGAGACAGAAGAAGAGTAATTCGATCGGGATATACGATATGCTGGGTAATTCCTGGGAGTGGTGCTGGGATTGGTACGATAAGACTTACTATGATTATTCCCCTGCGAGAGATCCGCTGGGGCCAGGCTCTGGTCGAATGCGTTCGATCCGTGGCGGTGGCTGGCACTCCCATCCAAAATGGGTCCGGGCGGCCGCCCGTGGTAGCGCCCCGCCGGCAAAGCGACTCTGGGATGTTACAGTTCGCCCCGTACGTTCTCGATGAGCACTGTTCTGCCTATCTGTCAATGAGCCTGTTATATTAGACCATTCAATTTGTTAAGTGCCTGCTACCTATTGGAAAGAGATGGCATCGATGGCGCTGAATGCTCCGCTCAATTGGTCTCTACGTCGAGCTGATTTTTTCGTGATTACGAGCTTCCAGTAAGTACCCTAACTGGTCACTGACCCACTGCTCATCAACATCGACCATCCTTTACGACCCGGCCTCCGGCCGGCTCCCATCGGCTGGTCTTCCCTCCGCTTGGCTACCGAGCTGCACCCCCAAGGAGAGTGTCTCCGCTGGCCGTAGATGGCAAAGTGTATGGATGCCGGGCAGATCGAAGAACATGAGCGGCCGAGTAGAACGACCATTCCGGACCCGCCCCATGCCGCTGGGCCACGCGGCAGCAACAACACTGTTCTTCATCAATGCCCTACAGCCTCCTTGCTCCAACAAAGGCCTTGAACACTTGTAACCTTCTGGCACAATCGGCCGTCGAGGTGAGACAATGGGTGATGTGAGATTCTGCTCGAAATGTGGCTCGGCGCTGGAACCGGACCAGAGCTTCTGCACCGGGTGTGGGGCAAAGGTTGGGGAAGTTGGCGGGACCCTGTTGGGGGTCGGCACTGTTGTGCGGGAATACCGCGTGCTGAAGCTTCTTGGCGCCGGTGGTGCCGGTGAGGTCTACCTGGCGGAGCACACGTTGACCTCTCAGCGTGTGGCGGTGAAGGTGCTCCATCCGCATGTGGCGCTCAGCGATGCCCAGCGCCGACGGTTCATTACCGAGGCACAGGTGCTTGCGGACCTTTCGCACGAGAACATCGTGCGCCTGCTGGGCTTCTTCGAGGAGCGAAACAGCTTCTTCCTGGTTACCGAGTTTGTTGAGGGAGAGTCACTGGAGAACATGCTGGAGAAGGGGCCATTGGCGCTTCCCTTGATTCTGGCGGTTTGCCGGGCTGTGCTTGGGGCACTGGGTCACGCACACTCCAGAACCCCTGCAGTCTTCCATCGGGACATCAAGCCGGCAAACATCCTGATCAGGAAGGATGGGAGAGTAGTGCTGACCGATTTCGGCATCGCCAGGCAGCAGGGGGTCAAGGGCATGACCAAGGCTGGGGGTCTGGTCGGAACACCGGAGTATATGAGCCCGGAACAGGTAAAAGGGGGCGAGATTGGTCCAAGCTGCGACTTATACTCCCTTGGCGTAATGCTTTATGAGATGTTGGTGGGGACGGTCCCGTTCCCCCAAACAGATGAGGATAACTTCTGGCCCGTCCTGGAGGCGCACGTCCACCAACCGCCAGTTCGGCCGGCCGTTCCAGGGCTCAATCAGCATTTCGTTGATGTCGTGATGCGCTCCCTGGCCAAGAACCCCGCTAATAGGTACGCCTCGGCAGAGGAGATGCTTGCGGCCGTTGAGGCAGCAATTACCCAACGACCCCATGGGCCGCCTCGGGCAGCACCGGCAACTAAGGCTGGCGCAGGAGAGACGAAACTCCCGCTTCAGCCCGGCCCTGGCGTAGCCACTTCGGTTCAACCAAATGTGGCCGAACGGCAGAAAACCAAGAGAAGCCCCCTGATTCCGGCGCTGGTTGCAATTGTCATATTGGGTGGACTCGTTGCGGCCCTGGCGGCCTCGGGCATGTTTGGAGGAGAGAAGCGGGAAGCAAACATAAGTATGGAAGCACCCACTCTCGAGCCCACGAAATTGGAAAGCAAGCCTGTAGTAGTACAACCGCCCACGGGCGCTCCACAGTCCACTGCCGAGGAAGCTACGCCGCTACCGGAAACGGTGGTGGAGAAAAAGCACAGAGAGGAACCGCCGCCGGTTCGAAAACCGGCTGTACCGACCAGCGGCGTGGTACTAACGACCTTAAGGTATGTTCCCTCGGGAAAATATCCGGTCACGGAAACCTCAGATAAAACGAAATTTGAAATACTGCGGCCAATATGTATGGATAGATACGAGGCAACACATGCATCCTACCAGGAGTGCGTTGCGAAGGGCCCGTGCTCGCCTCTTGCCTGGAACTCCTGCATCCATCTGGAGGAGTCCCCCAGTGGCAAGAAGAGCAGAGAGACTGGAAGACTAAGGCCATCGTGGCACAGTGATTCGCATCCTGCCATTTGTGTCTCCCCCGCCGAAGCGGACGTATACTGCCGCTGGAAGGGTGGGCGCTTGCCCACTACCCACGAGTGGGAGGCTGCGGCCCGTGGTGAGGCGGCTTTGGCGCTGCCGTGGGGTCATCTGTTGGACCAGGGCCACAGAGCCAATTTGTGCGATGGGAAGTGCCCCTTCTCCTGGGCCGCAGAGCCAGGAATGTCGGATGGCTATTCTTATACGGCGCCCGTCGGTTCGTTCCCGGCCGGAGCATCGCCATTTGGTGTTGAGGACATGGCCGGGAACGTCTGGGAGTGGACCCTGACAAGCAAGCTGAAGCCCGCGGCCAAAGGCGGATCATGGAATAGCGGGTTGTCAGACCTGCTGGGCTCTGCTGTCTATTCCAATGTAACGGCAGAGAGTCGCTGGAATAGCATTGGGTTCAGATGCGTATACACTGCCGATAAGTGTAAGTAAGTTATTGTGGTAGCAGTATTTACAATTCCGGGGATTCGGATGAGATATAGAAGTGTTGTCTTTCTGCTAATGGCCTCAATGGCAGCGGCTGTTGCCACAGGTTGCTCGCAGGACAAGCCTACGGCGTCGCGGGCCGAGACTGTGAAGACGGGCTCAGCCAGCAGCAGGTCGGCGGAGAAGGAGGCGGCGGGTAGGGGCGGGGGTGACATCTCTTTGGGCGGTCCTTCAAAGGAGGAGGCTGCCAAGGGTGAGAAGCAGGCATCGCCCAGTGTGGAAAGCGCCGGAGAAACTGCCCAGAAGGCTCAGAGCAGTGAGGTTGCTGCCGCGACTGATCCTAGTGACAGAGAGACTGTTGTGGTGAAGGCTGGCGCAGATGTAGTTGGTAGGGATGCCTCAGGTGAAGAGTCCGCCCGTGGGCGTGAACCGGAGAGCCTTGAAGTGGAACTCCCCGCTGCCGACGAGCCCCCTGTGGATAGCGGTGCTTTGGTTGGGGGAGAGCAGGGGGAGCGTGTGGAGCGGGAGGGGCGGGGTGTGCAGGGGGAGCAGGAAGAGCGTGTTGAGCGGGAGAATGACGAACGGGCGGCTGAGGATAGGACCCATAAGGCAATTGAGGGATGCGTTCCCTGCTCGGCCGAGGCCGTACCCAACGCCGACGTGGTTGTTGCCCTTGGAGTGCAGCCCGACGGGCTCTTGACCCCCAGCGCCGGGATGATGTCCAACCTTGTGACTGCCGTAGCCCTGCTGCAGGAGGGCAAGGCTCAGAAACTGATGGTTTGCGGGGGCTACACCAGGGGACACATTGCTGAGGCTGAGATGATGGCGATAATTGCCCAGGCCCTGGGCGTGCCCTTGGCGAAGATTGTTGTTGAGAATGGCTCTGTAGATACGGAAGACAATGCTCTGAATGCGGCCATGTTGGCGCACACCATGGGGTTTCGCAGCGCGATTCTTGTGGCGCAGAAGGGGCACTACGAGCGTGCTGCCAAGCTCTTTCGCCGTGCGTCGGCCTTTGAGACTCTCCACGCCGTAGTGGGGCTGGATTTGGAGCCGGACTTTCCAAAGGCGAGCCTGGCGGATCATGGCGCAAAAGGAAGATTCGACGCCATTGTAGTGCACGGGGTCACCACCACGGTGGACTTCAAACAGAGTGCTCTACTGGTGGAACCCTCGCTGGTTGAGCTGCTGTCGGCAGCATCGGGGCTGCACCATACGTACGGCGCACCGCTGATCCTCTGGCATCCAATCGTGTCCCACGGTCACATTACGAGAACTGAAATGATGGGGATAATACTGGCCAGCATGGGCGTTCCCGAGCAGTCCATGCGCTTGGGGTCGGCCAGAAGGTACGAGCGCAGCGGGTTGGATGTGGCGAAGATGTGCAGAGCCGCCAAGGCATCTCGAATCATAGCGCTGCTGCCTCCCGACAGCCATTTTGGCGAGGCGAGGGCCAGCGGGCGATTGACCCCGAGAGCCCTCGGGGGGCCGGGCACCGCTGACGAAGCACAAGCTGCCTACCAGAAGGCTGGCATCGAGGCCTTCCCCGTCTTCGTTGACCCCACGGGGCCATGACGGCCCCCAGGCTAATCCCCCTCGGTCCCACAGATGTCGTCGGCGGTGTGATGCAATCTGTCAGGCCCCGCCGAGCAGATCTTGAATCCGTGTTCAGTAATTGTATATAGAAACTCGGTGCCCCAAAAATCGTTCATTGGATCTTGCGTCTTGATATACTTACGCCCACCACGCTCTGGAGCGGGCAGCTTCTCAGGGTATTCCCCATGGCGAGCGTAGTCTACGATAACTGCCATTTCGAGGTCCATTATCGCCCTTCGAGTCTCCGAACGCAGCCGCGACGGCGTCAGATAGAACCCCGAGGTGAGAACGCCAACGGCCGCCAGGTAGCCGGCGGTCAAGGCCTGGAAATCGGCTTCGAGCACCAGAAAATCGCCCATTTCTCTGGGTTGAACCCGTTGGAACGCCGGCTCCAACGCATGGCTAAGCACTATGGCCAGCAGGGATTCAGGTGTGTCATGAAGAACGACATTGGTCTTGACATTCTGTACCGATTTCAGAGAGCTTGTCTTGAACTCTTCGATTTTCTGTAGCAACAGCTTACGACTGGGTTCATCGCCACGAACGATGCCAATCACTTGCTTGCCGGTGACGACAAGTCCCAGCGAATCCACCGCCAGCTCGGGTGCGATCTCATAGCGAAGTTCTTCCTTAAGCCTGTGGTCCGGAACGATGGTCATGATACTGAGTCCGGTGCCTAATCTGCGCGCCAACTCGCCGTGCAATGCGCCTTCATGCACAGTAACAAGTGCCTTGCGCTCACCCTTAGCGACGTCGATGCAGGCTCGCAGCGCCTTTTTCTCTCCGAGAAACAGATGTTGACCGATAACGGTTGCGTAGAAACCACTTTCAATCTTATGAATGGCATAACCATTATACTCGTCTTCCTGGCTCGACAAAGCTCGCAACAGCGTTGGACTAATAGCAGGAGCTACGTCCTTGAAAACAAACCCCGCCCGGTTCTTCACCACGAAGAAGGCTGCCTCCTCGATTTGAAAGGGGTCGATTCCGGTTCGGCTCATGACGAAGGCACCAATTTCCTTTCGGGTCTCTTCGTCATCCAAACGAACTCCCAACACTTTTTCCATCTCTTTAGAATAGATAGTCGCCAGACTTTTGATATCCGTCGCGATTACCACTGCGGTCTCTTCCGGCAGAATGGTGAGGGCCCACTCATGGGTCGCCAATGCTGAACCTTCCACTTTGCCGCTGTGCTGGAAGTATATGGCAACGCCCGCGGCAGCAGAGAGGAGTGCCACGATTACCAATAGCCTATTTATGGTTTGTCTGGTCATCGTTACACCTCCCTATTCCGACGCATTATCGAAGTTGTCGGCTGCATCCTGATATTGTCGTTGTAGCATGTCAAGTTCTTCTTTTGTCTTGGCCCTACGCATGTATTTGATATATGCTGGTGCGCCGACAGTAGAAAATACCACTGCCAAGATCATGGCCCCAGCATCATCCCGTCCGAAGTCAAGCCGAAGGAACTCCCCCGACTCTCTGGGCCGTACAGTCTCTACCAGCCAGTCCAGGTGACGGTTGGCAAAGATTACCGCCACACCCTCTCCCAGCCCAGCGTTAGCCAGGTTGTCCTTTGCGGTCCGGACCTTCTCCCGCACAAGCGTCTCACCCATCTCGAACTTCTTCACCAGCATCTCCCGCGTGCCGGCGTCGGCTTTCAGCGCCAGGGCAGTCTCGCCGCAGGAGGTCAGGCTTGCTCCAGCGCCCTGGATCTTGCCTCCGGGGAGGAGGGGCTCCAGAAGTTCACGGTTCATCTCTTCGCTTGGAGCAAACGATGCCACCACAACCGAGTTGCCCAACTCGGCGACGATCTCCCGGTGCAGTTCACCAGCAGGGGTACTGTCAAGGCTTGGTATATCGCCACTTCGAACCTCGATTAGAGCTTTCAACACCGGAGGGAACCCCAGGGCGATGCTGCCATCGAAGGGCAAGACCCAAAGATCGCCCGATAGCCTGGTGAGTGTGTGGAGCCCCTCGGTCTTGGTCTCGGCCTCCTTGGGGGCAACGAATGGCTCATCGGTCTCCAGCAGTACGCCGGCAAGCCCCTCTGACTCGAAGACCGTGACGTGGCGAACCTTCAACGGGTCGATGCCAACGCGCTGAACCAGCAGGTCACCCAACTCCTGCCTCAGCAGGGCCGTGTCAAGATTGATACCCGTCGCCACGAGCAGTTGTTCGAAGGTCTTGTCATAGAGGTACTGGAGGCTACCCGTTGCCACAGCGGTGGTGCTGCGAGGCAGGAGCTTCAGGGTTTTGAGGTGGTGTCTTGATGCTCCGTTATCTTCGTATCTCAACCACTGCCACCCAGCGAAACCGGCAGCGGCCACGAGAGCGAGGAGAAGAAGGACCCACCCAACTTTTCTTAGAGAGGTTGTGCTCATTATCTCTTTTCCTCCTTCTTCTCCTCTTTCTTCCCATCGAGTTTTTTGTGTTCTGACCGCAGTTGACAAGCATCAAGCTGTTCTTCATCAAATGTAGGGACTGCAAGCATGCAAAGGGATGATCTGTCGGCCTCTTCAACCGTGTATCGCTCCATCTCCATCGTGCATTCCTTTAGTATGCTCGAAGACAATTGATCTACCTCAGAAGCAGGAATTTCCTTACCCCTTTCAGAACTCAGCAGAAGTTGAATCAGGTGGTTGCATCCCTTCTTCCACAACTCTGGTCCGGATTTGGGGCCAGCTTCAGCGGGGCCGTTGAGGAGATCGGTGATGCCGGGCACCTCGCACGCTGCGAAACGGTCAACTGTCGCCGTGGAACTAAGGCAGCTTGCGGCAGAGTCAATGAGCCGAGAGGGAAGCACCGAGAGAAGCTTGCGACACTCGTATGCCACCCTGGGCCTGTTTTCTGCTGTAATGGCGCTTGATGAGAGCTGGGCAACACCGACGAAGTGCTCGCACGCCTGCTCAACGGCCGAGTCCGTGGGTTCCAACTGGATAGCTCGGGGCTTATTCGTCGACCAGTAGTAGACGCCACTGGCGCCCAGGGTACCCAGCCCGAGAACCAGCAACACCACTGTAATTGCCATGCTCGCTGCAGTGCCGGAGGGGGCCTTTTCGTTGATGGGGGGCGTGTCTTGCAGCGCCTTGGTTGGTTCTTTGGGTAAGGCAGCGTTCTGGCGTTCTTCCATCGGGGCCGGTTCCGGTCGTGGTTCAGCGGGGCGACCTTGGGAAGTGTTGCTGAGCGGCGGTGCATCGCCGAGCGCCGCAGCGAACTGGCCCGCCGTGCTGAAACGATTGGCCGGGGCTTTCTGCAACGCCCTATGTACAGCATCGCAGATGTGCTTTGGAAGATCGGGCCTGATTCGCGACAGGGGCGGTGGCTCCTTCTGCACGTGGCCCTGCATCACTTCGAAGCCGTTGTCGGTGTCTTGGGGGAAGGGGACACGACCGGCCAGAATTCGGTAGAGAACGATGCCGCAGGAGTAGATGTCGGTGGCGGGGGTTACCTCGATTCCCTGAACCTGTTCGGGGCTCATGTACTCGTAGGTGCCGACGGCGCCTCCGGTGCGGGTGAGCTTATCCCTGGAGAGCGCCCGGGCGATTCCGAAATCCATCACGACGGCGCGCCCGTCGGGCTGGACCATAATGTTTGATGGCTTGATATCCCTGTGTATGACCGGATCTGGCCTGCTGTGAGCGTAGCCAACGGCTTCAAGCACGCTGCACATAATCTGGACGACGGTTTGTGTTGCCATGGGGCCCTTGGCGATGAGTTCCTCCAGGGTATCGCCCTCGATGTAGTCCATGACCAGGTAGAACCGGCCTCCATCCTCGAAGAAGTTGAGCAGGGATACGATGGAGTGGTGGCGCAGGCTGGCCATGACTCGCCCCTCCTCCAGGAAGCGGCGACGGGCCGTTGGGTCGGCCATGAGCAGTGGGTAGACGGCCTTGAGGGCAACTCTCTGTCCGGTGTAGGTGTGTTCAGCGAGGTAGACCTCGCCCATCCCACCGGCGCCAAGCAGGCGTTGGACCCGGTACTCCCGGACCATGGCTCCGTCGGGGATGGTCGTCTCGGCTTGGTCCGGGCCAGCGGGCCCGGTGCTGTGGCCCCGTGCTGAGCCGGTGCTGGGTCCATCGGCCCCTGGGGCCCCTCCTTGTGTTGAACCTGCCGCCCCCGGCCCCGAACTGCCGAGCATGGAGCCGCAGTGCTTGCACTTGATGGCTACTGCGAGAATGGACTCACCGCAATAGGGGCACCGTTTCATCTCCTCCATCTTTCGTCCTCCCGCTGTTTACTCGTTTATGCCAAGCAGGAACATCACCAGGCCCGCCGCACCGCTTATTGCCCCCGCTGTGAGCACAAGCATCCCGGCGTCCTCAGTGCCCGAACCGGCGTCGGCCCCGGCATACAAGTCGTGACCGTAGTAGATGCCGAGCACAGACAGCCCTCCCAACAACAGACCGCCAGTGATCATGCCCAGGTTGGCTCCCGACCTGCCCTCAGGGCCTTCGTACTCATTCCATGCAACTGTGAATGAAAGCTCCAGGCCATGTTGATACTTGGTTTCAACCCGCGTCGTGTCACCCCGCAGGAGCCATGCATACCCCAGTTCAGCGCCCAAGGCCGAGGTTCCAAAGACGTTCTTGAATCGGACCTGGGGCCCAACCCGCGCCAGCCCCCAGTTGAAGAACGTGGCCTTGGAGTCATCCGCCAGGCCCTGAGCCTTCTCCTCTGCCGTCGGTTCAGCCAAAGCCAGCCAGTTGAACCCAATCAGATAGGCCCCGGCCCCGAAAAGCGTGAAGCGATAGTTGCGACCCCAGGTGGGGAAGAGAGCGAAGTTGACGCCTCCAACGTACGTGGAGAGCTGTGCCTCAGGAACCACAAGGTTTCCCCCCAATGGGAAAAACCCCAGGGCCACAATGGACTGGAACTCTGGCACGACAACTTCAGCCCTGGCCCTGGGCGAGACCAGCAGCGACACGAGGATGACCAGATAGAGCGTGCAAATCCGTCCCTTCGACATTTGGGGCTCCACTTTCAGTTCAATTGCAGGGGGAGGCTAACAGACCCAAAGGCCCCCCGCAAGCTTCGGGGCGACCCTGATCCGATTACTATTCACCCGCCTGTGGCTGAACGTCCAGATGGCAATGTTTCAGATGCTTTCCGCCGCAGTCGTGGAGAGCCGCTGGCAGTCTCGCCTCGATCGATTCTTTGGTTCCGGTGCTGTGGCCGCTACATTGAGGTAATCTGAGTGTGCTCCTTGGCCCCCACCGAGTACCATGACTGGCCTTTGCCTTTGAAGTGGCGTGAGAGCCACTGGCGCATGACACATGCCCTCAGGGGCGGTTTGGGGTGAGTCCCGACTATGTTCTCCAACTCCTTCAGAAACTGATCGGCCAGGGTCTTTGCTATGGCATCCAGAATCGGATCGCCCAGACTGATGGGGAACTCAAAAGCTTCGCTCCAACTCTGCCCCTCCGGAAGAGAGTCCATGAAGCCGGGGGCCTGGAAGGGCGAGTGGCCCGCCAGCATGGCCAACTCCATGCCCCACTGGTCGGCCTCAAACTCCTGCTCTGTGCTCATGGGGGTCCTCAAGAACCAGACAAGCGTCAGTGTCAAATCGTTTACGTCACCAAGTATTTCCTTTGCTATTAACAAGTTAGAAATACAGTGGCGAAGATCGTTATGGGCCATCTCGTGTCCAATAACCGCTGCCAATTGCGCCCTATTTTCAACATGTTTGATTAGACCTTTGTTGATAACGATATAGCCGCCGGGCATGGCGAAGGCATTGACTGAGTCGTCATCCATCACAAAAAATGAGTATGAAATGCCCTGTCGCTCGAGGTGGGGCGCAATGGCCTCTCCGATACTCCTTACATAGTCCACCAGTGGTCCGCTGGAGAGCAACCCGGAGCCTCTCTCTCGGGTAAAGCTGCTCCACATGTCTCGGCCCATCTTCTGCTCCTCCTCGATGCTGGTGCGCGACAGGGCGAGCAGAGCTTTCTCCGTCTTTCTTGCCAGGTGCTTCGCCTGGTTTGATTGGCGCTCGTGGCTTGAGCAGTCTGGTTCCGCTGCAACCCAAGAGTAGTCGGTTGGCCCCTCGGCATCCTCGGGGCGTGGGAGATCTGGCTGTCTGGCTTCAGGCGCCGGCCCGTCGCTCCCAATAATGATGGCCCCCTCCGAGGGGCGGTCCTCGCTGCCAGGTCGCTGCCCATCGCCTTTCCGGTCCGGTGCCCGTTCATCCCGAGGTGCGCCCTCTCTGCCCTGCTGCTCCTGTGTGCCCTTGTCCTGCTGCTGCCTGGCCCCGGATTCCCCTCGTGCCCTCTCTCCCTGCCGTCCCTTGCGTCCCCCGCTCGACTCATCCATCAACAAGGCAACGAATAGCAACGCCATGATAACCATACAGAAGAAACCGGCCCACATAAGTTTGTTGTTCATCGTTAATGCTCACCTACATTTCGAAAGGCCCTGGATGCCAGATATTGCCAAGCTCCAGCGTTGCCAACCCATCCCAAACACCAGGGAGCCGGCAGGATAGCATGCTCGTCAGCCCCGTTGCAGCAATGCTCGAACTCTTACAGTTGCACGCAGGCAATGTCAACAACCTGCTCTTCGCCGGAAGCTTGACAATCCTATCGACGGGAAACAGAATCGGCCGCCAGTAAGGCTCGGCTTTGTGGGGTTGGAGATGTCCGACGAGGAAATGAAACGTTGTCCCTTCTGTGGAGAGAGGATCCTTGCGATCGCCATCAAATGTCGATACTGCCAGACCATGCTTGACGGCAGCGGCCGTGCTGGTACGTCGGAGCCTGGGGTGGGGGCCGGTTCGCAGGGAGGGAGTAGTTCACCAGGTACTGGCAGCCACTCCGGTTCCGGTGCTGGTGGCGGTGGCGGTTCTGCTGGTGGCTCACGGTTGGCGTCAGGTGCAGTTGTTGGTGCCGGACGCTACGAATTGAAACGTCAGCTAGGCACCGGTGGTATGGGCGAGGTCTTCCTGGCCGAGCACACCTACACGGGCCAGAAGGTAGCCTTGAAGGCGGTGTGGCCCAACCTGATGGCCTCGGAGGGTCCCCGGAAGCGGTTCTTGCAGGAAGGGCGGGTGCTGGCCGCTTTGAGTCACCCTAACATTGTGGGGCTGACGGACTTCTTCGAGGAGGATGGGCGGTTCTTTCTGGCGATGCAGTACATTGAGGGTCATACGCTGGCCTCTCAACTGGATAGCAACGGGAAGTCTGGTCGAGTCATGCCTGTCGAGGATGCTGTTGCTATCCTGAAGGGCATCCTGGCGGGCGTTGCGCATGCCCACGGGCAGGGAAGTCCAGTGGTGCACCGAGACATCAAGCCATCGAACGTGATGCTGGCGAAGGACGGGCGCGTTGTGTTGATGGATTTCG
>CAZQHM010000075.1:0-23271 GCA_964593355.1 uncultured Myxococcales bacterium
AGGCAGCGGACGTGCAGCAGAAGCTGAGTCAGGTCCGGGCCCAACTGGAGATGCTCCAGACCACCCCGACGTCGGAGCCGGAGCTGTTTGAGGAGTTGGGCGTCCTCGACCGGGTCTGGGGCGAACTCTTCCCCGCCGAACGAGAGCGAATCCTGCGCCTGATGGTCGAGAGCATTACAGTCACAACCAGTGGCCTGACCCTGGTACTCAAGCTCACCGGCGTAGCCAGCGTCCTCGCCGAACTGGGCGCCGACATGACCAGCCCGGAAGTGCGGGACAAATTCCAAGGCACGGACGGCACCATGCGAGTCGAGATCCCCATGCGGTTCAAGCACCGCAGCGGTCGCAAGGAAATCCTACTCCCCAACTCCACAACCGCCGAGGTTCCGGACGCCACCCAAGAGACCCTGGTTATCGCCGTGGCCCGAGCCTACCGGTGGCTGGCCCTACTCGAGGAAGGCCGCTTCAACTCCGTCGGCGAGTTGGCCGAAGCCGTGGACATGGATCCATCCCTCCTTCGTCGCCATCTGGCGCTGACCAGCCTCAAGCCGGACCTGGTGCGGCAGATCCTCGACGGCGTGGAACCGGAGGGCGTGAGCCTGAAGCAGTTGCTGAAGGGGGTGGAGGTGAGGTGGGGGGAGCGGGGACGCTGCGTGATGAATCGAGCTTCTCCTCGTTGACGTTGACCCTGTTCGTCGGGGCTCTTTTTGACTAATCCTGTCCCACCCAGCGCTGGACTGGCCTTCATAACGCTACGACACCATTTTGGGCTTCACCCGGTGGGTGAAGATTCTGGCTGAGCGGAAGATTTGGGAGGCTTTTCGGCCATCGGGTAGCCCCAGCTTAGGGAAAGCCAGCATCTAGGCCGAGTTGCGGCCACTATTCACGGAATTTTCTAACTGTACGTAGCGTAGAATTGCAGACCTGGAATCGTGATTGGTAGATTTGTTATGATGCAGGCCGGCAAAACCTGTAGAAAAGGTTGACGACATCGATAGACACGTATTTTTCGCTTGCCAAAAGAAATCCTTCTGGTATAAATGTTTTTGATGAAACGTACCGAGGGATTTCCATGAAGGTATCACATCCGCTCCTGCCTTTCAAGATCAAAACCACTCCCAAGGAGTTAAACGTGACGGCCCATGGGGGGCTCCCGCTGGTTCTTGAGGTTCTACGGACGGCGGTCCCTCGGTCCAATTACAAGGAATTGGCCAAGGCACTGGGGTACAAGGGTTGGAAGGTGCTGAGCAGGCATGCGGAGAGCCTGATACTACTCATCGTGGCCGGCGGCGATTGCCTGGACGACCTCAAGATCTTGCGTGGAGACACAGCCCTCCAGAGGCTGCTCGGCTTCACGATTTCCTCAGCGACACAGGCTAAGGACTTCCTTTATCGGTTTGACCAGACCGCCGATGGTAAGAAGCTCTCGAAAGATGAGAGCGCCAGCTTATCGGTTCAGGGTACGGCTAACATTCGTGACGAGGGACCGGGACTGCGCATCCTGGCGAAGATCTTAAGGCACATCGTGAGGATGGTCTACCGCCGGATGGTCCACTGGAAGCGTGCACCAACTACAGCAACGCTGGACCTTGATGCCACAGTTGTAGCCGGCGCCAAATCCACTGCGCTTTACTGCTATGAGGGATTTCGAGGGTATCAACCCATGATGGCCATGATGGCAGAACTCGGGGTGTGGCTGGTCGATCAGTTTCGGGACGGCAATGTCGGCTCCAACACCGAACTGGAGGCGGTCTATTTGCAGGCCTTGGATGCTATCCCGCCGGGCATCAAGAGTATCCGATTCCGGGCCGACAGTGCCTTCTACAACGAGGATCTCCTCACCCGAATGGCGGATAAGGACCATGTGTCTTTCGCCGTCTCCGTCCCCTCCTCTCAGGAACTCGTTCGGCAGATGGGCATCATCCCAGACTCTGCTTGGAATGCCTACCTACCTCGCCCCAAGACCAAGCCCGATGCACCTACTGCCAAGCGTGACATGGCCCCCAACGACGACCCCGACCTAGAGTCGTCCACCGAGATACGCGAGTGGGCCGAGTTGCCAGACTTCATCCCTAACTGGAAGAGAAACAACAAGGATAAGACTGTTCCTTTTCGATATATTGCCATTCGAGTGCGTAACCGGCAGAAAGATTTAATGGATGAATCAAGGAACCAGTGGCGACACTTCGCAATCGTCACCAACAACCACCTTGACTCCGGCCTTGATGTCCTGCACTGGCACCGCCAGAAGCAGGGAACCGTCGAACACGGACACGGTGACCTCAAGAACGAACTGGCCGCTGGCAATCTGCCCACGAGCCGCTTTGGTGCCAATGCTGCCTGGTGGCGACTCAATACTATCGCACACAATCTCCTCGTCTTCCTCAAGCTGGCAACCCTCCCAGAAGAGATGCACGCTATGCGCCCCAAGCGACTACGCTTCTGCCTCTTCGATCTCGCCGGCATCGTCATCCATCACGCACGACGACTTGTCCTGCATCTCTCTCTTTCACACCCAGGAGCCCAGATTCTTGTCGATGCCCGACAGAGTCTGCTGCTCTTTTGCCAACAGGAGTACACATGCCAAACCTAGCTTCATCGTTTTGTCACCTTCTGACGCGTTCCTTTTCCGTTTTTCATTACGGCACGTTTGTGAGACCCTATTCGTCTGTTCAATTCAAACAACATACCCCCTTACACCCGCATGCCCGGCATCCAGCGGGTCAAGCGCCCTTTGCCTATGCTCCTCTTCTCTTGGGAATCATCAAAAAGCCCGCCCCTACACCCTCCAGGTACGCTCTGCCCCTCCCACGACCTCCACCGGTCCGCTCTCTACGCCCGTGCGAACCATGAAGCACAGGCACCGAAAAACCCAAAATGTGGAAATCTGCCCCTCGGACAGCCTCCCCGGACCCGAACCAAAATTAGACCCGACGATTTGGGGTTGACTTCCCCCTGCCAGTGCAGTAGGGAGGAAGGTAAGGCATGTGGACTGTCCATGGCGGCAAGCTGTCAGTCACCATCGTGAAGTCCCGAAACCGCCAAATATCCTCCGGCAGCCTCCGCTCGGTGAGGGAAAGATGAATACCAAGGTTCGTTCTCAGCCCCGCCAGTCGGGAATCATGAATGGTTTCTTCCCTGCCATCACCTACTCAGCGATTGCCGACCTCCGACGGATCCGCGAGCATCTCCAGCGCTCGGAGGATTTCCTCCGGTCTGAGGTCGGACGCTTCAAGTCGGAAGTGGCACTTGAAGTGCAGCGGTTGGGGTTGAGCCGAGAGGCCGCTGATGATTTCTACGATGCTAATGCGGATGAGTACGAGGCGCTGACGGGTTTCTTACCCAGTGCTCTTCGCCAGTCCATCGTGCTGCTCGCATGCTCGGTGCTCGAATCGAGGATGACGGATGCTGCGAAGGAATTGGATGTCCATCCCGAGATCCCGAAGATCAGGAGGTGGACGCAAAAGGGAAAGAAGTCGGGCTTCTTCCGGGCGGCAGACTTCTTGCGGGACAACATCGGCGTTGATGCCACGCTCCACCCCTCCTGGCGCAGACTGGCCGCATGGTATGAGTTAAGAAATTGCATCGCTCATGCTGGGGGCGTGGTTATGCTCATGGCCACCCCGGGTTCGATTAAGAGCAACGTCGCAACCCTTAGGTCCCAGGGGGTTGCGATTGTCAATGGCACGATTCACCTGCCAGAGGGCAGCCTCGTCGCTCTTCTGGACGACATGCTTGCATTTGCAGAGGCTCTCTCCTCCGCGTTCGTCGAGAACGAATTGGTGGGGCCGCTGTATTGGCCATGACCACAGTTGTTAGGACGGCCGAAGGACGATTCCGCCTGGAGTTTGGTTGGGACCACAGATTTCCAGTGGCCCCATATCTATGGCGTCCATGGCCGGGGGGTCGTGTTTCATGGAGTAACTTGGGAATCAAGACGTTATTGGAGGCTTCGTGAAGCGAATCTGGTTAGCGTGGTTCTGCGCGTTGGCGTCATTCACATACTCATGTGGGCCGTCCCGGTCTGAGGAGCATTTGGATATTTCTTCAACTAACGCAGACGCTATCATGTTGGTGCCAGAGTGTGGTTCACTGGACTGTGATGGCCGCGACCTGCCAGACGCTGGTCTGAAAGATCTGGACTCTGATAGCCGCGACATACCAGACGGTGGTCTGAAAGATCTGGACTGTGATAGCCCCGACATACCAGACGGCGGTCTGAAAGATCTGGAGGATTGTCTTGCCATCTGCGGCGACGGAGTTTGTGCCAGTTCGGAGGATGAAGAAGGATGCCCAGAGGATTGTGAAGTATGCGGTAATGGCAAATGTGCCGGTAAAGAAACCGGCCTGACATGCCCAGCCGACTGTTGTCCTCCGGGTATGATTTGTGCGCTAGTGGGACCGACATATCAACGAAGCTGTTTTGATTGCATAGAATACTTACCTGCAGCATGCGCCCCACCGGGCATGTCCTGCTCCGGTCAGGATGGGGCATACCCAGAAAGGGTGCGCGTGCTCGAAATAAATACTATTGATAGCTGCGAAGTGGTTTATGACAAGTTGGCTGGATACATGTGGCTAAGGGAGCTAAGGCGCGTACACTCCTGGGTGGAGGCGGCTTCTTTCTGTTCTGGTCTGACGGTTGGTGGAAAGCCCTGGCGCCTTCCAACCGTTCACGAATTGGCAACACTTCTTGATTTTGGGACTGAGCTTCGACCGGCCATGGATCAGGCGACAATCCCCCTGGTGGTCCTAGCAGACGACCCAATCTCAGGTGTAAATGTCCAACAGGGTCCATCCGTCTGGACAGCACTGACTCAGAGCGGTGATTCAGGACGCGCATGGGCTGTAAGTTTTAGCCTTGGTGCAATTTTGCCAATCGGAAAAAACACCGGTGTGCTTGACGATAACTATTACGCTCTGTGCATACAGGGCAGCCAATACGAGGCTTCCGACGGTGCTGCAGCACTTCGCTTCAAAGTGAACACAGCCGATCCTGCCCAAAAGACAGTGACAGATACTACCACAGGGTTGGAGTGGCAATCAGCCTGCGCTTACAATCGCAGCTGGTTCGATGCTTTGGCTCACTGCGAAATGTCTGAGTATGGCGGGAAGGACGATTGGAGACTACCTGATATCCAGGAACTTCTTTCGCTTGCGGACTTCGAACGACACAATCCAGCATCATCATTTCCCAACTCTGTGTCTCTATCATTCTGGTCATCTACCTCTGCCACAGTCCCTGCAGGAACTGGAAATGCTATGCGCGTGGATTTCGACTCCGGAGCCATGGGACCATTTGAAAAACTCGCCCCCGATGGGAATGTCCGGTGTGTTAGAGGGGGATTGCCGGAAACAGCTTTCTGTGGCAATATCTACTGTGATCCCGGTGAGGGTAGTGCAGACTGCGAAATCGATTGTGGCCGATGCTATGATGGCGTATGTGGCAGTTCCGAAGACGTATATTTATGCCCGGCTGACTGTCCATCACTTTGCGGAGATGGCTATTGCACACACGATGAGACTGCGGAGAGCTGTTCTATGGATTGTTCCGCCAAATGTGGTGACGGCCTGTGTACGCACGAGGAGAACAACGGAATATGCGCCGTGGATTGCCCTCCGGTATGCGGCGACGGCCTATGCGGTGGGACCGAGACCCTGTGCAGTTGTCCCGAGGACTGCGGTAGTTGCACCGGCTGCTGTGACGGTACGATTTGCAGGGCTGGAACCAGCAATACGGCTTGTGGGAAGGATGGGCTGGCCTGCAACAACTGCAGCGGTAATCAGAATTTGTGTATTGGCCAGATCTGTGTTGTGCCGCCAGAGACGTGGACGGATACAACCTTTGGCCTAACCTGGCAGGTAACTCCCACAGGGGACGGCAAAATGAACTGGGCAGATGCCAAGATCCACTGCTCTAGTCTTGATCTGGATGGCGGCGGCTGGCGCCTGCCCACGATCAGCGAGTTGAGAAAATTGATTCGTGGCTGCTCGATTACGGAGGCTGGCGGAGGTTGTGGAGTCACAGACGAATGCCTCACCTTTTTGTGCTGGATATATCCCGACTGTGCAGGCTGTTGGTTTGCCGATGGTCCTGCTAATGGTTGTTATTGGCTTGATAAAGTTTTAGGGATGTGTGATTCGTATTGGTCGTCGTCGCCCGTCGAGGACGACGGTGGTCGTGCGTGGGCCGTTTCCTTCGGCAGGGGCGAAGTGTTCAATAACTATGTCAACTACCAGACGTATGTCCGGTGTGTGAGGTGAAGGTAGTAATGGGTTGAGTATTAGGTTATTGGCGTTTAGGTGTTTTGGTGATTTGAAAATTTACCCGAGCGTCGCGAGGGGCGTTTTTAGGGGTGATCTCGGACGATGGCGAAGTACGAGCAGTTGCCAATCCACCGTCTGACGTTGGAGGTGAGAGTGGTTCGCGGAGAAGACGGGTGCCCAGCTTTTTCCCGTACCACAAGTACTGCATCGGGGAGCGGCTGCGGCAGACTTCGTGGGAAGTAATCACGGTGTTCGTCCGGGCCACCATCATACCGTTGATGGTGCGCCGGGATCTGCTGGCTGCCTTGCGGGACAAGATCGAATAGGTCAGCATCGCCCTTGCCGTTGCCAGGGAGTTGGAGGCATTCGTCAAGCACAACTCCTACCGGTTGGCAGCGAAGATGGCGATTGACATGCTCGCCCTGCCCATGTCACAGGAATGTGCATGACCAGCCTCTTCTGTCCATTCGTAGATTCCAGACCCCCCTTCCGCCGCACCACTCTCTACTCTTAACAGGAATCGAACTGTGCCAATTTGGCACAACCCCCGAAAAGTGCTTCCGACCCGCCTGGGAACTGGCCCAACCTCTCTTTCGACCCGAGTCTCGAAAAAACCGACCCGGTCCGTTTTCGCGGAGAAACTGAGAGAGAATCTGGCCTTCCAGGGCCTCGATGGGGTCGACGGCGTGGTCGGGGAGTCCGAAATCCTGACCCTGCTCAACGACCACCCAAATGCTGACGTCGGCCTGCTGCCAGGCCGAGATGCGCTTCGTGACCGCAGACCTCACCGCTGGAGCAGGGCTCCGGTGAGAGGCGGTTCGAGGTTGTGAATTGGTGGACAGAGTGATGCTGGAGAAGGAAACTCTCCGATAAGAAGGGTGTGTAACCGCATGCAAAACGATATTTCTGACCATTATCGCAACAGATATCATCGATATCGGACACCTGTCTTGTTGGTCAAGACGCATATCGGTCCCTTGCATCACTTCACTTAATCATCGCAGGGCTGACGGCGAGCGCCAAGCTTATGAGAGCCTTCTCGTCATCGTCCAGACCCCCCTTGTCGATAAGTCCCCAAAGCAGATCCCGCTGCTCCCCTTCGGTCATCTTGTCGAATCTGCGTGACACGACCAATACATGAATATTCTCCTTGTATCCATCTGATATATCAACAGTGTCTTTGGGGAACTCGGCCCGGATAGCCGACTCCAGCAGCTTCTTGATTTCATCTCTATTGCGCATGCCCACTTCCTCCGATATTAACGCCGATTAGCATCAAGCCACCTGTATACCCGGTCGACGGCGTCCATAAACGCTGTGGCCTTCTCGGTCTCCCAGTCTCGCGGCTCGTAACGCCAGGCAGGCCTCCACCTCGCAACCTGGGTCGTGAAATCCCGCCACACAAGGCTCCGGCGAAAGGACTCCTGAAACGGCAAGAACTCCAGCAGGGCTTCCAGCCCGTGGGTGAACACCGCCGAGTCATCCAGGCCCAGCTTGCTACCCAATGCCCGCAGGGTGGTTACGCCGTGCACTTCCATGGCGATGGCCTTCATCTTGCACTCAACAGCGTACCCTGCGAGATACACGGCACCCGAGGAATGCGGCTGGCCCCCCTCCATCAGTCGGCGGGCGTCCGCCCGTCGTTTGATTGCGACCTTCCACATGTCGCTTCGGCCATCATGGTCTCGCATGATCTACCTCTCCCGACCCTCGCCCGCTACGGCCAACGGCGGCCGGCTCAATGGAGGACCAACCAGCTCGCCTCCAACAATACGACACTACATTCTCCCCTCCGCTGGTTCAAGCAACAACCGTCGTCGGGATCTTGGAAAACGTCACACTTGCGGTACCATCGCCTGCCCAAACCGGAGGACGTGGATGGCCCCTCGGATTTTGATGCAGTTGATGGCAATGATGCTGGCCCTGGTGCGCACCCTCTTCGCTGACAAGGCCAATCTGGCCATCGAGAATCTCGCCCTTCGTCAGCAGCTTGTTGTTCTCCAGCGTAAGACCCCCCGGCCGAGGCTCGACGATTTCGACCGGGCCTTTTGGGCTGTGTTGAAAGAGCAATTCGCATCCTGGGCCGACGCCCTCATCATCGTGAAGCCAGAGACGGTCATTGGCTGGCACAAGCACCGATTCCAGGGCTTCTGGCGAAGGAAGTCTTTGCTCGGGCCTGGGCGGCCGAGAATCCCGCAGCAACATGTTGATTTCATCAAACGCATCTCTGGCGACCATCCCGAATATGGCGAAGACCGCATCGCCCTGGAGCTTGAACTCAAGCTCGGAATCCGGCACTCGGCAGCAACCATTCGCAAGTACATGGTCAAGGGCATCGGCCCGGGTCGAGCACGCTCCCCGCAAGCGTGGAGCACGTTCCTCAAGAACCAGGCAAGTGCCATCTGGACCTGCGACTTCTGCATCCAGCGCACCGTCAAGTTCACGGCCCTTTACATCTTCGTCATCATGGAACTGGGAAGTAGGAAAGTGATGCACATCAACGTCACACAACACCCGACGCAGGATTGGGTAAGGCAGCAGATTCGTACCGCCATGTATGAAAAGCAGCCGAAGTTCCTGTTGCACGACAACGACGGGATGTTCGGGCAGCTCGGGAAGGCGGTCAGCACCGAGGTCGGGGGCAAGAAGGTCTCATGCCGGTCAGCGCTCGATGTCTGGCTGGCGGAAACTCAAGGCATCCGAGGCATCCCCACTCCGTACCATGCGCCCAATGCTCAGGCCCACATCGAAAGGTTCAACGGAAGCCTCCGAAGGGAGCTACTGGACCATATTCTGGTGTGGAATGAGTCACAACTCCGGGTCACAACCGCCGAGTACGTCCGTTGGCATAATTCCGGTCGCGTTCATCAGGGCATCCAGGGGATCCCCGACCCGGATCCGGAATTGGCCAAGCCGAGGCCCGTGAATGGCCGGCTTGTTGCTCGACCGGTGCTCGGCGGTTTGCACCACGATTATCGGATCGCAGCGTAGATACCCGATTCTGGAGACTCGGTTCGACGGCCTTGTTGAGGGACCGGTCTGTTTATCGCCCCCACCGACCATGAATTCAGCCTTCCGCTGGCCGTTTCTGCCATCCCCTTGAACCACTTCGGAGCTGGGTACGACCACGATTCGGAGTTCGTCGGGCTCATGACGCGGGCGTGACGCGGCCCGGATCGATAATTGCGGAGGACGACGGGTCGCTAGTTTTGTAGACTAAGCGGCCATTGCATAAGTGTTATTGGCACTTAAAGTGTTTCCACGTGTTTTAACGAGGTCCGTAAACCCCCCCCGGGGCGCAACGTCAGCCTCATACCGCCCCTTCGAAACCATGTCGCCCCCAATTGTCAAAGAGCGCCCAGAACAGGGCAGTCACATGAGAGGTGGCTTACAAAAGTGGGAACCCACTAAGTGGAATTCGGGGCCATCACCCCAACCGGCCTTGCTGGCGTGTCAGTCGGCAGCACCCACTAGAAACAGCGTAATCCCGACGGGAAGGGCCATGGAGGCCGACATGACGCCTATGGCCATTCCCTCGGGCGAACTGCGAGAGCCACCCCAGATGTCCTTCTCCCGGGCACCAAACCCCCAGACCATGCCCCAGACCGAAAGGCCAATCATGCCCAGGCCGGCCAGCACCAGAGCCGTCCCCGAATCAAGGCCGATCCTGCCAACCCCAGAGTTGGGCTGGTACTGAGTGTAAGAGAGGGTGAACGACAGGTCGATTCCGTGCTGGTACCGTGACTGCCCCTCCTCCTTGTTGCCTTGCAGAAGCACCGCAGAACCCATCTGCGTGCCCAAGGAGAGCCGCCCATCCCAAAGCCCCTCCATCCTGTAAAGAGGGCCTGCACGGAAGTAACCCACGTTCAAAACCTGCGCATCGCTTCCAGGCGAACCGACGGCCGAATAGTTGATGCCCAAGAGGTACCCACTGAGGTTCAAAAGGCTGATTCGGGTCGTCGCCCGATTGATGTTTAAAAGGTCGATGCAGGGCCCCAACATGAACGTGCTTAACTGCGCATCGGAAATATGCAGGTTTCCGCCCAGGGGGAAAAATCCCATCACAGGCAGCGAACGCAGGTCCCAATCCAGGAACCCAAGGTACTTGGCCTGGGCTCTAGGCGCCGCACACGTGCTTGCAATCAGCAGCAGCGCCGCCACGTAAAAGGTCGCACTCGTTGGCTTATGCCCTCTGCTCACTGCTTGGTCTGGCCCTAACATGGATTCGCCTTTGGCATCGGGACCAGACTACGCCAAACCGAGGCTGGAATACAGAATGATGTTCTGCCGGGCCTGGCCGGAACCAGACAGACGCTCCCCTCTCGCTTGCTACCGAAGCGCCAGCGCAGTACTACCATGGCCGGGCCCTATAGGGTCGTTTATGGGGAGGACACCGTGGCCAGCCTGCTGCTTGGAGACCTGGCGGAACACCTACATATTAGTCGAAAAACCGGTCCGCCATGGCTCTCCTCCATGAGATACGGTTCACGCAAGAACCATATCTTATAGAGAACGGTTGGGCTGTCAACCGTATCTCACATGGAACGGGTAGGGCAGGGCGGTGGGGCGGTGGAACGGGGATTGTTACCGATTTGTCGAGGGTTCTCAGGTAGAACGGCATCTTGCGGATTTGTCGCACCAATTCTCCAGCCAGTGGTTGGAGAACTGCTTTCGCTCTGCGTCTCGCGTTGGCCAGGCCAGGGCCCTAACGCTTGCCTGCGAACTCCGTGACGAAGTCTGCGGCGGCTTTGCGGATGAGGTCCAGGGCAGCGGCACGGTCGGGGTCGGCTATGGCCGTTAGGGTCCCCAGGGACTCGGTGTCGCTGTAGGCCTTGTTGTCCGGCTTGGAGGAGCTGGAGCGGAGGTTCGGCACATCTTTCACGTAGGGCGTCAGGCCAAGGTCCGTTCGCTGGAAGATGAAGTTGTGCTTCAGCTCCTTGTCCGCATCAGGCACACCCGTGAAGGTCTTGTTGTAGAACCAGACTATCTGGCCGCTGGAGGGCGATATGGCAGCGATGTCCAGGACGGACATGAGATCCGTGCCCGTCTCCGGAGTGGAGAGCGACGTGGAGAGCACCTGGCGCACGAATCTCTTGATGTATTCACGCTCGTATAGACCTAGCTTGACTTTGCTGTAACCGGTTTTAGATTTGGTCTCATCCGGTTGTAGCCCCAATTCCTCGTACTTTTCAAAGTAGTTGTAGTTGAGTTCCGTGATCGTGCCCAGGATACGCTTGGTCAGCTCCATGCTATGTATTACGAAGACAATGTCCACACCCAGTTGTTTTGCCTTCTCATAGGCAGCGGCGTCGGAGATTCCCTCTTTCGTCCGCAAGGCGTCCCAGGAGACCACCTTGTACCCACCCTGGGCCATAGCCCGCTCCAACTCGGCAACGTAGGTGCTGCATGCAGAGTAGAGCAGCACGCCCGTGCCCGGGCCCTGGCCGCTGGCCTTTCCGTAGGACTCGTTGTTGCACCAATCCGGGGTTCTGAAGGCCACCGTCTTGTAGGTGCCGCGCTGGTTGGTCCACGCCTGGGTCGCATGGTGCAGGGGAGGGAGATCTCCTTTGAGTACCGCCCTCCCCGTGACCTCCGCCATGATCAGGTGACGGGAACAGGCCGTTGTGCCCAGCAACACGAGCGATGCAAGGGCCAGCGCCACAGTGGCTGGGGCGCCAGTGAACGAGTTGGAGAAGAGACGTCGGGCAGATGCATTCATATGGTTGCCTCCTGATAGATTGCGTGGGGTAATGGCTACGCCAGTATCGGGACGAAGTCAATGTAGAATAGGGAGCCCTCACCCGGCGGGGCGTAGCCCTCACCCGGCCCTGGCGGGCCACCCTCTCCCTCGGGAGAGGGGATGTTGTGGGCCACCCTCACCCGGGGTGGAGCAGCCCTCACCCGGCCCTGGCGGGCCACCCTCTCCCTGGGGAGAGGGGATTGCGTGCACACGGGCGGCTTGCCTCGGAGGGCATTGGCGTGGTATCTCGAGTGGCTACGTGGGGATGTGGCGAGGTGGTGGTCTTGGCGTGGTTATTGGGCCTGAGGAGGTGACTTAAATGCCGTTCAAAGAGCATCGAGGTGGAGGGCGTGGGGGGCGTGTGGCAGAGGATATGGCCGGCGTATGGGATGCCAACTGGCGCACTGCGGCGCCGGATTGGCGGGCGTGCGAGCGGGACCACAAGTGGCCCCATGTTCGCATGCTGTTGCCGGCTGGAGGTAAGGTGCTTGAGGCAGGCTGCGGGCTGGGGCAGTGGGTGCGCTTTCTTAACGAGCAGGGCTTTGACGCCTGGGGGGTGGACTTCGCCGGCGAAACCATCGAGCGTGGCCGGGAACTCTGGCCGGAGATTGGCCAGCGGTTGCAGCGGGGTGACTTGCGGAGCCTGCCCTTTGCCGACGCAACCTTCGACGGCATGGTCAGTTTCGGGGCCGTGGAGCACAACGAGGAGGGCATAGAGGCGCCCCTTGCGGACATGCTGAGGGTGCTCAAGCCCGGTGGCGTGCTCTACTGCTCGGTGCCGGCGCTGAACCACGTCCGGGCAGCGGGGGCGCTGGCCGTGAAGGATTGGGTGGTGAGGAACCCGTGGATTAGGAAGGCCTCGGGGCGCTCTCCTGAGGTCTCCTTCTACCAGTACGTCTTCTCGCCAGACGAGTACCGTCGACGCCTGACCTCCGTTGGATTCGAGGTGCTGGAACTGCTGCCTCAGACCTACATGGATAGGTTCCTGGGGTCGGGCAGGAGCGTACGCCGGAGGCTGGTGGAGACCGTTCACGGCGTCTCGCCCTGGACCACGGCCCACATGATGGGAGCCTGGTGCCGGAAGCCGCTGGCCTGATTGGGGTAGTTGCTGTAGTGTTGTTCATATTAGCCCATGTAATCGGCGCTGTCTTGATACTGGTTGGTATTCGATTGGTTTATGTGGCTTGCGATGCCTTAATAGTAGTTAGACCTGGGCTTTTTGGGTCTGCGGGGTGCTATTGGTGGTGCGGCCTGGGTGGAGTGGCTGGTTGCAGGGTCACAGTGAATGTGGTGCCCTCGTTGGGCCGGCTTTGGCACGTGATGGTGCCACCGGCACGGTCCACGAGGCGCTTTACAATGGCAAGGCCGAGGCCCGAGCCGTCGCCCGAGTGGCGCTTGGCTTCGGTGGAGCGGAAGAACTCCTGGAAGAGGCGCTTCTGGTCCTCGGGGGCGATGCCGATGCCCTGGTCCGCCACGCTGAAGATGTACTTACCGGCCTCCTGGCCACTTCTCACTGCAACGCTGCCCCCTTTCTTCGAGTAGCGGATGGCGTTGGAGACCAGATTGGAAGCTACCAGGTGAAGGTCGGACTCGGCAATGGCCAGGGGGTCTGTCTCGCAGTGCAGTTGAACATCGAGGATGATCTGGTTCGCCTGTGCGCTTGTTCGAAACTCGTCCAAGAGGGGGCATAGGGAGGCGAAGGTTCCGGGCTTTGCCTTGGGGTCGGCCAGGGCCGGGGCTTCGAGGCGGGCCAACTGTATCAAATCCTTAATGAGGGAGAACGAGGAGTGGGCCCGGGTCTGGGCCCGGCACACGAGGTCGAGGGCCTTGGGGTCCAACTGAGTTCCGTAGACCTCTTTTACAGCGTCCAGAAGTTGAATGGTGGCTGTGACGGGGCGCTTCATTTCGTGGGCCACGGTTCGGAAGAAGCCCTCTTTGAGTTCCTGATTGCGGCGAAGCTCGTCGTTGGTTGCTGCGAGTTGCGAGGTGAGCATCTCGAGTCTGTCTTCACGACGTCTCAGTTGCCCCGCCATGAAGGAGACCAGGAACCAGATGACCACTGCCCCCGATACAAACGCCACACTGGCCCCCGCTGCCCAGATTGGGCTCTCCAGGGGTGAGTGGGCGTGAAGTCCCGGCACGGGGTGGTGGGGCAGGAGGCCGAAGTGCTCGGTCCACACAAGTAGCAGATAGAGTGAAACGGCGGAGAACATCACCAGCATTGCCCGGTCTCGTTGCTCGAAGAAGCAGGATATGATAATATGTAAAAAGAAGAGCAGAAAAAAGGGATTGGTGGCGCCGCCATAGAGGTGAAGCAGTGCTGTGAGCGCCAGGAGGTCTACGGCCATCTGGGCTCGGCTCAGCTTCAGGTTGAGGGTTCGACTGGTGCCCTCGGTGTTTTTGGCCTCACGGTGCCAGATGAGGTCGAAGATGAGGTTGGCCAGGGCGAGGGCGCCCAGGATTGGCAGGGAGAGGCTCCAGCGAGGTGGCATCTGGACGGCTAGTGCGGCCAGGGCAAGGGCCAGAACGACGCCAAGCACGGCAGCGTAGCGGGCGTTTATGAACCATTTGAGAGCGTTGAAGCAGCGTCGTTCCCTTCGCATCGGTATGCAGCCCCTGTCTGGTGACCCATGGTGGGATAATGGGCCTTTGGGACGGGGACCGCAAGGGTTTCGCAACCGGTTGTGGCGGGGATTCGCACGCAGCAGCAGCAAATGGCGGCGTGTCTCCTTGACAAGGCGGCGGGGGGTGATTTAGGGTCGCCGTTCAAAGGATTGCAATGGAGTGCAAACCTTCCTCTTGGGGTGACGGCACATGAGCATAGCGTTCACTAAGGAGAATGCGGAGCGGATAGCGGCGCTGCTGAGGCAGTACCCGGATGCGCACGCAGCGATTCTTCCGGCACTTACGGTGGCACAGGAGCAGTTCGGGTCTGTGGAGCCTCCGATGATGGAGCTTGTGGCGACGACGCTGGGGGTGCCGGCGGAGCATGTCGTCTCGGCAGCTACGTTCTATACGATGTTTAATAAGACTCCGGTAGGGAAATACCATATACAAGTATGTGGTAATTTGTCTTGCTGGCTTCGTGGCGCTAACGATATAGTGGCAGCCATCAAAGATGAGTTGCGCATTGAGACTGGGGAGACGACTCCCGACGGGCTTTTCACGCTGACGGTGGTGCAGTGTCTGGCGTCGTGCGGTACAGCGCCGGCGTTGCAGATCAACGAGGACTACTACGAGAACATGACGCCTGGGCGGATAGTCGAGGTGTTGCGGAGCTTGAGAGAGGAGCAGAAGAGGCCATGAAAGAGACATCTCTGCTTCTGCGTTGGAGGGAGCACAAGGATCTGAACCGTATTGAGAACTACCGGGCGTTGGGGGGGTGGGGCGCTTTGCGCAAGGCGTTGCTGATGAAGCCCGAGGATATCATCAGCGAGGTTAAGAAGGCCACATTGCGAGGCAGGGGTGGGGCCGGGTTTCCGGCGGGCATGAAGTGGAGCTTTCTGGCCAAGGCCGAGGGGCCACGGTATTTGGTGATAAATGCCGACGAGGGTGAACCGGGGACATTTAAGGACCGGTACATCATGTCGGACGACCCTTTCAGGCTCATCGAGGGGGCGATAATCACGGGTTGGGCCTGCGGTCTGACGGGGTGTTACATCTACATTCGAGGGGAGTTTGCTCACATAGCCCGGGGGCTTGTGGAGGCCATCAAGGCGGCCCGTGCGGCGGGCTATCTGGGGCAGCGAGTGGCGGGCACGTCGTTTTCTTACGATATATTCGTGCATCTCGGGGCTGGGGCTTACATCTGTGGAGAGGAGACGGCGCTGCTGGAGTCGCTGGAGGGCAGGCCTGGGCGCCCGAGGCTGAAGCCTCCGTATCCGGCGGTGGTTGGGGCCTTCGGGCGTCCGACCATCATCAACAATGTGGAGACTATTGCCTCGGTGCCGGTCATTGTGGAGATGGGGGGCGATGCCTTCTACAAGTTGGGGGTTGAGGGGGACGGCGGGGTGAAGCTGTTTGGGCTGAGCGGCCATGTGAAGAACCCTGGGATTTACGAGTTTCCCATGGGCAAGAACCTTAAGGAATTCATTGAAGTTGAGGGTGGTGGCACGCTCAACGGCAGGCCCATAAAGGGTGTAGTTCCGGGCGGTTCCAGCACACCAATTCTCACGGCGGACGAGCTTGACATTCCTTTGAGTTTCGAGGGTGTGAAGAGGGCGGGATCGATGTTGGGCACTGCCTGCATCACGGTGATTGAGGAGCCCACGTGCATGGTAGCAGCGGCGTATCGGTTGGCGGCTTTCTATGCCCACGAGAGTTGTGGGCAATGCACGCCGTGCAGGGAGGGGTGCGCCTGGTTGGCGGAGACGTTGCGGAATCTGGAGCTTGGGCACGGCAGGCCCGAGGACGTGGACCTGATTCTATCGGTTTGTGACGGGATAGAGGGGCACACGATTTGCGCTTTGGGCGATGCCTGTGCGATGCCGGTGCGGGCTATGGTGAAGAAGTATCGTGGCGAGTTTGAGGCTCATGCTGCGGGTCGCGGTTGTGAACATCCTGATGTGTTGTCGCACTAGGAGTTGACATGGAACTGGCTGTTTTCGCTGTCTTTGCACTCATCGCTGTGGTGGGGGCGGTGGCCACGATTTCCTGGCGCAATCCGATTCGGTCGGCATTGAGCCTGGTAATCTGCCTGTTTGGTCTGGCTGGTATTTACGTAACCCTATACGCACATTTTCTGGCAGCTATGCAGATTCTTGTGTATGCGGGTGCTATTATGGTGTTGTTTGCCTTCGCCATAATGATGCTGGGTGCTGAGGCTTTGGAGCGTGAGGCCAAGGGTTTTCCGTGGCTTCAGGTGCTGAGCGGCGTGGTGATAGCGTTGCTGGTGGGCAAGTTCGTGAAGGCGCTCTGGTCGTCGCCGCCTCTGGCGGGTGAGCAGGCGCTTGTGGACGGCGAGACCTTCGGCACGGTTTCGGGCATAGCGCAGGTGATGATGAAGCAGTTTCTGCTGCCTTTCGAGTTGATTTCGGTGTTGTTGCTGGTGGCCGTGGTGGTGGCTGTGATGGTGGGCAAGAACAGGTTCTTCCGAGAGGAGGAGAAGCGATGATGGGCGTAGAACTGAGCTACTACCTGCTGCTTGCCTTTGTGCTGTTTGCGCTGGGGCTGGTTGGGGTGATGATACGGCGGAATCTGATCATCATGCTGATGAGCGTGGAGTTGATGCTGAACGGGGCGAACCTTGCTCTGGTGGCCTATTCCAGGGCTCGGGGGGATATGGATGGTCAGGTGCTGGCCTTTTTCGTCATGGGCCTTGCCGCTGCTGAGGCTGCGGTGGGACTGGCGCTGCTCATTGGCGTTTACCGGCACGTCAAGACCTTGGATGTCGACAAGATGACCACGCTGAAAGGGTAGGGGGAGACTATGGAACCCATGACCATGGAAAAGACCCTCTCGCTGCTGCCGCTGATAGTGATGCTGCCTGCTTTGGGCGCAATTGTTGTCGGTTTGTGGGGCAAGAAGCTGGGGGATGGCATCTCTGCCCTGCTGGCCAACGCTGCGGTGTGGGGTGCGTTTGGCGTCTCTGCGCTGTCGGTGTGGATTCTCTACAACGAGCCCGACCCGGAGACGGTGCTGACCTTCACGGCCTGGAGCTTTCTGAAGAACGGCTTTCTGGACATAGACATAGCGTTCCAACTGGACAGGCTCTCGGCGGTGATGGTGCTGGTGGTGACGGGGGTGAGTTCGCTGATTCACCTCTACAGCGCCGGGTACATGCACGGGGATAGGAGCTTTGCCAGGTATTTTTCGCACCTCAACATGTTTGTATTTTTCATGTTGCTGCTGGTGTTGGGCAAGAACCTTCTGGTGATGTTTGCGGGCTGGGAGGGCGTAGGGCTGAGCTCCTACCTGCTCATCGGCTTCTGGTATGAGGATAAGCCCAAGGCAAAGGCGGGGAAGAAGGCCTTCATCGTTAATCGAATCGGTGACTTCGGTTTCATGCTGGGGATGCTGATTCTGCTGATGTACAACAGGGGCAGTCTGGACTTCGCTTCGTTGGAGGCGTGGGCAGGAAGCGGGGCCGGGCCGGTTCAGAACGTCACGAACATGACGCTCATTTCGCTGCTGCTCTTCGTGGGTGCCATGGGCAAATCGGCGCAGATTCCACTCTACGTCTGGCTTCCCGACGCTATGGCGGGCCCCACTCCTGTTTCGGCCCTGATTCACGCGGCGACGATGGTTACTGCCGGCGTGTATATGGTCTCCAGGCTATCGTTCATTTTCGTTCATGCTCCGGTGGCAATGCTTGTAATTGCCGGCGTCGGTGCTGCTACGGCTCTATTTGCTGCCAGCATTGGTATCGTTCAGAGAGACATAAAGAAGGTGCTGGCCTACAGTACGGTCAGTCAGTTGGGCTTCATGTTCCTGGCCGTGGGGGCCGGGGCCTTTGGTACGGGCATCTTCCACGTGACCACCCACGCCTTCTTCAAGGCTTGCCTCTTTCTGGGGGCCGGCAGCGTGATTCACTCGCTGTCGGGGGAGCAGGACATCTTCAAGATGGGCGGGCTGCTCAAGAAGATGCCCATAACTGGAATTACGTTCCTGGTGTCGACGCTGGCCATTGCCGGCTTGCCGCCCTTATCGGGCTTCTTCTCCAAGGACGAGATACTTGCTTCTGCCTTCCTGGTGGAGAGCCCCTACGCCCACTACTACAAGCTCTTTTTTGCGGCGGGGCTGCTTGGCGCCTTGATGACTGCATTTTACATGATGAGGCTCTTTGCGCTGACCTTCTTAGGGCAGTCTAGAATGGATGAGCATGTGGCCCACCACGTACACGAGTCTCCGTGGGTCATGACGTTGCCCCTGGTGGTGTTGGCGGGGCTGGCCACGGTTGGGGGATTTCTTGGCATTCCCGGCGAGGGCAACCACATCTTGATGAAGTGGTTTGCGCCGGTGCTTGGGGCTTACAATCTGCCGCAGGAGCACGCCTCGGGGCTGTTGCACTGGGTGTTGATAGGGGCCTCGGTGTTGGTGGGACTGCTGGGGCTTGGCTTCGGCTATGCGCTGTACCGAAAGGGTCCCGAGGCCGGAGCGCCTTTTGCCAAGGCAGTGGGTCCGCTCTACAGGTTGGTACTTGACAAGTATCGCATAGATGAGCTCTATGGTCTGGTAATTATAAAACCCCTCAAGTGGTTCTCTGGTTTGCTGCATAAGGTTGTCGATGTGATTCTTATCGACGGTCTCTTTGTTAACGGTCCACCGCTGCTGGTAAGGGGGCTTGGGCTTGCCCATGGTGTCCTGGCTCGCGGTCATGTTCACCGGGCGTTGCTTGGGCTGATTTTGGGCCTGGCAGCGCTTTGGCTGGTTCTGTGAAAGGGGAGGGGAAGACATGGGCGTACCCATCCTGACGATTCTGATTCTGCTTCCGGTGTTGGGCATGGCGCTGGTGGCGTTGATTCCCAAGGAGCTGCCTGGCACGGCCCGGGGCGTGACCATGGGGTTCATGGGGGTGATGTTCCTGGCCAGCTTGTGGCTGCTGCACCGTTTCAACGGGGCCAGCGCCGATTTCCAGTTCGTGGAGAACTGGATGTGGATTGGGAAGACGATCCGCTACAAGGTTGGCGTGGACGGCATCACGATTTGGCTGGTGGTGCTGACCACCTTCCTGGCGCCCATCGCTTTGTTGGGGGCATGGAAGGGCATCGAGCACAAGGTCAAGGAGTTCTGCATAGCGATGCTGGGCCTGGAGAGTGCCATGTTGGGCACCTTCCTGGCGCTGGACTTCTTCTTGTTCTACGTCTTTTGGGAGCTGATGCTTGTTCCTATGTATCTGCTGATCGGCGTTTGGGGTGGTCCCCGCCGATTCTATGCCACAATAAAGTTTGTCTTATACACAATGGTGGGCAGTTTGCTCATGCTTGTGGCAATCCTTTATATCTATTTTAAGATAGGCAGCCAGACGATGGAGTATGAGAGCATAATTGCGTTGCTCTCGACTTCGGGAGAGGGGGCGCTGCTCTCGGCTCGGGAGGCGTGGCTGTTGTTCGGGGCTTTTGTTCTGGCCTTCGCCATCAAGGTGCCGATGTTCCCGCTGCACACATGGTTGCCCGATGCTCACGTTGAGGCGCCGACGCCGGGCAGTGTGATTCTGGCTGGTGTGTTGCTGAAGATGGGCACTTACGGGTTCTTGAGGTTTGCCATTCCGATGTTCCCGGAGGTGGCGGCTAAGAGTTCGCATTATTTCATGATTTTGGGCGCCATCGGGGTTGTTTATGGCAGTTTGGTTGCATATGCCCAGAAGGATATGAAAAAGCTGGTTGCTTACTCAAGTGTGGCGCACATGGGCTTCATCATGCTGGGCATCTTCGCGATGACCCGTGAGGGCCTTGACGGGGCGATACTGCAGATGGTGAACCACGGCTTGTCCACGGGGGCGCTATTCCTTTGTGTGGGGTTCATCTATGAGAGGCGCCACACGCGTTTGATGTCGGATTTTGGTGGTATTGCCAGGGTGATGCCTGTGTTTGCTGCCAGCCTTGTGCTTGTGGTGATGTCGAGCATTGGGGTGCCGGGAACCAACGGGTTTGTGGGCGAGTTTCTGGTGTTGTCGGGGCTGTTCCGTGAGGGGATTGCCTCGGTAGTGGAGCCCATGTTCTGGAGCTGGCGCAATCTGGTGCTGCTGGTAGGGGTGGTAGCGGCCTCGGGTCTGATCCTTGGTGCGGTATACATGTTGACCATGACCAGGAAGGTGCTCTTCGGGCCGGTTGTGCACGAGGAGAACCGGCAGTTGAAGGACCTCTCTGTTCGGGAGAAGGCTACCATCTTCCCGGTGCTGGCCCTTATCCTGGTGATTGGCCTCTTCCCGGGCTATTTCATGGAAAAGATGGCTGGTACTACCGAAGCGTATGTGAAGAAGTACCAGGACAGAATGATGGTGGTGCGGAATCCCGCCACTTATGACCGTAATGCCAAATACATGAAACAAATGATTGATTTGCATGTACAGAAGGCATTTGAATCGGCGTTGGATCCGGCGATGATGGGGCCCAACGTTGAGTGGAAGATTGGCGACTATCCTGGTGCGAAGAAGGAGGCGAAGTAATGAAAGATATGCTTGCGCTTGCGCCTCTTGGCATCGTTCTTCTCACTGCGGTAGCGGTTCTGGTGATGGACCTGTTTCGTCCGGCCCGGGTTCGAGGCGGGGCGCATCTGGCGCTCTTTTCGGCGCTGGGGTGTCTGGCCGCTTTGGCAGCGGTGGTGTTGAACTGGCCGGGTCAGGCGGGCGAGTTTGCCACGGGATGGATAATGGGCGGGCTGCGCCTGGACACTTTTACTCTGTTCGCCTGGGGCGTTCTTGCGGTGATGACTGCCTTGGCGGTGATGCTGGGGCAGGGGTTCGACGCAGAGAATGAGCTTGACCACGGCGAATTCCACTCGTTCTACATGTTTGCCCTGGCGGGCATGATGGTGATGGTTGCGGCCACGGACCTGCTCATAATGCTGCTGGGTTTGGAGACCATGTCTTTGGCTGTGTACGGGCTGGTGGCGAGCAGGAGGAGTTCGGCCAGGAGCGCCGAGGCAGGGCTTAAGTACTTCATGAACGGTGCGATAGCGTCGGCCTTTCTTGTCTTCGGAATGGCGCTGGTGTGGGGCGAGACGGGCAGTATCCGGTATGCGGAGTTTGGTGCGTCGGTGGCTCAGGGTGGCAATCCTATGCTGTTTGCGGGCGTGACCATGTTGCTGGCGGCATTTGCATTCAAGATTGCGGCGGTGCCGTTCCATCTGTGGACTCCGGACGCTTACGAGGGTGCGCCCACTCCGGTCACGGGCTTCATGGCGTCGGCGGTGAAGACTGCGGCTTTTCTGGCTTTGGCTAGGCTGGTGTTTCTGGGTCTGCTTCCCGAGGCGTTCAAGGGGATGGCGGTATCTTACGTGGATGCCGTGATCTTCATTGCCATTGTGAGTATGACGGTTGGTAATCTTGCGGCGCTGCACCAGAAGGATGTGAAGCGGATGTTGGCTTATTCCAGCATCGCCCATGCCGGGTACATGCTCATGGCTCTGGCGCTGGTGCCGACGCTAGGCAGCAGGCTTACGGGACTCAACGAGTTGAACAGCAGTATTCTGTTCTACCTTGTGGCATACGGCATGGCCTCTCTGCTGGCCTTTGGCGTGCTGGCGAGGCTTGGCTTTGGCGGTGACGAGGATGCCTCGTTCAACAGACTGGACGGGCTGGCTTCCCGCTCTCCTTTCTTGGCCCTTATGCTGACTCTGGCGCTGCTGTCGCTGGCGGGGATTCCGTTGACGGCGGGCTTCTTCGGCAAGTTCTTCCTCTTCAAGGAGCTGCTGGTGCTGAGCAAAGGCAAGCTGGTCGTGCTGGTGATTATCGCTGTGGCGAACTCGCTGGTGAGTGTGGCCTACTACCTGAGGCCCATCATGTCGATGTACATGAAGAGCGCCGAGGTTCCCCGGCGTGAGATCCGCAATCCTCTTGCCACCGCTGCCCTTGTGATCGCTGCCATTGGAACCCTATGGTTCGGCATCTGGCCGGGCTGGGTGGAGCTCTGGTCGGGCAAGGCGTCAGCGCCTGTGACCTACGAAGTGCAGAAGGCCGGGGAGGTCAAGGATCTTGGCCGTCTGGCCCCTCTTGCGGAAGCAGAGAAGAAGAACCCTTGAGTCCGTGTTCATTGGCGGCATTGGTTGCCAGACTGGACCACCGAACACCAGCACTCACAGACTCATCCTCTTCACCAACAGTTGACGCTATGTGTCAAAGCTGTCAGGAGCATTGAGGGCGCCAAGTCAGAGTTGAGATCGATTCAGAAAGGCCTCTTTGTCACCTCGCTACTTCGCCCCTTCAAGTGCTGTGTACGGCATGAGAATTTTGGCTACCCCAGCTCTCAGCGACGTTTCAGCAGCTATTGCGGACCAAAACGGAATCAACGGTCTACAAGTATCAGCAGCCTTGGTTAGCCCTGGGCCTCAAAAAGTTTTCCAAGTATTTTGTGCGACCCCTTGACAAGGGCCTGCGGTCTGATGACAGTGGCTCCTACACTGGGTCGGTTCTCTAATGCTGAGACAAGCCCCGTCTACCGTGTAGGAGCGATCATGACAGCAGTGTGTGCACGAGGCCTTGGAGTGTTCGTGGTTCTGTCGCTTGTGACTTTGGCGTGTCAACATGAGGAGGCCCCCCCAGTGGGGGTGGAAGGGACGTTGGCGGGGTTGCCCCCCCCCCCCCCCCCCCCGCGCGGGCCCGACGG
>CAZQHM010000076.1:0-22395 GCA_964593355.1 uncultured Myxococcales bacterium
ACCTGCGGGTTGTTGAAGGGGCAGATCTGGGGGCCCGTGAGCTTCGTTACATGAACGATTTGCTCTCTCTGGAGCATTCGTGCCAGGATGGGGCTGGCGCTCCTCGGCTGCTGCGGAGCCAGCCTTTGGCCTTTGCCGAGCTCAAGAAGTTCGCTTTGGCGCTGCACGGCGATGAGCCGGTCTGCTTCGCATCGCTGGTGCCGGGTGCCAAGGATGGTGTATGGGGTGTAGAGGCTGTGATTGGAAGCGAGCCCGAGTCTTCGGTGTGGGACTTCTTGTGGTTCACCCTTATCGGCCATTTGAAGGCCCAAGGTGATGCGGAGCTGCAGTTGGGGGTTGTCCCCCTGATTCATGAGCGTAAGCCCGTGGGACCTCCTGCTCCAGGCGAGGCGCTGGTGGCAGGCAGCGTGCTGCGCTGGTGGTTTGCTCACGCGCCGGCCATGTGCCGATACCGTTCCCTCTTTCGCCAGCAGCTTCGGCTGCGCCCGACGGAGTTGGAGACTCAGTATCTGGTGTTCCATCCGGCTCAGGCCACTCCGGAGATCCTGGCGGGCTTTCTCGGCGGGATCATGGAGGGGTTCGATGGGGTGGGGCTGGCGAAGCAGTACGTTCGGGGCTGGGTGAACCGGTTCCCCGGCGGCAATCGATTGTAGAGTTTTTTGTAACTTATACGGAGTAATGAAATGTCTGTGAGAATCCTATTGGTGGCGATGTTGCTTCTGGTTCAGATGGTTCCGGGGTGGAGTCGAAGCGCCGAGGCCACGGAATTGAAGTTCCAGCACTCCCAACTCGCCAACATGTTCTGGATCATCGATCAGGTCTCACAGTGGGATGAGAGGTACACGAACAAAGAGTACCGGAAGTACTGGGAGGAGAAGCTGGCTCTGGTTGAGGAGGATTTCGACCAGCTTGAAAAGTATGCCCGCATGCGGCGGCGACTGGCTGGGCTTGAAGGCAACGAGGTGCGCACGAAGCTTTCGCCATGGAGCGCCATGTTTGGTCGGGCCGCCACACTGCCCCACGAGCAGTTTGCCCTGGCCTTCTTTGAGATGAGCACCGTGGACGAGGTCTCTGCGGTGTTGAGGCTGACCCCTGAAGACAACGGGATCCTTATGGATACCTTCCGGCGGTTCGCTCTGAAGCTCAAGGGGTCGTATGGCATGGAGACTGCGCACCTGAAGGGCTTCTGCGAGAAGGCCCAGATTCTCTCTTCGGTGGCGGACACCGGGGGCTTCGTGGGTACGCTCAAGTCTTTCCTGGGCATAACCCAGGCGTTGCCCCAGGTCATACCCGTGGACGTCCTGTGGGCGCCTCCCGGTTACTTCGATCCTTCGCATATGCAGTATCACGTGCTTCTGCCTGTCTCCGTGGAGCAGGCCGCCAGTGATGAGGCCGTGTTGGCCCATCTCTCGCTGGCCCTGAGAGAGACGGCGGCCTACCTGTTCTCCCGCGTGCCTGCCGACGTGCTGGAGAAGGCCAGCAGCAAGCTCATGAACGAGTGCGGGCTTATTGCGCCCAGGAACCCAACGCTTCCGGGGCAGGCGCTGCTTGTGGCTCTGGGGGAGATCATGTTCCTTCAGGAGAAGTTCCCGGACCTTCCCAAGAAGACGCTTCTTGTTCCCTTCGATCCAAGGCTGGATGTGCCCCACGCTGTGGACACGCTGGCTCGTGAGTTTGCGGTGGCTCTCAAGCCCATGTTCAATCAGGCGGGGGGCTTCTATCCTGGATTCGTGGACAAGATGGCCGAGGCAGTGAAGCGCCACTTCCCTCCCCGGCCCAGGCTCTTCGCCTCGACGGCGCTGGTGCTGGCCGAGGGCTCGGGCAGTGCCATGTTCACCGGCCTGTTCCAGGGCTATGACAGGCAGCTCTTCTCGGGCGTCCAGGCGGCGGATATGGCGGCAAAGGCCGGTGCAATGCCCAACCGCCATGTGTTCCTGGTGGTGACGCCCACCATGGACGGTGCCATGTGGACTGTGCTCAAGGCCCTTGGTGCGCCCAAACAGCTGGCCCAGGACATCAAGAAGGTTGCCACAAAGGCAGCGGTTGTGCCGGTGGTCCGTAAGAATGGAGCCCCGGTCTTCATCATCCGGGCTCCAAACGACGAGGGGTTGCGCAAGGCTCTGGTCTGGCTTCACGCGGCAGAGGCTTTGCCCACTGTCGTCAAGGTTGTTGACTGATATCCGCTGGCCGTATTACAACTGGCCATGAGGAGAACAGTCGGGAGATGGAGCGACGGCAACGAGTCCTGGTCGTAGAAGACGAGCCGGCCACAAGGGAACTGCTGGCCGAGTATCTCGAATTCGATTACGACATAATAACGGCCCAGGACGGCTACGGCTGCATGCGCACCGTGGGGACACAGCACGTGGATCTCATCCTGCTGGACGTCATGCTCCCCGACGAGAGCGGGTTCAACCTGTGTCGCAAGCTCAAGGCATCAACCTTGGACTTCATCCCGGTGCTCATGGTCACAGCGCTTAATACAACCCAGGATAGGGTGGCAGGGCTCGAAGCGGGGGCCGACGATTTCCTCTCCAAGCCTTTCATCAAAGAGGAGTTGATGGCAAGGGTGCGCTCCCACCTCCGCACCAAGGCTGTGGTGGACGAGGTGCAGCGGCTGAGGGCGGAGGCCGCCGAGTTCAGCCAGCGGCTGGCCCTTGAGGTGGAGCGAGCAACCTCAAGCCTGGAACTTGCCATGGACGACCTTCGAAAGGTCAACGAAGAGCTTGATGCCTCTCGCCGCGAGGTCATAGAGCGGCTGGGGTGCGTGGCCGAGCACCGTGACCCGGAAACGGGGGGCCACGCTCGCCGAGTCTCTGTGCTGGTCTACCTGCTGGCAAAAGAGCTGGGCCTGCCCGAGGAGACCTGCGATATGTACCGCCTTGCTGCGCCTCTGCATGACATAGGCAAGCTGGCCATTCCCGACGAACTGCTGCTCAAGCCATCCAACCTCGATGAGCGTGAGGCGCTGGCCATGCGGGCCCATACCTCGGTGGGGGCAAAGATACTTGCCAACCCCGGTACACCCCTTGTGGAGATTGCATACTTCATGGCAAGCGGGCATCATGAGAGGCTGGACGGCAAGGGCTACCCCAACGGTGTCACGGGCGACAAGATTCCGTTGGCCGCCAGAGTCTGCGCCGTAGCCGATGCTTTTGACGCCATGACGACCGACCGGGTCTACAGGGCAGTGCCAATGACCGAGGAGCAGGCGGTGGCTGAACTGGTTGCGGGAAAAGGAACAAGATTTGACCCTGCGGTGGTAGACGCCTTTCTGGCGGCATTGCCGAAGATCAGGGAAGTGAGGGACTCCGGGAAGATGTCCGGTGAGGAGTTGTGCCGATGTTGACTTTCAAGCGCATGGCTGTGGCCTTCGTGCCCGTATTGACCCTTTCGGGGCTCCTGTTTCTATCGGGATGCCCCGAGCAGAAAGTGGTAACATGCAAATCTAATGAGGAATTCAATGCCAGGCTTGGCATATGTGTGCCATGTCCTGCTGGTACCAAGTTGGATAAGAGTGTGGGCAAATGCAAGCCAGTGGATGTTGAGGATACCAGCGTAGTGGTGCCCGACACCTGGACCCCAGATTGGGGCGTGAAGGATGACACTCCTGAGCCGGACCTCATCAACCCGGACCTGGGCCAACCCGATTTTGTAATTCCGGACCTGGTGGTTGACACCTTCGAAGTGGTTGTGCCCACGGGCGAAGTTGGCAGTTCGTGCAGCACCAACACCGACTGCGACCCGGGGCTGAGCTGCTTCGACTGGCCTGGAGGTTACTGCGTTCAGACCTCGTGTGCCTCCAGCAAGGATTGCCCCGAAGGGTCGTTCTGCCTGCCCCTTCTGGAGAACGGCCAGGCCTGTTTCCAGGGCTGTGCCGAAACGGGCCACTGTCGCCCCGGGTATGGCTGCAAGGCCATCTCTGAGCTTGGGGGGGTAACCCAGCAGATCTGCCACCCGCTCACCGGTGATAACCTTGCCCTTGGGAAGATGTGCGAAGATGCGGCCCAGTGTGCCGGCTCCATGGCTTGTGAACAGCTTGGGCCGGTGAGGATGTGCACCATCTCAAACTGCTCCAACGTTGACCCCTGTCCCGAGGGCTCGGTCTGTATTGCGCTGACTTCGGTGCCCGTCTGTCTTCCATCCTGTGTTGTGGCTTCGGACTGTGACAAGGCCTTCGACGACGCTATCGACTGCCAGGAGACCAAAGACATCTTCGGTGGAACCGCAAAGGTTTGTACATCTTCCAATATAGGCATGCCAATAGGTAATCAGTGCTATTTCAACTCCGAATGTGCTACCGGGTATTGCCACCTGCTCTTCACAGGCAAGTGCACGGATACTGGCAAGGCCTGCAGCTCCGACAGGGATTGTGAGCAGGGATTCTGCATGCAGGATCCGGCGTCACAGAAGGGCATCTGCTCCAAAGGGTGCGGATCATCTGACCCATGCCCAACGGGGAATTTATGTGTCATGTCCGGCACCGATGCCGTGTGCATGCCGAACTGCTCAGTCATTGGTGCCACTTGTGGTCCTCCGGGCTTTGGGATGCAGTGCACCATAGGCATGGTTACGTGGCCGCCGGCGAACAGCGGCAAGCTGGCCTGTGTCCGCAACATGACCGGCGATGCTGGCACCGATTGTGACGCCCACGCAGACTGCCTCAAGGGCGAGTGTTACTTCAGCCCCGGTGAGGATGGCTACTGCATGGGCACCTGCGTCAGTGCCAACCAGTGCACCTTCGGCAGTGACTGCTATCAGGGACAGTGCCGACGCATGTGCATGTCAGACGAGGAGTGTCCCGAGACCTTGGAGTGTCGCACTGAGCCTGGATCGAGCCAGAATATCTGTGCATTTCCACTATAGCATTGTTCAGAGGGAGAACCTATGACCCAAGCACATACGATCCTTCTTGTTGATGATGAAGATGCAATTCGAAAAGCGATACGTAAGGCGTTAAGATTTGAAGCGTACGAGGTGTTGGAGACGGGGGATCCCAACGAGGCTCTGGAGATGGTCAAGAGCATGCCCATTCACCTGGTGCTGTCGGACCATCTGATGCCCGGCATGCTTGGCATGGAGCTGTTGCGGCGGGTGCGGATGTACAAGCCCGAGGTGATTCGAATCATCCTCACGGGGCATGCGGACCTCGAGGTGGCCATGCAGGCTATCAACGAGGGGGCCATATACCGGTTCTTGACCAAGCCCTGGGACAACAACGAGTTGCTGCTGGCCATACGGCTTGGCATTCGGACCTTCGAGCTGGAGCAGAAGAACAGGGACCTGCTCAAGCTGGTGAAGAAGCACCAGGATGTGCTCAACAGGCTTGAGGGGATTACTCCGGGGATAACGGGTCTGCAGCGTCGCAGTGACGGCTCTCTGGTGCTGGACGAGCCCGAGTTGGAGAATCTCATGAGGCAGCTTGGCGGTTCCAGCCATGACCTCGACGAAGAGAAGACCGAAGACCTGTCCATATGAACGACCAGAGTTCAGTACTCAGAAGCCGCACAGCCACAGATGAGGGGTGAACATGGGGACCATTCAGCCTACGGCGCTGGTGTTGACTTCCAGGAATGGGGTTGGTGTCGGGGTATGGGAGGCTATCGAGGCCTCGGGTGCCCTTGCGCTATCCGTCGAGTCGCATGAGGGGTTAGGGCGTCTGGCGGAGACATCCCCGGCTCTGGTTGTAATGCCTGAGCGGTGGTGCGAAGTATCGAGAGATGCCCTGCTGAGGCAGGTATCAGGCAGCTTTCCGCAGGCCAGAAGGGTTTTGGTGCTGAATCGGGCTCCCGACGAGAACGACTTGTTGCTGCTTGCCACGGGGGGTGCCCACCTCATTGTTGGGTCATGGCTCTCCGACGACGCGCTGTGCGGCCAGTTGGCGCACCAGTTGGAGAAGTTTGAGCAGGAGTTGGAGGAGTCGAGGCTCTCGGACATGCTGCGGAAGCGGCACAACGAGCTTGAGGTCATGACCAGGCACCTTGAGACCCAGGTGGAGCGCCGGTCGGCGCAGATATCGCGGGCCAAGCGTGAGTTGGAGATGACGTTCGATGCAATATCCGACCCGCTGACCCTGGTGGATGGCAATTACGTCGTACACCGCTGCAACCGGGCAGCGGCTTTGGTCTCTGGTCGTGATGTGCGTGAACTGCCCGGCTCATCATGTTTTTCGTCGCTGTTCGGCAGGAAGGCGCCCTGTGATGGGTGCCCCCTGGGGGGCTTCGATGAGGGGCGAGGTGGGGTAGCGGAAGTGGCGGACATCGTTGATGAGCGAAACGGCCGGGTCTTCAGCCTCAACCTCTTTCGAGGCGACGCCGACGGAGGGGCACGCCGTTTCATCTGCTACTACCGTGATATTACCGAGGAGGCCAAGCTTCGAAAGCAGGTGATGCAGTCGGAGAAAATGGCAGCGGTGGGGCAGCTGGCGGGTGGGGTGGCCCACGAGATCAACAACCCCATCGGCGTGATTCTATCGTTTACTCAACTCAGTAAACCTGTGGCGGCACACCTGGGCGATGAGGACCTCATCGACAATCTTCAGGAGATCGAAAAGGCGGCCAACCGGTGCAAGATTATTGTCCGTGGCCTGCTTGATTTCTCCAGGCCCTCTGCCGACGAGATGAGTGCATCCATCGACCTGGATGAGCTTATGTCCAGCGCCTGGTTCCTTGTCAGTACGCAGCGGGAATCCAAGAGCGTCCGCCTGGAGAAGAGGTGCCCCAAAGGAGTCACTGCCAGGGGCAACCAGAACCAGCTCTTGCAGGTCTTCGTCAACATAGTCACCAACGCCGTTCATGCCATGCCCGACGGCGGAGCCCTGATACTTGACGCGGGCGAAAGCGCCGACGGCGACGTCTGGGCGTCGGTGGAGGACACGGGGCACGGCATCGCTCAGGAGAGTCTCGCCAAGGTCTTTGAGCCCTTCTTCACCACAAAAGCTCCGGGGCAAGGGACAGGCCTGGGGCTCTCGGTGAGCTACGGCATCGTGGAGCGCCACGGCGGCCGCATCGAGGTGGAGAGCCAACCCGGCCAGGGGACTCGTTTTACGGTGCATCTGCCCGCCGCAGGCAACTAACAAGAGCACTCCCGGGCTGCTCAACGTGGCCCGAATGCACCTTGGTTTTTCTTTACTCAGATCGCCCGCAGCGGTACACTCCCGCCCCTGGCTGGGTGCGGGCGCTGGTTGGGCTGTGGCATTGGCCCGTCGCCTGGAATACCCCATGCCTTGGCGTGACGAGGGAGTGCTGTGGACTACAAGACAACTCTGAACCTTCCTGAAACTGGATTCCCCATGAGGGGCAACCTGCCCGCAACCGAGCCCGAGAGGGTCAAGAACTGGAACGACCAGAAGGCCTACGAGGCCATGGTCTCCAAGGGTGCCGGCAAGCCAAGATTCATTCTCCACGATGGACCGCCTTATGCCAACGGCCACATTCACTCGGGTACGATACTTAACAAGATTCTTAAGGATTTTGTTGTTAAGTATAAGAATATGACGGGTTTCGAGTGCGAATACCGACCTGGTTGGGATTGCCACGGCCTCCCCATCGAAAACATGGTGGAGAAGGAGGAGAAGCGCAGGAAGGACCAGTTCGAGATTGGCGAGTTCCGGACCAAGTGTCGGGAGTACGCCCTGAGGTTTGTGGATATCCAGCGGGACGAGTTCAAGCGGCTTGGTGTACTTGCCGACTGGGAGAACCCTTACCTTACGCTGCACCGCGTCTACGAAGAGACCATTGCCCGAGAGTTCGGCAAGGTGGTCTCCACGGGGGCTCTTTACAAGCAGAAGAAGCCCGTGCTCTGGTGTGCCCAGCATGCCACGGCGCTGGCCGAGGCCGAGGTTGAGTACGAGAACCTCACCAGCCCCAGCATCTATGTGAAGTTCCCCATGAAGGAGGAGGCTGTGGCCCGTTTCCCGGGTCTGCCCACGGACAAGCCTGCCTTCATGGTCATCTGGACCACCACGCCATGGACCTTGCCGGCCAACCTGGGCATCACGCTGCACCCGGAGCTTGATTATGTGGCAGCGGATGTGGGCGATGAGTATTGGGTTGTGGCCAGGGAGCGGCTGGAGGCCTTTGCCAGGGAGGTGAAGGTTTCGGTAGCTTCGGTGGCCGCTTCGGCGAAGGGTGCGGATCTTGAAGGTGTCAAGTGCGCTCATCCCTTCATCGACCGCGACTCTCTGGTGATGCTTGGGGAATTCGTGACCACGGAGACCGGCACGGGATGCGTTCACACGGCGCCCGGGCACGGCCATGACGACTATCTGGTGGGCAAGAAGTACGGCCTCGATGTCTACGCCCCTGTTGACGATGCCGGCCGCTTTACCTCCGACGTCCCCGAGTATCAGGGCCGCTTGGTATTCGACTGCGACAAAGACATCATTGAGATGCTTAGAGGCAAAGGGGTGCTTGTTGGAGGTGGCTCATACGCCCACAGCTATCCTGTTTGCCAGCGTTGCAAGAAGCCCATCGTCTTCCGGGCGACCCCGCAGTGGTTCGTCTCCATGGAGAGCACCGGGCTTCGGGGCGATGCCCTGGCGGCCATCAAGGATGTCAACTGGATACCCTCCAAGGGTTACCAGCGCATCGAGGGCATGCTCCAGTCCAGGCCCGACTGGTGCCTCTCGAGGCAGCGACTCTGGGGCGTACCCATCATCGCCTTTACGTGCCGCTCTTGCGGCGAAGTGCTTCTGGACCGCAAGGTGGTTGACCACGTTGCCGATATCTTCGGCGAGCATGGTGCCGACGCCTGGTACAACCGGCCGGCGTCAGAGCTGCTTCCCGAGGGCACGGCTTGCCCTAAGTGCGGTCACACCGATTTCCAGCCCGAGTCCGACATCCTCGACGTCTGGTTCGAGTCCGGCGTCTCCTACGCTGCGGTTATCGAGCAGATGTACGGCCTGGGAACCATCACCGATCTCTACCTCGAAGGAAGCGACCAGCACCGGGGCTGGTTCCACTCCACGCTGCTGGAGTCGGTCATGACCCGGGGCCGGGCCCCCTACCACACGGTGCTGACCCACGGCTTCGTGGTGGATGCCCAGGGTAAGAAGATCTCAAAGACCCTGGGGAACTACATCCCGCCAGAAAAGATCATAAACAAATACGGTGCGGAAATATACAGACTTTGGGCAGCGGCGCAGAACTATCAGGAAGATATAAGGATGTCTGATGAGTTCTTCGACCAAGTCAGCGAAGCCTACAAGAAGCTTAGAAACACGTTCCGGTATCTTCTGGGCAATCTCCACCAGTTTAATCCTGATGCGGATCTGCTGCCTGTGGAGCAGTTGTTGCCTTTTGACCGTTACATGTTGCACCGGTTCGGAGAAGTGGCCGACAAGATGGTGGCTTCCTACGAGAACTACCGGTTCTACGAGGTCTGGCAGGCCCTGATGCAGTTCGTGAACGTGGATCTTTCGGCTCTCTATCTTGATGCCATCAAGGATAGGCTTTATGTCAATGCGCCCAAGAGCCAGCCTCGGGACAGTGCCCGCACGGTGCTCTATCATGTGTTGAGCGGTCTGGTGAGGCTGCTGGCTCCAATCTGTTCGTTTACCAGCGACGAGGTGTGGCCCTTTGTTCCCAAGATGGCAGGGGATCCCGAGCGTGTATTTGGAGCGTCGATTCCAACGAACTGGAGCGAGAAATTCGGGAATGCTCAGGTTGGTGCGGAGTTTGAACAGGTGCTCAGCCTCAGGGAGCTTGTGAAGAAGCGTTTGGAGGAGCTGCGAGCCTCCAAGGTGATTGGCCACTCTCTTGATGCGGGCGTAACGGTGAAGGTGGGCCGGGGCAATTCTGCAGCAGGGACTCTGCTGGCCTGGTCCCCGTTCCTCAGGGAGATTCACATTGTGTCGCAGATGAGCGTGGTTGAGGTGGATGGAGAGGAGATCGAAGTAGTGGTTGAGCCTGCCCAGGGCACCAAGTGCTCTCGGTGCTGGAACTACTCCACTACAACCGGAACCATCCCGGCATACGAGGGGGTGTGCATCAGGTGCGCCAACATACTCGACACGATCAAGGAGTTGCATGGATAGGGCAATAATCAATAGACTGCTTCTCTTCTTTGGTGTTGCTGCTTTGGTTGGGGCCGTGGACCTGGGTACCAAGTCCTGGGCCAGCGGCGAACTGGCCCGCCTAGACCATCCTATTCCTATGCACGTTGGTCAGCAGGATGATGGCAAGAGTGTTGGGGACTTTCTGAAGGGCTCCGATTTTCCCGATGCCGTGGCCGACGACATCATCATGCTGGACACGCCTTTCCAGCCCGATGGTGGGCTCTTCCCCGTGGAGAGGGTTACCCGGGATATGGGCTACTACCTCTTCCTGGAACCCGAGCGAGACTCACCGCCGGTCTTCATTCCCAACCCGACCATGGCCCCCAGGAAGGAGAAAGGCAGTGCCTTCAACCTTGCTACGTGGATGTCGGAGAGCAAAGCCAAGGGGCTCACCGTAGCCCAGGTGGTGGTGGAATCGGTGACTTTCATCTCCGAGGAAGAGGCGGCCGAACTCGTCTCCGCCGGGTTGCTGCACCCCATTACCAGGGCTTCTGGTGCCGTGGGCCTTGGGGACACGGTGAAGGCTGGTGACATACTGATGCTGACCCACAGGCAGATTGAGCTCATTCCGGGCTTTCTCCGCTTCGTTTATGCCGAGAACCCCGGTGCTGCCTGGGGTTTCTTGGGTGAGGCGCCGCTGCTGGTCAGGAAGATTGTGCTTCAGGCCTTCTCGTTCCTTGCCATGCTGCTGCTCTGCTACGTGGTCATGAGGGACAAGACCCCCGACTGGAAACTCAATTCTGTCTCCCTTGCCATGATTATGGGGGGCGCCCTGGGCAATTTTGTTGACAGGCTTGGCCGGGACGTGGTGGTGGACTTCATAGACATGTACGTCGGAGATGCCCACTGGCCAACATACAACGTGGCGGATATAGGAATCTCGGTAGGTGTGGGTCTGCTCATGATTCAGATGCTCCGGAAGCGCAGCCCCTTCTGATTTGAAGCACTGTTGGGGGTAGCCCATGCATCCAACTTTCTACGTCGGGCCGCTGGAGTTTCCGGCCTATTTCACCTTCCTCACAATCGGCTACCTTCTTGCCGTCATGATGGCGTGGCGGGAAACCCTAAGAACCAAAGGGGTGGACCCCAACAAGTTCCTGGACCTCAGCATAATAATCCTGGTGGCCGGCCTGGTGGGCGCCCGCTTGCTTCACGTCATCGCCGACGGCTACTTCACCGACTACGTGAACCTCTGTATCGACCCATTGCAGGTCAAGGGCCGGGGCCTTCCCAACGGCGTGCCCTGCGTCGACGACGCTCAGTGCATCGCTGCCAACGCCGGCCAGCTGTGCCACCCCGACGCCGGTACCTGCCACCAGGGCAGAGACTGCTTCCGCTGGATTAAGGTCTGGTACGGAGGCCTGGCATTCTACGGCGGTATGTTCCTCGCGACTGTGGTTGGGATGTGGTACATACACCGCCACAGAACCAAGATGGATTTCTGGAAGACCGCCGACCTGGCCGGATTCGGAATCTCCTTCGGCCTCATCTTCGGCCGAGTGGGCTGCCTCTTTGCCGGCTGCTGCTTTGGTGCCGTGACCGAGGCCGACAGCTTCAATCTGGTCTTCCCACAAGGCAGTCCCGCATGGGAACGGCACATGGAGTTGGGGCTCATCACCCGCCATGCCCATGAATCGCTGCCTGTGATACCTACTCAGGTAATTCAGATTATAACAAACACTATACTGTTCCTGACTTGCTATATTATGTATAAAAAGTGGCGGAAGTTCGATGGTCAGGTCTTCGTCACATTCCTGGCGCTCTATGCCATCTTCCGTTTCGCAGTGGAGTTTGTCCGGGACGACCACCGAGGTGTCTGGCTTGGGGGCTATCTCTCCACCTCGCAGATCCTGGCCATTCCCGCTCTGATTGCCTCAGTCTGGATGGGAATATACCTGCGCAGGCGGCACCTTCGACTTCAGCAGCAGGCCGCTGCAGAGTCGCCCGAGTCACCGCAAGAGGTGGCATCCGACGACACCGAGGGGCGCCTTTGAGCGGGTGGTATGGCCTCCTGATGGTTGCGGGCATCTCAGCTGGTGCCCTCATTATCGCACGAAATGCTTCCAAGAGTGGTGTAGACACTAATCAGGCCCTGGATATGGTCTTCTGGGCTGTGCTGGGGGGCCTGGCCGGTGCCCGGGTGCTTCACGTGCTTGTGGAGTGGCGACTCTATTACAACCTCTGCTTTGACCCCGATGCCCTCTTCGGTCTGACCCTGCGGTGCAGCGACGAGGCCCAGTGCCTGGGGGTGCAACAGTGCGTGGAGGGGGTCTGTTCCACGCCCAGGGACTGTCTGGCGGCGCTGAAGTTCTGGCGGGGCGGTTGGGTCTTTCTGGGGGGCTTCTTGGGCGGGGCGATTTCTCTGCTCACCTATTGTCGTCTGGTTGGGCGAAGGTTCTGGCCCAGCGTAGCGCTTCTTGCCACGGGACTGCCCTTGGCCCACGCCATTGGCAGAGTGGGCTGCTGGGTCGAAGGGTGTTGCCACGGCAAGGCCACCACTGCCTGGTATTCTTATGCTGGCGTGGTGCCGACCCAACTGGTGGAGGCCTTCGGTAACTTGCTCATATTCTTGCTGGTTGGTCGAGCCTACAAAGCGTACGCGATGCAGGAGAGCCACGGCGCCGGCCATGAGAGTAGTGGTCCAGGTGCTCGTGCAGTCGTTGCCGTGTATATGCTCTCGTACGGTCTAATGCGGTTCGTGGTGGAGGTGTTTCGTGGGGACAGCGACAGGGGGTGGGTTGCCCTGTTCAAGACGCCCAACCTCTCCAGGGCCCTTGGGTTCTCGGGGGCCGAGCCTCTCTTTCTTTCCACCTCTCAGGCCATAGGTCTGGTCATGGTGCTCGTGGGGCTGTGGTGGTTGCTTCGAAGCAAACGAAGCTGACGCCCAAAGCAGGACTATCTAAGAAAGAGGCGAATGGAGCTATTACCAGACGGGCTTGCCCAGGGCGTCGTTTATCCCCCGCAAATGGCTGCCCCACTAGGCTATCTTTGCAGGTCTCCGAATACTTCCGTCCGTTCCAGGTGGAAGTCTTCACGCTCCATGAGTTCGATGGGCCTCTTGTAGCTCTTCTCCAGGCGCTCCATGGCCGGTAAATAGAGGCGGGTGATGGCTTCCACCACTTTGGGGTTTGCGTGAATCTTCAGCTTCTTGATTTTCTGTTCTTTTATATTCTTCTTGATCTTGGCCATGAGACCGTGAGCCACCATCTCTGCGCTCTTGAGATAGCCTCGCCCTTCACAATAGAAGCAGTGCTCCGTGAGCCTCGAGACGAGACTCTCGGTTACCCGCTTCCTGGTGAACTCGACCAGCCCAAGCTCGCTCATGGGTAGCACCCGGGACTTGGCCGGGTCGCGTTTCAGCTCGTCCACAAGGGCGCTGCGCACCGCCGTCTGGTTCACGGTGTCGGTCATATCGATGAAGTCAACAACTATGATTCCACCAATATTTCTCAGCCTCACCTGGTATGCAATCTCTTTTACTGCTTCCAGGTTGGTTTGCAGGATGTTTGTCTCCAGGTCGGCCTTGCCTGTGGAGCGGCCGCTGTTCACGTCGATGGCGGTGAGTGCCTCGGTGCGTTCGATTACGATGTAGCCCCCCGAGGCCAGGTTCACTCGGCGCTGCATGGCTCTTGCGATGGCCTGCTCTACGTTGAATGCATCGAAGAGGGCCACGGGGTTCTGGTAGAACTCCACCTGCTGGGCCACCTTGGGCAGGAACTGGGAGACGAAGCTCTTGAGCTGTCTGGCGGCGACCTCGTCGTCCACGTAGACCTTGTCGAACTCTCGGCATACCAGGTCGCGGCCGGCCCGGAATAGAAGGCTGAGGTCTTCGTGTACCAGTGCCGGGGCACCAAGGTGTTCGGCTCCCGAGCGCACCTTCTGCCACAATCCGTGGACGAACTCCACGTCCGCAGCGATTTCTGCCTCGGTGCGCCCTTCGGCAACGGTGCGCAAGATGATGCCGTTTCCCGCCGGTCGAACGCGGTTTCCAATGTCACGCAGCCTGTTTCTTTCGCCGTGGTCCGATATCTTCCTGCTCACCCCAACGTGGTCAACCGAGGGCAGAAGCACGCAGAAGACGCCGGGCATGGCCATATTGCACGTGACCCGGGCTCCTTTGGAACCAATAGGCTCCTTGGCTACCTGAACCAGGATCTCCTGGCCTTCACGCACCAGCGTCTCGATATGCACATCCCGGGTCTCTCCGCGGCTCTCGGGTTTGGCGATGGGCGAGCCCTCTTCAACGGCATCTTCCTCAACACCTTTGGGGGCGACGATGTCCATCGCGTACAGAAAGGCGGTGCGGTCGAGACCGATATCGACAAAAGCGGCATTCATGCCCGGCAGAACCCTGAGCACCCTGCCTTTGTATATATTGCCGATTATACGGCGCTCGGCCGTGGGCTCGATGTGAACCTCACAAACTGTACCCTCTTCCAGCAGAGCGACTCTTGTTAATTCAGGTGTTACATTAACGAGCAGGGTGTTACGCACTTGAACTCCGGACTGCAAGGTCTCAAACATCGTCATGGAATCGGAGACTCGGGTCTTGGCCCAGAGCCCCCTGATAGCCCACTACAGCTTCCTTGGCACGTCGAAGTAGCCGTCGGTGAGTTCCAGGGTCTCGCTTCCGTCCTCGGTTTGTAGAGTACCCGAGAAGCTTCCTTGCACTCTTCCGCCTACGGCCTCGAAGGCATCCAGAGTGACGTCGAAGGTCTTGGTCTGGTACTTCCACTGCGTGACCGTCTGGTCGTGAGTGCCGTCGTTGAAGAGAATCATGACTGTGACCGAACCGGGCTCCTCGGAGGTGTAATGGCCAACGACATTCTCCTCAATGCCCACGAAGTGCAGCTCCAGCATGTACATACCCTTGGCCATGGCAATCTGGAGGTCCGAATCCTTAATGACGTAGTTGGCTGACTTACCCGAAGTGAAGGTCACCTTCTCGCCGGCGAAGAGGCCGCCCATGATGCTGACCCAGGCCTTGGCCGGCTTCTCCAGCGGCGGAATGTCTATTGGGGTGAGGTCGGGGGCCACCTCGAAAGAGTCTCCTTGAACGATGTCGCCGGCGTCGGCCAGGGTCGTGTCGTCCACCGAAACCATGTCGGGCTCGTTGCCGTACACCACGCCGCAGACTTTGGGTTGGCAGAAACCATCGACACAGACCTCGCTATCACTGCACGTCTGGGTGGCCAGACGCCCCAGGTTATCGCATGTGCCCGCCGTGGCACTGTCGACGCAGGCAGCGCTGCCCGGGTCGGCGATGCAGAGGGGGTTCATGGCAGCACAGGCCTTGGTGTCGGGGTCGCAGTACTCTCCATCGGCGCAGGCCGTAGCTTGCCAGGTGCCGCCCTCGACGCAGGCCAGCACCGAGCGCCAGCCGCACTCAGTCTTCCCAACGGAGCAGGAAGCAGCAACACACTCGCCGGCAACGCATGTCGTCCCGGAGTCGCACTCCTTCTCGGTCTCGCCGGCCATGTTGGGCGTGCAGGTTCTGCGGGTTGTGGGGCCAACGCACTTGCCCTCGCCCGGTTCCATGCTGCAGCCCGAGAGTTGGCAGCGCCCGTTGTTGCAGGTGCCGGGGTAACAGAGGGAGTATCGGTATTCGGTTCCATCATCGGAGCAGCCACGCTCGATGGCGCCGAGGCAGAGGCTTCCGGGACACCCGGGCAGCATCTCCACGCAGGCGTCGCCCGTACCGGTATTGTTCTTTGAATCTGAGCCGCACGCTGCAAGCCCGACGAACACCATGACAACCAGAGAACGAACCATATTGCACCCCCTGACTTTAGCGCCAGCAGCGTATCACACAGGGGCCCCTCTCACAAGGACAACGGTGAGGTTTCAGCGCTGAATGCCTTCTCAACGAGGCGGCGTTACAGTACAATAGCCCCTCGGACTGCTTCGGGGTGAATGATGTCCCACAAGCCTTGCTCGGCACTCTCGTTCTTGATTTTGCCGGCGGCCATGACCCTGGCCTTCTCAGCCTGCTCGGTGGAGGTGGATGTGAGCGAGCTTCGCTTCCTTCCCCCGGACACCACAGCGGGTGCTCCAGATGTGGGGGCCCTTGAACCCATAGCTTGTGCCAGTTATGTGAGGTGCCTTTTTGGCCTGGAGGGCGTGGCCGGGGAGGCTTCAGACTGTCTACTCATGGTGCAGGACGATGAGCGCTCGTATGCCGAGGCCCTTGAGCAGTGTCGAGCAGAGCGCTGCGGCGCCATGCCCCAGGCAAGCCAGGTTGAGCAAGCCTCGGAGATGGTCGATTGCATCCTGAAAGAGTGCACCGACAACCTGGTGAAGTGCGCCAGCGGCGGTGGTGACGGCACCTGCATGTCCTACGCTGTGAAGTGGCAGAGCCAGGCAGCGGGCACCATTATTTGCCCCGACTCACCTCCCGAGTTGTGCCTCATAGACTATCTTGTTCCTACGAGCCCGGAGGTTTCGGCCCAGCTCACGGATCTCATTCACTGCATAGCGGAGATTCCCGACGGCGCTGTGGAGAAGCTGGCTACCTGCCTGGCGTTCTGCAGGTAATAGTAGCTCCTATCGTCTCAATAACTACATATGGTCCAAGTCCCAATAGGCCCTCACGAGTAGCACGGAAAGGGGCCTGTTGCTGCCCCAGGCTGAACAAGTCGGGGTAGGGGGGCTCAGCGCACCTTGGCGTATTGCCACAGGCGGAACAGCACTTCGGTCTTGGCCCCAGCAACGGCCAGTGCAAGAGCGCCGCCTTCGTAGCGGTCGTCGTCGAAGGAGAGTGTCTCCAGGCCGTTAACCCAGATTCGGATCCGGTAGCCTGTCACTCGCACTCGAATTCGGTTGTAAGACTCGCCCTTGACCACCTCGGGTTGTAATCCAACGCAGTGGATGAACTGTGGGTAGGTGTCGAAGAGGCGATCCACACAGAGTCGCCCGCTTCCGTAGACCATGGCTCTGTACCCGTATTTGCGATCCTTGCCGCCGAAGAGCACGCCCCATCCCGAATCCGGGGCTGCGTCCAGGAGGTTGGCTCCCAGTTCCAGGTCGAAGTCTCGTGGCACCGCACCGGTGAACCAGATGGGGCTTACCCCCGAGGCCAGAGAGCCGGTACTGACCAGCACTCCTTCGTCGGTATGTTTGGCCGAGTGGTAGCGGGTTGGCTTCAAATCGAACTGCTTGTCAGATGACTCAAACCCCTGGCCCAGGAGCTTGCCTGCCAGCTTGGAGCTTCGTGCCGGTCCCAGCCCCGCACCACCGGAGCAACCGGGAAGCAGGGCTGGGCCAAACAGTGCAAAGGCAGCAATCAGGGCTATCTTGGCAAACCTCGGCTGCAAAGCAACTCCGTCTTCAGTAGGGCAGGATATCGTGAGCGCCCATCTCCTCCAGCATCTCCATGAGTTGGCAGAGAGGCAGGCCCACCACGTTGGAGTAAGAACCCTGAATGTACTCGATGAGATAGGCCCCCACGCCTTGAATGGCATAGGCTCCGGCCTTGTCCAGGCTCTCGCCCACGGAGAGGTACTTGTCCACTTCCGGGCGTGTCATGCGCTTCATCTTGACCTTGGAGACTACCGCCTGGATGCCTTCTTTGTTTTTGAGCATGTCGAAGATGCAGAAGCCGGTAATGACCGTGTGCTCACGCCCCGAGAGACGCTGCAGCATGTCGAAGCCCTGCTCGGCGTCTTTGGGTTTCCCGAACACTTCGCCGTCGAGAACAACGATGGTATCGGCCCCAATTACCCAGCGGGAGGGGGGCTCGCCGCGAGACATTACGGCTCCGGCGCGCCCTGTGGTGTCCGAAGCCGATTGGGAAGCCAGCGTCGACTTCACGCGAGCCACTACCCCGAGCACCTTGGCCCGGGACATTCGCTTCACGAACTCCGTGGGGTCCTCGTTGGGCAGCATGGTCTCGTCGAGGTCGGACGGGACGGTCTTCACGGAAAACCCGATCTTCTCCAGCAGCTCTTTTCTCCTGGGAGAGGCAGAGGCAAGAATAAGCTGATAGGCCATGTAACCCCCTCGAAAGCAGCGTGCGAACTATAGCCGCGCCCCTGCCACGACGCAAATGGTATTGAGCCCTGGGACTCGCCGTGCTAAGCATCGGCGGGCGCTCAAGCCGAGCTGGTTGGCCCGAAGATGGAGTCTCATTGTGTCTGGCACAACAAATGAAGTTGAGCTCAAGTACTCGTTGGAATGCAAGGCCTCTCCCCTGGAACGCCTTGTGGCGCTGGTGGGGCCCCAGGTTGGCGAACTGAGGCAGTGGAACCACTACTTCACCAACGGCAAGAAGCCCATGGGTACGGTTCGGCTGCGCAAGGAGCTGAGCGCCGGGGCCCCTGGTGCACTACCCCGCTGGGTGCTCACGATGAAGGGAAAGCGACTCGAAGGGGTCGAGGGGCTTTTCATCAGGGAGGAGCTTGAGGCCGACGTCACCGTGGGGTGGGGCGACCTCGAGAGCCCGACGCAGCGTCTGGAGTTGCTGGCCCGACACCCGCTTCTGGCCCGGTCACCAGGGCCATGGCGCTGGCTGGGCGTTCTGGAGAACCGCCGATTTCTCCTAGATTCGGGAGATGGGGTCTGGGAGCTTGACCAGAGTAACTACCCGCACCTGCAAGAGCCGGTGTGGGAGCTGGAGATCGAGTGCGAGGCGCCATCGCTGGTTGCCCCGAGGGTCGAGGAGGTGCTGCGCCGGGCGAACATCGCCTGGCACCCCTCCAGAAAGGGCAAATTCGCACGCTTCACAGAGGGTTTGGTGTGAAATTTGCGGCATGGGATCCCTCCGCTACACTGCGTCTTGGAGGGCCAAAGAAATGCAGCGAACCGTTCCAGAGCTTGACTACAGCTTCACCAGTGATGACGGCCGGTACAGCCTTTACCAGGGGGACAGCCTCAAGGTCATGCAGCGCTTCGCCGACCAGAGCTTCGACATGGTCTTCGCCGACCCGCCCTATTTCCTCTCCAACGGCGGAGTGACCTGCAAGTCGGGGAAGATGGCCTCGGTGGACAAGGGCGATTGGGACCGTTCCAACGGTGTGGGCGACGACTACGCCTTCCATATGGCCTGGCTTCGAGAGTGCCGCAGGGTGCTGAAACCCAGTGGCACCATCTGGGTGTCGGGAACCCATCACACTATCTTCGCCATAGGTTTTGCGATGCAAAACCTGGGCTTCAAGGTGCTGAACGACATCGTCTGGTACAAGAAAAACCCGCCGCCAAATCTGAGCTGCCGCTATTTCACCCACTCCACGGAGACCATACTGTGGGCCAGGGTCTCTGAGAGCTGCAGGCACAAGTTCAATTACAAGACCATGAAAGAGCTCAACAACGGCAAGCAGATGCAGAGCCTCTGGACCATCATGGCGCCCAGGGCCTCGGAGAAGAAAGAGGGGCGGCATCCCACGCAGAAGCCCCTGGAGCTGCTTGACCGCATACTGCTGGCCTCCACGGAGGCGGGTGATCTGGTGCTGGACCCCTTTGCAGGCAGCGGTACCACGGGCGTGGCTGCTGCCCGTTTGGGACGGCGTTTCGTGGGAATCGAACTTGAGCCCGAATATGCGGACCTTGCCGTGAGGCGGTTCAAGGCCCTCGAGACCCAGGAAGCCCACGTGGAGCAGGCCCAGGAAGTGACCTTCCAGGACGTCGCCTCGCACCTCTCTTTGAATTAGTTCACCAAAACATCAATAGAGTCGGAATGACGAGTAGATGCCTCTCTGCTGTCCGGGGGTGGTGACTACCCCTGCTCCCAGCACCGAGCCGTCACTTAGGAGCCCGATGGCGGGCACCATGGGCCCCGGCACCGGCGTCTCCGAAAGAGTAGCGGGGGTCTTGCCCTGTCGAATCTCTACCAGGCGAACGGTGCTGGATGCGCTGCGGTAATAGGCAACCAGAACCGTTGAGGATTGGGCCGGTGCCAGCAGGCCGAAGCCTCCCTGGTGGCCCGTGGCGCAGTCGGCTGGAAAAGCCTGAGGATCGATGGTCTTGACCAAAAGTTGAGAATTCTCGGTCATAGCATATCGTAGCGCGCCGCTGTTGCAGTCGACCCAGGCTACCACCGCCTGATCTCCCCTGCCCGCCGCTGCCAGAGAGGCCACCGAGTCCTGGGAGACAACGCTGCTCTCCCAGGGTTTTCCGGTGCCTCGGTGCATCACCAACAGCCCCTCGGGGCGTGCGGCCGAGGCTATCTCGATACGGCCACCCAGGCGGAATAGAGCGGCGGGGCCTACGGGCACCAGGTCGGGCCTTCCCGACACGACCATGGGAGTCCACTCCACGACGTTTCCTTGAACGGTCTGGGTCCAGTGCAACCTGCCGTCGGTGTCGGAGACGACGAACTGTGCGCCACCCCCGGCGTCGTAGGCGTGCCACGCCGCTGTGATGGAGTGGTCTCTCTTGGGCAGGAGGGTGGTTTGAAAGTTGTGGTGCCGTCCCCGCAAGAGGGCCAGTTGGCCCGGCTCTGACTCTACCAGGAGAGAGTAGGGCGAATCGCCCCCGGCGGAATAGAGAGAGAGCACTGTGTGTGGTGCCTGCTGGGGCAAGCGCACAAGGGGGACGGACCATTGCAACTGGTCAGGGGTGGGGCCTGTAGCAAAGAGGTATCGCCCCCAAACGGGGTCGAAGGCCAGCACTGCGCTGGACCCTGTGCGAATGTCCGACACATGCAGTGGGGCAGCGGGGGGCACCTCCTTGAGGTAGGGGCGCTTGATGCAGAGGCCCGTGGCAGGATCCTGCGCCTCGCCTTCAGCGCACTGCCTGCTGGTGGCGGGCCCTTCGGAAGTGCACGAGAGGGCAACCATGCCGGCAACAATAATAAAAAGCCAGCCAAGCCCCCCGGAGGGGACTCCTTGCCGAGGGGCGACACTCCGAGCGAATGCGTGCGCTCCTGAGTGCAGCGTCGCCCGGCCCGGGATGCGAATCGTCAGCCTGTGGCGTTCAGCTTCTTGTTGGGGCGACAGGGGCATGATTGGGTTTTAGAAGAGGCACAAAGACATGCCGGCGCAGCAGACACAGAGGCTGCAAGGCGGGGTGCAGGTGTTGCAGTTCGCCTGGGGTACACAACCGCTGGAGCCGCAAGTTCCGGGGATCTTGCAGATGCCCAGGTCGAAGACGTCGTAGACGCAGGACATTCCCTGCATGACTTTGAAGGTGCAGCCCTGTTCTGGGTCGCACTCATCCTTGGTGCACTCGTTGTCGTCTTTGCAGACCTTGGGCGGTCCGGGGATGCACTGGCCCGAGGTGCAGAGATCACCGTCGGTGCAGGGGTTCTGGTCGTTGCACGGGATGCCCGTTGCGGGCTTGTGCTGGCAGGTGCCGTTCTCGCAGATGTCCTGGGTGCAGGGGTTACCGTCGTCGGTGCAGGGGTTGGAGTTGGGGGGCCAGTAGCAGCCTCCCTGGGCCAGGGGATTGCAGAGGTCGTCGGTGCAGGGGTTGCCGTCGTTGCAGTCTTTCTGAGCGCCGGCACAAGTGCCGTTGTTGCACTTGTCGTTCACGGTGCACTCGTTGGAGTCGCTGCACGGGGCCTCGTTGTAGGGGAACGAGCAGTTGCTCGTGGCCGGGTCGCAGATGTTGTCGGTGCAGGGGTCGCCGTCGTCGCAGAGGCCCTCATCGATTTCGCCGTTGCAGTTGTTGTCTTTCTGGTCGCAGATTTCGGTTTTGTCGGGGAAGACCGAATCGTCGGCATCGTTGCAGTCACCGCCGCCGTTGCCACACACAGCCGGTGTCCCGATGGTCACCATACTCTTGTCGCAGAAGCCGTCCTTGTCGTCGTCGCAGCCTTCGTCGGTGTAGCCGTCGCAATCGTTGTCGACATCGTCGCACCGCTCCGCCGCCGGTGTGGCAGCATCGCAGTCCGTGAGGCCTTCCATGCGGCAGACACGCTCGCCCTTGCAGACGCCGAATTCGTTCTCGATGGAGCAGGTGGTCTTGGACTCCTTCTGAACGGCAAGAGGGGTGCATGTGCAGGTCCCCGAGACGGGCATACACTGCTGGAAGGTGCCGCCGGGGGTGGTTATTTCCTTGCACTCGTAGTCGGCTGGGCAGGCTGTGGAGTCGGCGCTGCAGTCGACGCCGCAGAAGCTTCCGCCAGCGCCGCTGGAGAGGCAGAGATCGAGGTTGGCCGATTCGGTGCCCTCAATGGTGCACTGCTGGTTGGTATCGCACGGGTTGCAGAGGTTTGCGAACCGTGGGACGCAGATGTAGATCACGTCTGGGTCCGATGCCGCTTTTACGCAGGTCCAGCCTGCGGGGCAGTCGTCCAGACACACCTTGGTGCAGCGGTTGCCCGTGGGGGTGGGCACGCAGAAGCTGCTGAAACAATCGGTGTTTTCCGTACAAAGCGAGCCGAACTCACCGGGCTCGGGCTC
>CAZQHM010000077.1:0-21882 GCA_964593355.1 uncultured Myxococcales bacterium
CAGGCCTTTCTGGCATCCCACGGCCACCGGGCCGGACGAGAAGCTGAACTGGCCGAACCGCGCTGGACAGAAGACCCATCCTTTCCCCTCTCCGTGCTGCAGAAATACCTCCAGTCCGATGAACTCCCAGACCCAGCGTCGCTCCTCGCCCAGCGAATCGACGCGCGAAAGGAGGCAACCGAGCGCGTCGTAGCCATGCTTCCTGCACCCCTGAAGGGCCCCTTCCGCACGCTCCTGAAACGCTCTCAGGCCTCAGCTAGAACAAGAGAGGAGTTGCGCAGTTTTGTTGTCCATACCATTGGCTTCTACCGTAGACTCGCACTGGAGACGGGCCGCCGGATGGAATCATTGGGCCTGCTCGGTCACAAGGACCATGGCTTCTTCCTGCTCCAGGATGAGCACCGCAGCTTCCTCAAGGGCAGCCAGGCATCATCGGTGCTGACCTTTCGCGCCGCTGCCAGAATGTCCGCCTATGACGTCCTAAGAGCAATGCCGGAACTGCCCGCTTGGTTCGTCATGGAGGGAGATCGCATCGTCCCCCCACCGCACGAGCTTCACGCCGGCCTGGAACTCAAGGGGCTACCCGGAGCCCCGGGTAGGGCAGGGGGGCGCGTGGTCGTTGCGTCATCGCCTAACGACGGAGCACGACTGCGCCCGGGTGATGTCCTCGTCGCACCGTCAACCGACGTTGGATGGACCCCGCTCTTCCTCGTCGCCGGAGCCGTCATTACCGAACTCGGCGGGCCACTCTCCCACTCCTGTGTGGTCGCCCGAGAGTACGGAGTGCCCGCCGTGGTCAACGTGGCATCCGCCTGCTCCAGGCTCAAGGATGGAGACCTGGTTACCGTCGACGGCTCCACGGGCGTGGTTGTCCTCTCCAGGCCCCCCCAACAGTAGCCCACACGCTGCCCCCAAACACCGATGCACGCCCCAGTGGCCAGCGACCCATACAAGACCGACACTCCCACGCCATACCCCATCAAGCCCCGACACTCCGTTGCAACCAACGCATGGAATCCAAACATCGTGCCCAATACCGACGCCCGAAAATCCGTTGAACTTGCCCCAGAACAAAGGTACATATGCCCCCATGCGGCGTCCTTCACATACCGCAGCAGCCTGGGGAGTTCCACCAATGTCCTCTTCGGACCAGAAACAGGAGCCCGTCGCTCCCATGAGACTCCTTCTCGTCGGGCCCGCCGACGAAATCTTCGCTCTCTCGGGAGCCTCCCCAGAGATGTTGTGCGGTCTGGGAATTGAAGCTCAGGTTGCTTGGGACATGGCTGGTGCCGCCAGGGTTGCCCCAGCCTTCAGACCCGTCGGCGTTGCCATAACCTGGTCGTGCCTCCACAGGGTGCCCCAGGACGCCATTCTGGCACTCCGTCACGCCGATTCAACCCTTGGAATTATTGCCCTGGTGCCAGATGAAGATGCCGGCGCTCAATCGTTCTGGGCGGGCGTCGATGACTTTCTGCTTCCGTCGGAACTCTCGTGGAGGGCCCTGCGTAGGGCCGTTCGCAGCGCCCAACTACAACGAAGATTCATGGACGACGCCAACCAGCAGAGGGCAATGCTCACCATGGCCCTGAATGTAGCCCATGCCGGCGAGTGGTGGGTAGACCTCGGCCAAGCCCCAGATGGAACTATCACGTGGAACGACGAATGCTATCTATCCCCCGCCTTGAAGGCCCTGCTTGGCTTCTCCAACGATGAAATGCCCAATCTCATTTCGGCTTGGAAAGAGCGCATGGCCCCCGAACACAGGGCAACACTTCGGGGCGCCGTTGTTCACCACCTCGTCTCAGGAACCCCCTCGGCGAACATTGAATACAGAATTCAGCACAAAGATGGCCGCTGGCTCTGGTTCCTCAGCCGTGGAAGACTCCTGCGAGATGGATTCGGGCGCCCAACCAGATTGCTCGGCATCGTCATGGACATCACATCCGTTCACGAAGCCCAAGAGGGCCTCGCTCACCACTCGGAACTGACCACCGCCCTCGTTCGCAACGCCCCATACGCCGTCTATCTGCTTACTAAGGACGGCATCCTGCTCATGACCAATGAGGCCGGCGCAAGACGATTCAATTCCGACCCCAACTCCCTCGTGGGCGTAGCCATGAACAGCCTCGTGCCACCAGAGGTCGCCCGAATCAGAGAGGAGGTGGCCCTCAGAGTCGTCTCCACAGGCAGCGCCGAGATCCTGAAAGACTCCAGGGTCGGCTCCGCAGAAACCATCGTCTTCCCCGTGCCGAACGCCCACGGCGTGATCGATCGCTTTGGCGTGATTCTCCGTGACGAAGGTTGAACTTGACTCCGCTCAAGTCAGTCCCGAACATTGCCCTCAAATTATAAGGAGGCAATTGATGCTTCATCCGACCCTTTCAAAAGAATTCCAGGATGCGCTACGTCTGGCGCTGGAACACCACTGTGAGGACGGGGGCCGCCCCCTGGCCGCCTTTGACGCCGATGGCACCCTCTGGCGTGGAGACATCGGCGAGTCGCTCCTTCGATGGCTCATCGCCGGTAAGCACCTCCTCGACGTCGACTACTCCATCGACATCTGGGATGACTACGAACACCGGGTGGCCCAGAACCGCACCGCTGGATACGTCCATGCCGTGGCCCTCATGAAGAGGATCCCCGAGTCACAGATCTCCTCCTGGTGCGCTCAGGCAGCTTACGCTTGGCCCAATTACCGACCCGAAATGAAGGGATTGGTGGACTTCATCCGTGGACATGGCGTCGAGGTCTGTATCATATCTGCCAGTAATCGTTGGATAATTGCCGAGGCAGCGCCCTACGCCGGTTTCAGGCCCGAAGAGACTGCCGGCATCGCCGTTGAAGTCCGTGATGGGCTGCTCACCGAGACTCCCGTCGAGCCCGTCACCTGCAATCAGGGCAAGGTCGAAGCCATCCAGAAGCGCTGGGGACGAAGACCCCTCCTCGCATTCGGTGACAGCTTCGGCGATAAGGAGATGCTCGAGTACGCACAATTCCCCTTCGTCATCGGAGAACTGGGAAAGCCCGACGCCCCAATGGTCAAACTCGCCAGAGAACGTGGGTGGCCAATTCAATTGTTCTGATTGATGCTCCCGGATGGGAGACTCCAGTAGCCCCTACTTCTTCGGCTTCTTGTTCCACAACAGCGCCGCCAAGGCCGCTGCCACCACAGATAGACCGCTCAGTAACGCAAACACCAGCGTCCAGTCTCCCTTGAAGTGCGTGAGCAACTCTCCAACCCCGGCCCCCGAAACAAACATCGACCCGAAATTCCCCATGGCCATGATGAACCCCGCCGCCGAAGCCGCTGCCTTCGGGTGCGAAAGGTCCACCGCCGCTGCTCCGGTCAACGTAGCGTCAGCCCCGTAAATCACGAACCCTGCCACGGCCAGCACTATCGTTGCCAGCAGCACGTCCCCAGCCTCAACGGGAATGAATGCCAGACACATCCCGGCCAATATTACCAGGAACACAGTGCATACCGGTGCACGCCTCGAGTCGAAAAAGCGATCACTGATCCATCCCGAAGATATTGCCCCTAACGAACCAATCAAAGGGAAGAAGACTGACAAAAAGGCACTGCCTTTAATTGCTACACCATGGAATTGATTAAAGTATTGAGGAGCCCAGTTCATGAAGGTATATCTTACTGCATTAAAGCAGAAGTACGATAGGGCGAGGTTCCATATCATCTTATTTGTGAGCGTGCTCCGGACAATCCTGCCGATGGTCCAGACTTCATCCACTCCCCCCTCCTTACCGTCGGAAGAGTCGCTACCTCCCCCAAGGTCGTCCCTGATGTGCGGAAGCCCGGCATCCTCAGGCTGATTGCGCATCAGAAACAGCACCAGCACGCCCACCGGCAATACCCACATTGCGGGAACATAGAAGGCCGCTTCCCAGCCCCAACTGTCCACCAGAAAGCCCGCAATGATCCAAGCAAGCACGTTCCCCACCTGGTAGCTGGTGGAGATGAATGCCATCATCGTCCCTCGGCGCCCCACCCGGAACCAGTTCGACATCGTCTGGACTACCAACGGCCAGCCCGTGGCCTGCAGATAGCCGTTGATACCCCACAGCACCAGCATCATCGTGTAGTCGGTCGTCACCGAGAAGCCCAGGTTCACCAAGCCAATGCCGAGAAGCCCAATGCCCATCATCAAACGGGCCCCGATCCGAGACCCAATCTGCCCGTTGGTGAACTGTCCGATGGCGTAGAAAAGCGAGTAGACCGATGGAATCATACCCACTTGTGCTTCGGTCCAACCGAACTGCTCCATAATCAGAGGCTGCGCTATGGAGAAGTTCATGCGGCACAGGTAGTAGCTGGCGTAGCCAACCCACAACAGCCCGAATACAATGGCCTGTCCCCTGGCAATCCTTGAATCCAAACTCTTTTCCAAGTGCTCCTCCGGGCGAAATGTCGGGCGCAGTCTAATTCACCCCACCTTCCGTAGCAAGCACGTACGGACAAGGGGCGCTGGTCGCTTCGTTACGCTGCTCAGCAGCGCATGCAAGCGCCAGGACCCTCTTGGGGCATTTTGCGCCGACCAGCGAATATCCCTTGAAAAGCCTGACCTCATAGGATAGTGGTCGCAAAACGTTGTGACCAGGGTCACAGCAGAAAAAGGCTCGTCCTTTTTTGTCACCACGCTCCGCGCCATGGCTGGCTCGGAGTTTTCAATAACCTTGCGAGGTGTGGAATGGCCAAGATTCTGATTGTAGACGATGACAGGGATCTCTCCGAAGCCTGTCAACTCTTCCTGGAAAAGGAAGGGCACGAAGTCTCCGCTGCCTTCAACAAGGCAGAGGGATTGGAAGCCGTCAAGTCTGTGGACCCGGACCTGCTCATCCTTGACGTTATGATGGAGCAGCCGGACGACGGCTTTGCGATGGCTCAGGAGTTGCGCCGGAACAAGTTCACCAAGCCCATCCTCATGCTCACCTCCATCGCTAAGGTGGCCGGCATGGACTTCGGGCAGGACAACGACCTGGTGCCTGTGGACGATTTCCAGGAGAAGCCCATCGAGCCCGCCAAATTGCTGGCCAAGGTTCGAGAGCTGCTCAAGAAGAAGGAGGGCTGATATCCATGCTCGTAACCGAACGTGATAGACTCCGGGACCGCATCCGGGACCTCGCCAAGGAATATGGCGGAACTCGGGCAGCGCTCATCCCCATTCTTCAGGATGTGCAGAAGACCAACACCTTCATCTCCGAGTATGCAATGCAGGAGATCGCCGACCAACTCGGGATTCATCCCGTCGAGGTCAACAGCGTCGTCTCCTTCTACTCGTTCCTGAAGGACAAGCCCCAGGGCCGCTTCATCGTCCGCCTCTGCCAGACCATCTCCTGCGACATGGCAGGTAAGGATCGTGTAGCGCGGCAACTCATGAATGACCTCGGCGTCGAATTCGGCCAGACCACGCCGGACGGCAAGTTCTCCCTCGAGTACGCTTCCTGCCTCGGAATGTGCGACCAGGGACCGGCTATGCTGGTCAATGACAAGGTCTATACCCGCGTCACACCCGAGATGGTCCACGAGATCCTCGAGGAGTGCCGAGCTTCGTTCGGCGTTCACGCCCTGGAAGCCAAGGAGGAGCACATCCTATGAAAACCAACGTCGGAAAACTCACTTTCGCTACCGTCGAAGCCAATTCCGGACTCAAGAAGGCCTTGGGCCTCTCTCGTGCCGATATCATCGGTGAACTCCAGGTGTCCGGCCTCAAGGGCCGCGGTGGCGCAGGCTTCCCCACGGCTACCAAGTGGAACCTCGCCGCTGCCGCCAGAGGCGATGAGAAATTCGTGGTCTGTAACGCCGATGAAGGCGAGCCCGGTACCTTCAAGGACCGACTCATCCTCTCTGACTACGCTGACCTCGTCTTCGAAGGAATGACCATCGCTGGAAAGGCCATCGGAGCCAAAACCGGCGTGCTCTACCTCAGAGCCGAGTACACCTACCTCGTTGACCATATTAACTCCGTTCTTGCAAACCGCAGAAAGGCCAACCTCCTGGGGACCAACATCCTCGGAACCCAGGGCTTTGACTTCGATATCTCCATCCGCATGGGCGCTGGCGCCTACGTCTGTGGTGAAGAGACCGCCCTCATCGAGTCCATGGAAGGTTTCAGGGGCGAGCCCAGAAACAGGCCCCCGTTCCCCGTTGACACAGGATTCCAGGGTAAACCCACCGTCGTGAACAACGTCGAAACCCTCGCTCTTGTCGCTTGCATTTTCAGCAAGGGCGCAGAATGGTTCAAGAGCCACGGTACGGCGAAGTCCACCGGTATCAAGCTCTTCTCCATCTCCGGCGACTGCGCTGCCCCCGGCGTCTACGAGTTCCCCATGGGAATCACCGTCAAAGCCCTCCTTGATGCAGTGGGCGGGAGTGATGCCAAGGCCGTTCAGGTCGGCGGCGCCTCGGGACGCTGCGTCCCCGCCAAAGAGTTCGAACGCACCATCGCCTTCGAAGATATCCCTACGGGTGGCTCCATCATCGTCTTTGGCCAGCAGCGAGACATGCTCCATGTGGCCAAGAACTTCATGGAGTTCTTCGTTGAAGAGTCCTGCGGTCAGTGCACCCCGTGCCGTGAAGGCAACGAGAAGCTCCTCGAAGGAATCGAACTGCTGGAAAAGGGCAAGTGCTCCATGCGCTACCTGAAGGAACTGGAAAGCCTGGGGGAAACCATGTCCGTGGCCAGCAAGTGTGGCCTGGGTCAGAGCAGCCCCAATGCGTTCCTTTCTATCGTTCAGCACTTCAAGGACGAACTCATGGGCCGCAGTGGCCGGCACGCGAACTAAGGGAGGAGAGCTCCATGGATAAAGACATTCTCGATCTCGGGCCCGAGGCCAGCCGAGCTCCTAAGTCGGACCGACCTCAGCTCATGAATACCGGCACCGAAAGCTCCGAGGCCATCGGCGCTACGGTGAAACTCAACATTGATGGGAAAGACGTCAAGGTCCCCCTGGGAACAACAATTCTCAAGGCCTGCGAGACCCTCGGCATCAAGATCCCCACCCTCTGCCATCACCCGGACCTCTGCGTCGGCGGTAACTGCCGCGTCTGCGTCGTCGAAGTCGAAGGCTGGAGAACGCTGCAGGCCTCCTGCGCCTATCCCGTCTCCGCTCCCATGACCATCAAGACCAATACCAGAAAGGTCCGCCAGGCTCGTCGACATATCATCGACCTGCTGCTCTCAAAGCACTATGGCGAGTGCTACGCCTGCAACCGTAACAATAATTGCGAACTGCAGACCCTCGCTAAAGAGTACGGTGTGGATTTCTTCCGCTTTGGGCACCCCGAAAAGCCCCTCTACGAGAAGGATACCTCCAGCCACTCCGTGATCCGCGATATGAACAAGTGCGTGCTCTGCCGCCGCTGCGTCAGAACCTGCATCGACCTTCAAGAAGTGGGCGTCCTGGAAGTCACCGGCCGAAGCAACCACTCCAAGATCGAAACCTTCATGGAGAAGCCCCTGGCCGACGTGGTCTGCATCAACTGCGGTCAGTGCATCAATCGCTGCCCCACTGGTGCCCTCCAGGCCAACGACCCCACCGATGACGTCTGGGCCGCAATCGATGACCCCAACAAGGTCGTCATTATGCAGACCGCCCCCAGCCCCAGAGCAGCCATCGCTGAGTGCTTCGGCATGCCCGCTGGCACCGCCATGACCTTCGAGTTGAACACCGCACTCAGAAGATGCGGATTTGACAAGGTCTTCGATACCAACTTCACCGCCGACCTCACCATCCTTGAGGAAGGTACCGAACTCCTCATCCGCCTCCAGAAAGCACTGGTGGAGAAAGACCCCGCAGTCCGCCTTCCCCAGTTCACCTCCTGCTCGCCAGGCTGGGTCAAGTACATCGAGCACTTCTACCCCGATATGCTCGGTCACCTCTCCTCAGCCAAGTCGCCGCAGCAGATGTTCGGCGCCCTTATCAAGACCTACTGGGCACAGAAGAACAACATCGACCCCAAGAACATCGTCTCCGTCGCCCTCATGCCCTGCTCAGCCAAGAAGTTCGAGTGCAACAGGCCTGAGATGACCGACAGCGGCTACAAGGACGTCGACTTCGGCCTCACAAGCCGAGAGATGGCCAAGATGATCAAGGAAGCCGGCATTGACCTGCCTGCCGTCGAGAAGTCCGATTTCGATGACCCCTTCGGAACCGCCACCGGCTCCGGCGTCATCTTCGGTGCTACCGGCGGCGTCATGGAAGCGGCCCTTCGTACCGTCATCGAACTGGTAACCGGCATCAAGGTTGAGAAGATCTTCTCCGAAGCCAACATCTTGCCCGTTCGTGGCTTTGAAGGCGTCCGCTACGCTGAAATCAAGGTCCCGGCCGTCACCGAGGTCCCCGCTGTGCTCAAGGGCCTCTTCAAAGACTGGGAATGGCTCAATGGCGCCACGGTCAAGGTCGCAGTGGCCCACGGTACCGCCAACGCCAAACGCGTCCTGGACAACATTCGGGCCGGTGGCAAACTCTCCGAGTGCCACTTCATCGAATTCATGGCCTGCCCCGGTGGATGCCTCGGTGGCGGTGGACAGCCCATCCCCACCAGTGCCGAAATCCGAAAGGCCAGAGCCAAGGCCATCTACGCCGAGGACATGGCCTACGCAATTCGTAAGTCCCACGAAAACCCCGCCGTCTGGAAGCTCTACGAAGAGTTCCTCCACGGCGGACCCTGTGGCCACATCAGCCACCACCTGCTCCATACCCACTACACCCCCCGCGGTAAGTACATCGCATAAATCCCTTGCTTCCAGGGTGCACTCCGGTGCACCCTGGCACACAAGCAGTGGCCAAATATCTTCGCCAGGGCTACACAAACCTTTTAGGGAGGGAACAATGCAGCCAAGTCATCTTATCCTCGGGGTCCACGTCACCGACCGCCTCGTGAAAGCAACCGAGGTCCAGAAGCTCTTCTCAGAATACGGATGCCACATCAAAACCCGCATCGGACTCCATGACGTTGGGCCCGACTTCTGCGCCCCCTCGGGCGTCGTCCTCCTCGAACTCTACGGAGACCGTGCTAGATGCTATGAACTGGCGGATAAGCTGAAGGTCATCGAGGGGATTGAAGTGCAAACTATGGAATTCAAGCACTCCTAAGGCACACGACTATCGCAAAGGCTGTACCATCCTCGGAATCGGCACCGGAAATACCGAACTGCCAGCTTGACCATCGTACATGTCGTCTGTCCCCAACAGATACATCGCTAAACCCATGCTGAGATAGCTGGACGTACCATAATCCAGAGGCGCCAGCTCGGAAATACAACCCATGTCCAAAGGTATCTTCGGATCGGTAACGAACGCCTCAAACATCAGGAAACCACACGTTGAGAGCAAATAGTCCACAGAACCCATCATCAACTCCATCTCCCCATCCGCCGTCAATGACGACGCCAGAACCCCGTGAGGAGCATACGGGAACTCCACGAATGTCTGATGCGCCCCCGTGTAAAACTCCCCCGTGGGCAACGCCATCGCCATCGTCGTCTGAGGATCCAGCGACCCGTTCATCATCAAGAGCGGAGTAGCACTCTCCCCAAACCGATTCATGTGCCCGTCATCAGGATACTTGGGCCATTCGCCGCTCAGCTCTATCTCCTTCATCAGAGGAGATGCGTCCGTAGAAAAATATGCCTCATCAACAATTTGCTGCACTTCCTGAAGACTTCTCTCCCCCACCAGTTCGCTAATAATAATGTTTGTGCCCAGCGTGGAAGACGAAGCCAGGTCTTCGTAGTTCTCTATAAACTCCAGAAATCCACCGCCTCCCATCATCTGCTGAATAGCGTCGAAGAAGTAAATCAAAACTTCTTTGTCGTTATCATCACAGCGATGCATACGGTAGACCAGTGCCGGTATCAAAACCCGCAACATCCTGTCCGCCCCAGCCATGCCCAGAAACTGCCGGACCATCGGCCTAGTCAACATGGAAAACTCTCCGTCACATAACGTGCCGGCATCTATCCTGGCAAAGACCTCGCCTAAGGCGTCCCAGGGCTTCTCCACTCCAAGGTTGGCAAACTTGGCCCCGCAAACAGGATCATCGTCACACTGCTGCATCAACAACCTCCCGTTCTCGTTGAAGTTGTTGTCATAATCGTCAAGGTGGCAGTGCCCCGGCGAACAGATGCTGTCCAGAATGGCCCCGTCCACCTGCTCAGGAAAGAGCCGAAGGTGACGCAGAGCCCAGTAGGTCCCGTAAGAACCGCCGTACACAAACACCGGCACCCCCGGCTTGCGCACCAGTTCGATCAGCTCAGCCAGGTCGTGCGCTGCCTGAGTGGTGCTGAACTTCTGCAGCCCTTCACCCCAAGCGGCTCCCAACTCCTCCGCACATCCCGAATAATCAAACCCGAAAGGCGAGGACTCCTGAGAACAAGTCAACCGAGCAGAGTTTCCTACCCCACGATGATCCAGCGACAGTAGCTCCCACTCCGGATGCGCCTTGGAATAAACCGTGAACAACTGAGCAAAATCGGCCCCGCTCCCCCCAGGGCCCCCCTGCAAAAACCAGATCTGCTTCCGCCCAGCTTGCTCCGTGGCAGGCTTGCGATAAAGAAAAACCTCAATCTTCGCCCCGTCGGGAACCGAGTGGTCAACAGGCATCTCGATCATCGCACACTGAAACTCTCCCCCCTGCGCTATGTAGCCAGGGCATCCACCCCAATCCACATTCTCCTCAATCACCTCCGGCGCAACGTCCAGAACCTCCTCCTGCACATCCGGCTCCCCAACCTCAACTACGTCCTCAGCTACCTCAACATCGGACCCCAAATCTCCCAACAGGTCCAACGTCTCACCAGTGGCCAAATCAGAAACAGCAGTCTCCCCAGCCTGATCGCCCAATCCACTATCCTCCCCCATCATGTCACTCACGCAGAGGTCGCCACACCCAATGTCCAGAGCCGTGTCCCCTTCTGTCTTGCCACCACCACTGTTGCTCCCGCAACCGGATAGGAGTATGAATGCAATAAATAAAGTACCCGTCCTCGTTAGCATGATATCTCCTGTTTCAAAATAACAATACGTTCGTTAACCCTAACCCCCGGCGCCGGCAGCCAACCCATCCCGTCACCCAGCCGCGTGCACGAAAACGCACGCTAATTGCTTCTCCCACAGTTGTCCATACTCTTGTGTCCCCCCCCCCCTGTGTCCCCCGCCGCTACCCCTATCCATCCCCTGAAGCGACCCCTACGGGTAGGTCAAGACATTGTGCTTGACTTTAGAAGCCCGCCAAACCAGAATCCACGCGCTAACGGTGTGGAGGGGTCAATGGCCCGAGTAACTGTTGAAGACTGTCTGGAGAGAATCAATAACCGCTTTGCTCTCGTCCTCATTGCCGCCAAGCGCTGCCGACAGCTCAAGGATGGCGCTGAGCCCAAGGTAAAGCATCTCAAGAACAAAGAGGCCGTGACCGCACTGCGCGAAATCGCCGCCGACCGCATCGCCTTCGAGCCACCGTTGGCCGACCTCTTCCGTCACAAGGGCCGGCCCTGAGAGATGTCCCGGTTAGTCCCAGGTCTCCTATTGCCCCTGCTCCTGGTGGCGTGCTCCCCCCTGTATGAACTCCCCCAGCCCCTTCTAACCCAGCCCCGGGAAATGCAAGAGCGCCTCTCTGCCCAGGGCGGCGACGATGTCATGTTCTCCGCAACGGCAAGGGTTGACTACTACTCCGACGGAAAGGCCAGGAAGGGGAAGTTGTTCATAATGGCAGCGTTGCCCCACCGGCTGCGGTTGGAGGCAATGAGCTTCACTGATGATATGCTCTCGCTCATGGTTGTGGACCAGAACTCGTTTGGTTACTTCGAGCGAGGCCATGACCAGTGCTATGCCGGCCCTCTCTGTGCAGCCCCCGTTGTGGCTCGATTCCCCATGGCATCGAACCCGGGGATACTGCTCCCGCTCCTGCTGGGACGTGTTCCCCTGCTCCACCCCACGCAGAGCAGTGAGTTGACTTTCGACCGCACCATCGGCCTCTATCGACTCACTCTCACTCAGGAAGAGACTACGCAGCAGGTCCTCATAGCTCCTGCCGACTACGCCGTGAGAGAGTTCCAACTGACCCGAACCGGCTCCCTGGTGCTGAAAGTAACCTATTCAGGCGCACTGGAGACATCCGACGGCCGCTTCGTACCCCAAAGGGCCCGCCTCGTGGCTCCCGACGAGAAACTGGACCTCTCTATCGAGTACCGGCAGTTCGATTGGGAGCAGCAGCTTGAGAGTTCCGCCTTCGAGTTCCGCTGTCCCGAAGGAGCCCGATTGCAGGAACTTGACTGTGGAGGTGCGCAGTGAGCAACGGTAGATTCATCGTGCTTGAAGGAATCGACGGGGCGGGCACTACGACGCAGCTCAGAATGCTCTCGGACCGCCTCTCCGCTGCAGGACATAAGATCCATTCCACCAGGGAACCCTCCGACGGACCCATTGGAAACCTCCTGCGAGGTGTCCTCTCTGGCCGCATCCGAATGTCCACCTCCGCCGGTGGAGGCCCCCTGGACCAGCGAGCCATCGCCCTGCTATTCGCTGCCGACCGGCTGGATCACCTCACGTCCGAAATCGAGCCCGCACTACTCAGAGGCTTTCACGTCATTACGGACCGCTATCTGGCATCCTCCATTGCATACCAGTCCCTCTTTGCCCCAACGGATTGGGTGAGCGAAATCAACGCCTATGCCTCAAGTCCAGACTTGACCGTCCTGCTCGATGTCGACCCCAAGATAGCCCTGGGCCGCATGCAGCAGGGCAGGGTAGGGGAAGAGCTCTACGAGAGGCTGGAACTCCTGGAGAAGATCGCATCGACCTACAGGTCCGTGGCCGCTGGGTCCCAGGATAGGTTCCTGGTGCTCGACGGTACCGCCCCAATTCCCGTCGTAACCCAACGCATTGTCGACGAGTTGTGCCGCCGTTTTCCCGAATTCGCATGAACTGGGCCGACTACATCCGGCCCCAAAGTCGAAACTCGCCGAAGGACCGGGGCTGATACCTAACAAAATTTCCTCTACGCTGCTTCTCGGCTAGAATGCCCCCGACAACAGGGGGTGATGCCTTGAGCGGTATCTCTGGTTTCGTCCAGTTGCGGTTCTCCAGCTATGAACCGCAGGAAGCACTTCGGAGCATGGCCGATGGCCTGGTCTCCAGTGGGGACCAGCGCTCGCAATTGGAACTCGCCAGACTCTTTGCCTCCGCCACCTGGCTCTCCACAAAAAAGCCCGCCCTGGCTCCATCTGTTTGCAGCAACGGTATGTTCGTCTTTCTCAACGAGCCAATTCTCAACAGAGACGAACTCCTGAGGAGCTTAACTGAAAAAGAGCGTCCTTCGCCGCAATGCCACGACACGGAACTGCTGGCCAGGCTCTTTGAGGTCCACCGAGAGAAGATGTGTGGCCTCCTTAGAGGCTCCCTTGCCCCCATTATCTACGATCCGAGAAGCGAGACCCTCTTCATCGTCAGAGACCGCTTCGGCCTAGTGAACTACTACTGGGCCCTGACACCCGATGCCATGCTCTTTGCCACCAGCCCCAAGTCAATCCTTCGCCACCCCGCCTTCGAGAAACGCATCGATCCCGTTGCCGTCAGGGATTACATCGTCTGGGGCTTTGTTCCGGCACCAAGGAGCATCTACACCTCCATGGAGAAACTCCCACCGGCCAGTTGGCTGATGTTCCAGCCCGGACGGCCCCCCCAGACCAACACATGGTGGGAATTTGGAGCGTCTCAATCCATCTCCATGTCCCGTAGCGCAAAACGCGATGCAGCGGTCCACCTGGCCTCGTTGATGGAACAGGCCACGATCAGGGCCGCTCAGTCAGCCTCCGCTGTACCAGGTACGATCTTTGATGCAACCCCTGGGGCAACCCTGCTGTCGGCCTTGCTCAAGAAGGCCCTGGGCCCTAAAGGATTCAAGGTATCGGGACTCTTGCCCTGGTCAGAGTATCGCCGACGCTCCAACCCCGACAGTCTCCCAGCGCTGGCCCGCGACATGGGCATCTTTCCGACCGTGGAAGGCATCGAACTGCAGACCGTGGCCCTGGGGTTCCCCAGCGTCGTCGCCAGGATGGCGGAGCCCTTGGCAGACGCTACCATTGCCCCACTCTACTTCCAGACCCGGTTCCTCGCCCAACAAGGCGTCTCCACTGCCCTGCTCCCCGACGGTGGAATCTACTCCGGTCTTGAGCCCCTGCCACTTACGTACCTGCGCATCATGGCCCTGCTCGACCGCCTCCCGAAGGCTTTGACCAGAGCCTTCCTGGGCCTCGCCGACTCCCTGTTGGAAGGACTCGTGCAGGGACCACGAACCAAAGAGACCCTGAACCTGCTGGCCCGCTCCGACCTCCCTCGCCCCCTGAGAGCGCTCTTCCTTAAGGCATACACCCACGTTGAACAGGCAAACTCCCTGATGACCCCTGGGGCCCTCCCTAACATGCAGCTCGATCCTATACTGGACCTGAAGAAACGCCTGGAGCGAACTACCCAGAGGCACGAGAGCTCTACCATGGTCGCTATCTCCAGCGCCGTGGGCCCAATGTCAATGCTTGGTAGCAGGCTTGAGGCCGTTGCCGCTGCCTCACAGCCTCTGGAGCTACTACTGCCTCTACTGGATGACCAGGTTGTGGACTTCTGCTCAACTCTCCCACCTAGGCTCGGCCGAGCACCCTTTGCCCTCCCCTCAGTTCCCCAATTGGCTTTCAGGCAACTGGTACCCAAGCCCGTCCGCAAGCAGTTGCGCTCATCTTCACTTCAACTGCCCACCTCTAGCCTCTCCGGCGAATTCAAGAGCTGGATCGATGAGCTGACGGGCCCACACGCCCTTCAGCAGTTCGGCTTCCTCTCGCCTGCCGAAGTCCGCCTCCTCTGGACGCGCCATCTCAATGGTGATGAGAAGGCAGATAGATCGCTTTGGGCCATGCTCACACTGCTCATATGGCTTAACGAAAACTCCTGAGCGCCTCTTCCCCGCACAGGCTAACGGCAGCGCACCTGCAGCTCACAACGTCGCTCCTTGGGGAGCCACGTCATCACTGTATGTCAGGCTTGCCAGAGGTAAGCGCAAACATCCGCCCCCCCTTTTTTTCTGCTGGCCCAGCACTTTTTGCTTGTGTCCAGAAACGGTTTCCGTATCATCGTCGCCATCGTGCTGGGCCTATAGCTCAGGTGGTAGAGCTACCGGCTCATAACCGGTTGGTCCCAGGTTCGAGTCCTGGTGGGCCCACCGTGCGATTGATCATTTGGAGGACGATGGCCGTGAGGCGATCAAAAACATCCGTCCTGGAATCGTAACCGAAAGGCGCCTTGTGGTGACACAAGGCGCCTTTCGCGTTTAAAGCCCTTGCGTTGGGAGGTGTTGGCGTTGAGCGATTCATTCGACATTAAGACAATCGAGGCGTTGGTCAAACTGCAGGAGATAGACAACGAGGTCTATCGCTATGTGGAACAAAAAGATCAATTAGCCAAGACCCTTAACGAACTCAAGGTTCTCGTTGGAAAAATGCAGGCTTCTGTCGATGAAAAGAGGGCAAAACTGGTAGAAGTCGAGAAATGGTATGATGAGCAGTTGGTTCTCCTGAAAGACTACACGGATAGAATCAACAAGATTAAGCACAGCCTCGCCTCGGTCAGTAAGACCAAAGACTACCTCATGCGCCAGAAAGAGCTGGAGAATCTGCGGCGGCATAAGCAGAGCAAGGAGGAAGAGGTCGAGAAGGTCCGCGATACCATCGCAGACTTCAAGGATGCCATCGCACGCGACGAAGAGCGCATCGCCGAACTCTCCCAGGACACCGAAGCCGAGGGAGGAGCCACCTGGAGCCAGGTTCGCCAGTTGGAGGAGACCATCAGCCGAATCTCCGTCAACAGAGAAGCCCTGCTCCCCCTGGTCCCCCGCAACGTCATGACCCGTTATGAGCAGATCAAGAGAGCTCGGAACGGTCTCGGAATCGTCCCCGCCGACAACGGCGAGTGCGGTGGCTGCCATATCCGACTGCGAGACCAACTCTTCAACACTGTCCTGAAGCGCTGTTCTCTCGAGGCCTGCCCCAACTGCAATCGCTTCTTGTTCGTTCAGTTAGAGACGGCAAAAGATGCCGAGAACCACGACGAGCAGAAGGGAGACGCCTCAGCGGCGTAGCGTTTCCTCCCAGCGACGTTCATTAGTTGAGCTGATTCTTCAGTAAGAGTCTCTCCAGGCCGTAGCGGTCACTCTGGGGTGGCTTCGGACTCAGAGTTCCCCAGGGGGATGTAGGCCAATGGTGTGTAGATTGGGCCCGTAGGCGTCAGCTGCGAGCTGAAAAGCACGAAACGCTCAACGGTGAATTCGCATCCCGAATCACATCGCACTTTGGATACCAGGGCTGAGAGCGCCGACTCGCTGTTCTTCTCGCTGGAACGCCCCACCGTTACATGCGCCCTGTAAGGTCTCTGCTCCGGCTCGAACCCTAATGCCTCGAGATGTCCCTCAAGAGCCTCAGCCAGTTGCCCGAGGCGACTCTTCTCTCCGTCCAGCCCGACCCAGACAATTCTTGGCTTGCTTGGGGCAGGAAAAGCCCCCACGCTGCCCAACTCAAGCCTCATGGGACCCACGCCAGCGGAGGCCCACCTGCCAGCACTCACCACGTCTGCAAGAAGCGCATCCGGGGTATTGCCCAGGAACTTGAGCGTCACGTGCATGCACTCGGGCTCCACCCACTTAACCCCCCGAAGCCGCTTGCGCCCCTCCCTCACTACCTCCTGAAGGTAGCGCTTCTGTGCTTCAGGTATCTCAATTCCGAAGAATAACCGCTTCATATCCGACGCCCCCGGCATAATGCCTTGAGATCGACGCTTCCGGATGGTACAGTAGCACAAACCTCTTCGTGGGGGAAGTCATGAGCCGCTTCATTCCGATTCTGATAGCCTCGTTCGCCTTTGCCTGTGGCAGCACTAAAGTGGTCTGGACCGAGGGAGATGCCGAAGATTCTTTGTTCTCCTTCGACGGCCTGGATGACGATACCTCTGTCATTGATCCGGGTGACATCAATAGCAAAGATACATCAGAAGCAATTGATGAGGTAATATATTCCACGGCGGCTTTGCTGGAATATTATGAGCCCTACGGTGATAATAATGTGCAGTGTCAGGGCTTCGTTGACCCGCCGGCAAACACCAAAAAAATCGCCACTTGCGACTTTGAGATGAGTTTCAACCAAATTAGGGCTTTTAAAGTGCAGTTTTTCGTCGAAGGGCAGCCGTTCCAGTCACAACAGATCGACTGGGAACTCACGGGCCATAAAGATGACCAAAACAACCCGATTATTTCAGTCGACACGCTCTCGTCAGGTACTGATGCCGATGGCATCGCTACGCTGAAAGTTCAGACCAAGGATATCGCCGGTGAATTCGTCATCAAAGCAAACGCTGTTTCTCAGTATTACACCGCCAAACCACTCGAATTCAAAGTCAAGATTCAACCGAAGATGGTTGAGCCGCTGACAATCAAGCTGAAGTATGAGGGTATTAATACTCTCGACAACTTCAACGTTTATCTCTTCGACCAGTATGGCGGCGAGCCCGCCTGCCTCGCAATGGACCCCGACAGTCCACCTTTCCCGGCGGCAAAGTCTCAATCGGTGGCCAGCGTAACGCAGTCCGTGAAGTTCATGAGCTTCTCTGAACTCTCAGCCCAGAAGCCGAAGCTGACGTTCACCGCTATCGCCGTCGGCTCCAAGGCCAATGGCAACGCTGCCCTGGCCTTCGGCTGCAACGATACCGAAGTCATCGTCGAGATGGGCAAGAGCCGTATTGTTACTATCGTTCTCATGGATATCCCCCCAAAATATGCCGGAACCTACGAAGTCGTGAATCACTTCGACATGATCTCGGCCCTCCCCGACGACGTGGAAAAATTCGTCGAGACCATCATCGACTTCTTCAACAGCCCCACGGCGGGGCTCCTGAAGCTAACTTGCCAACTGGGCGGAAACTCGCTGAGCGGTCTCTGCGATACAATCTTTGCCACGCCCCAGGAACCTGACATTGAGCAGCTCACGGCCGTGGGTACCATTATCGTTCAGGTGGTCAACTCCATTCTCTACGGCCTCCTGGCCGACAACATCGGCAAGGATATCCTCTTCACGGGCAAGGACGTGGGCAACATCCTCAGAGACCTCGAGATTCACGCCACGCTGACCCTCTTCGAAGAACCGGACAACACCGGCTTCCTTGGAAAGGAGTTTACCGAGGTTACCTGGGACACCGTTGCTTTCCAGTGGACCCTGGGCGAGACCTGCAACCCCGCTGACCCATGGTGCGGCCTGAAGAGCTACTCATTCAATGCTATCGGACAGGATGTTGTTATTGGCAACTTTGATATGCAAATCGATCAGTATGCTGCTGGAAAATACTATGGCATGATCGTTAAGCCCTACTCTTTGAACTTTAAGTACGGCCTGTTTATCAACTTTGTAATTGAGAAGATGTTGCTCCCTGAACTGGCCGGCGACGGCTCCGACGGGCTCCCTGTGGTTGACTCCTACGAGAAATTCATCAAGTCCCTTCTCGCCGGCAAAGAGTGCCTGGTCTACGACAACTGCTGCACGCTATTTGTCCAGAGCATCATCGAGCAGTCCAGTCCGGTCCTCCAAGGAACTCTCTCCGCCGGTTGTGAGGCTCTTATCACCCTCGGCACGGGCTACTTCGAGAATTGGCTTGGTGGCCTGGATGCAAGCTCTGGAGATTCCCTCACGCTCTTCACGCCCGATGGGCAGCCCTGCACGCTTTACGACAAGAACAACGACCACATCATAGATGCAATGGGCAAGGCCGAGCCCGAGGCCGAGCGCTGCATGTGGAAGACACAACTCATGATTTTCGGGGCCCCCGTGGTCTTCGACGCCGCTTTCTACGGCAACAGAGTTCAGTAGCACCAGGCTCTTCCCCCGGCCCAACCTAAGCGGCCCACCGTAGCTCAGCCTAAGAACGAACATTACCTCCAGAACTGCCTGAACTAATTGGCATTATGCCATCCAGAACAGGCAAGGGTATGGGCCCCTTTGCTCCAGAGGCCCGGGGCCTACTATCGAGACGACGCCCCTGCCATGAAGACCCCGGCGAGGCATCTATTCCAGAACCCCTCCTTCGGCTCAGGGGAACCTCCTGGACCACCGACGGTGGCCAGGGCAAGAGCCATGGAGGCGGGGGCCAGGTAGATTGCCCTGAATGCGGGGGGCCTCCGGCGTATTCACGGTCCGGTTGTCGTTGGCAGCGGATTGGGGAGGGGTGGGGAGCGTCTCAAGCCCATGTCGGCCAGCGGGCCGACGGGCGGGCAGGGTAGGGGGGCTGACTCAGTAGATTCCCACGGGCTTCTCGTAGCAGGTGCGGGCGCAGACCATGGTTACGTTTCCGTCCTGGTCGGTCAGTTCCGTGCATTCGTAGCCCACGGGACACTTGTCCTTCTCTTGGTCATAGCAGGGCACAAGGCAGTATTTGCCTTTGCTGGTGCCCTCTTCGTCCTGGAACTCCACGCACTTAGCCGGCGCCGGGCCACACTCCTCGTCGGCCTCGCACGGGGCGCAGAAGGGCTCTGGAGGAACAATGCACTCGGCTACCTCCTTGTCGCACACTTCACCAAAGGAACACCAGAAGTTGCCGTCGCATTTGGCCCGGACGCAGACCTTCCCTTCACACACCTTAGAGGCCGTTTTGCAATCCTGGTCTGTCATGCAGCCGGCCTCGCACATATGCGTGTCGGGGTTGCAGTAGGTCTCAGGCAGAGGACAATCATAGGCGTCGGCACAGCCACCGGGGTACATGCACTTCTTCTTGGCGGTGCACTCCTGGCCCTCAGGACAGGGGTTGTTGATGGGGTCGCAGGCCTGTACGCATCTGGCAGCGGTGCAGACCATGCCCTGGGCGCACTCGGAGTCCTTCTCGCAGCCCTTGACACAGGTAGAGTGGTTGCAAACGAACCCGAACTGGCAGTCGGTATCCTCTGTGCACTCTTTGACCTTGGAACATCCCCCAGAGAGGGGAACGCACTGAGAGTATGAGATGCCGTACTCTGTGAGGTCCATGCACCTGTACCCCACTGGGCACCCGGCGTCGGAGAGACAGGAGCGGCCGCAGAAACTGCCCCCCGAAACGTAGTCCAGACACCTGCTCTCCTCAACCATGCACTGGTTGCCAACCTGTACGCATTCGCCGGTGTAGGGATTGCACAGGTTCTCTGTGTTGCATGGTTCGCAGACCGACTTCTTCTTGTAGCACATCTGGACGCAGGGGTCACAGTAGGAATCGCCGCCGCAGTTCTTGTCTGCTTCGCATTCGGCAAAACCGGGTTCCCGGCAGCGCCATGCACAGTCGCAGATCTTGCCTGCGCCGCAGTCGCTGTCCTCCTCACACTCCTTCTTCACTGGTGGGGGAAGGTCAGGTTTCACATCCAGGGGCGTCGTCGAGTCGTTGTCCGCCAACTGGTCAAGCGATGCCGAGTCTGCTCCATTGCCGTTGCTCTTGGAGTCACCCCCGCCGCAAGAGGCCGCCAGGGTCAGGGTGCAGAGAGATACAAATGCCAGAAATCCACGAATCATGACAGAACACCTCCTGTTGCCAAGCGGGACGAAACCCGCAACAGTCTACTTATAGTAGTTGATCCGGTACAGGTACCCATCGTTAGAAATTGCGAAAAGACTGGTCTGCCAGACCGCCGGGGCCGATGAGAAGCCATGCTTCGCCGAAAGCCTGGATAGCAGTTTCCCTGATAGCCCGTCCACTACCACCAGTTCTGTGCCGTTGGATACGAAGACGGGCACCTGGCGCCCCGCTTGAAACGCCGGCAAGAGAACTGCATCGAGGGGGTCGCCCCGAACCAGCGTCTTCCAAAGCAATTGGCCATCCTTCAGCCTGACGGCTCGGATTGTGCCATCAGCGGCCGTGAAAACGGCATCGTCGCCCACTAGCACGGGCCTGGTTGGGCCTCTCACCGGCAACTCCCAGAGCACATCTCCGCTCTCACCGTCCACCATGAGCAGACCTCGGCAGTAGCACCCCGTGAGCACCCCGTACTCAGTTAGCAGTGGCGTCGTGTCCACGTCTCTAAAGACTCTTCGGCGGGAACAGACTGCCGTGGGGGACTCCAGGGCCTTGCCAAGTGCGCCCTCTGCACACAACCCCGCCTGCCAGTCAAGCTTCAAGTTGGAGAGCACCGTGCGCAACTCCACCTCTGCCCCACCGGTAGTGCCCTCCGTTTCCTCAGCTTCCTCCTCCGCCTCCTCTTGCTCTTCTTGTTCTACCGCACTGGGGACCCCGGATGGTACGTCGCTCCACCGGACTAGAAACCCCGAATCAAAACCAACGTAGAGGACCCCATCCTCCCAAATCGGGGCGGGCCTACCTGCAACGGTGATGGGGGTCTGGCCCCTCTCCGAAAACGAGTGTTCCGTGTATTTGGAGACCAGCCTACCATCAGCAAGCAGGAGCGAAGTCAAAACCCCACGATCGTCAAGCAGGAGGACCACCTCATCTTCCACAACCACCGGCCTGTGCCGAACCACCCCAGTGAGCCGCACCAACTTCTCCCAAATGGGCTTGAGATCGTCTTTGGAGAGGTAGTAGACGCTCCCCTCCTCGGTGCAGACCAACAGTCCTCTTCCCAACAACAGTGGTTGGGCCGATATGGGGCCGTCCAGCACAATCTTGAAATGGGGTTCACCTGAAACGGCGTCAACCTTGAACAGCACGCCATCCAAACCTCCCACGTAGACCCAGCGACCGTCGGAAGAGACCTCGGGCGCCGCCATCTCCATAGGCCTGTAGGTCAACGGGGCGTGAGCATCAACCTTCAAGCGCCATGCCACTGACAACAACGGCTTGCTCAGCGCCTCAGGCGGCCCCAGAAGCGCT
>CAZQHM010000078.1:0-21266 GCA_964593355.1 uncultured Myxococcales bacterium
AACGGCCCAGATGGCTGACGTCACCCACACCGAAGTGCTGCTTTGGGCCAACCGCGGCTACCTAACACCCCGATATTGCGGCTTAGCACCCTCGCACCGGCCGGATATGTCAGGTCACATGAACAGCAAGTCGGTGGCCTACTCGGGATCCACGCACTCACCGTTCAGACACACCTGGCCTGTAGCGTGGCAATTCTGGGCAGCGGTGGAGTAGTTGCATTGGGGAGGGGAGTCCATGGTTTCGGACGTGCAGATGCCCGGAGTAACGAAGTAGATGGCCCACTTGTCTCCCTCCTCGCACGACCCCTGCGGCGGCTCCACGCATGGATTGGGCACGCACGGGTCCATGGTCTCTACAATATACATAATGCCCGCATCCTCGATGCTGAAGCCATCCTCGGAGCCGTCCTGGCCCTCACCACGGTCCTGGTCGCAGTAGGTCCATGTGGTCCCCGAATCGGCTGAGAATCGGAAGGCCGTGCTGTAGTACCCAAGCCCCGGGTAGAGGATGACCGTGTACTCGTCGGCAAGAGGAATATCCATCGAATAGCCGTTCCACGTGGGGCTGCCTGTAGCATCACTCCAGGTCCACTGCTCGTTGCCCTCGGGAAGCGTCCCCTTGGGGCCGTAGCCCGCCTGAGCACGGATGGGGCCCTGGGCGTCGGTCCAGGGCGTGATGGTCGTTATGCCCTCCTCCTGAATCACCCCCGCAAAGAGCACCGGTGACCCCAGAATAAGCTTGGTCTCCAGAGGCGAAATCAGTCGGCACCAGTCAACAGGATTGATCTGCAGAGCACACTCCACGTTGGCTGAACCGGGGGTACCGAACTTGCCCGCAGTGCCGAAGGGCATGCCGGACTTGCACCAACTGGTAGCCTTGTCGTTCTCAACGTAATCCAGTTTGGCCACGTCGAGCTGTGTCGACTTACCCTCTTCTACCAGGCTTGACTGATAATAGACCTCGTCGATCTTCTTAAGCCCGCACTTAATGATAATGTATCCGGCGCTATTGTTCAGCAAGAACCCTGAATAAACATAATCCGGCACCAAGCCGTGGTTTTTGAGCGGGTCATCACTTCTGGCCAGCAGAAGATAGTCCTGTGGCTGGATCACCACATTGGCGAAGAATGTATGCTTTTGGCCTGACATATCCACCAATTCGCAAGTCTTGAGATTTAGAGCAACATTTGTGGTATTATATAGCTCAATCCACTCGCCATAGTCCGGGTCGGGCCCGGAGCGCGCCATGTACTCTGATACAATGACGTCTCCAACATCGGTAGGCTTGGCATCAACTATAATGTCCACACACTTGGCCCCCTTGCACTCCTGGCCATAAGTACCACAGTCCTCGTTCCATGAGTCGAAGGAGCAGGAAGGGGCGCCGCCCACTACGGTGCATACCCCCGGGCCCGAGTAGTGCACAAGGGTCTTAAGATCGGGCTGGCAGAAGTCCGCAGGGGGCTCCACGCAGGGGTCGGGGTCGCATGGGTTCTCAACCTTGACGCACTGGGCGTTCTCGCAAATCTGGCCCTTGCCAAAACAGTCGTCCACCTTGGGAGTGTAGTCGCAGGTGAACTGCTCACCCACCAGCCTGCACGTTCCAGGAGCTTCGAAGGAGAGCAGCACCGCATTCTGTGAGTCGCAAGCCGGTTGCGGAGGGTTGATGCATGGGTTCGGCTCACAGGGGTTGAACTGCGTGCAAAGGGAGTTGGCCCCGCCCGGCGTTCCCATCACCGAGCCGTCGCCGAAGGGCTCCTCCGCATCGCACCACTGGTCCGGGTCGTCGTTCGTTACATAGTTGAACGACTCCGGTTTCAACTGTCTTGCCACAAGACGTTTGACATGTCCAGGACCATAATACACCCTATCTATAGTTGTTCCACGGCAATCCAGAATTATCTCATCGCCAGTGTTATCCAGTGTCATGCCTTTGTAGTAAGCAGCAATGACCACGCCCGAGCCGAACCACGACGAGGCAGTGCCTTCATACGCAACCACCACATAGCTCTTGGGGGCTACCTTGGCGTCACCCCCAATCTGGCTCTCTTCGCCTCCGTCGTCTCTCAAAAGGCAGCCCGTGAGGGTCAACCACTCGTCGGTGGAGTTGTATATCTCAAGCCACTCGTACGCGCTGCCCGAGGCATCGGGGTCGGCCATGAACTCAGTTATCAGGAATGCGCCGGGGGTAATGGGGGCTTCAATAACCGCATCGTCGGGCGGGATAACCAGGTCGGTGTCGGGTTCCACAGCGTCCGTTGTCGTATCCGGTTCGATGGCGTCCGGCAGAACTTCAGGATCCAGGTCTGCACCATCGGGCACCAGGTCCACGACTGTATCTTCCGACGCAGTCTCCCCGCCCGCCACATCAGCCGCATCTTCTTCCCCGCTACCCGAAGAACAGGATATGGCCACCACCAGCACAACCCACACGGAAACCAGGCGCCACAGCTTCATTGTATCCTCCACCGTCGGGGCCACAGTCTATGCAGGCCGCTTCACATTGTCCATGCAGTTCCATGCCGCAGCGCTACGCCGAAGGTGGGGCCCTTTGGGGGCTACTGGAATAGTGGCGTGATCCTCAGGATCTCACCCTCGTCTTTGGGCATAGTCCATGAGATTGTGGTGTTGCGCACCTTGATATCCGGGGCCGACTCGAATCCGGGATTGTCCCAATTTCGGTATCGGGGTCCGTGTCGAAGTCCGATTCTCCAAAACCGTTGTAACGGGATTGCGACTCTTCTCCACATCTGGCCCTCCGGGTCTATGGATGGGATACCAGAAGTTGACACCCACTGCCACAAATATCCGATTCCAAGCCCTCCAGACACGCGGGGGAAGACGGCCTGGGCCGCTCAATAGCTGCCTGATATTGATGCTGCCACATTGAATCCAGGCGCGTAGATTCCGGAGACATGGTATTTATATAGATTATCGGTAATATTTTCGAGTGCAATGTTGAATTTCATCGTTTGCCAGAAGGCATATCCCGCCCGGGCATTGAGGGTGTACCACCCCTCGGTTCCGCTACATTTGTCGGCCGGCAACAAGAGACCCGGGTTGTTTGGATCCTCACAAATCCGCAGGTCCTTCAGGTCCTCGGGAGAGAGCCTATCCTGTGCTCCGGCCCAACGGACGAACAGCTCGGCGAAGAGACCGTGCTGAGGAGCTTCCCACATTATGCCACCTGCTCCCATCAGAGGCGGAATACGTCCTGCCGGCGTTGAGTTTCCGTCAGCATCTTCCGTGTCCCCTTTGATCCAAGCGGCATTGGCCCAAAGACTGAGACCATTCCAATCGCCAACGGTTACGCCGCCTTCGACCCCCTTCAAGAAGCCGGAAGCCTGGTTTTCGCGGCGGAACACGGGCAGGCCTCCAACTTCTTCTTCGGAGAGTCCCAGTTGGTTCCACTGTTCGGCCGGTACCGGCATCCGGACGATGACGTCGTCCAGCCATGTTCCGAAGCCGGCCAGAGAGAACCTGACATTTCTGTGGTGCATCTTGGCGCCAACCTCAATTGTATTGGCCTTAATGGGCTCAAGATCTGCATTGGGGACATCGAACGATTTACCCGTATTACCAAGCACCGTAGATTCTTGGAGGTTGGCAGCTCGGAATCCTTGAGAAAAATCGGCATAGATATTTATAAATTCATTCCATATAAATTTGGTATTGGCGCTGAAGACCGGGGCGAAGTGCGAGTACTCAACGCTCCCAAGCCCGGGCACATCGTCGGCGCTGGCTGAAAATGCGGCGAGGCGTACTCCGGCACCCACATTCCATCGGTACAGCGGCGCCGTGTAGCCCCCGTGAAGCAGATCCACGTCGGCCGCCAGAAATGCGCCGGCGGTGGTGTAGCTGCTGCCATCAGAATAGTTGCCTCGTTCCTTGTTGGCCCACGCCCAGGAGCCCGCTGTGGCCTCTCTACCTTCCGACGCAACGAAGTCGAAGTAGGCATCGGCACCGGCGTTGATATGAAGCCTGTTCTCTAAGGCCTCGCCCTCCCAAATGGCGAAGGCACCAAAGGTCTGCACCGTGTCGCTGTACTCTTCACGACGCTTGAGTGTGCTCTGAAGAGCCGCAGCGCACCCCGTTCGGTCCACGACCACTCCGGCGTCGGTGGTGGCACAGCGCCAATCGGTCATTACCTCCTTGGTGCGATGATACGAGAAGTTGAGGCGAAGCTGTTTCAGCCACCCAGAACCCTTTCGGTCCAGCCGGGTGTAGGCGAGGATGTCCTCATTGTCGTAAGTCCTCACGCGGCCTGTACCAAGTGAGTCAATCCTGCCGGCATCCTCAATGGCGTTCCAGAACGCTGCCTGTGTAGTGGCCCAACCACCACCCAAATCCTGCGTCAGCTTCAGGCGCCCGCCTAAGCGGTAATAGTCGCTCAAAAGCTGCTTCTCACCCCCACCCGCACGCAACTCGCCGTGCCCCTGCGCAGTTCCACCCAGGTATCCACGAAACCACCCTGAATCCACATCGGCCTGAGCGCCGCCGCCGCCCCCAAGGGTTGCACTCTGGAAAGCCAGCCGGGCGCTGCCGCCCCACACCCGCTCACCCATGGTCCCAGGCGACAGTGAAACAGCGTTGATAACACCACCAATGGCATCGCTGCCGTACCAGACAGACCCGGGACCACGCACCACCTCCACCCGCTGCAACGACCAGGGGTCTATGAGCGCCAGGTACTGCACCGGCCCCGTCCGGAAAGTGGAGTTGTTCAGACGAACGCCATCCAGCAACACCAAGTTGTCAACACCCACCATGCCTCGAATGATGGGGGAGCCGGCCCCGGCGTTGGTCTTCTGCGAGTGAACGCCCGTGGCACTCGTCAGCGCGTCGGGCATTGACTCCGGCAAGCGCCGCTCCAACGAAGTTCGATTAATGACATCCACCGAACGACCCATCTCGAAGACCCGCTGCCCCGATGGACTGCCGACTATTACCGTGGTGTCCAACTCGATAGCGCTGGGGGAATTCTCAGCAGGCTTTGGCGGCCCCAACAACTCCCCCGATGGCCGCTCCGGTTCCCCGTCGCCCGTCTGGGGCTCCTGCTCAATCATCACCCCCTCGTCACCAGCCACCTCACCCACCTCGGGCTCGCCGGCCGCTACCCATTCAGGAGACATGACGGCCAAGACAGCTGCACAAATGGTAAAAGCAACCCTTCTTCCCATTTTTTGTGTCCTCTCATAACTAATACTTACATAGCGCATATCCACTCTCATGCTTGGACTTCATAGCCACAAGAGCGGCGTTGCAGATCGTCTCTACTTCACCGGCGCACGAGAGGCAAGTTAGGATCTCGTGTATTCGAACCCCCGTGGGAAGCGGGGCCGTGAGGCGCCTTGCTACTCTTCGGGGCACTCGACAACGATGCCCAGTGGGGTAACGGGCATGTCCAGATCTACCACGACGCCCGGGGTTTGGGACTGCAGTTGAATGGAGCGAAGCGTGTGGGCCGAAAGGCGATCGCTGTTTCGGACTCGCTTGCCGTAGGTGACGGCCGGCGCCTTGACCAGCTTCTTCTCGCCCGGCTTCATTGTGCCCAGTTCTCGGGACTCTGAGAGACTGCCGGGCTTGCCGTAGCACCCCTCGTAGTGGAATACCACGCTGAGTTTCTCCAGGGTGATGCCCGAGTCGTTGGTTACCGTGGCCAGGACATCGGGGCCGCTTGACTTCAGTGAGATGAGATTCAGCACCTTGAACTCTTTGGCCACAATGCCCGTCCAGCGACCGCCAAAAGAGAGGCCCTGGTTGATTCGGATGCCCCCTTTTGCTGGCACCCAGTCGCTGCGCATCTGCATCGGCACACAAGAGAAGGCAAAGGCCATGGGGTCCGATGGCAGCATCTTGGGCTTCCCCTTGCTCTGATCCACTTTGAGCATGACCACCTTGTCCGTCATCTTCGTGGCAGCATCGTCCACAGGGTTGGTAAGTTCCGAGAAGCCCAGTTCGAGGTGGGGATTGACCCACTCCACGTCCGTTCCGTCGGCTCCGACGCATTTCTGGTCATACTGGACGGTGAGCAGGCCGATCATGGTCTCGGGAGGGGTCTGCGGAGCCTCGGCCTGTACCTGTTGTTGAGGTTGCTCAACAGCGGGAATGGCTTCGGGTGTGGGGCCAAGGAAAGGAAAGAGGAGCATCCACCAAGCTTCAGCCATTTTCATTACCTCTCTTCGGAAAGCTGTACATCAGGTATTCGCAGGTCGTTCGGGGCGGGCCCGAAGAGCCTGAAGGACTCCATCTCATCGTTGTAAACCCAGCCGGCCGAGCTGGCGCTCTGCAACTCAGTGCACTTCTGAGGTGCCTGGCAGCCTTTGCCACCTTCGCACGCAGATGATTGGCGGATGTAGTGGACAACAACACCGGTAACAAGGGGCCCCATAGTCTCCCATCGAGGCTCGCCCGAAATGGCCACGGAGCGTTGGCTGCACTGCCCGCTCACCGACCCCTCCAGGGAGAGGGTGTTGTACCAGAACACCCGCCTGAAACCCGGGTCAATGAGGTAGAGCGCCCTTCGCTGCTGCCTGATTCCTGAGGCGGCATTTGAGCTTGTCGTCTTCACGATAAGCGCCACTTCGGGCCGGGGCTCACCAATTGCATTGCCCACATGAAAGGACTCCACGGCGACCCCCTCTATGGTGAATCCCTGGGGTTCCAGGGGCAGGGGCACGCTCCACAGCTCCTGGGCACCCACGAAGGCAAAAGTGAGCTTCCCCGGCTCTGTGGGCAGGCCCGCAACAACCCAGAAGTCTTTGCCCGTGGCATCGGCACGGTAGCACACCCCTTTGGCCCCCGGACCAATGGCATCGAAGGGACAGCTGGTTTCGGCCCGAGGCGAAAGCTCGGACATCACAGCAGGCACAGGCGGCGCAACGGCCCCAGAGCATGCAATGAGCACAGGCAGCGCTGCACAGCACAACGCAGGAAGTGCAGAGAAAAGTGGGGATCGCAAGGACATTTTCGCTCCTGACCAAGTCAGCCGGGTTCAGATGCCCAAGTATGTCTCGTTTGTGCATCAGGAGGCAAGAGCAATCCCGGGATGAGGGGCACGGAGGCGCAGGTCTGAGGGGGGTGCGAGCTGTGTCCGGCGCTTTTGCCCTTGGGGAATCAACTACTCGAAGAGGGCGTTGATGCTCTGCAGCTTCTCTACCACGGCGGTCATCATGGTCATGGCAGCGTTGGGGCCGGCTCCGTGGTGCTGTCCGTAGGTGACGCCGGGGTCGAAGGTCATCTTGGGGTAGTAGTAGCCCGTGGCCGAGTCGGCCAGGCCTATGATGAATCGGTATTTTGTCTTGACGTGGTCCAGGACATGGGGTTCGGCGGGGGCATCGGGGAAATCTCCCTCGTAGTCGGGGGGCGTCACAATGCCGCCTACGATGAGTTCCGGGGTCAACTCGCCGGGGAAGGTGAGCAGCGTGAGCTGGTCGCCAAGGCGCCAGATGAAGATGGGCAGGTCCAGGCAACCGAACATGTCGCAAGGCGGCTCTTCCTCACGGTAAAGGTAGTCGGAGTATCCCTCGGCAATGTCGCCGGCGACGCCGATGTAGAGTTCGGGGTTCTCCAGCACCACCTTGACCTTGAAGTACTCGGGCTTGGAGGTCACCGTCGCAAGGTCGATCTGCTCGGCATTTTCCAGAGCCTCCAGCACCTTCTGCGCATAGGTCTGGCCCACATACTCGGCCCGCTCGAAGCCGGGCTCTCCTATGGTAGCAGGGGTCTGCATCAGCCCCAGGGCCCCGGCGAAGAACATGGTCTGTCCGCCGATCTCCTTCTCCGTGGCCTCTCTCAAGAAGTGAACGTAGTCCGATGAGATGAGGGTGTTGTCGCCCCAGCACGCCTCGGGATGATTCGCTATTGATAGGAGGGTTGCCAACACCTTGCCCTCCATATCCCTGGCCTGCAAGATTCCCACGTAAGGGTCGAAAATCTCCGGCGGGTCGATGTCCCTGATCAGTTCCAGGGTATCCGAAGCCGAGGTGACCCAAAGGGTGGCCGGTTGCAGGTTTTCAACAGCCTCGAGGGCGTTGGCGATGCTGGTCTCCACCACGAAAGAGAGGTAGCCCTCATCCCAGCCCGGTCCGCTGTTGGGACCAAAGACGCCCATGGTGTCCGGACCCTGGTGGGTGTGCGTGGAGGCTATTACCATTCGCTCGGAGCTCCAGTTGTGGCCCGCTGGAATCTGCTTCTCCACGGCAGACTTGATGGCGTTGACCCTCTTCATGCTAAGCCCCAGAAGGTCCAGAGATGTGAGAATAAACAGCTCCCCTTTAACCTCGATGGCGATACTGCTTGCCCACAGGTCGTCGTGCACCCCCGTGGGAGTCCGCAGGCCGAACCCGCCGACGTACAGGCTGTCGTACTGATCGTTGTCGTTCAGATCCTCGAAGGGCTCCCCTTCGTCCCAGTGGTTGTTTCCATTTGTATCGGTGTAAGGCTCAAACTCAGGCGTAATGGCGGTTCTGGCAACGCCCACCCTGAGCGGCAGTGGCGGCGTCACCGTGTCCGGCTGAGCATCACTGCCTTCGTCCTTGTCCGCCACCTTATCTTCGCCAGGCGTCTGGTCGGCTACCTGGTCGGCTTGCACCGAATCCTGCGCAGTATCGCCCGCCGAGGCATCCTTTGTGGTCTCTTTGTCAGAACCGCCACAACCGGCAACGGCAAGAAGAAGCGTAGAGGCAAGCAGAAATCCCAGAGCTCTCATGACAATCCCCCAAATGGCAGTAACTGCCGCATTCCATCAGCGCATTATAGTAACCGGTCCCCCTTCCACAAGAGCAAACTACCGCTGCCCGAGCCAAGCGGCAGGCACATGGCGACAGGTTTCTGATGTTCGCCGGTGATCGCCCAGACCACTTCTGGCAGTCTCTGACCGAATTGAGTTGCCCGCCTCGGGGCGTTCAATTAATATGAGGCGGGTTCGAAAGGCACCACCACTTGTTTAGGAGCGGCGATGCGACAAAGATTTTCCATGATTGCGATGGGTTTGGTTCTTGCACTTGCTGGCAACGGCATCCTGGGCGGTTGTTCCGGAGACGACGGCAGCAAGGAAACCGACGCCAAAGAGGATGTTGCGGGGGATCTGGTCGGGGATCTTCAGGGAGACTCGGGAAGTAGCGACCTTGAGTCGGACTTGGGGCCCGACGTTGAGGTGCCCAAGGGTATCTCTCGTCTTTCTGCCGACGGCACGAAGATAGTAGATGAAGATGGCAACACGGTAACGCTCAGGGGTGTGAACCTTGGGGCGTGGATGTTCCACGAGACCTGGATAAGCCAGGTGGGCTTCACCACCGCTGGTCGTGCCTACTACCTGGCCAAGGAGATGGGGATTCTGGAGGATGTGGCAGCGGTGGCGGCAGAGGTGGGGCATGGTTATGGCACCGATGTTGCGGTGACGTTTGTATGCCCCGGTGATGGGCCAATGTGGCTGGAGAAGTTCGGGCCGGCGTTAGAGGCCAAGATAGGGGCCGACGCTGCTGCAGAATTCCTGGCCGAGCTGGCAAAGCTGGAGATTCAGTGTGACGACTCGGACCGAAAGTTCAGGCTTACCCTGGCTGAGCGCTTTGGCGCCGACAAGCGTGACGAGTTGCTGGACACGTTCCAGAGGGCCTGGCTGAAGGAGGCCGACATTGCCTGGCTTGCGGAGCAGGGCTTCACCGTTGTGCGGGTGCCCATCGGCTACCGCAGCCTCATGACCGGCGCCGACGCCGATATCCCCGAGAAGCTCAATTGGAATCAGGCAGCGCTGGACCGGCTGGTGGAGTTGGTGGGATGGTGTGAGAAGCACGGCATATGGGCAGTTATCGACATTCAGGAGGCCCCCGGCGGCCAGAACACCTACGGAACGGAGGCAGCATTGTACGGGAATCCGGCCATGCAAGAGCTGACCATCGAGCTGTGGAAGAAGCTCTCGGAGACTTTCAAAGACAGCGACGCAGTGGCGGCCTACAGTCTGCTTGCTGAGCCTTACGGAGCGCCCACCGAAGAGGCCCGTGACGAGATGTACGGCCGTCTGGTCAAGGCCATCAGGGCTGGTGGAGATGACCACCTGCTGGTGATTCACGACGGCTTTATGGGCATGGAGAGTTTGCCTGACCCTGCCAAGTATGGCTGGACCAATGTTATCTATTCTACCCACTTGTTCGAGTGGAACGCTAAGAATCTAAATGCGTATACAATCCTGAAAACACTCTATGATGGATCGTTCTCAAAAGCTCAAGAAACACAAAAAGTTCCATATTATATAGGCAGCTTTTCCACACTCTACAACGAATCTTGGGCGCACGAGGCGGCGGAGCTGATGGTGGGGTGGTACGAAGAGAAGGGCTGGTCCTGGTCGCTGTGGACCTACAAAAGGGTCGAGGATTTCCCCGGGTTCGAGCTGTTCGGCGTGAAGAGCTCGTGGGGCCTCAGGAGCACCTACCTTGGCGAAGTGCGTCACCCCGACCCCGACCTGGATGACTTCGAGCAGTTCAAAGCGGCCATGCAGTCCTACGAGCAGCTTGACTTCCAGCCCGACGAGGGTCTGCTCAAGGCGCTTACAAGCTGGAAGTGAGCGCATCGAACTCCCGTACCCTAAACCAGTGACCTTCATTCTCGCCCCTACCCCTCGACTCGGCAGGAGCCTCGCTCGGGGTAAACGGCTGGGGGGCGGATCGAGATATCTGGCCAGCCGTTTAGGCCGGAGCTGCGCAGCGGGAGCAGAGGCCCTCTCCATGAACATTTCGGGCCCATCGCCGGCCTATGATGGCATCGTTTCTTTGGCCACGGCCGCGACCATCAGCTATCCTTCGCACAGCACCTGATGAAACGGAGAAGACATGATCCGATCTTCAATCCTATTGATTGCCCTTCCCGCACTGCTGAACATGGCATCGTGCTCTTCTGACTCCGGGACTCCAACGGATGACGTGATCGATGCGCTGGAGGTCCGCCAGGATCTTCCCCCGGATCTCCCCCTGGACGATGCGTCGCCCGACGTGCCGGACCTTCTCACCTTCGACCCCGCTGCCTACTGCCCGGCTTCGGGCACGGTCTCTATCGCCACGGTGATACCAAGGCCTCAGGCCGTCTACAGGTGGGGCACCCTGGAGACAGACTGCACATCCTGCGCCGAGCCTACCCCTCTTACCGGCGCCACGTTCAGCATCCATGGGTTGCCCGTCGATGATGAGCCCGAGCTTCAACAGCTGCTGCACGGCCTCTCAAAGGTGAACTCCGGCGCCGCATTGGAGGTCGTGGTTCACGAAGCAGAAGAGTTCGAAGCAGTTCACGATGCCTGCAGCTTGCCCGCCCTCAACGGCAACCAGGGAGCCCACTACATCTGGTCCCATGAGGCCCAGGGTGCTGTGCAGGTGCACATCTTTGCCCCCGATGCCCTGGGCTCGTTCTACGCACTCAAAACCCTTGGGCAGATGGTCACTCACGACCAGACGGCAATCTATCTGGCCACCCTCTTCGACCAGCCCGTTGGTAAGCTGCGAGGGGTCCTGGAGGGCTTCTACGGAAAGCCCTGGAGCCAAGAAGACCGCATAGCCATGATGAGGGAGATGGCCAACCTCAAGTTCAACCTCTTTATCTACAGCCCCAAGGGCGACGGCTTGATCAACCTGGGCTGGCCAACCCCATACTCGGCATCGGACCTTAAATACATCAAAACTTTGATAGCAGAGGCCAAACGACAGCACATCGAGGTTTGTTGGCAACTTCATTTTATGTGGCCCGTAACATTCAGCGGCGATAAAGACATAGACATAATAATAGAAAAACTTGGCCTGGTGCTAGACAGGGGCGCCACCTGCCTCCTGATGGGGTTCGATGACTTGGAAAAGGTCCTGGTTCCCGAGGATGCCAAGGTCTTCGACTCTTACTCCGAGGCCCAGGCCCAGTGGCTTGTACGGGTAGGCCAGGCGCTCAAGGAGCGCAGCCCCGACGTCAGGCTGGTATTGACCCCCCACGAGTACTACAGCAATCACCCCGAGTTCGCCACGGATCTGGCGGCCATCGCCAAACAGCTTCCCGAATATTGGGACATCGGCTGGACGGGCAAAGAGATAGTCTCACGGCACGTAACCAAGGAGGACGCCGATGGGTTCAATGAGGCCATAGGCCGGCATCCCATACTGGGCGACAACTTCCCTGTGAACGACATGCAGGTGCTCTTCAACGGCGAATGGTACGTGCATCTGGGCCCACTGGAGGGGCGTGATGCAGAGCTTCCTTCCATGCTGCCTGGTGTGGCGTTCAATGCCTCGGCTGACACCTTCGGAGCGTTGCCAGCCTTGGCCAGTGTGGCCGATTACGTATGGAATCCCAAAGCATACGAACCCGAGCGTGCGATGAAGAATGCGGCCTATCTCTACGGCGGCCCCGATGGCGGCGCTGCCGCGTTGGAGTTGCTTGCCTCAAACTGCCGATCGCCGGACATCACCGATTCGGTGGCGCCTGCTGTGGAGAAGCTTGTTGACGAGCTGTGGACCGCATGGGACTCGCCGGATATGCAGGCTTACCTGATGCCCAAGGGCACGTTGGCGCAGGAGCTGGCGAGGTTCCGGGACCTGCCCGATGCGGTGAAGCAGGCGCCCCACTTCCACCCCGGCCTGCTTGCCAACGTTCAACCGCACATCGACCGCTTGGGCGAGTACGGTCGAGTTGGATTGATGGCCCTGTCGGCCCTGCAAAGCAAGCGTGAGGGGAAGACCATAGTAAGCTCCATCACCGACGAAATCACAGCGCTGATAGAGGCATCCCGTCAGGAGCTGGCGCCTATGCCCACGGGTGAGATCATGCCGGCTTTTCTTGAGCGTGCCTTGCAGGAGTTGTTGGGGTCGTAGAAAGACTATTCCGGACAGGAGATGGGCTGGTTCGTCTCGTCGAAGCATCGGCAACGGTCGATGCCCGCAGCAGAGAGGCGGGCCTCTATGGCAGCAATGTCGGCGGTCATTGCCACGGCCAGGCCCATGCGCAGGGTCTTACCGGGTTGAGCATAGTCGGCCCCGTCGCACAGGTAGGCCTTGGCCTCAAAAGCCGGATCGGCCACAGCTACGATGCACTCCGAGGTCCACTGGAACCCCTCGGGCGTCAGAGCCAGCTCTACCAAAGCGGGGTACGGTTTCAGTGAGCTTGAGAGATCGATAGTCGCATAGCCCCCGGCCGCCACCCCCTCCAGGGATGCAGCAGGGAAGCTGGCAGTCAGCCACCGAACGTTTTCATTGCTCTTGTCGGCAGGGCCAAAAGCAGAAAGTGAAAGCACATCGGTGCCAAAGGAGTTGTATCGGGAGGCCCCGGAAAAGATGCCCAAGCGATCGAACCCGTAGAGCCTGCTCTCTCCCTTTCCAATGTCCACCCAGGCGCTTCCTGCCCCCGCCTTCGCCGTCTGGTCCGTGCCGTCACCCACGGGACCTTTGAATATCATCTTGATGTAGGAAGCCTCTTCGGGAAGCTCCTCGAAGAGCTCATCAGGCACGATGCAGGTCTCGGGCACGTCGCTCTTCATGGCATAGGCCGTCTCCACGGCCTCATCGGAGACGTTCACTACCTGCGCCGGCAAGAAGTTGTGCATGTGGCAGAAGGCGATATCCTTCTCTTCCGAGTAGTAGGTCTCCACGTGGAAGCCGAAGTTGAGCCCTCCGTGGCCGAAGACCGGGCCGATGGGTGAGTCGTTTGCCATGACGCCCAGACCGTACGGTACCGTTCCACCCAGCAGATTGCACACGGTGAACTTGCGCATTTCGGCCATGGTCTCTGGCTTGAGCAGCCGGCCTGATTGCAGTGCCCGCTGGAAGATGGCCAAGTCTCGGGGGACTGAGACGCCCGAGCCCGCAGTCCAGGTGAGGGACGGAGGCAGCAGCGTGCTCGCATCAACAACCATGGTGCCATCCACGAAGAGCTCTTTGGGGAAGAGGCTGACTATGAGAGCAGGCAGCTTCATCATGGGGATGAGGATCTGTAGATCCATGTATCCGTGGGCCAGGCGGTCCGTTGGGTCCCCCGTCATTTCCAGGTATGTGTCCTTCATGCCCAGAGGCTCGAAGATACGCTCCCGAAGCTCATCGGCCGCACGCTTGCCCGTAGCGGCCTCACCGATCATCCCCAGCAGGGTGTAGTCGGTGTTGCTGTAGGAGCATCCCTGGCCAGGTGCAAAGAGCACGGGCATATCCTTGATGAAGTCCAGAACGTCCGCCGGCTTGAGGTCAATGCCGGGATTGCTCAGAACGGTGAGCAGCGTGGTAGGTCCGTTCAAGAACTCGGGCAGGCCCGACTGCATGCCCAACAGGTGTCGCACGGTGATCTCTTTCCACTGAGGGTACTGCGGAAGGTAGGTGGTGATGGATTCGTCCAACTCTACCTTGCCCTCTTCAACCAGCATGAGGATCCAGGCAGCGGTCATGGGCTTGGTATTGCTGCCTACACGAAACTGCGTTGTCTCGTCCACGGGCCTTTGGGTGGCCAGCTCTGCATAGCCTGCGTACCCGGCGTACCACATGTCGTCGCCCTTGTGGAAAGCGAATGCGAAGCCCGGATCGCCGCTGAAGGCTATGTAGTCGTCCATGATGTTCTGCAGCGCTTTCTGGACCTCGGGTGGGAACTCATCGGGGCTGTTGCCGGCGTCAATCTCCTCAAGGGAGTCTTCACCCACGCCGTCCGTCGAGTCGGTGGCGACGAGGTCATCCACCGACTGGTCGCCCTCTTCCATTTGGTCAGCAAGGTCCCCTGACACGTCGGAAGCAGGGGCGGATGAATCACCGCCACAGCCTGCCAGGCCCAGGATCAACGAAAGCACCACCACCACTGAATCCACACTGCGTACGGTTTTCATGGGAATCTCCCCCCCAAAAAGTTGACGGCGCAGGGTAGCACCGGATGGGGAGGGGTGCAATTCGGACTATTCGGACCATTAGGACGCGGACGATTCGGACCTTGCGGACGCGGACTATTCGGACCTTGCGGACTTGGAGCTTCGCCCCACCCAGCTTGCCTGGGGGGGGCCACGGGGGGGGCGCGCCCTGAGCTTGTCGAAGGGCTGATGTTACCCCCACCGGGGCGGGGTCGGACGCGGACTATTCGGACCTTTTGGACTTGGATGTGGGGGGGTTAACGCAAAAAGGCCGCCTTTGGGGCGGCCTTTTCTTTGGAGCGGGAAACGGGATTCGAACCCGCGACGTCGACCTTGGCAAGGTCGCACTCTACCGCTGAGTTATTCCCGCAACGTGTGGCTGCTTACCTTTGGGCCAGCAACGACAACGGGCGGGCTTATAGCGCATGGGTCTGGGGGGTGTCAAGAAAAAAGAGCAGGGGGTTGCGGCGAAAGCATTGGGTGGGATGACGGTTTTCGGGGGGGGCGGCCCGGGGGGGCGGGGGCGATTAATGCTTGCCTCAGGGGTCCGGGTCGGGTAATCTTGCGGACTGTGTTGTGGAGGTTTGCTATGAAGAAGCTGGTTTGTGGTCTGGTGCTTGCGGCGTCGGTAATGGCTTTTGGCGGGAACGCAGTGGCCAACGACAAGGTGAAGTCAAAGTTTTACGACTTCTCCGAAATGCTCATCGACGGCGAAATCAAGAAGCCCACGGCTCTGTACACCGATGCACGCGCCAAGGTGCGGTTCGACCGGCTGATGCGTCTTGACAAGAACTTCCTGCAGCCCTTCGAGGAGAACGGTCCTGCGGGTCGTGAGGGCGTGTTCAAGTAGTTTGGGGTTTTGAGCCGACTTTGACCGGTGGACGTGGTAACCGAACTTTCATCGGGGTTGAGTGGTTCTTGCCTCTGCGCAGTTGCACGGTCTGCAACTGGTTCCTGTCCGGGCACAATGCCCATGCTATATCATCACATTATCTCCGAGGACTGCTCCCGTGCTTGATTTCCTTGGCGTTTCCAAGAGTTTCGGAGCGGTAAGAATCTTAGAGAGTGCCAACTTCCGCGTGAACGACAACGACCGAATCGGTCTTGTGGGTTTGAACGGCTCTGGGAAGACGACGATGTTCAGGCTGATAGCCGACATCGAGTCACCGGACGAGGGTTCCATTCAGCGGAAGCGTGGGTTGAGGGTGGGCTATCTGCCCCAGGAGATCGATCCGTTCCATGCCGGCACTGTTCTTGACGAGGTGCTCAAGGCGCAGCCCGAGCTTCATCGAATTCAGACCGAGCTGGCGTTGTTGGATGCCTCGCTGGCGTACGGTGAGGACGATGAACGGGCCTTGCAGCGGGCTATGTTGAGCATCCAGTGGGCTGACATGGATGGGGACACGAAGCTGGCCAAGGCGCAGGAGTTGCTGGCCGGTCTGGGGTTTGCACAGGGCGACTTCGGGCGGCCTCTGTCGCAGCTCTCGGGCGGATGGCACATGCGAGTCTATCTTGCCCGGCTGCTCATGGGTGAACCCGACCTGCTGTTGCTCGACGAACCCACGAACCATCTGGACCTGCCCTCGATGTTGTGGTTCGAGAACTACCTCAAGGGGTTCAGCGGGGCCTACGTGGTTGTCTCCCACGATCGGGAGTTCTTGAACCGCACGGTGGCGCGCACCGTTGAGGTTGAAAACGGTCGACTCATTGGCTACCCGGGCAACTACGACGAGTACAGGCGCCGCAAGGAAGAGGCCATCGAGATTCAGCTCAAGAACTTCATGACTCAGCAGGCCAAGCTGCGTGACATCGAAGACTTCATCGCTCGAAACAGGGTCCGGAAGGACCGGGCCAGGCAGGTTCAGAGCCGTCTCAAAATGATGGACAAGATAGACGTGCTTGATGCCCCTCAGGCCTTGTCCCGGGAGATCGATTTTCAGTTCCCGCAGCCTTCCCGAAGCGGCAGCATGGTCTTCAAGACCGAGAAGCTGGAGAAGCGGTACGGCGATAAGGTGGTCTTCGCTGGAATCGACGTTCTGATAAGCCGTGGCGACAAGGTTGCCGTGGTGGGCGTCAACGGAATCGGCAAGTCGACCCTTCTCAAGATCGCTGCCCAGGTGCTTGCCTACGAAGGCGGCGCTGCCGAGCTTGGGCACAACGTCACCATAGGCTACTTCGCCCAGCACCAGTTGGAAGCGTTGGACCCGTCCAAGACGGTCTACGAAGAGATCCTCTCCGTATCCCGGGACGAGACCATCTCACAGCTTCGCTCGCTGCTTGGCGCCTTCCTCTTCTCGGGAGACGATGTTGAGAAGAAGGTGGCCGTGCTCTCCGGAGGTGAGAAGAGCCGACTGGCGCTGGCGAAGATGTTGCTGAAGCCCGCCAACTTCCTCATCCTTGACGAGCCCACGAACCATCTGGACATTGCCTCCCGTGAGGTGCTTGAAGAGGCGCTCAGGCAGTACCAAGGCACCATCTTGTTTGCCTCCCACGACAGGCGCTTCATCGATGCCATTGGCACCAGGGTGTTGGAGTTCGAGTATGGGGTTCCCACGGACTACCCGGGCAACTACACCGACTATGCCTGGAAGAAGAGCCAGGAGGTGGAACAGCGCTCTGCGGCCCTTCGCAGCCAGCTTCGTCAGGATGGCCCTCGAAACTCGCCTCAGGGCGGTGCGGAATCGGAAGCCGACCGGGCCTTGGACCAGCGAAAAGAGCGCAAAAGGCGTGAGGCCGAGATGCGCCAGGAGATCTACCGCTGCGTGAAGCCCCTGAACGATAAGGCAGCGGGACAGGAGGCGACTATCAAGCGCCTGGAGGTGGCCATTACCACCCTGGAGCAGACGCTGGCCGATCCTCAGATCTACGTCGCAGCGCCCGAGAAGGCCAAAGAACTGGCCAAGACCCTGGCGCAGAACCGCCGAGAGGTGGACCGATTGATGGATGAGTGGATGGAGACTCTCTCTCAGGCAGAGAGCGTCGAGGCTTCCGTTCGTGAGAGGTATGCTCTGTAGTAGCCCCAATTCTGAACACCAGGTGGTCTGGAGGCAAACATGGCGCTGCGGGATTTCGTGCGAAAGGTGGAGGAGAAAGAGGCCGTCGTGGCTGTTGTGGGGATGGGCTACGTCGGTCTGCCCCTGGCCCTTCGTTTCTGCGAGGCGGGGTACCGGGTGCTTGGCTTCGATGTTGATGGCTCCAAAGTCGAAAAGCTCAACAGGGGCGAGAGCTATATCAAGCACATCTTCGGCGAACTTGTGGCCGTAGCGTGGAAATCGGGGCTGCTCTCTGCCACCACCGATTTCGCCCGTATCCCCGAAGCCGACGCAGTGATCCTCTGCGTGCCCACCCCCCTGGGCAAGCACCGGGAACCCGATCTCAGCTACGTCATCAACACCACAGAGTCCGTGGTGCCCCACCTGAGAAAAGGGCAGCTCATAAGCCTCGAAAGCTCCACCTACCCGGGCACCACCGATGAAGAGATCGTTCCAAGGGTGCTTGAGGCGGGCTTCACGCCAGGAGAAGACATCTTCGTCGTCTTCAGCCCCGAGCGGGAAGACCCGGGCAACCGCCACTTCAAGGTGCAGACCATCCCAAAGGTGGTGGGCGGCACAACCCCAGAATGCCTCCAGGCCGGCGAGGCTATCTACGGCGCTGTGGTAGATAGAGTGGTCTCGGTGTCGAACACCAAAGTTGCCGAGATGGCCAAGCTGCTGGAGAACATCTACCGCTCGGTGAACATCGGCCTGGTCAACGAGCTCAAGATGGTATGCGATCGCATGGGCATCGACATCTGGGAAGTAATCGATGCGGCCTCCACCAAACCCTTTGGATTCACCCCCTTCTACCCTGGGCCTGGCCTTGGGGGCCACTGCATCCCCATCGACCCCTTCTATCTCACCTGGAAGGCCCGGGAATTCGAGATTAATACCAAGTTTATCGAGCTTGCCGGAGAGGTAAACACCAGCATGCCCGAGTGGGTGGTCCACAAGATCATGGAGGCGCTCAACGACCACGGAAAGGCTCTCAAGGGGGCCAGGATCATGGTGCTGGGCATCGCCTACAAGAAGAACATCGACGACATGCGTGAGTCGCCGGCCAGGGCGGTCATGGACCTGCTGATAAAGGCTGGCGCCGACCTCTGCTACAACGACCCATACGTCCCGGAGATCCCGACCCTGAGGGGATTCGACGTGAAAATGGCCTCCACCGAGGTCACCGCCGGGGCCCTCGAGGCAATGGATGCCGTGCTCGTGCTTACGGACCATGACAATTATGACTACAAATATATTGCCGAGCACTCAAAACTGGTTGTTGATACAAGAGGCCGATATCGTGGTAGCCATAGCAACATAGTGAAAGCTTGAGTTTGTAGGTATTCCTAGTTCCAGTCTCATCTTCAGCTACAAGTATCACCAAATTGTATGGGCCAAAGCACTGACGGGGAGTTGTAAGGTGTCCGGGGGGGGGAGTTGCGTGAGTGTTGGCGGAATGACTACTGCTGCTCGCCCATGCCGGCTATCTTGCCCAGGTCTTCTACGAGAGCGGGGAGCTGCTCGGCGGCTTCTTTGACCAGTTTCACGGAGTCGTTGGCAGCGCCAAGGACATCGTCAGCGATGGGGAGGTATTTGGGATCTTGAAGGCGGCTGGTGGCGCTGGAGATGATGCCCATACCACTGGAGACGAGATTGACGGCGCGGGCCACAGTCTCGGACGCTTTGCGGTAGATGATTTTGGCGCCAACAACGGCCTGGGGGTCGCCGGCCTGGGAGAGAGCTATGACCTTGCGGGCGAGTTTCACCACGGCGACGATGTGGGCCACGTCACGGCTGAAGGCGTCCAGCTCGGGCCACTCCACGGAGACATAGTTGGTGGGCTCAACTTCGAGCTTGTCCAGTTCGCCGCCGCTCTTCTTCTGCATAAGCTCCTGGTCGATCTCATTGAGGGTCACAGCGTGCTGCTTGACCTCAGCTACCTTCATTCCGGCAAGCTGCATGCCCTTGCTCGTGAAGGACTTGAGTGTAGCGCAACCGGTCAGACTGCCGGCGGCGAAAACGAACAAAGCCGATAAAAGCACAATACGAGACAACCCAGCATTTCTAAGCATAATATTCCTCCATTGAGTCCCATTCCTGTTCGGGAACAGGCGCAATGTTGAGACTAGCGCCGGTAGCTGTCAAGGGCTTTGTGGGATCGGCCTACTGCCTGATGTCCGCAACCGTGGCATCCAGAACCCGGACGAGATCCTTCGTGGCAAGCTTGACCATGAATCCATGGCTGCCTCCGTTGACCCAAATCGATTCCTGGAGAAGCGCCAGTTCGTCGACGACGACGCGCATCTTCTGCCTTGTTCCGAAGGGGCTGATGCCCCCAACCTGGTAAGCTGTGAGGCGCTCTGCGTCTCTTGGTGCGCACGCCGCCGCCTTACTCTTGTGCCCCGTCACCGCTGCCAGTTTGCTCATTGAGACGGTGCCGGCGGCATCCATAAGGACCACGAGGGGTTCATCTTCGCAACTGACGACGAGGGTTTTGTAGACGCTCTCTTCCTGGGCGCCGATGGCTGCTGCGGCTGTCTTTGCCACTTCAATGCGCCCTTCGTACCTGTAGAGAGCCGGCTCGAAGGCAACGCCGTTCTGTCTAAGGAAGTGGACCGCTGCCGTAGTCGGGAACTTGACTGCTGTTGCCATTAGGGACCTTCAGGCGGAAGTAGTGGTTTGGCTCCCCGGGGCTCATTTCCTGGTAGGGGGCGGACCATAGACAGGTGCCGGGCCATAATACGTTTTGATCCGTTTATCCTCTTCGACCTTGGGGCCATCAGGACCAGGGGGGGTGTCTATGCCTTTCTCATCCTTCTTGTCATCCTTCTTCTCGTCGTTGACGACGGGCTCTTCGGCAACGAGAGGCTTCTTTGGCCCCGGCTCACAGACGGGCCAGGAGATACTTCCGCCGCAGCCGTCGCTGTATCCATGATCTTTGTTACAGTACCAACCTTCGCCGTTCTCCTTGACGCACTCCTCATCGGTGGAGCACATGGGAGGGCCATAAACAGACACGGGCTCACAAGGCGGCGAAGCAACAGCGACGTGCACTCCGGCCAGAGAGTCGGTTGCATCGTGGTGGTTAGTAGTAGCCGAAGCCGAGGAGGGCAGGAGGGCCAACCCAGTGAAAGCAAGCCCCGCCCGCAGCAGGGTATTGATGCACTGACCACGAAGGCGACGATACCAGCTATTCATAGGAGCCTCCAAAGGCAACAAACAAAAGGAGCCGCAGCAGCCACAAGCCCAAGAGGCAAATCTACCGCTGCAGTCCAATGACGAATCCATACCACAAGCAAAGTTGCAGAGCAACCCTCCCCGCCCCCTCAAGCAAGCAGCGTCCAAATAGTCCGAATCGTCCGCGTCCAAATAGTCCGAATCGTCCGCGTCCA
>CAZQHM010000079.1:0-21260 GCA_964593355.1 uncultured Myxococcales bacterium
GCGAGGGCACACAGAAGCGCAACCCGCACGAATCGCTTTGGCATCGCTATTCCTCATTGCACAGCGAATTCGAGTGCTGGTTCTTCAGGGGGGGGGGGCATCATGTTATCCTCCAGCAGATGAGTACACGGCCAGCGGTTATCGCCAGCGTGCAGAACGTTAGCATCTGCAACGTTAGAGCTCAGACTACGCAGGCGATATCAGCGGGTCAAGGGGTTATTTCGCGTCATGAAGAGAATTTCTCTAAGGGAGGTCTGGTACCCATGGTGGATGTCAGAGAATGCCTGAATGTCTATAGGAGCCAGAAATCATTATCAGTTTTGGCGTCACCCCGCCAGGCATCGGCAACTGAGTTGAACCCGGACCTGAGAGGTACTTCCGCACGGGCGATCTTCGGGGGGGGTCTGAGTACCGATGGGCCTATCCGAGGATTAGCTCAATTGGAGGCTTTGCATGGCAGCCGGGAAGTCACAATCGTAGCGACAGCTGGTTCCGATGGTCCTGTTGTTGGGAGCCTCCCTGTGGAAGCTCTACGCGGCCAAGGTTGGCCATCAGCAGCAAGCGAGTCTTGCATCGTGACGAGCAAGCGCCCGGGTGAGGCGTTCACACGGCCCTCAAGTGAGGGTGCTCAATCGCCCATTGTTTTGGCCGGTGATGCTGATAGAGTTGCGCAGAGGGCGCGCAGGGCGCAGAGGGCCGGTGCTTGGTCTACATTTCATAATAGGGGTGCTGAATGGAGCAGCTTTGCATGGGGAGACCTAAGGGGCAACGGAGAGATTGGCTTGCGGGAATGGTCGGCGCTCTTGTTGGCCTGTTACTCTGTTCCGCCTGCGGGTCGGACACCAAGGAGGCGGATAGCGCTGTGGCCGATACGCTGCAAGAGACCGTTGGCGATACTCTGGGAGACGCCGTAGTCGATACGGCGGGAGATAGCATTGCTGAGACCACGGCCGATACCCTCCCCGAGAGTGTTGCCGACCAGGTGGCCGAGGAAGTTGAAGACACAAGCGAGCCCATTGAGTGGGGCGAACTCCCGGCACCGGGCGATTGGCAGAAGGAGCGCCAGCTCTCCTATCTGGAGTGGGCGTGCCAGAACTGCAACCCCGGAGACGGGCCGGTGCAACTGATGCTGCACATCGAATGCGCCAAGCGCCTTGGACTGCCGGAACCGGCAGCAGGCACCTTCGCCGATGACAAACTCGACGGAACCTTCAACAAGCTCTTCCGCCTCCAGGATACCAGCGACTTCGATGCCCTGAGGCTCATTAACCTCATCTATGGCCACAGAGGACACCCCGCCCTCAGCGAAACCCTCTGGACGAGAATCGAAGAGGCCCTGTTGACCTTCAAGTACTGGTATTCAGACCCCACACCCCAGCGGGAGTGGGAGGGGCAACCAGTATTTGACAACATGTGGTACTGGTCCGAAAACCATGTTCTCATCTTCCGCACCGTTGAGTATCTCATGGGGCAGAAATACCCCGACAGAGTATTCGAGGTCACTGGAATGACCGGTGCCCAGCACCGAGACCGGGCACGGCAGGTCATCCTCACCTGGCTTGAGGAGAGGGCCATGTGGGGCTTCACCGAGTGGCACTCCGATGTCTATTACAACTGGGACATGAACCCCCTCTTGACCCTCATCGAGTGGGCTGAAGACCCCGAGGTGGCCTTCAAAGCGGCCATTGTCTCCGACCTGCTCTACCTGGACATGGCCCTGCACATCCACAAAGGAAACCTGGGGGCCACTCACGGGCGCTCTTACATCAAGGACAAGCCCGCTGCCGAATTGCAGGACCTCTACGACCCCCTGAAAATCGTCTACAACGACACAGACAGACAGTACAGGAGCACCGGCTGCACCCAATGCCTGCTGCTGGCTAGAACCAACAAGTACGCCCTGCCCCAGGTAGCCAACGTCATCGCTCACTGGGACCAGCCCATGGTGGACCAGGAGCGCATGAACCTCCCCCTCGACGAGAAGCCGCCCCTCAACTGGGACGACCCTATCCCCCCTCACCCCCAAGGACTGACCTACGACGATGAAGAACTGGTCGCCTTCTGGTGGTCCATGAGCGCCTTTACCACATGGCCCCTTCTGCCCCTTACCATAGAAGTCGCAAACAAGCATAATCTCTGGGCCGGCCAGTTCAAAGACTTCAAAATGGTTGGAGATCTTGTCAATGCCGCGCCTAACAAGCCACCCATGCAAGTCATTCACCCTGTATATAAACAGATATGGCCGGTAATTGGAAGTGGCCTACTAACGGAAGTGCATACTTATACCTATAGAGACAATCACGTCATGCTCTCTACGGCCCAGGACTACCGGCCGGGAACCATGTCCAACCAGACCCATGCGGGCCAGGCAACGCTCTCGGAAGACGCCGTGGTCTTCGTTACACACCCGGGCTACCTGCCCGTGCCCGAGGGAGAAGAGGTACCTGAGAACTTCAACTGGCAGAAGAGCGATGAACCCGGCCCGGGCTACTGGACAGGGAACGCATCCAGACCCCGGTCGGCTCAGCATGGCAAGGCAGTAATTCACATATACGCACCACAGTTCCCGCCAAAGCTGCTGGGCCAGAAGGTCTTCGACTATCGGGACGAGACCCACGCCTACTTCCCCGTGGCTCACTTCGACGAGGTGGTGCTCACCGACGCCGCCGGATGGGTATTCGGCCGCGAGGGCGACGCCTACGTGGGGCTCTGGTCCCACCGACCCACCACCTGGCGAAGTGGCCAACCCGAAGTGTGGAAGAACGGCGACCAGCCCTTTGACCTGGTTGCCGAGGGCGGGGCCTCCAACGTCTGGGTCATGCAGGTAGCCAGCGCTGCCCAGTTCGAGTCGTTCGGAGCGTTTCAGGATGCACTGATAGGCAGCATCAAGTCGGTCAAAGAGGTTGCAGATAAGGGTGGCGACGGCTTCGGTGATGGATTCTCAGTGGTGTTTCAGTCGCCAACAGAAGGAGAGATGGAGTTTGACTGGCACGCGCCCCTGAAGGTTGGCGGCGTAGAGTTCCCACTGCATCAGCCGCTGCGATTCAAGAACCCCTTCGCCACAGCGGAGTTTGGTACCGGTCGCTACCAGTTCCAGGCAACCTCGGGTGATGAAGAAAGCAGCCTGCTCATAGACTTCGCAAAGGGCGTACGCACGGCTGTTCCACAATAGCTGGGGATGTTTCTGGCACCCATTCATGGGGGTTGAAGATGGTCAAGAGTGCGAGCGTGCTCCTGCTGGGCGGGCTGCTGATCCTGGCTTCGCCGGCCTCTGGTCGAGAGCAGAACCCTGTAGGCGGCGGAATCTACCTTGGGGCGGACTACTTCACCGGTACCGCCGACACAGGCCTCCACGACTTCCTATACATCGTCCCCGGGTTGGTAGTAGACGAGCCCACCTGGCACCTTGACGTGCGCAGTGCGGCCGTAGTCCTCATCCCAGACGGCATATTCGCCCTCTTCGGGTTTCTCGCTTCGGGCGAGAGCGACTTCCCCCTGTGGGGCTCCCTCAACGCAGACGACGACAACCCAGGTTGCCTCAGAATGCTAGAGTCCGAGTTCCGCTATGCTTTCAAGACCATGGGTGACCATAAGCTGGACGCAGGCATGCTCTTCGATGTCTGGTGGATGACCCCCTTCGTCGCCGGGAAGCAGTTTGCCAACATCGTCTGGAATCTTGGACCGTCGGTAGGCTGGGGCTTCAAAGGCAGAATCATCGGAACGAACCTATCGCTTCAAGCGGGCAACGGCTTCTCTGCGTGGGGGAATTTCAACCCCTTCGTAGGTGCCGAAGCCATGGTAAGACTCCAGGTCTGGAAGGGGTTCGGGCTCTACGCAAGGGCTCTGGGCCGGTTGCAGAACTATGACTATTCTGGCTTCGAATCCAACGATATGAAGTACCCGCCGGAGTTGTTTGATATACGGAAATGGGAGTTCACGATGTCGGCGGATGTGGGACTTATGCTTCATGCCTTCTAAGATGGCGCTCCAGACACGCCCCGCCTGTGGGTAGCAAAATCGCTACTATTGCTTGGAACCTCACCAGTGGCCATTATCCGGGCCTTACCTTGACACCACGAAGCAGGAACAGTATAAGCTGGCTCAGTTGCCCCAAACGAGCCCAGCCGCCGCTACAGGCGGAATGGGACTGATCACAGCGTGAGAAACTGGCTCCCCCGGGGGGCTCAGAACGCAGCATAATGACAGGAGTCTTATTATGTTTGAAAGAAGAATCAGGTTCACTCTGACCGCTTTGCTCGTGCTTTTCGCATCAACTTCATGTGAAGTTCAGACCGACGAAGATGGCTGCCTTGCCCCCGTAGCCTGCTGCCTGGCCAACATGGACTTGGGATGTGTAGAGGTGGGCAGGACCGAAGCGTGTGAAACCTTGGGGGGCGTGCCCTTTGAAGGGCTGGTCTGCGCTCAACTTACCGAAGAGCAGTGCCCGCTGGGCCAGGGGATCCTCGGCGCATGCTGCGTCACCGATAGCCTGGGCGTTTCTACTTGTCTCGACGACGTAAGTCTCGATGGATGCTCCGACCTCGGCGGCGTCTTCTCCGAGGCGGTAACCTGCGACCAGGTGCCCGAGGGGGCCTGCGGCATCAACGTGGGCGGCGCATGCTGCCTCACCCTGGGCGATTCGGCGCTTGGTATGCGCTGCGTTGACGTTCAGCAGGAGAGCGCCTGCACAGAGATGGACGGCCAGTTCACTCCCCTTGTTGGTTGCGACCAATTGGATGAGGAGAGTTGCCCGGCACTCCCCGCACCCACGGGCGCTTGCTGCATTGCCTCTGCCGGTTCCTGCGTCAGCCACATGACCGAGGAGGGGTGCAGCGAGCAAGGTGGCGAGTTCTTCCTTGGACTCACATGCTCAGAACTTGACGGTGATGAATGCTCCTACGCAGAGAAGGGCGCATGCTGCGACCCGAAAATCTCCTACGTCAACGTCACCGGAGTCTGGTCCGTCTCATGCCTCGATAACCTCACACCCTACAAATGCAAGATCCTCCAAGGCACCCACCATGCAGGCAAGGGCTGCGACGAACTGACGGCGGAAGGGACGTGCACCCCCACGGGCGCCTGCTGCATGGGAGATGGAAACTGCCAGAGCAACACCATCGAAGAGGAGTGCGTTGGGAAAGGCACCTTCTTCCCGGCCCAGGACTGCGAACACGTCGATTGCCCCGAAGTGGGGGGCGCCTGCTGCATCCCCGGGAGTAGCTACGCCGTCTGTGCCGACAGCACAACCAGCCTCAGTTGTAGCGAGGCCGGTGGCACCTACTTCATCAACCGAGACTGTATCGACCTCTCCACCAGCGAATGCCCCGTAGTGCAGACTGGTTCATGCTGCCATCCTAAAATATCTTATGTTAATGAAGAAGGAGTAACTCCAGTTAGGTGTCTAGACAAGCTCACCGAGTACAAATGCAAGATTTTGCAGGGCCAGTGGAGCTACAACGACACCTGCGCTGAGGTGGGCGAAGAGGGCCTCTGCCCCGCCTACGGCGCCTGCTGCTATGAAGACGACGGCATTAAGAAGTGCGCCAACTGGATGCTGGAAGTGGACTGCAAGAAGCTCACCGCTGGTGTCTTCAGCCCCGACCTCAAGTGCGACCAGGTCGAGTGTCAGCCCCGGGGCGCCTGCTGCCATCCCGACGACACCGAAGTAATCGATGGCATCGTCACCAAGATCCCCTGCATCGACGCTCTGCGCCAAAGCGAGTGCGAAGGCAAGAACGGCCAGTGGACCGAAGACGCAACATGCGAAGAGCAGGCAACAGAGGGGACTTGCCTTCCCCAGGGAGCCTGCTGCCAGAGCGACGGTAACTGTTTCGAGGCTGAATCCGAAGAGCAGTGCATTGGTGAGACCGGCAGCTTCCACGCTAATCGACTGTGTGACGGCCTGGGATGCGTTCCTGCAACGGGCGCATGCTGCCACCCGAAAATCTCTTATGTCAACGAAGAGGGGGTCACCCCCGTTCGATGCCTTACGTCACTCACTGAATACAAATGCAAGATCCTACAAGGCCAGTGGACCATGGGCCTGACCTGTGATGACCTGGCTGACCAGGAGCTATGCCCTCCCTATGGGGCCTGCTGCTACGAGGCCGACGGCATCAAGAAGTGCGCCAACTGGATGCTGGAGGCGGACTGCATGAAGCTGACCGGTGCCGTCTTCAACGCGGAGCTCAGATGCGACCAAGCCCCCTGTATCCCCCGGGGCGCCTGCTGCCACCCCGGATACACTCAGACCGTGGGCGACACCCTCCAACTGGTGCCTTGCAGCGACGACAACACTCTGACCCAGTGCGATGCCAAGGATGGAACTTGGTTCGAGGCCCAGACCTGCGAAGCTATCGAGGCAGATGGTACGTGCCTGCCCGCCGGTGCTTGCTGCAGAAGTGATGGAACCTGCCTGGATGGCGCATTCGAAGCCGAGTGCGTTGCCGACAACGGTACCTTCACCGCCAACGCCCTGTGCCCCGGAGTGACCTGCATCGCAAAGACCGGTGCCTGCTGCCATCCAAAGATCAGCTACGTCAACGAGAATGGCGTCTTCCCAGTGCAGTGCCTGGACAACATGACACAGTATAAATGCACTATCCTTCAGGGCACATGGAGCATGGAGACAACCTGCCTCGACCTGGACTCTAATGGCATGTGCGCCCCCTTTGGAGCTTGCTGCTACAGTAGCGACGGCCAGCGGAAATGCGCCAACTGGCTGCTGGAATCAAGCTGCAGTTCGCTTGAGAATTCGACCTTCCACGCCGACCTTCAGTGCGCCGAGGTCGACTGCACCCTCGAAGGTGCCTGCTGCCTCTATCAGTCCGGAACCCCCACTGGTTGTGTGGAGTCCTACGAAGAGGCGACCTGCCTGACCATGGGTGGTACCTTCTACCCGCTGCTGGGCTGCGACGACATCCCCGACGGAATGTGCGAGGTACCCGAATTGGGCGCATGTTGTATGCCATATGGCGATTGTGGTGAGATGTACCCACGGAGCGAGTGCGAAATGTACGGCGGCGTCTTCCATCACAACTACACATGCAAAGATGTCCCCGGCGGCTGCCCAACTACCGGAGCCTGCTGCGTCCCTGGGATCGCCTGCGTCGACGAAGTAACGCAAATGGACTGCACCCAGACGAACTCCCAGGCGGGATTCTTGTTGGGCCGGACCTGCGCCGAACTCTCGGACAAAGAGTGCCCCTTCAAGGGCGCCTGCTGTACCCCCGAAGAGGGCTGCGAGAACGGCTTCGACTACGACTCCTGCACGGCAATATCGGGCACCTACTTCGACGGTGTGAACTGTGACAAGGTCTCCCCCAAAGACTGCCCACACCAGGACACCGCCAGGGGTGCCTGCTGCAACCCCGAACTGACCATGGACGGTGGCTGGGCTACCGTCTGGGTCCACTGCATGAATAACCAGTCCTACAAACGCTGCTACTTCCTGGACGGCACATGGACCCCTGGAGTGGGCTGCGAAGAGACCGACCCCCCATGCCCCTGGCTGGGCGCCTGCTGCGAAGGAACAGGGAAATGCACCGATAGAACACGCTACGAGGACTGCTTCTCGCCCACGTACCAGATGTTCCACTTCCCCAGCCAACTCTGCGCTGACATCATGGACCAGTGCATACCATACTAGTCGACGCTTGTACCCACGTAATCCTGTTCAAGCATAGGCCTTCGTTGCGGGAGGGTACGGTGGGGGCGACGTCGCCCCTTGCTACTGCGCCACGGCAAGGCAGGGCCCCGGAGTACCCCAGCCCAGCGCCAATGCCGATGTGCCGGCTCCCCCAGCTTGCCTGGGGGCGGGGGGGGCGCGCCATTTCCGCCCCGGGGGCGGAAATGGCTGACGTCGCCCTGACCGCAACGCCACGCCAAGGCCGACGCCCGTACTACCGCAGCGCGCCATATTATTGTTAATATGTCTAATCCGCATCAAGTGTTCTCTACTGCGGGGGAAGGGGCAGGAAGCGGATCTTGATATTGCCCTTGTTCGCCGAGTAGGACTCCCAAACGAGCAGGAACCCACCATTTGGAAGATCTGTTGTGCCATGGGGATACGCCACAATAGCGGGATTGGTCTGCTCGCCCAACTCGTCGTCCTCGTTGGCCTGTCCGTTGCCGTAGTCCACTTTCTCGCCGTCAGAGTTGAAGTGAGCAAAGCCCAGGCCCGGATTCTTGTTGTCGTCCATGGACTCGTGCTCCCAGACCACCACGCCCTCTCCCGTGGGATGAACTGCCACATCCACCCTGCCGTAGCCCGCCTGGGGCCACTGCGCCACTTCCACCACCGGTGACGGTGCATCGTAGGACTCCCCGCCCCACTTCGAGAGCTGAACCGAAAATGCGGCGGTACCCGTGCCTCCAGCGGAGAAGGCGATGAAGGCGTTGAAGTTGGCATCAACAGCAACTCTGGGTGGATTCAACTCCCCGGCCACGGGAGAGATGAGCGTACTGGAAACTGCGGCAATCCCGGGCCCCGCGTTGCGCTCTCCAACAACTCCAACGGCATCGTCGGCCCAAACCACGATGTGCGACCCATTGGGGGCCACGGCAGCGGCCGGAACCGTAATCTGACCGGAAATCTTCCCAGAGTTCACCTCCGACTCGCCACCAAATACCTCCACCAGATCGGCACCAAGCATTCGGTGCTGCAGCAGGTAATTCAGCGTGTTCAGCCTGAAGAGGACCCCCACGTTGCCGTTGGGGAATAGCTCCAGCACACCCCGGCTGGGACCACCCATGGAGAGACTGGCGGAGATAACCACCGGCCCTTGCAGCAACTGCCCCGAGGAACTGTAGCGCGCAATACCAAAGCCCTCTTGGACACCCAGCGCAATGTCGCCGTGCGAACCGTACGCGCCCACCAGGAAGGTGCCGTCGGGCTCCGCCACAACATCCTGAAGGACCTTGTCGTAGCCAGGTGAAGCCAAGATGGCTGCGTCACCCTCGGGGCTGAGCAATTTGGAGAAGAGCCTGTAGTAGAGAAATCCGGAACGTTGGTATACCACCACAAAACGACCGTCGGGCCAGACGGCAATGCGAGGATTCTCCGCAGCATCGGCCAACTCGCTGGGCAAACTCGCCGTCATTAGCGACACGCACTCTCCCGGCTTCTGATATCCACCATCAATCGCCGGGTCGCAAAGCAGATGCCCACAGGCCGACAGGGCGTAACATTCATCAAGGGCTTCATCACACATCTCGTACCCATTACACTTGGCCCCGTCGTCCTGGCACGGAGCCGTGGGGTTCTCGTGCATATCCAGGCAGCGCTTCTTCTCCTCGGAGCAGGTCTCTATGCCGTTGCAGAACTGCCCGTCGTCCACACAGGGGTCACCCGAACTCACACACTGGTCCGTATCCTCGTTGCATGATTCGGTGCCGTCACAGTAGAGGCCGTTGTCGCCACAAGGAGGGTCCACGCTCACACACTTCTGCAGGCCGTCATCACACCGCTCGATGCCATCACAGAAGAGGTCATTGGATTCACACGGGTCACCAGGGTGGTCCGAGCAGGTGCCCCCCTTGCAGAGGTCCTGACCGTTGCAGAATACCCCGTCGTCGCAAGAGTGGCCGTCATTGTCCGACCAGTCGCTCTTGGACCGTTTGGGGTCACAAACCGTGCATCCCTGCTCATGGCCAAATTCGCCCTCATCGAAACACTCCCCGTCTATCTGGCAATGGGCACAAGCAAAGGTCGCCTCATCCTGGAACAGCTTCGCACCACCCTCCAGGGCATAAATCTGCCGCAGTGCAACGCCGGGTTTCGTGGGTGTGCAGACGAACTCCTGTACACCTGCGGTCCTGCTCACGAAGGAGAGCCCCTGGCAGTTGTCAACCTTGGCGTAGAGGGTGTTGGGGAGATTCTGACCCGACACGGTGAAGGTGGCCTCGACCCCGACAGGTGCCGAGTTTGGGGAGATGGTCTCCACTACGGGCTGAGTCTCCGGGTCGCAGTGGGCCCCGTTGGCCACATAACCCGGATCACACGTGCACTGCGCCGCATCGTTGACTATTCTGCACTTGCCGTGACCGTCACAATCAACATTTGCACAAAGATTATCCGCTGCCTCACATCTAAATTCCGTTGATGTGATTACAAGTGTCTGGTTCTCACTACACTTGGGATAGGTACATACAACCTGGCACTCCCCGGTGCCTTTGCAGGCGCCCGACGCCGTCACCTCGCCGGCCGCTGTGTAGCTTCCGTCCGCACCGCAGGTACCTGATGCCTCCTTGGCGAAGGTCATATGCGCCCCCACGGGACACACCTGGTCACAATCGGTGCCTGCCTTGATGGCCTCATCGGCGCTGCATCCCCAGAGCACCACCACCAGACTCAGAGTTCCGACCTTGAAGTTCGTTCTGCCCATTGTTGTCAGAGCCCCCATGCAAAAGAAAGACTATGTACGCGTTGAACGGCCCGAGTCTAGCGGCGGTGTGTATGCCGGTCAAGAGGCCAAGAGGGGCTGATGAGCTTCCGCCCCCCGCCAACTGTCAGTGATTGACAGAAATCTGGGGAGATGGTAGCCAGAGCCCGAGGTGAAGGAATGAAGACGACCCCATCCATTGGTTCTCTTGTTCTTCTTGGCGCCGCCGCGTTCCTTTCCGCCTGCTCGGGCGGCCAAAGCGGCGACTCTATCCCCACATCCGATGCATTTGAGCTTGCCGACCAGGCGGTTCAGGGCGACACACAAGAAGAGATTGATGTTTTGGAGCCCGACACGCCCCTTGATAACGCCACACCCGAAACGGGGCTCAGCCGGCTCAGCGCAAAGGGCAAGCTCATCGTCAACGAAGATGGAGAGACCGTGGTGCTCAAGGGTCTCAACCTTGGGGGCTGGCTTTTCCACGAGACGTGGATTACCCAGGTTGACTACGCCCTGACATCGCGAATTAGCGCCCTGGGCCACAAGCTCGGAATCGGCGAGGATGTTGACGCTGAGCTTGCCCTGGGCTCCCCGACGTGGGGCTCAGAGACCTTCTTGGATGCCTTCGAACCCGGGTTGGCCCAGCGCATCGGGGCGGAAGAAGCAGCGGAGTTTGTGAAGACGGCCAAGGGGTACTTCCCGGGGGTTTATGATGATTCTGATGTGCCACTGAGACGCAAGCTGGCCCAGCGATTCGGCGAGGAGGGGCGCAACGAGCTGCTTGCCGCTTTCGAGGAGGCCTGGATTCAGGAGAAGGACATCCAGTGGATTGCCCAGCAGGGCTTCAACGTGGTCAGAGTTCCTATTACCTATCGCAGCCTGGTCACGGGCCCCGACCTCGACAAGCCCGCGACTCTCGACTGGAATGATGCCGCTTTCCAGCGACTGCACACCCTCATGGGCTGGTGCGAGAAACACGGGGTCTACGCAGTAATCGACATTCAGGAGTCGCCCGGCGGACACAACGACTACTTCGGCACGGCGCAACTCTACGCCGACCCCAAGATGCAGGAACTGACGGTCCAACTCTGGGTTGAGATTGCCACCCGCCTTGGGCATTACGACAGCGTCGCCGCATACTCGCTGCTTGCCGAGCCCATGGGAGCCCCCGACGCCGCTGCCAGAGACGACGTCTACGACAAGTTGGTGAAGGCCATTCGAGCCCTGGGCGACGACCACCTTGTGGTTATTCACGACGGCTTCCTTGGCATGAACACCCTGCCCAAACCCGACCAGTACGGTTGGACCAACGTGGTCTACTCCACCCACCTCTTCGAGTTCAGTGCGGACTCCTTCGACTACTGGAAGACCATCGTAGACTTCTACCACAACCCGGTCTTCACCGAGGCCCAGGCCAAGCAAAACGTGCCCTACTATATGGGCAGCTTTTCGGCCCGGGCAGAGGCAGATTGGGCGTACGAAGTAGTTGAGATGCTGATGGAGTGGTTCGACGGCAAGGGCTGGTCCTGGTCCATGTGGACATACAAACGAATCGACGACCCCATCGAGAAACGAATATGGAACAAGGAGTCCTCCTATGGCCTCGTGGGCAGGCTTGAGGGAGACTTTGACCGCCCCGATGTCTTCGACGACGACTTCGAGACGCTGAAGGCGAAGTTCTCGGCCTACGACACCATTGACCTGAAGCCCAACCAGCGCCTGCTTGATGTCCTTACCCCCTGGCTGTAGCGGCTCTGGGGCCTGCCGACCACCCGATGAGCCTCAAAAGGGGCGGACAAACCGCACAATAGCGGCACATTGACAGAGACATGGCCGTGCCACTTTGGTAGCATCCCGCCGGCCCGGTTCCCACGGGTGGAGTCTTGGAGTGGTGCACCGCTTTCTGGTTCAGTGGAGGAGTTCTATGTCTGGTCCCCGGTTTTTCCATACAAAGGCCCTTTCGCTTTTTGTGGTTGCGACAGCCGCTGCGACGCTCTTGTGGGGCTGTTCGGGCGGTGAATCTGAGGGTACGACGTCGTGCACGGCGGACTCGGACTGCCCCAAAGGGCTGCGCTGCTCTCTGTCGACGGGGGCATGCGTAACCTGCATCGACGATGAAGACTGCCCGCAGTACAAGGTTTGTGACCCTGCCCTCAGGGTATGCGTAGATGCGCCGCCGGATTGTGAAGCCGACAACGAGTGCACCTCAGAATCACCTTGCCTGGTGCCGAAGTGTTCAGCGGGGCGCTGCACGACCACCAACGCCCCCAACGGCTTCAAGTGCGACGATGGTGTGGAGTGCACCCAGAACGATGGCTGTGACGACGGAACTTGCGCCGGCGAATACATCCCCGGATGCGGCATGGAGCCATGTTACGGCCTTGAAGACGGCGTGACATGCGACGATTCGAACCCTTGCACCCGAGACGACCGCTGCCTTGAGGGCGAGTGCACGGGCCTGCTCATCCCCGGTTGCCTGCCCGACAGCGATTCGGACAAAGATGGCTTCTCCGCTGCCCAAGGTGACTGCGACGACAAGAACCCTATGGTACACCCCGATGCTCTGGAGTTCTGCGACGGCATAGATAACAACTGCGATGGGGAGACCGATGAGGGCTGCTCGGTATCCCAGTGCATCGTTACGGGCTGCAACGACGAGGTCTGCTCCGACCAGGAGCAGGAGACCGACTGCACCCCCATGCCCGAGTATGAGTGCCTTCAGCACACCACCTGCGGGCCCAACGGCAACGACGGGGCCTGCGCCTGGGCCGATACCGAGGCCTTCTCCCAGTGCCTGGAGAATCTCTGCACCCCGGAAGAGGAGATCTGCGACGGCGTCGACAACAACTGCGACGGCGAAATTGACGAAGGGTGCGGCAACGATTGTGGGCTGGCCGGCCAGAAGTGCGCACCGAACCAGTTTTGCAGTTTCCCCCCGGACACCTGCTTCACCGCGGACATCGGTGGCAAGTGCAAGAACATCCCCCAGACCTGCCCCACAATGCCTGCCCCCGTCTGTGGCTGTGACGGCGTGACCTACGATAACGTGTGCAAGCTGGAGTCCGCAGCAATGTCCCTCTGGTACGAGGGCGAATGCAGCACCGAAACCTGCAAACATGTGGCCAAGGCCGGCTACGGTTTCTGCCTGAAGCTTCTGGGCTATGCATCCGATGGCAGCAAGTGCGTCACGGTCACCGGATGCGATTGTGAAGAGAACTGCCCCTGGATCTACTCTTCCAAATCCAAGTGCGAGGAGATGTGCGGATACGTTCCCACGCCGTGCAGCAGCGACGCCCAGTGCCCTCCTGGGCTCACGTGCCAGAACGCATGCAGCGACGGATCGTGCCAGGGCCAGTGCTTGCCTCAGGACGACAGCGACAAAGACGGCGACGGGTGGGCCCAGTCCCAGGGCGACTGCGATGACTCCAACTCGACAATCCACCCGGGCGCTGCCGAACTCTGCAATGGCAAGGACGACGACTGTAATGGCCACGTGGATGACGCCTGCGCCTCCGAACCCTGCGGCGGACTGGTGGGCAAGAACTGCCCCGCCGGCCAATACTGCCGCTTCCAAGTGGGCGTCTGCAACTCCTCGGAGCCCGACGGCCTCTGCACCCCCTACCCTACCGATTGCAACGACGTTCACTTCCCTGTGTGCGGTTGCGACATGGTCACCTACACCAGCGACTGCGCTGCGGCGGTCAAGAAAGTCAACCTGCTGAAGACCGGAACATGCCTCTCACCACAGTGCGGAGACCTCACGGGGGTGAACCTTGGCGACTGCGGCACGACGCTGGGCTACGGCCTGGTGAACTCTAGCTGTGCCGAGATTAAGGGGTGCGGCTGTGGGCTGCACTGTGACAACATCTTCCCGTCGTGGTCGGCCTGCGACAGTAAGTGCAAGGGGCGAGGAGGGCGCTGAGCCATTGTCGGCGGGGTGCCACGGACAGTTCCCCGCTGGAGATGTTACACCTTGGGCGCTACCACCTCGCACACCTGGCCCATGCGCAGGGCTCCGTTAGCGTTGTCCAACTCTATCTCCACGGGGAAGTTCGAGGTCATTGGGTCGGCCTGCTGAGGCGTCAGCACCACCACACCTGCTATGGTCTGCCCCTCCAGGCCATGGCAAGTAACCTCAACCTTGCGGCCCTGGGGGAAGGCAGAGAGCATGGGAGCAGGCACCAGGACCACCAGGCGTGGGCGGTCGGTCAGAAGCAGTTCGAAGAGCGGGGCGCCGGGGGCAACGAACTCACCGGGGTCTATGTTGCGGGCCACCACCAGGGCCTTGCCGCCCCCTGGTAAGACCACCCTTACCACGGACTTCCGCTTGGCAAGCTCTGCGGACTCCAACTGCAGCCGGGCCATTTCTACGGCCGCCTTGGCACCTTCCAGTTCCTGCGCCCTGACCTCTATGGCAAGGGCCATGGCCATGGCCTCCTCCATGATGGCCTCGGCTTGCTTGAGGCCCGCCCTGGCAACATCTTTGTCTTCGTCCCGAGCTCCGGAGTTGACCTGCCGCATGGCCTGATAGGCCTTGTCGTAGGCAGCGGTGGCAACTTTTGCGGCGGTTTCGGCCGCTTCAAGCTGCTGGCCCGTGGCCACCTCGGCTTGGGCCAGCCGACGAATGCGGCCCAACTCGGCCACGGCGTTTTCCATGGCCGCCTTGGCCCCCTTCACCGAGGCCTTCACCTGCGCCTTCTCCTCCGACCGGGCCCCTGCCTCCACAAGCCTCAGCCTTGCTGCAGCCGCATCCACCGCTGCTTCGGCCTGCTTCAGCCCTGCGTCCAGCTTTGCGCGCTCCAGGGCCAGGCTCTTTTCCACCTGGGCAACCCTGATTACGGCCGAGTCCACAGCCTTGGATGCTTGCCGAACCGCCAATTCGAAGGCGGCCTGCTCCAGGGTTACAAGGATTTCTCCGTCGGACACCCAGGCCCCCCTGTCGTGGGGCACCAGCTCGGCTTTGCCGCCCACTTCGGCAGCGATTCTTATTGTCTGTCGGGGCTTAACCTGACCGAAGAACCGACCACTATGGTCGCCCAGCAACTCCCCAACGGTTGCGTTGGACGTTGCCACCCCCACCAATGCCCCACGGGCCTCTGCCCCCCCGGCCTCTGCCCCGGCAAACGCTGCGCCACCGGCTGCAGGCCCACCGACAGCGTTGCCATCGCCATCAGCAGCGACCATGGGGGATGGCTCCTCCTTCTGGGGGGCACCATCGCATCCAGCCAGAGCCAGAGTGCACAGCAGGGAGGCCACAACTCTTAGCGCCAAAAAGTCACCGCGCCTCCAGTGCTGATTACCTCTACCTACGTACCGTTGTCCCGCCAGCATATTCTTAATCATACAACCACCTCTTCAACTGCTCTTTTTATAACTAACAATAGCCCAGCCATTAAAGAATAAGGCAAAGCCACCGAGGGCCACCAACGGTGTACTCAGTTCTTCGGCGCCGGCGCCAATAAGGAAAACCTGCCTCATTACAACGATGAGGTACTTCAGGGGACTGAAGATGCTGAGCACCTGGGCCCAGCCGGGCATGCTGGCGATGGGGGTATAGAGGCCACTGAGGAAGATGAGTGATAACACGAAGAAGAACATCATGAACATGGCCTGCTGAACGCTGGAGGCATAGTTGCTGATGACCAGTCCCAGTCCTGAGATGGCCAGGACGAAGAGAGCGCTGAAGCCGTAGATTGTAAGATAGCTTCCCCTGGGCACCAGGTCATGAACCAGCCAAGCCACGACGAAGCAGACCGAGAGAACGACGAAGCCAGTGACCCAGTAGGGAATGAGCTTTGAGAGAATGAAGGTAGAGCGCCGAACCGGGGTGACGTTCATCTGTTCGATGGTGCCCCGCTGTTTCTCCATGACGATGTTCAGGGCAGGCAGGAAGCCGCAGAGCATGGTGAGCATCATCACCATGAGTGCAGGGATCATGAACACCGGATACTCGAGATGGGGGTTATATCGGTAGGTAGAATCTATAGAAATGCCGCCAATTGATGCGCCACTCTGGGGCGACATTTCTGCAATTACTTCTATATTAAAATCACTTACAATACTCGACATATATGCGCTACCAAGTCCGCCCTTGGTGCCGTTGACGGTATTGGCAGCGATGAGCAGACTGGCGGCCCCTTCTTTGACAAGGTTTCGTTCGAAGCCTGGGGGGATTTCCAGGATGATGTCGGCCCGCTCCTCTTCTACGCTGTCAAGTGCCTGGCGATATGTCCCCGAGGTGTCGGTGACGATGAAGTATCCGGAGTTGCTGACTTTTGCCACGAGCCTTCTGGAGAGGGGCGAGCGGTCTCCATCTACGACGGAGAGGTTGAGGTTTTTGACATCGAAGTTCGCTATGAGTGGCACGATGAGCAGCACGGCCAGGGGCATCACCACGATGACCCGGGGCATGAACCGGTTACGAACAAGCTGTTTGAACTCCTTTTCCAGCAGGTACCGCAGCATGTTCTCTCCAATACGCATTTACGGGGCCACACCGCCAACGGGCCAGGCAAGCCCCTGCTTAGGAAGGCTCCCGGCCTCAGCCATCGAGCCTCGCCTTGTGCTTCTTCATGGCCACGAGCGCCAACAGCAGGGTCATTCCTGCGAGTACAGCCAGGTCGCTCCTGATGGCCTCGAACCCAAGCCCCATGATCATCAGCTTCCTGACCGCCGATATGTACCAACTGGCCGGCAGTATCTTGGAAAGCCACTGAAACACGACGGGCATTGTATCAATGGGAAACATCATCCCAGATAAAAACATAACGGGCACAATCATTGCCATTCCTGATATCAACAAAGCCACAAGCTGCGAAGACACCATAGACGAAATGAGTATACCCAGCGCCAAGGCCAGGCAGATGTAAGTCAGCGACACAATAACAAGCCAAAACAGGCTACCAGAGATAGGAACATCTAAGACAAAGACAGATATAAGACATATTAGCACAAAGTCTACCACTGACAAGACGAAGTATGGAATTACTTTTGCGATGATCATGGTCAAGGGCCGCACCGGGGAGACCAGCAGAACCTCCATAGTTCCAAGTTCTTTTTCGCGAGCGATAGAGACTGAGGTCATCATGGCGCAGATGAGCATGAGGATCAGGCCCAGGGTGCCGGGGACGAAATTGTAGGCACCCTTCATCGTAGGGTTGTACAACAGTTTTACAACGGGGGTTATTCGATAGGGAACACTCCCCCCGCCCAGTGCCTGCTGCTGGAAGGAGGAGATCACAGCGGTGGCATAAGAGACGACGGTTCGAGCGGTGTTGGGGTCTGAGGCATCTGCCAGGAGCTGAACGGGCGCCGTGCCATAGGCAATCAGCTCTTTTCGGAACCCTGGGCCCACGACCAGGACCAGTGAGGCTTTCCCCGACTTGAACAGTTCTTCTGCCTCTTCAACGCTGTCCAAGTTTTTCACGAGCCGAAAGTACTGGTTGGATGCCAGCCGCTCAACCAGTTGGCGGCTGAGCTCGTCTTTGGATTGGTCCACCACGGCCAGGGGGGTGTTTTTGACCTCGGTGGAGATTGCGAAGCCGAAGAGCACCAGCATGACAACGGGCAGACAGAGGAGGATTATGGTAGTCCAGCGGTCGCGGGCTATGTGGCGAAACTCTTTGAGGACGAAGGCATAGAGTTGGTTCATCTATGCCTCCTTTCGCCGGGCGCGTCGGGCCAGTTGAAAGAAGACCTCCTGCATGGAGGGCACGGAGTGAAGGCGTTTGAGTTCCCGGGGCTGGTCCAGCGCCTCTACGCGGCCGTCGACCATGATGCTCACCCTATGGCAGTACTCCGCCTCATCCATATAGTGTGTCGTTACAAAAATCGTCACACCAGCATCTGCTGCCTCATAGATCATCTCCCAGAACTGACGTCGGGCCACGGGGTCCACGCCACCGGTGGGCTCATCCAGGAAGACTATGCGGGGTTTGTGCACCATGGCGACGGCGAAGGCCAGCTTCTGTTTCCAGCCAAGGGGCAGCGATCCGACAAGGGCATTGCGTTCGGTGCCGAATCCCAGGCGCTCGAGGGTCTGGTCGATGACGGTGGGGATGCTGGACGCCGAGACACCGTAAATCCCAGCATACAGCCTAATATTCTCCCATACCTTCAAATCCTCATACAATGAAAACTTCTGACTCATATAACCGATACTCGCCTTCACTAACTCTGGTTGTAAGGCAGCATCGAAACCGGCAACGATCCCCCGGCCGGAGGTCGGCCGGCTAAGACCGCAGAGCATCCTCATGGCGGTGGTCTTTCCAGCGCCGTTGGCCCCAAGGAAGCCGAATATCTCCCCTTCGGAGACGCTGAAGGAGATGGCGTCCACTGCGGTGAAGGCTCCGAAGCGTTTGGTGAGGTTTTCCGCCACGATGACGCTCATTGTCCACCGCCGCTGAGGGTGAGGGCCATGAAGCAGTCCTCGATGGAGGGTTCGGATGTGGTGATTCGGACCTCCTGGTGGCCGAGCCCTGCCAGATAGCTTTCCAACTGGGTTCCGTCAGCGTGGGGGTCTTTGAAGGTGACGTGGTGGGAATCGCCAAAGGCGTGGCACGATGCCACTGCGGGATGGGCCCTGAGGTCCCGGAGCAGGGCCGACATCCGGCCGGCGCTTACGGACCAGAGGCGCCCGTTGAAGGCCTTCACTATTTCGTCGGGGGTGGCCACCTGGAGGAACCGCCCGTTTTGCATGAGGGCTATGCGGTCGCAGAGCTGAGCCTCGTCCATGTACGGGGTCGATACCAGAATCGTGATGCCTTCCGTTCGCAGCTTGCCCAGCATCTGCCACAGCTCGGCTCTTGAGACGGGGTCAACGCCGGTAGTTGGCTCGTCCAGGAATAGAACGCTGGGCCTATGGATGAGGGCACAGCTCAGTGCCAGCTTCTGTTTCATGCCACCCGAGAGGGCACCGGCGCGCCTGTGCTTGAACGGCTCTATTTGACCGTATATATCTTTTATGAGATCATAATTCTCACTAATCGTCGTATTGAATACTGCAGCAAAGAATGATAGATTCTCCTCGACGGTGAGGTCTTGGTAGAGCGAAAACCGCCCCGGCATGTATCCGACCCTGCTCCTGATGGCCCGGTAGTCTGCCACCACATCCAACCCATCCACGGTTGCTCGACCGCTGTCGGCCAGCAGCAGTGTGGTCAGGATTCGGAACAGGGTGGTTTTGCCCGCACCGTCGGGGCCGATGATTCCGAATATCTCCCCCTGGTCAACGGCGAAACTGACGTCGTCCACGGCCTGTGTGGCCCCGAGGCGAAGATGGAGGTTTTCGGCGTAAGCGCTATTCATGGCTAGGCGCCGCTATGGTCCCGTACATACCAATTTTGAGGTAGCCATCATTAGGCACGGCCACCTTCATGGCGTAGACCAGATTGGCCCGCTCGTCTCGGGTCTGAATGGTTTTGGGCGTGAACTCGGACTTGGTGGATATCCAGACTATCTTTCCCTGGTAGCTGCGGGTACCTCCCGCATCGAAATCGGCGGTAACGGGCACGGCGTCTCCCAGCTTCACAGCGGAGAGCTGGTCAGATGTCACGTAGGCCCGCAGGGTCATGACGCTGGTATCTGCCATCTTGAAGAGGGGCTTACCCGGAGAGGTTATTTCGCCGGCCTGGGCGTATTTGACCAGCACGGTACCGGCACTGGGGGCGGTTATTCGGCAGCGTTTGAGTTGCAGGTCAACGTTGTCGGGGCGCAGGGGGCGGCAGTCGAGGTGGCCCACCTCTTGGCCGGCAACCAGCACCTCTCCCTCTTCCACGGCCAGGGCCATGATGCGTCCCCCTGCCTCAGCGGAGACAAGTATCTCCACGGCTTCGAAGGCACCAGAAGCGAACGCCACCTCTCCCTTGCTACCGCAGCCGGCAGGTAAGGGCATCGAAAGCAAGAAAAAGAGTCCGGCAATACCTCGCATTGTTACCTCCAAAGCTGCTTCCCCCAAGAGTGTATTCCGCTGTCGAAGTGACTCACGGCCGCAGGCAACTGAGCACGAGACGAACGTTCTCGGCCTTGCGCCGCTCCAGAAACGCTTTCCACTCCTCTTCGTCGGACAACACGGTGTTCCTGAGCACTGGTCCTCCGAGGAAGACTGCAGCGTTCAAGCTGACGATGCTGAAGAGCAGGTCGACGATGCTCAAAGGCCGCACCGTACCAGCGTCCACCTCGTCCTGGAGTTGCATCATCAACTGCATGACGAAGCGCCCCAGGGATGGGGCCAGCTTCTTCTTCACCGAGTCGATTCTGGCTGGATTCAGCAACAGCTCATTGACGATGAGAAACGGCATCTGGGGGTGCTCAACCAGCAAGTCGAAGTGTGCCTCTACATAACGCCGAACCCGCTCATCAAAGGGCAAGCTCTGCTGGTGAATGGCCTCAAAGGTGCTAAGGAACAGCGCCGCTTTGCTCTCAAAGATGGCCTCGAAGAGCCGCTCTTTGGTTCTGAAGTAGTAGTGCACCGTGGGCTGGTTGCAGCCCGCCACCCGAGCAATCTCCGTAGTAGTAGTCAGGGCATAACCCCGCTCCAAAAAGAGCTTCTCCGCCGCACTCAAGATCGCCTGTTCCGTGGTCATAATCCTAACCCTCCCGCTGGCCTGATAGCTCTATCTTATAGCCCTATAAGTTGTCAAGAACTTTCCCCCCCCACCTGTCCCCCCGTCCGAAAGGTCCGAATCGTCCGCGTCCGAACCCGCCCCGGTGGGGGTAACATCAGCCCTTCGACAAGCTCAGGGCGCGCCCCCCCCGTGGCCCCCCCCAGGCAAGCTGGGTGGGGCGAAGCTCCAAGTCCGAAAGGTCCGAATCGTCCGCGTCCGAACCCGCCCCGGTGGGGGTAACATCAGCCCTTCGACAAGCTCAGGGCGCGCCCCC
>CAZQHM010000080.1:0-21036 GCA_964593355.1 uncultured Myxococcales bacterium
ATCAACCCACTGTGAAGGAAAAGCCCATCAGGAGTGCCCTGGCAATTGGCTCTGCTTGAAAGGGCAATGCTCCTGGGCCTGTGAGCCAGTTGGAGGCCGCTGCAGTGACAAGATGGATTGTGAGCAGCAGGGACTGTCCACGCCGCTGTGTGCTTCAGGACACTGGACTTGCTTGAATACGATCTGCCGCTATATATGTGATACCGAGGATGATGATGTGGATGGAGATGGTGTTTCTGGTGCCACAGATTTGTGCCCATACGATAGTCGGAATGATGAGGATGCAGACGGTGTTTGTGCGACTTCTGATAACTGTCCACGCGTTTTCAACCCCGATCAAGGCGATATAGATGGGAATGGAAGGGGTGATGTATGTGACTTCGAGCAACCGGTAAATGTTTCTGTAACTGACTTACGTCAAGGTGTTCGAATACATGTTTTAATTCATGCACACATCGCTACAACCATTGACATAGGCAATTTGCGCTACACGACAATTGATATCGATACGTTTGGGAAGCGCTGTCTCGAGGGGCATCCGAAGCTTCCAGAACGGACCATTTTGATACAGTTGCCAGTGGGGGCAACTTCCGTTAGCTTGGTTGAAGAGGAAGGCCGGGTAGTGCAGCCGCTTGCTGAAGGGTTAGTCGAGCCCTGCTTGGGTGATGATGGGCGGCTTCCCAGCCGCTATGAGGACCTGGGTTACTCTTATGCCGGCTGGAAGGGAGGTGCCGAACACAGACTGTTCCGGTTGGGCGCCACCCAGACATGGGCCGGGACCAAGGTCGTTGCCGTAACGCTCTCGCCAGTGGTTTTCTATCCCGACCAAGCCCGGTCTGAAATGGCCGTGGATTTCGCAGCGACGATCCGATACGAAATTGGACCAGAGCCTCGTGAGGAGAAGACAATCTACAGTGGGATGGCTCAGGTTCTTGCTGGGGCAATAGAGAATTTCGCCCTGGACCAGTTTACTACGGTGAGCGAACAGGCGACGGTCCTGGTGGTCGGGGAAGAAGACTCCTTGGCGGCTTTCGAGAAGGAGTATTTGGCTTCGGCGCCTCGCAACACTTGCTTCGCAGGATCGACAACATGTCCGCTTTCGGGGTTCCAGGCTGGCCCAGATGTTAACGGGCTGTTCTGGAAGCAATTGCCCATGGGAGCCCTTGCTAGTGAATTCCACACTGCTGCTTGCGCTGATGCACCAAGTCCACAGACGTGTCTCGCTGCAACAGCCTACCCTGAGGTGACTCCCGAATATCTCAAGCAGCGACTCGCGATGGAGTATAACAATCAACTCAATCCCTATCCGCTAACCTACGTGGTTATACTCGGTGATGATACCCAGGTTCCACTAGGACATCCAGCCAACACTGGTCTGTTTGGAACAGAATTCACATCGTCCTCCTGGGTAGAGATCTCAGGGTATGCCAAGTACGACCCATCCTTCCCCTATTGGATCGTGGACTACCTGGGAGGCGCCGTGAATGCAGACCCTTCTCAGATAGAGGTTGAGTTCCCGGATTGCGGGGGACCTCCAACTGCTGGGACCGAGCAGGCATGTGCGGACTACCCCACAGGTGGCGGCGACTCCCCCTATTGTTGCTACGGCTACAATAAGCAGACGGGGTTGATAGGACCTAAGATTCGCAGGTCATTGGATTTAGGCAGACCGGAGTGCCAGGGTCTGTTGATAGATGGCCCGTCGCCCAAAGTGGACATCTCTAATCAATCCGCTCTTGAACAGTGTTCATGTCGGCTTGCGCCAATGTACCCCGTCTCTCAATACCACCCGAACTCCGCACTTTCTGAGACATCTGTGTCGGACTCTTTCTCTTTTGGCGACGCTTGGTTGTTCTCTGTGACTTGCGCTGGCAGACACCCTGCGTGTACCGAAAGCCCTGGTCCTCAGGGGTGGTGGGTACCATTCTCCGTACGATTTCGTTACGTCGGGCCTGGATTGGGGAGTGCCCTGGGGACACTGAAGATCATGAAGGCATCCAAGCAGACCGTTGCTCCTAAGATATTCAGTGATTATTCGGTTCCTCCGAAGCAGATACCGCCGGATGAGTTTCGGTACAATGGGCAAGTCGGTCATTACCGGGTAAGGATTTTTCATACTACCGAACAAGACTTGGCAAACGTGCCATGGGATAACTGTGCCCCGGGCTATTGTCGTGATATAGATGTGGATCTGTATAAGTTTTCTACGATTATGCCCGAGTATTTCTTTCCAGAAGGGAATCCTACACAATATTGTGACGAAATCTTTGCTAATGTGGTTCATAAGGAATGGTTTGAGTACGGCTGTTATCCAGCCGCCCAATTTGTTGGATTCGGCAGTGATTGCACGTTCAATTCATGCCATACAGGCGAAACATATCCGCTGTTTTGGAACTTCACTAGTGTTGCAAGTGACTTTTACTATCAATACCTAGATTATAATGCAGCAGGCGAGGTTTCTTATACACCGTCTGTGTTTCTTGGACGAATTCCCATATCTGACGCTTGGAATGTGGAGCAGTTTATGGCGAGCACTGAACAGCTCACGGCCTATTTGGCCAAACTTAAGCACAATGAGAATATTCTCCGTAATACCAATGCCGCTTGGCATGGATTGTTTGGTAGACTAGTACTTGCAGCTCGACAATACACAGATCTTGGATTATCCGGAGTCACATCTATCGGTTTAGCTGCGGCGAAGAGGTGCGCTGAGGGATCTGCTTGTAGAGTCAAGACAATTGTTCAGCGATGCGAACCATCGGAAACTGGATGCGACAATGGCGAAGATGGGCTGGCCTTTGCCACGTGGCTGGCGGAGTTGGCCGATTTAGTGAACGCAGGGGTATTCTTTGGTGTGACGGGCGGCCATGGTGACAGCGGCATGACCGCCAATAACCAGAGTTCTGCATTTTTTAATAATCTCGATAATGAGTTCGCTCCGATATGGTTCTTGCCTGCCTGCGCCACCAATAATTTACAGAATAGGATTCACTTGCCCACATCTGCACAGAACCTGTTGTTAAGACCGAGGTCGGGAGGGAATGGCGGGATGATTGGAGTATACGGTACGGCTGTTAATGTTGGGAGCAGCCACGTCGCCGATGTCGCCTCACAGGCTGTCGCCGTACTTACCAAAGGTCAGCAAAATCTCTCAATCGGTGAAGCTGTTGAATTGGTTAGGGCAGGATATAGTGGATTTGAGCGATGTGAGGACAAATTTAAATATGTGCTTATAGATTCATACGCTGGAATGCCAAGCTATGATGTCGAGCGAGTTGGCGATTTTGACGGTGACGGCCTTATGAACTCAGTGAATTGCGGTGTGTTCAAACCGGATGATGTCCCAGCGTTCCTCACGGCAGACGGGCGAGATACTTGTGATTGGGATTCTTGGGCTCTTGGCTTTGGACCAACAGAGGCTGACGCCGTGTCAGCTGGCATCCTGGGCGTACTGAGCGACAGAATTGGCGATTTCTGCGACAACTGCCCCTACCAGATCAACCCAGGGCAAGAGGACTCTGATATGGATGGAGTAGGAGACTCATGCGAGCACGGCGAGCAGTCGGTCGTAAGTAGGCAGCGAGAGGAACCAGGGGTCCCAAAGCTGTTCAGCGGCTCTGATCCGTCATTCCTTGAATTGCCGGGACTGGGAGAGCTTCCGGCTGGAAAGTACAGGTTATGGATTCGCGCATTCAGGACAAACTCAAACTCTGAAGCTCAGTTACAATTTCAAGTATACGAAGATAGTTGGATTCCCGTGGACAGAATATTGTTGGTGAAGGAGTGGTCGACAATCAGTCAAGAGTCCGAATTTGACTTGAGGGTCCAATTTGAGGTTCCGCCTGGCGGGGAGTTCAGGGCAAGGCTTCGGGCGGACGGGGGACCATCCGCCTTTTCGTTCGTGGTGGAGAGGATTCGCATAATTCCTGAGGGGAGCCCCTTCCAGGTTGGGTACGGTGCGGAAAACGCTGAGGGATGGGTTCTCAGGGACGGGGCCTGGATAGGCAAGGCAGACACACCGACTCTTGGCCCGCCGGAGTGGTGGTGGGGATTCTACGAGCCCGCTTTGAAAGGCTTTGCAGTATATATAGAGGCTAACAAGACGGTCTCCGAGTTGTTTGATATGCCAATCACATGCCCTGCTGAGTTCGATGAGCTTGCGTTAGGCGATGAGGCATATCTTGTTAGGTTCAGCTACGTGAGCTTTAGTAAACAACCATTGGGAGGAAGACATATAGTTGAAATATGTGGAGTGCCATACGAATTCGGTGGTGACTCGAATTTGACTGATGGAGCCAGAATGGGCGTGGCCATCGTTGATCACCAACCTGGATGCGTGATTCGCTTCTGCCAGCAAGGTTATGGCAAGTACGCTATTGATAATATTATGATCAATCTACTTGGATTGTAGAGGTCGTCATGTGGAAAATACTTGGCATTACAAGGTTTTGGAGAGCAGCGGGCTTCCTGGGCACTCTGGCGGTGACCTTCTGTTGGCCGTCCCCAGCCCAGCCGGACTGCCTGCCAGATTGCTATGGCAAGGTATGTGGCAATGACGGGTGCGGAGGCAGTTGTGGCAGTTGCTCGGGGGGCGTGTGCCTGGAAGGACAGTGCATCACTGACTGCTCGCTCATTCCAGAGGTGGGATGCTGCTGGGAAGACTCACTGTTGTTCTGTGTTGGGGCCATCCCATATCTCGGGGCATGCGATGGGTTTCCCAGTTGCGGCTGGAGCCAGAAGTGGGACGCCTACGCCTGCGGGACCTCAGGCGGGAGCGAACCCACCGGAGTCTTTTCCAAAACTTGCGTAATCGACTGCGAGGCGAATTGCCATCCCAACGGGTGCGGTCCAAACGGATGCGGTGGGAGTTGCGGTGAGTGCATGCCTGGCGATGTTTGCGTGGAGGGGGTGTGTTGCAGCCCCGTTTGCGGTAACGCCACCTGTGGCCATGATGGCTGCGGTGGTAGTTGCGGTAGCTGCTCGGGTAATGCGGTGTGCCACCAGGGAGGCTGCTGCGTTCCAGATTGTGCAGGGAAGCAATGCGGCGCTGATGGCTGCGGGGGATCGTGCGGTGCGTGCTCAGGAATCTGCTTGGAGGGGACGTGCATAAGCGGGTGCGCTGGCATTTCCAGCGTGGGCTGTTGTTTCGAGGGAGATGCCGTCTTCTGTGGAATGGGGAAGCTGATGAGCAGCGTATGCGGTGACGATTCGCAGTGCGGGTGGGTTCCGTACTCTGGGTACAGGTGCGGGGCGTCCGACGGGATAGACCCCACTGGAATCTACCCAAAGGATTGTGTCTTCGACTGCAGCAAGAACTGTACCGCCGGCTCGTGCGGACCCGATGGCTGCGGAGGATCGTGCGGCGACTGCGAAGCGGGGGAGACCTGCTATAACGGCCACTGCTGCGTGCCGGACTGCCTCGACAAGGAGTGCGGCTCGAATGGGTGCGGCGGAGAGTGTGGGCACTGTGCAGATGCCCTGGAGCAGGTGAAGTGCTCTGACGGCAAGTGCGTGCCAGCATGGGGATGCGCTGACACCCTTGTACCGGGATGTGCCGGATGCGCCTGTGAGGAATGCGTCTGTGACATGCTGCCCGAATGTTGCGCCGAAATGTGGTCGGCGGCTTGCTCCTCGCTCTGCCAGGATCTGTGCGGCGGCTGCGGCGCTTGCGCACCCACGTGCACCGGGAAAGAGTGCGGAACTGATGGCTGCGGCGGGTCTTGCGGGCTATGCGACGCTGGGTTCCAGTGCAAGGATGGCGACTGTTGCAAGAAGCAGTGTGAAGGGAAGACGTGCGGGCCCGACGGCTGTGGTGGCGCTTGCGGTCTGTGTGAACCCGGTGAAGTCTGCGAAAGCGGGAAAACTTGCATCCAAAAACACGGATGCGAATATACTGACACACCTGGATGCGGCGGATGCAAATGCGAGAAGTGTGTATGCTCTATAGATTTCTATTGTTGCAGCAAAGAGTGGGACATATATTGCGTAATTGCATGCGAGAGCGAATGCGGGGGGTGCGGAGAGGTCAATTGTGCTCCAGACTGTGAGGGACGGGAGTGTGGACCCGACGGCTGCGGCGGACAATGTGGCGAGTGCCCAGGGCAGGTTTGCTATCAGGGGGCATGCTGTAACCCAACATGCCCACCAGAGGCGGACTGTGGTTCGGACGGCTGTGGCGGGTTCTGCGGTGCAGAATGTGATCTTGGTTCCCGTTGTACCAACGGAAAATGCGAGTCAAACTGCGATAACGAGTGTGCAGGGAGGCAGTGCGGTGATGGTATCTGCGGCGGCCGTTGCAGTCCATCGGGAGGCTGCCCAGAGTCACAAATATGCATCGGTGGCATGTGTCATGGGCTCGACATGCCTATTCCCCAGGATGTCGGTTGCTGCGTCGGCGATACTCTGTTCCAATTGGACTGTACGCTTGAGTCCACATGGGGTGTCTGCGACGTGCAGATAACCGACTGCCTGACCGCCACAGGCAACCAGTGTGGGTGGCACGAAGAAAATGTCTCGATACGGGACGAGTGGTGGGGGTGGTACGACTGCTTTGGGGGCGGCGCCGAACCCTCGGGTTCCCATCCCAGGGACTGCGACTTAAGTTGTCGCGCCCCTCATTGTGGCGAGAACAACCAATGTGGTCCAGATGGTTGCGGCGGAGTCTGCCAAACCTGCGACCCCGGCAGTCGGTGCGTGGAGGGACACTGCATCCAGACACAGTGCGAGGGACGAGAGTGCGGCCCGGACGGTACGGGTGGCCTATGTGGCACATGCCCTAGCGGCAGTCGGTGCGGCGAGCAGTACCACTGTGTTGTCTGCCAAAATCCTTGCGACGGGAAGTCGTGTGGCCCAGATGGTTGTGGCGGCTATTGCGGAGGCTGCATGGATGACTCGATTTGCATCGGCGGAGCATGTATCGCCGATGCAGATGCCATCGACGACGCAGGATGCTGTTACGGGGACAACATCCTGGCCTTCGTCCTGTTTGGAGAAATCGTCCGTGTGAAATGCAGCCCTGGGTGGAACTACTGCGGCTGGAACGTCGAGGCAAATCGGTACGACTGTGGCACTGACGGCGGCGAGGACCCCCTTGGTGTTCACCCACGCCACTGCCTGGCCAACTGCGTGCCCCACTGCGAGGACCGGCAATGCGGCCCCGACGGCTGCGGTCAGCCATGCGGCTCATGCCCGGATGATACGGAGTGCAGCGAAAGCGGTACCTGCTTGATGCAACCGGCCGAGCCGGTGGTTGAGCACGTTGAGGCCGAGCCGAGTGATGTTCGGGACACCACACAGAATGAGATAGTGAATCCCGATCTGGATCAGCTCGGCCCAAGCGACATGGGCGAGGCAGGCGCTCCATCCGCCGAGTTGGATACTCCCACGTCGTGCGGAGGCTGCGGAACGGCCCGATCAGGAGTCTCAACTGATCCGCAACACATTCTCATGGCAATCTCGTTCCTGGTAATACTCGGGTTCAGGGTATGTGGGAGAGTCAGCAGGCGGCGCAAGGCGTGAGAGGATTCCGATAAGGCCGCTCGAACGTGGCGCCTGACGCCCATGCGTTGGCTCCAACAAGATGCCATTCAAGCCCAGGCCGTTGGTTCGTTCCGAATTATGCCACTCCAGAGGCCCATCGCCAACGCCGCACTCAACGCCGGCGCTACGCCCATCGGCAACGCCACCCCCATCACCAACGCGTTCCGAGCCCCGCCCTGACGGAGCGGGGCTCGGACTCGCTCCAGCACCGCGCTTACGGAACATCGAACTCACCGAACACCAAGCCCCACGCAAGCCCGGTGGGTGCTCGGCTTCCACCAGCGCCACGCCTCTCGCCCTGTGCGCCCCCGTCTCACTGTGCCAAATCACCTCTCCCGCCCCGGGAGAGGTCGGCCCGCCAGGGCCGGGTGAGGGCCGCGTGAGAGCCCGGAGAGGTCGGCCCGCCAGGGCCGGGTGAGGGCCGGGCCGGGTGAGGGCTGGGCCGGGCCGCGTGAGGGCCGCGTGAGGGCCGCGTGAGGGCCCCTGGCTTCCGTGACTCTGACACAAGTTGCTGATTGCTCCGGTACCTCCAGCGGGGGTAGGACGCCATTTGTCTTACACGGCTGCTAAGATATCTCGTTCCCCTCAGCAGCCGTGTACCCTGAGCGAGGCCATGGCCGAGTCGAAGGGGGGGCGAGAATGGTGAGCAGTGGCTTAGGTGGTCCGCTATTCTGGCGCAGGTTGTGACGGAACTGCGCCCTTTCCTGATCACCTTGAGGATCTGGAGAGTAGAGGAAGCACCGAAGGGCGCACAGGGCGCTGCAGCTTGTTGGCTATTTGGAGGTGAGCGATGATGGTTCAGCCTGGCAAGACCCGGGTCAAGAAGATGATGAAAGAGCTCGACACCACAAAGTGGGGAAACGAGGGGCTGACTCCGTTCGAGTCCGATTTGGAGTACCTTCAGGAGGAGCTGGAGTGGGTGGAGCTGCGGTGCAAGCGCATCGTCACCCAGCGCCGCTTCGACAAAGTACCCGGTGACGAGGATTTTGGCGACGACGAGCACGACGGCGCCACGGGTATCGAATCCTACTACCTGCCCGCCGGCTACTTCACCGGCCGTCTCGAGGACATGGTGACGGACGAAGTCAGGCAGCGCTGGGAGGTGGACCAGCGGCGACGGCTGACCGTTGACCGCTCGCTCTCGCTGGACCGTTTGTGCCAGTTGAGGGAGCTGGACGACTTTGAGCGTGTGGTGCTGATTCTCTCTTGTGCAACCAGCGTATCCCGTCGCTTTCAAGGGCTGTTCGGCAGTCTTGTGAGGCAGCGTAGCTCCTCGCTGACACCTGAGGTGGTCTTCGAGTTCATGGAGATGCCGCTGGCAGAGCGGATCATGCGCCGCACGGTGTTCAGCCCCAGGGCCAGGCTCATGAAGAACGACCTCATCATGATGGCAATGTACGGCCGGCACCTGAGCACCGAGGATATGCTCAACATGGAGGTTGACATCCCCCAGCCCACCTTCAACTACATCATGGGAATCCACGGCCTTGCAGACGAATTCCAGGAGTTCTCCAGCTTCGAGGAGCCCATGGCGACGCTGGACCAGGTGGTGCTCGACGGGGAGGACAAGCGCCGCATACTCACCGTGGTTGAACGCCACGACAAGTACCTCGAATGCAGAAAGCAGTGGGGATTTGACGACCTCATCCGCTATGGAAAGGGAGTGCTCATGCTCTTCCACGGTAAGCCGGGCACCGGAAAGACCATGACGGCCCATGCCATCGCACACAAGCTCGGCATGCGCATCCTCAACGTGGATATCCCAACGTTTGTGGAGGCACGAGACGCCGAGCGATTCTTGCCCGGGCTCTTCAGAGAAGCAAGACTGCACAACGCCCTGCTCTTCTTCGATGAGTGCGAGGTGCTCTTCGCAGACCGCTTCCAGGGCAACGTGCTCATGACCATGCTGCTCACGGAGATTGAGCGCTTCGAGGGCATAGCCATTCTGGCCACGAATCAGCCCGAAGCCCTGGACCGGGCCCTGGACCGTCGAATCATGGTGAAGGTGCTGTTTCCCGAGCCCGACCGCTCATCCCGCCTGGAGATCTGGCGAAAACACCTTCCGGCCACCGCTCCCATAGCCCCCGACGTGGACCTGGAGGCCCTTGCCGAGCGCTTCGACATGGCCGGGGGATACATCAAGAATGCCGTCCTCATGGCCGTGGCCGAGGCGGTGCACAGCGACGGCGACCAGCCCGTAATCCGCATGGAGCACCTCGAAGACGCCGCCCGAGCACAGGTCCATCGCCCCACAGACAAAGAATCGGGCCTCCAAATCCCCACGGCCAGACTCAGTGACCTCGTCTTGCCCCACCAGGTCAGCGCACAGATCGATGAGCTCGTGGCAGGCGCCCGAAACCGCAAGACCGTCCTCGAACGCTGGGGAATAGGCAAACACCTCACCAGGGGCAAAGGCATCTCCGCTCTCTTCCACGGAGACCCGGGAACAGGGAAGACTCTGGCAGCGGAAGCCGTGGCCGCTGAATTGGGACGCCCGCTGAAGGTGGCGTCGGTTCCCACGCTGGTATCGAAGTGGGTCGGCCAGACCGAGAAGAACCTCTCCTCTCTCTTCGCCGAGGCTCGCAGCAGCGGAGCCGTCGTCTTCCTGGACGAGGCCGACTCGCTGCTTACGACCAGGGGCGAAGGCAACGCATCACGCCACGATGACTCCGCCGTCAACGTCCTGCTGCAACTGGTCGAAGAGCACGACGGTGTCACCCTCCTGGCCACCAACCTGGCCGCACGCCTCGACCCCGCCCTCTGCCGCAGACTCTCCTACATGCTTCGTTTCCCACTTCCCGACGCCCAGGCCAGAACCAACATCTGGAAAAAGCACCTGCCACCCACAGCCCCCCTCGATGCCTCCGTAGACCTCCAACGACTGGGCGAAACCTACCGCCTCTCCGGTGGCCAAATCCGCAACGCCGTCTTCAAAGCGGCATTCCGCGCCGCCCGAAACAGCACCACCATCTCGCACCAGCTCCTCGACTCCGCCGCTGCCGAAGAGTCCGGCGCTTCCCTCGACAACAAGGGTCCCATCGGCTTCACCTCGGGGAGATAGCCCCCAGCCACTTTCAATTCCCAATCCGCCACGGCTGTGATAAACGGCTCACTGGTGCACCGTTCAGGAAAACGGACCGAGTTCGGCGGTCCAGGCTAACCCCGCCCACCACGACGGAGGCTTCCCGTGCCACAAGACAAGGACCGACCCCAGCCTGCTTCCCAACTCGACACCCAGGGCGCTCGAAGCCTCAACAGTCAGCAAGTTGCGCCCGGGGTTATCTCTCAGAAGGACTACTATAAACAGAAGCACGCCGGCCAGGATGTAACGTTTCTGATAAACAGAAAGTTGCTGATTCACAAACAACTCGAGAAGCCGGCACGAGCCTATGTGGTATACAGCGATTTGCATGGTTCCTACAGCAAGTATATTCACTGGCTGCGCAACGGTTTCGGGTATTTTCATATCGCTATATCCGAGGTGCTTGGGCAAAGCTATGATAGCAATGTATATTCGTTATATGAACGTCTGTTTCTGATAGTGCAGCGTGATTGGATCAGAGAAGTCGAGCGCTGCATCGGCTCCGGAACGAAGTCCATGACCCATAAGCGCTACTTCTTCACCCGCGTGCCCTCGGCCTTCGTTAAGACATTGCGTGAATTTGAGACATTCCACCTTACCCGCAAGCGAGTAATTCTTGACATTCTTGAATTGCTGCGCCGTATCACTCGCGACGATGAACACAGAATATTTAAGGCAGTGCCATCGGAGTTTCAGGAGAATATCTTAAAGCTTTATTATGCTCATGAGGATTCATCTTATGAGGCACTGCTGGATGGGATCGTCAGTAACGAAAAGCTTTACCACATCCTGACGAGTCTGCTTGTCAAATTGACCATTATTAATACCGTGGAGAAGCACGTCAATCTCGGCGATACCTTCGACCGAGGAGAAGGGGCCGATAAGCTCATAGCCCTGTTCCGCAACTACTTCGACGCCGACGTCAACTCGCCGCCACTCCACTACATCTGGGGCAACCACGACATCCTCTGGCTGGGGGCCTCGGTGGGCAATCCTATCCTTTGCGCTACCGCCCTGCGAATCTCCATGCGCTACAACAACGTAGCCTTTCTGCAGCGCTACGGGTTCGACCTTCAGCCCCTGCGGGACTTCGCCATGCGCTGCTACCCCACAAACCCCACGGGCTCCTACGCCAACAGAATCGCCGAGGCCCCATCCCCCGAATCCGCAGCCATGTCCAAGGTGCTGACCATCCTGGAGGCCAAACTCATAGTACACTGGTCCAAGAAGGCCCTGGAGATCCCCGGAGATATCGACTACGGCCCGGATATGGAACGAAATCGGGCACTTCTGGAGCTGCTGCCTCGTAACGTCTCCCCCGACCCCGAGGCGTGGAAGGCACTCATGACAGAGAAGCCGCTCTTCACGGATGTCTACTTCCCAACTCTAAAAGATAACGACCCGTGTGCACTCACGGAGGACGAGCAGCTTCTTGTTGATGACATTGTCAGGCAGTTCACGACACTTGAGCGTTTCCAGGATGATATGAAATGGCTCTTCTGGAAGGGTGAGATGTATCGTGTCGTTGATAACACCCTATATTACCACGCTGCGTTGCCGGCCAACGAGGATATGAGCCTGGCCACCATCAAGGGGCTCAAGGGCAAGCTGCTGCTGGACTGGCTGCAGCGAGACCTCAAGAGAATCGGCGAGAAGTGGGCCGATGGCAAGGCCCCCTCGGTCCGCCAGAAAATGCTCATGTACTACCTCTGGTGCGGCCCCCTCTCACCCTTCTTCTGCAAGAGCAAGATGGCTACTCTCGAGCGGGCAGTGCTTGCCAAGGAACAGGCCGCTGCAAGCCATATCACCACCTGGAGCGAGAAGGCCAACCACTACTACCGCTTCATCCGTGACGACAGATTCCTCAATATGCTGGTGAGGGAGTTCCACGCCGAGCGGCTGGTCATGGGCCACACCCCCGTCAAGTCTGCAGAACAGAGCATGTTGAGCCAGGACATCAGAGCCTTCATCATCGACGGCGGCGCCTCGGAAGCCTACGGAGACAAAGGCGCATGCCTCATCAACACCCCCGACTACACCTACCTGCTCTTCTTCCCGCCCCTGGGCCATCTCGCCGCTGCCGAAGATGAGGGACGAGCGCCGGAGATCTCCATCCTCCCCCTCGAGGAGAAGACCCGCACAAGAATTCGTGACGTTGAGAAGGGCTTCTTCCTCAGGCAAGAGCTGGCGGCCGTTGACGAACTGCTGGATGAGCGCTTGGTGGATCTCTATAACGACTACTTTGAATAGATATCTTAATATTTATTTATGCTGACTGCGTGCTCAGTTTTGTTTGATAGTTGTTTTGTTTCAGATACCTGAAAAGGAGCTTGCCATGCGTCCAGAACGAATCATCGCCTGCATCTCCGGGGCCTCCGCCGGTATCGGTCAGGCCACAGCCAGAATCCTCGCTACCTCGGGCTTCGACGTCGCCATAGGAGCGCGACGCATGGAGCGCATCTCCCAACTCGCCGACGAGCTGCGCTCCAACCACGGGGTCAACGTCTTCGCCGACACCCTCGACGTCACCTCAACCCAATCGGTCAACAGCTTCGTGGCCAATTCCGTGGCGGCCCTGGGCGGCCTCCACGTGCTGGTCAACAACGCAGGGCTGGCCCACGGCGTCCATCGGCTGGAGAGCACACCGGAGTGGGCCTGGCAGGACATGTTCAACGTCAACGTCGAGGGTGTAATGAGAATGACCCAGGCAGCGCTTCCGCACATCAGAACTGCTGGCTGGGGACACATTGTGATGATGGGCAGTGTGGCCGGCCACGGCGTCTATGAGGGCGGAAGCGTCTATTGCGCCACGAAGCACGCCGTCCGAGCCTTCACCGAAACGCTTCGCCTGGAACTCTGCGGTGAACCCATCCGCATATCCAGCATCGACCCCGGGATGGTATACACCGACTTCGCAGAGGTTCGACTGGGAAGCAAAGAAAAAGCAGCGGCTGTCTACAAGGGGATGACGCCTCTGGTGGCGGAAGACATCGCCGAATGCGTCCGCTGGGTAGTCACCCTGCCCGACCACATCAACATCGACCAGATCATCGTCAAACCCCGTGACCAAGCCCAGTCGTTCAAGGTCAATAGGAAATAGCCCCCCCCAACACCGCAGCGCGCCATCGGCTCCGGAGGTTGCCCCAAGGGCGGGAGGCCCGAGGGAGCCTATGACGCGCCCTGGCCGCACCCTCCAGTGCCCTGTCAACGGCAGGGCCCCGGTTCTACGCCTGCCTTACTGCGCCTTGGTTCAACACGGCTATTGACGTTCACGACGCAGTGCGTTATCGGTATCCATGTTGGTGGGTCGGGGCTATGGCTGACGTAGCAACGGTAGCCGGTTGCGCTGTGCAACCCCGACGACGCCCGCAGAGATTTCCGGGGCCACTGCCGGCACCGGCCTGCGAGCGCAGAACTTGAACCATTATTTGGGGTGGGGTCATGGAGAAACACGAAGTCCTGAATCAAGTGTTGAAGCCGTTGGACGATGTGGTCGAGCACTCTCTCACTGGTCTGAAGAAGGCCAACCTCTACGAGCCGCTCAAGAAGGCAATCTACACTTCGGTCCGAAAGGCCCTCATGACGCAGTTCCGCCTTGTGAACAAGCTGGAGGTCAGCGGAGAAGAGAACGTCCCCACCGAGGGTGGCGTCATCTACGCAATCAACCACACCAGTTGGCTGGATGCCCAGGTTGTCTCGGCCAGCTCACCCCGCAAAGTATCGTTTCTGGCCAAGGCCGACTTCGAGTCGTGGCCGCTGCTTCGCCACGTAATCAACCTCAACGACGGCATCTACGTCCGCCGTGGCGGGGACAACGAGGCCCTGGAGACCATCGCTCAGAAGCTGGCCGAGGGTGCCTGCGTTGCCATCTTCCCCGAAGGCACTATCCCCGGCGAAGAGGACTGGGGCCGATGGGACGTCGAGCCCCACACCGGCCTGCTGCGCGGCAAGAGCGGTGCGGTCAGGCTCGCACTCATGTCCGGCGCCGTCATCGTTCCCGTGGGCGTCTCGGGCGCCAGCAAGGCCTTCCCCCCCGAGGCCTACCCTCGAATGGAGAAGATGCCCCTTCCCCAGCCGGCCCCAGTGAAGGTCACTTACGGCAAACCCATAAAGATCGAGAAGCCCGAAGGCGAGATCTCCTACGAGTACCTCCGGACCAAGACCGACGAGGTCATGATTGAGATCTCCAAGCTCGTCGACTTCAGCATGGCCTACGAGCCCATCACCCTGCCCCTCCAGAAGAAGACGGCGCCGTCAGCGCTGCCGCCCTTCGCCTACAAGAACGCCCCCGTGAAGCAGAAGCGGCCCGTTGGTGCGCTCATCCTTCACGGCTTCACCTCCCACGTCGCATGCGTCGCAGACCTCAGGCACCCCGCCGAGCAACTGGGCATGCCCTACCGAGTGCCCGTCCTTCGTGGCCACGGCACCAAGTGGCAGGACCTCAACGGAGTCAAGCGGCAAGACTGGTACGAAGACGCCGAAAACGCCCTGCTCGATCTGCTCACCGAGTGCGAGAAGGTCATCATCGTTGGGCTCTCCATGGGCGGCCTCGTGGCGCTGGACCTGGCGGCACACCACAAAGAGCACGTCGCCGGACTGGTTACCGTCGCCGCCGCCCTTAAGTTCGCCGACCCCTTCGCCGGACTGACGCCCCTTCTGGCTGCGGTTGTGCCCTCCTGGCCCTCTCCCAAGGCTTACCACGATAAATCTCTCGAGGCGCAGAGAAACCAGAACTACCCCAAATTCCCCCCCAAGGCCTTCCTGGAGCTCTACGAGTACGCCCAGGAGATGGAGAACCGCCTCAGCTTCGTCCGCTGCCCCACCCTCGTCCTCCACTCCCGTGTTGACCAGGTGGTGCACCCCAAAGCGGCCGACGTCATCTACGAGAAGATCCAGGCCAAAGACAAGCGCCTCGTCTGGTTCGAAAAGTCCGGACACGAGATGCTGCTCGATATGGAAGCTCCCCAGGTCACCGAGACCATCGTCGACTTCTTCAAGCAGTTGAGCAAGTAGCGGCGCCCCCCTGCAACTCCCCACCCCGTCAATCTGGCTCGATTTCCGCGCTGCAGTACTGCACATATTCGAATTGACCGTTTGCCGAACCGGTTCGATTTAGGCGGCGAGCCCCGGCCAAGCCCAACGCAACCCAGCGGGATGATCGACGGTCAGAGCGAGCCTGCTTATTTCACGATAGGAAGGCGCCCCTCCATCAACCCCTTGGAGCGCAGAAACTTCTCGATCCTCAAGCTGATGGCCAGCGGCTGCTCCAGATAAGAGACGTGTGTCCCGCCCTTCACCACGAAGAGCTCCGACGTGGGCATGCGCTCGTGCATGAGCCTGGATACCCACATGGGGGTGAAGGCATCCTTCTCGCCGGCGACGATAAGGGCAGGCAGCTTCACTTGGGGCAGGTAGGGCTCGGCAGAGTGAGATGAAGCATAGTTCATCATTCGCACGGCAAGGTCTGGGTCCATGTTTCCGATATGTTCAAAATAGATATCAATATCCTTTTGTCTACACAAATTGGGATTGCATTCCAGATGCCTGGCCAGGCGCCTCACCAGCCCCAGCGATGTCCCAAACCGCATCATCGGAGCAACCAACGCTGAATACCTAGTGGAAGCATGATATAGAAGCGGAAATGCATTCTTAAGAGTTGGTGTATCATGAAATGTATCAATCGGATACTGATAATTCCCATTTACAAATATCAGAGCTTCAACGGCATCTTTATTGCGATTGACAAACTCCAAAGCAATCTGCACACCCATGCTATATGCCATAAGAATCGGGCGATGCAGTTCAGCATGGTTGAGAACGGCAGCGATGTCGTCTGCCAAATGTTCCATGGTAAGATTATGCATATCGTAAGGTTTTTCGGATTTACCATGGCCGCGGTATCGAACAAGGACTATCTTGAAAGTCGATTGAAAATGCTCGAAAAAATATGGCCAGTTGAACCCGTCACAACCAAAACCATCGGCAATAAGGATGGTCCTCTCGCCCGAACCACGCACGTCGTAATATATCCGGGTTCCATCGGGAGCTACAGCATAGTAGCCTTGCACCGCACTCTCATTGCCGGCAACAGCCACGGCCTACCTCCCTCTGGCATCAAGTTGCCACTTGAACGCCAGACGCCCAAGTGTAGACCTCAACTCAACCTCGAAGCCCGTCACCCCGCTGCCCAGTACTTTGGTACCCGACTGCATTTTGGGGAAGCAGAGAGTGTATCCGTCGTAGAAGACCCGAACCTGGGGAAAGAAGTGCCGGTTCGTGGGGTCTTTGAGCTTCATGGGCGTGGCGTGGGTGCTAGAGACCCTGGTGCCTTCGTTGGTTGTCAGATAGGCCTTCCACATGCTGTTGCCCGAGGCCAGATCGTTCCACTCCCGCTGTTGCGTCGTCAGGGCCAGCATCACGCATTCGTGGTTGGCCAGCAGGCCGTTCCAGTGGGCACGCCGTCCGTCCAAATCCTCCTTGAGTGGCTTGAAGATGCGCTCATACTCCGCAAGCCACCCCTCAACAAGACTGGCCGAAAGGAACGTAGCCTCGCCCGATGCTATGGATTCGAAATCGCGGTAGAGCTGGCTGCCTCGGGTCCAGACCCGGTGCAAATCCTGATAGTCCCACCCCTTCGCACTCTCGTTGCCCCCATCCAAGGTCAGCGGTGGCGCACTGCAAGCCGCCAAACCCACAAACACCACGGCGGCCAGAAGAGCCCGGACCAAGTCAGATGCCCCGCCTGCGACCCTGAACCTCCCACCCTTACACCCGCCCACACCTGCTATCTTCCTCATGGAAACTGGTAGACCAGTGCTTGTCGTTCTCAAGACAACCCTCCCATTTGCCAACCCCAACAGCTTCAGCAACTGCTCCGTGATAACAGACATCGGGCCTCTCTTCAAGCACAGCAACGGAAACGGCTGTGGTTCACAAACCGGGGAGCCAATGGACTCTGTCACGCTGCTAGACAGTTCGGCGACGGCGACGGCGACGTCAACCCGCCTTGGGCGGGACTACGGCCACGATATGCGCACGCTGGACGTCCAGCTCCGCGGCAACGGATCCGCACCCAACGGAAACGCAACCTGGATGGGGGTTCTTCGAGCGCCCAGGGCCGCTACCCGCACCACTAATCCTTGAAGCAGAGTTCCGTTCGTGCGAATAATCGCCCGCCAGGTCCAGTGGAGTTGACTCTCCACAATTCGCAGCACACAAGGAGAATACGCCCATGGCCGCTGATTTGAGCATTGTTGTCGCAGGACAGGCTGGTCAAGGACTTGCGACCATCGCAAACGTTGTTACCCGCATCCTGAAGAACTCGGGATACTTCACTTTCACTACAACGGAGCTTATGTCCCGGATCAGAGGCGGCATAAACACGGTGCAAATCCGCATCGCAAGCCAACCCGTCTCGGCACCCGTCAACCGCATCGATCTGCTGATGCCGCTGCACAATGACGCCATAGCCCACACCGCATGGCGAACCTCAAGCAAGACCATTGTCTTCGGAGACCTGGAGAGGGTGCTTGCCACCAGCGACCATGGCTGCGTCCCCGTCTCTCTGCCACTGCTTGAGCTGGCAAAAGCGGCCGGCGCCCCTGGTGCAGCCAATATGGCGGCAGCGGGAGCAATTCTGGGTGCCCTGGGGGTGCCTAAGACCCAGGTGGGGCCAGTCCTGAAGCGGGAACTTGGCAAGAAAGGCGCCGAAGCCGTCAAGAGCAGCACCGCAGCCCTGCTTGCAGGCTACGAAGCGGGGCAGGGGAAGGCCCCCAGCGTCAACCTGCCCCTGCCAAAACCCCGAAAAGCCTGCAAGGCCAACCTGCTCATGACAGGCAGCGAAGCCATTGCCATGGGAGCGGCGAACGGAGGCTGTAACTTCATCGCCAGCTATCCCATGTCGCCCGGCACCGGAGTGCTCACCTTCTTGTACCACCACGCAAAAGAGTTCGGCATCGTTGCCGAACAGGCCGAAGACGAAATCGCCGCCATCAATATGGCCGTGGCCGCCTGGTACGCCGGCGCAAGAGCCATGGTCACAACCTCGGGCGGCGGCTTCGCTCTCATGACAGAAGGTGTCAGCCTGGCCGCCATGACCGAGACGCCCGTGGTGGTGCACATCGGCCAACGTCCCGGCCCAGCCACGGGCCTCCCCACCCGCACGGAACAGGGTGACCTCAACCTGGCCCTCTACGCCGGCCACGGCGAGTTCCCACGAGCCATCTTCGCCCCCGCCGATGCGGCCCAAGGCTTCTCCCTGGCTCACCACTGCTTCAACATCGCTGACAAGTTTCAGATCCCCGTCTTCCTGCTCTCCGACCAGTTCATCCTCGACTCGGTCTACAGCGTCGACCCAACAACCCTGCCCCTCGGCAGCCAGGTCGAACGCCACGTCGTCGTCACCCAACCCGACTACCGAAGACACACCCTAACCCCCGATGGAATCTCGCCAAGAGGTGTGCCCGGACTGGGCCAAGGTCTCGTAAGGGTCGACTCCGATGAGCACGACCAGTGGGGACATATCACCGAGTCGTACGAAACCAGAATCGAGCAACACGAGAAGCGCCTGAGAAAGGCCGATGCGGTGCGCACAGCGGCCCTGCCACCCGCCTACGTCGGCCCCAAGAAGCCACGTACGCTCATCCTGACCTGGGGCAGCACCTGTGCCGCTATGGATGAGGCTTGGAGGTCGGCCCCGACGCCAGGCACCGGCTGGATGCACTTTTCTCAGGTATTTCCATTGCATGTTGACGCAATATCAATGATAAAATCAGCCAAACATGTGATAGTTGTGGAAGGCAACGCCACCGGACAATTCGCCCGTTTGGTTACGCTCGAAACTGGCGTTATTCCTACAATAGAACATCACAAATATGACGGCTTCGCCTTCCCCGTGGAGGAGCTCGCCCTGTTTCTTGGAACCCTGAGAGAGAAGAGGTAGCACCATGGACCGAAAATCAGCCTTCGATCTGCCCATAGAAACCGATATCGCCTGGTGCCCCGGGTGCGGCGACTTCGCAATTCAGAAGATATTGAAGCGCACCCTGGACGAGCTTGGACTGCTCCCAACCCAGACAGCCCTCGTCTCCGGTATCGGCCAGGCAGCGAAAATGCCCCAGTACGTCTGGGCCCACATGTTCAACGGCCTCCACGGGCGCTCGCTGCCCGCTGCCACTGCCGTCAAGCTGGCCAATCCAACCCTCAAGGTCATCGCAGTCTCCGGAGACGGCTGCATGCTGGGCGAAGGGGGAAACCACTTCATCCATACCATCCGCCGAAACCCCGGAATCGTGGCCCTCATCCACGACAACAGAGTCTACGGACTCACCAAAGGCCAGGCAGCACCCACGGCTCCTACCGGCATGAAGACCAAGCTCCAGGTGGAAGGCGTCTTCAACGAGCCTCTCAACCCCCTGGCCCTGGCCATCAGCCTCAATGCCTCCTTCGTCGCCCGAGCCTACTGCGGTGAAGCCGACTTCAGTGTCGAGATTCTCAAGCAGGCTATCTCCCACCCCGGCTTCGCAGTGGTCGACATGCTTCAGCCTTGCGTTACTTATAACAAGATAAACACTTATTCGTGGTTCAGAGAAAACACATACCACCTGGAGCCCGAACACCCCGTCGACAACCAGACCGAGGCCTTCCGCCGCTCCCTCGAGACAGAAAAGCTGCCTTTGGGCATATTCTACAGACACACCAGTAAGCCCACATTGGAAGCCCACCTGGGCCTTACGCAGCAGGGCTCAAAGCCCCTCTACGAACACACCGTCAACCACGACGCCCTCCGAGAGCGAGCGGCCAGATTCTGCTGATTCACGAAGAACCACCACTACACAACTATGCATTTATACCCTCCTTCGCTCCGCCGCCTAAGGCCGATCAGTTCTTCCCAGACCGCACCGAAGGCGAGTTTTGTGAAGTACTGTAGGGAAAGTGGGTCCGGGGCCTGGTTGCCCACCCCACGCCACGGGGTGGGCATCGACAAATTTGGGAATCGTGCCACATATTGCTACCAACAGTTTTTGTATTATCTTGCCCCGCCCAATTCCTTGGCAACACTAGCGCCCCAGGGCCCGGGGCACTGGAGACTAGGCAAGAAATGCCGAGGCCAAGCTTAGTCCCAATTTGAGCCACCGTCTAGTCTATATATGAGCATTTAAGATATATCTTAACATATTCTGCCTCTAACTCGCTCACCCATACCCAACTCCCCCAAGGATTCCAATTCACCGGCAGGGCCCGCCCTCGAACGGCCAGGTGGCAGGTATACCGTATCTGGGCACCAGAGTGCGGGATCAGGGAACCACAACCGCTTGCGGATATCATCTTGTTTCGTAGGGTTGAATGTGGTAGACCTCATCGAAACCTCGTGTTGGAAGAATGTTCCGACAGGAGTGTGGAATTACTCGATCGGC
>CAZQHM010000081.1:0-8407 GCA_964593355.1 uncultured Myxococcales bacterium
GAAGGAGGCCGACACCAATCTATACGAGGCCAAGCGGCTGGGGCGGGACCGAGTGGAGTGCAACTATCGTCTTCCGGCGCGGGGCTGAGCAGCGTATGCATGAGTTTCGATTAGAGGCGCCCTTTGGGCCTGCGGGGGATCAGCCCGAGGCGATCCGCCAGCTGGTGGAGTCGGTCAATTCTGGTCGGCGCCATCAGGTACTGCTTGGTGTTACGGGGTCGGGCAAGACATTCACCGTGGCCAACGTAATCGAGCGGGTAGGGCGACCGGTTCTGGTTATGGCGCACAACAAGACCCTGGCGGCTCAGCTGTACCGTGAGTTCAAAGAGCTTTTCCCATCAAACTCTGTTGAGTACTTCGTTTCTTACTATGACTACTATCAACCTGAGGCATACGTGCCAAGGACAGATACCTATATTGCTAAAGAGAGCTCTATCAACGACGAAATCGACCGACTGAGGCATTCTGCCACGAGGGCAACGCTGGAGCGCCGTGACACCATAGTGGTAGCCAGCGTCTCGTGCATATTCGCTCTGGGCAATCCCGAGGCCTACCGTTCTATCCTTCTGGAGTTGGTAGAGGGCCAGGAGGTGGATCTCGATGGGGTTCTTCGTCGCTTGGTGCAGATGCAGTACACCAGGGAGGTTTTCGATTTCTATCGGGGCTGTTTCCGATTGCGGGGCGACACTCTTGAGATCTTTCCTTCCTGGGAGGCGGCGAGAGTAGTCAGGGTTTCTCTCTTCGGTGATACGGTGGAGCGCCTTGAGGAGGTAGATCCATTGACGGGCAAGGTGTTGGGGCGTCTCACGAAGGCCTTGATTCTTGCAAACAGTCACCATGTGACACCACCGTCGGAGTTGCGAAGGGCCGCAAGGGCGATACGGAAGGAGCTGAAGCTGCGGTGTGACGAGTTCCATGCTCAAGGGCACCCCTACTATGCTGAACGGCTGGAGCAGCGCACCTCCTATGACCTGGAGCTCTTGGAGGTTGCGGGCCACTGCGCCGGCATAGAGAACTACTCCAGGCATCTTGATGGGAGGGCTACTGGTGAGCCTCCGTGGACGCTGCTGGACTACTTCCCCAAGGATTTTCTCTGCGTCATCGATGAGAGTCATGTCTCTTTGCCGCAGATACGCGGGATGTACAAGGGGGACAGGGCCAGGAAGCAGACTCTGGTTGATTATGGTTTCAGGCTTCCCTCGGCACTGGACAATCGCCCTTTGACGTTTGAGGAGTGGCTGGGGCGCGTTCCTCAGTTGCTCCATGTCTCAGCGACGCCGGGGGAGTGGGAGGTTGAGGAGGCGGAGGGTAGGGTGGTGGAGCAGATTGTGAGGCCGACGGGCTTGCTGGACCCCGTTATCGAGATACGACCGGCGGGCAACCAGGTGGAGAGTGTGCTTGACGAGGTGAAGTTGCGGGTTGCCAGGGGCCAGCGGTCGCTCATCGCAACGTTGACGAAGCGAATGGCCGAGGACTTGACCGAACACCTGCGGGAAAACGGAGTATCGGCGGCGTACATGCATGCCGATGTAGAGACTCTGGAGCGTGTTGAGTTGCTGCATGCCCTTCGCTCGGGCAAGTTCGACGTTCTGGTGGGAATCAACCTGTTGCGTGAGGGCTTGGACCTGCCCGAGGTCTCCCTTGTGGCAGTCCTGGACGCGGACAAGGAGGGGTTCCTGCGGGCCACCCGCAGTCTTATCCAGGTCAGCGGCAGAGCTGCACGGCACGTGGAGGGAACGGTGCTGCTGTTTGCAGACAAGATGACTGATTCAATGCGTGCCACCATAGAGGAGTCGTCCCGCCGCCGCGCAATCCAGCAGGCCTACAATGAAGCCAACGGCATTATTCCTGTCTCCATCTCCAAGGCACTGACGGCTCCCGTGAGGGCTGCGATGGATGCGGCGCCTATTCGGAGGGGCAGCGGCTCCGGCAACGATTTTGCCGAGTTGGTGAAGAAGGAGGCATTGGAGGCAGAGATAGCATCGTTACGCCGGAAGATGTCGAAAGCGGCCAAGGAGTTGGAGTTCGAGGAGGCGGCCCGTCTCCGTGACGAGATTGCGAGACTGCAGCTTATTGTCCTTGAGATTGTTTAGGCAGGTTCCGAACTTGATCGATTCTACTTCCTGAACGGATTTACGTATTTCGGGTCAAACAGAGAATCCTCGATACGCAGCAACTGGTTGTACTTCGCCACTCGCTCACTGCGGCAGACTGAGCCTGTCTTGATCTGGCCTGCATTGACTGCCACTGCGAGGTCGGCGATGGTGGTATCTTCGGTTTCGCCGGAGCGGTGAGAGATGATGGTGTTGTAGCCGTTCTTGTGGGCCATGTTGATGGTCTCAAGGGTCTCGGTGAGGGTGCCAATCTGGTTCACCTTGATGAGAATGGCGTTGCAGAGGCCCTTCTTGATTCCTTCGGCGAAGATTTTGGGGTTAGTGACGAAGAGGTCGTCGCCCACGAGTTGGATGCGACCGCCAAGGGCGTCTGTCATGCCCTTCCAGCCATCCCAGTCCTGCTCTGCCATTCCGTCTTCTATGGAGACGATAGCTGGGAAGCGGTCCACAAGCTTGACCCAGAACTTCACCAGTTCGGCGCTGGAAAGTTCGGTCATAACTGCTTCAGCTCCATCCTTCTCCTGGATCCTCATCCGATAGACGCCCTTCTCCTTGTCAAACAGTTCCGAGGCAGCGACGTCCAGTGCGAGGAAGAAGTGGTTGCCAACTTCGTAGCCGGCTTCACGGATAGCTTCAAGGAGCAGTTGGAGCACATCCTCGGTGCAGTTCAGGTTCGGGGCGTATCCGCCCTCGTCACCAACGCCACAGGCGAGGCCACGTTTGACCAGCATCTTGCGCAGCGTGGCGAAGACTTCCGAGGCAGCACGAATGGCTTCACGGAAGGAGTCGAAGCCGGCGGGTACCAGCATGAACTCCTGAATATCGATGTTGTTGTCGGCGTGCTTGCCGCCATTGATCACGTTGATCAGGGGCACTGGCAGTTGATTGCCGAAGATTCCACCGATGTACTGATGCAAGGAGAGCCCGAGGGCTTCGGCCGCTGCTCTGGCGCAAGCGAGGGAGACACCGAGGGTAGCGTTGGCGCCCAGCTTGGTCTTGAACTCGGTGCCGTCCAACTCCAGAAGGAGATCATCGATCTCGCGCTGGCCTCGAACGTCCATCCCGATGAGCTCCGGGCAGATCTCCTCGTTGACATTGTCGACGGCCTTCATGACGCCCTTCCCTTTGAAACGGGCGGGATCGGCGTCGCGCAGTTCAAGGGCTTCCCGTGAACCAGTGGAGGCGCCGGAGGGAACAATGGCCCGACCGAAAATCCCTGAGGAGAGATGCACCTCTACCTCAACTGTGGGAAAGCCGCGGGAATCCAATACTTCTCTAGCAATCACATCCTGAATCTCAAACATGGACACTCCTCCTTCTATGCCCCAAGGGGGCTGTAACTACGGCAAAACAGCAGACGCACAGCCGCAGGGGCTGGCGTTCTTCTTGAAGACCGGGGTCACCTCAAAGAGCGTAAAGAAGTCGTTCTCATAATCCACTTGTCTTGCTTCAAACTTCTCCACATCGCCAAATACCGTGGACCCCGCATTGTCCTTGTTAATATTACGTAACTCCGTATTGACCCCGCTGGCGATTGATGAGGGCGAGTTCGACTTCCGGTTCTCCATGAAGACGAAGAACTTGTTCGGGCATCGGAGTTTCGCACCACCACACGACTCAGGCAGGTTCATCAGGACAGGATTGACGGTCTCCAGATACGGTCGGAGCTGGACGTTCTTCTTCTCCAGAGGCATCAACTCATTATATGAATAGTATGTCTCACCTCGCCAAACAATCAACCAAGACGTGATCTGATATGGGCATATTCGCTTGGATGTAGCATTAAAATAGCCATACAACCCATCCAACCCCATCTTCTTGATCAATGGATCATAGGCTTCCTGTTCCGTGTGCTTCAATTTGTCGCCACACAGGGCATAGTAATTCTCAAACACGCTCTTCTGCGACCAGTGGGGCGAGATGAGCGGGAGGTAGTAGGACAACCCCCAGGATGTCTGCAGCGCCCCCAGCAGAAGAAGGGCGAGAAGGGAACTCCATCTCAACCTGGCGAACATGAAGAGGAGCAGTCCCAGCAGGCCCACTCCACCAAGCACAAGGACAAAGTTATCGTAGGCGAAGAAGGGCTGCGTGAGGGCCCATTCCACGGTATCAGTGCTGTACTGGTAGAACTGGGAATCCTCCCAGGTAGAGCGACAGACCCCATCGACACACGGCTTACCCGGGAGGCACTGCGAGTCATCCTCGCAGGCAGGCAGGGTTGCATCTGTTGTCAGGGCCTGAGCATCGACGGGGAGGTTATCAGGCAGCTTTCTGTCGTATTTGTAGGTGAAAAGCTTTCTGAAGGCCTGCTCGTCCTCAACCAGGTCATAGGTGACTCCGATGAAGAGCAGTGCGCACAGAATCGAGGCCACTCGCATGGCGATGCTGCGCACCCGAAGCGAGGAGATGAGGAAGCGGCCAATGAGGAAGGCCATGGGGGGAAGAGCGGGGAAGATGTAGTGATGGAACTTGGTCTTGGCCATGGTGAAGAGGAAGAAGGTGAAGAAAAACCAGACGAAGACAAAGAGGGTTGCCTGGTTCTCCTTGGACTTGAGCGTGAGCCTCAGGCGAACGAGGAAGATGAGTGCCAGGGGTACGAAGGCGACCCACGGGTACATGCCTATACCGAGCCACTTAAGGAAGTGTTCGAAGGTGCCGGAGTCAATCTGGTGCACACCGGTTCCAAGTCTGTTGAAGTGGTCATGGACGATGAAGCGCGTATAGAAGGCGTTGCCATGCTTGACGAACATCGCCACGTACCAGGGGAAGCCAACGGGGATGAATGCCAGCAGGAACCGTGCCGGATTGATATCCTTGAGCGCTCGCCAGGAGTTGGTGGCCAACATGAAGAGCAGCAGGATGGCGCCGGGCAAAGCGAAGCCCAGCAAGCCCTTTCCCATGGTTGCCACACCGCACATGGTTACGAAGATAAGCAGGTGACCCTGGCGTATCATCCGGTCACGAAGCACGCTATTGGAGTTGACCCTCCAGAGCCGGTGTTTGAACATCGGGTAGAGATGCCAGACCAGGAAACCAAGGCTCATGAGGGCGTAGAATACCGCATGCCACACGCCAAAGTTCAGTACAGATTGGATAATGCGCTCAAACGTGGGAAGCGAATCGAGGTTCTTCTCGATGCGTAGGTCCGTTGCGAGGATGAGGAATTGCGGCACTGACGAAATCAGGAAGGTGCCCACGGAGAAGAGCACTTTGCCAACGAAGTTCCGCCTGGAGACAGCCCCCTCTCCGGGGCCGAAGAGGGCTAGCAGCAGGAAGAGAAGCCCCACGGTCAGTGGGGCGACGAACATCATGTCCGTCTGGGCCTGCCTGCTTATGAGGAAGAACTGTGGCGAGGTTGCCATCACCAGCGCCCCCATCAGCCCCACCTTCCTGCTCCATACCTTACTTAGCACGTAGTATGCGAAGAAGGCCGTCAGCATGGCGAAGAGTGCCATGGGCAAACGGATTCCCCACTCTGAGAAGCCAATCATTCGAATCGAGGCCGCCTCCATCCAGAAAATCAGGATGGGCTTGCTGTAGAAGAAGTCGCCCTGCTTTCCCGTGGGGCCGATTTTGTGTCTGTAGCCCCACCAGGGTGAGACCCAATCGTAGCTCTCGACCATATTGCGGGTGACCTCACCGTAGTGGGTCTCCCAAGGATCCCATAGGCCGAAAGCCCCCAGGTTGGGCAGAAACAGCATCGCAAGGAGCAAGATGAGCCCCAAACGGACCTTCCACTCGTGCCTGGGCCGGTTCCACGCATCTACCGGCGCTAACGGCAGTGCTGGCCCCGAATCCCCAACGGGCCCGTTGGCCTCTTGTCCCGATTCGGCCAGGCTTTCGTGTCTATCTTCCGCCGCAACCATCGGCTCTCGCGTTACATTACGATCATCGTTGCTCACGCGCACCCCCCTTCAGGCCGGGTATTTATAGCCGCAAGGCCATTTTGTATCAACGGGTATTTCGGTCGGGCCCCATGGAGTCCCCGACCGCCCGAGAGTTTTCGACTTGCCAACACTTCCAGCGCCGAGGGCCGCCAAGATGCACCAAGGCACGCCGAAAGCAAGGCCACCCCGGGGGGGATTTCGGTCAAGAATGTCGTTGCAAACCTTGGTGCCTGCAACTAGACTCGCTGCGTCGTGGGGTGAGGACTGCTGCTCTCGCTGATGCGAGGCAACCCTACTTTGGGAGCGGGATAGAGATGACTGGAACGGTTTTGGCAGGCAAGTATCGAGTTGAAGCACTCCTGTATTCCAACAAACTGGGTAGCGCTTATCGGGGGCGCTCCGTTACCGGTGGAACCAGTTTGCTGGTAATGGTCCTCGACCCGGGAATCAGCCCCACCCAGGAGCAGATTGACGAGATTATGTCGCTCTCCGGCAGGGTTGCAGAGCTGAACCATCCGTGCATCGTCCCCGCTATTGACTGGTTACGCACTGATGATTCGGTTGCCTTCATCTTTCCTCGAAATGACGCTGTTCCTTTGGATGAGTTTGCCAAGGGTGGCCTTCCCCTGGCCGAAGTGGTTGACATTGCCTCTCAGATTGGCGATGCCGTAGCTCTGGCCGCCAAAGCTGAGATCTTCCACAAGGACATCTCTGCGTCCAGCGTCATGGTCTCCGTGGATGCCGAGGGCGGTCAGGTAGCCAGAGTCTTCTTCTGGGGCTTCGAAACCCTCCTGCCGCCATACTCAGTTGGCAGGAAGGACGACAAGTTCTGGGGCACCCCTGAATACATGGCCCCGGAGGTTTGCTCCGGCAAAGGGTGGAACGCTCAGAGTGATGTATACTCTCTCGGCGTCCTCATTTTCCACCTTGTAATCGGTAAGCCGCCATTTATATCCACTAATTTCAGCACAACAATGAAGAGGCAGGTGTACGAGAAGCCCCTGCCGCTCAACCTCCTCAAGCGCGGAGTCGCCCACATCGCCGAGTTCGACAAGGCGGTGGTAGACTCCTTGCAGAAGATGGTAGCCAAGCGCCCTGCAGACACAGAGAAGCTGGCGGCAGCACTGCTTGAGTTCCGGAAGACGTACCTGCCCGAAGCCGCCGGGACTCAACTCCCGCCGGCCGGTTGGCCGGTTCCAAACGTCTCCGGTTCCACAGGAGCAGTATCCCAGCCCGTGCCTGCACCAACTGCCGGGGCCGTTCCTGCCGAAGAGTCGGTCAAGGGTGGGACCCTGACCTTCCGCGGACTCAACGAAGTAGCTGAACAGGCAGCGGCTGAGGCTCGCACCGAAGGCCCGACGGGTAATGCCACGATGCGCTTCCAGTCGCCTCTGGCTCAAGAAGAGCAAACCCAGGCGTTCAACCCGGCGGCTGTGGCCCCGGTGCGTCAGCCTGTCCAGGAAGTGCCCCTTCCCTCGCCTGCCGACCAGCAGGCTTCCATTGAGCGAACTGAAATCGATATTCCCCTTCCACCGCCGGCCAGCGAGAGGAAGCGCCAGGAGCCTTCCAAGCCCACCTCGAAGCAGGAGACAAAGAAGGAGCCCAGGCAGGAATCCCAGCCGACTGCAAAGGCAGCGGCGCCCGCCGCCCCTGCGCAGATCTCCGACCATATGCGCCGCCGTATCGAAGAACAGACGAAACAGCTCGAAGAGACTGGTGACGACTGGTTCGTTGAAGGAAGTGACGTTCATAAGCCGGACAACGAACCACCCCTGCCGAGCGAAGAGAAGGCTCCCAAGCCCAGCAATAAAGAGTGGCGCCTGTGGATTCTCATCGTTCTCGTAGCAGTGGCCGTTGTGGCTGCGTTCATCTGGGTGGTCTCGCCCTCTTCGACCACCGACACCCAGGCCGAGCCGCAGACCAAGCGGGCTACGCCTCCTCCGCAGCAGTTGGCCCCGGCACCTCCATCCCTCTCTGCAAACGAGAAAAAGGATCTCCCCGTCGTAGACGACAAGGAGAAGGCCGCCCAAGAGGCCGCTGAGGCCCAGAGAAAGGCCGAAGCCAAGGCCGCTGCCGAGAAGCAGCAGGCAGAAGCAATTGCAAGAAAGAAGGCCCAGGAAGAGAAGGCCAGGGCAGACCGTATGGCCGCAGAGAAGGCGGCGTTGGAGAAGGCAGCTCAGGAGGCCCAAGCTAAGGCCGCTGCTGACCTTGCCGCTGCTCAGGCCGCTGCCAAGGCCGCTGAGGAGAAGGCCGCCGCTGAGAAGCAGGAGGAGCAGAAGAACGAAGAGCAGAAGGGCGACGTCGAGGCCGAAAAGGCCGCCGCTGAGAAGGCCGCTGCTGAGAAGGCCGCTGCTGAGAAGGCCGCCGCTGAGAAGGCCGCCGCTGAGAAGGCCGCCGCTGAGAAGG
>CAZQHM010000081.1:8507-20832 GCA_964593355.1 uncultured Myxococcales bacterium
CGCTGAGAAGGCCGCCGCTGAGAAGGCCGCCGCTGAGAAGGCCGCCGCTGAGAAGAAGAAGCAAGAGGAGAGCAAGACCGACGGTGCGGCGGAGCAAAAGCGCACGGAAGAAGAGGCAAAGAAGAAGGCCGAGGCTGAAGCGAAGAAGAAGGAAGCCGCCGAAGCCAAGAAAAGAGAGGCTGAGGCCAAGAAGAAGGCCGAGGCTGAGGCCAAGAAGAAGGCCGAAGAAGCAAAGAAGGCCGACTCCGGGGACTCCTCTACTAGCCAGGCAAAGAAGTTCAAGGGACTTGGGATTAAGGCGATGAAGGCAGGCAACTACGCTCTCGCTATCCGTTGGTTCAACAAGGCCAAGGAGCACGACCCCGACGATTCGACCATCGACGGGCTCATCCAGAAGTGCAAGGAAAACGAGTAAGCCCCTCCCAGCGAGAGGCGCTCTCCAGCGGGGGTGACTCTCTCATGCCTTTGCGCAGCCACCACATATCCTTCTTGACTGATAAGGCCCAACCAGCGGCCGCACTGCTGTTCGTTTTGTTTACGCTCGTGGCATATGGTTTCGAACACTTGGATAGCGCCTTGGTGCTGGCCATAACACATGTGGTCGGAGCCGTTTTGGCGGGATTCCAGGGACTTATGCTCCTGGTAGCTCATCGTCGAATGGGTACAACATTCTGGGCTGCTCAGCGGAGCAATCTCCCGGAGTTGGTTTGGTTCTGCCTGCTGATGGCCTTCCTTCCCTTCCCAGGGCTCTTCGCCATGGCTACCACTGTTTCGCAAGTTGTAGTGCTGGCAAGGTGGTTCTCCCGCACCGCGCTCTGGGCCGCGCTCTTCCCCTTCCTCATGTCCCACGCTGCCAAGACTCTTGCCGGGAGCTTCCTGCTGCTGATATCTGTGGGAACGCTTCTGTTGATGCTTCCCGTCGCAACGAAGGACCCAGGGGGGGCTAGCTTCGTTGATGCGCTGTTCACCTCGGCCTCGGCTGTTTGTGTTACAGGGTTGGCTGTTCTCAATACTGCAACCGACTCTGCAATGAACGTTGCTTTGGGTACTTTCTCCCGCTTTGGTCAGAGCATCATACTGCTCCTGATTCAGCTGGGCGGCCTCTCCATGATGACCCTCTCAGCTGCTTTGGTAATGGCCGCCGGGCGTCATCTGGACCTCAGGAGTCGGGCAGCGTTGGGCGACATTCTAGATGAGCGAGATGGACGACCGTTGGAGAGCGCTGTTGGGTTCATTCTTGGACTAACGCTCACAGTCGAGGTTGTGGCGGCCGTGCTCCTCTTTTCGAGGTTCGCATTGGTAGCACCGACCCTCTCGGAAGCGGCCTTCTGGAGCGTCTTTCACTCGGTATCAGCGTTCTGCAATGCAGGCTTCTCCCTGTTTGGAGATAGCCTGGTTCGCTTTAGCAGTGATTACGTAGTAATACTTACCATAGCCTCCTCTATTGTAATCGGAGGTTTAGGTTACGCCACCGTAGCCTGTGCGCTGTTCTCCCTTGTTATGCGTAAGAGGAGCCAGCAATGGAGGCACTGGACATATCATGCGAAGCTGGCTGGCACAATAACAGCAGTCTTACTTATTTTCGGTTTTATCTTTACCTTCTACGCAGAATACTACAACTCACTCTCAGGAATGGGGCTTGGCGATAAGCTCATGGCAGCATTGTTCCACTCAGTGACTCTACGAACAGCGGGCTTTAATACCATTGATGTAGGCTCACTAAGCAGGCTGTCGGTAGTATTGGCCATTGCGATGATGTTTGTTGGAGCCTCTCCTGGCGGGACAGGGGGGGGATTGAAGACGACGACGGTAGGTGTGCTGATTCTGGGAATCCGGGCCACGCTTCAGGGGCGAGACAGAGTTGAAGTCTGGAAGCGGCATATCGAGTTCGACATCGTCCTAAAAGCAGTTTCTATCGTTGCTATATCTATAGCCACAATTGTTATTGCTTGGGGCCTATTGCTTGTGCTGGAACCAGAATTTGATGCCATAACACTGTTGTTTGAAAGCGTTTCGGCCTTCGCTACGGTGGGACTTTCCCTAGGCATAACCCCCGAACTTTCTAGCACATCCAAGCTGATTTTAATTGTGCTTATGTATGTTGGGCGAATAGGTCCTCTCGGGCTGGCCTTTGCATTGCACTCGCGAAGGCGCCCCGCTGCGTTGTCGTACCCTTCGGCGAAGATTGGCGTAGGGTAGCTGCTGAAGGGAGAGGAGGGACGCTATCTCTTCTCACACTTTGTGGAGTAGAAAAGATGAGACGATATGCGGTTATTGGACTGGGTCAGTTCGGAACAAACCTGGCGGTGAATCTTCATCGGCTGGGAGCGCAGGTCTTGGCCATTGACAGCAATCAGATGCTGGTGGATGAGGTCAAGGATGAGATTGACAGTGCACTAACCCTGGATGCGACCAACGAAGGGGCCTTGGCCGCTTCAGGGGTTGGGGACATGGATTCAGCAATCGTTGCGGTGGGGGAGAACCTCGCCTCGTCGGTGCTGATTACGGCGCTGCTGGTGAAGATGCAGGTTCCCAAGGTGGTTGCCCGGGCATCATCGGAACTGCACGAGGGAATTCTAAGGTCTATCGGCGCCCATAGGGTGGTTAACCCAGAGAAGGAGTACGCTGCAACCATTGCCAATGAGATTGACAACCCAACTCGCCGGTCGGCCGTCAGACTCTCCACAGGCCATAGAGTGGTAGAGATTCAAGCTGGCGAGTCATTGTGGGGAAAGACACTGCAGCAGTTGGATTTCCGGAGACGGTTCTTTCTCAATGTTGTCGCCATAAGGCGAGTAGAATCCGTGTTGGGGCGGAATGGAGAGTCCAAGCAGCGGGAAGTGTTGAACGACCTGCCCGCAGGGGACGACGAGATCCGCAGGGGAGACATGCTCGTTGTTCTTGGAAGCGATAAAAACCTGCTTCGCTTCGAAGATGAGAATTACTGATGCAACGTATTATAAGGCCAGGAAGGCGTTGGCTGCGCAAACTCAAGGCTTGGCTGAAGCCCAGCCTTAAGGGAAAGGTCCGTTGGGCTTTCGTCTATGTCATAGCGATTATTACCCCTATGGTAACGCTCTCTTTGTACTATGCAACTGAGTTGACGGACCGAAGCTCTGCTTTGGAAAAGGAGAATCAGAAGGTTGACGCTATCGTGCGCTTCCAGGACAAGGTGATGGGGAACCTCGATTATGGGCGCCCTCTGCTTCATGGGACTTCATTACACAAGGCCGAATTGGAGGCAATGAGGCTGGAAGTTGGCGGTATGCTTGCATCGCTGCGTCGGCTTGGCTTGGAGCAGCAGCGGGAATTGGCGTGTCTGGGCTCTCAAGGCGAACGAAGTGATTCTATTGCCGGGGCTCTCCTGCATTCCCTCCTGCCATGCCGCAGTTCCGCTTGGCGTGATGCAGTGCGGGACAACCTGCGACAGCTTCGTGGTTCGGCCGAGGGTAGAACGACTGCGCTGCGGTTGGAACTCATCGCATTGGCTGATAGCATGACCCGAAATCTTGTGACGCTGTTTGTTTTGTGCTCCTTGATTTGTCTATATTTGCTTATGCGTTTTCCAGAACGTCTCCTGGTGCCTCTCAACCGCGTGACTCACTCGATCAAGATGGCCAGGGGCGGCAAGGCGAATGTTCGTGCGCCACTTACCAACATAAGAGAATTAGATGAACTCTCCGTGGCATTCAATGAAGCCATGATCTCAGTGGATTCATTCGACGCCATGAAGAGAGAGAGAATTGCTCTAGATTCCAGGAGATTGGAGGCCCTCTTGGGGATGCTGGACGAGCCTGCCGGCCTCATCACCCTTGATGGCTGCCTCGAGGCGGCCAACGAAGGGCTTGTGGAGTTTCTGGCTCTTGGCAAGGGATGGCGTGGCAGGCCGCTTGCGGAGATGCTTCCACCCGGAATGGAGGAACTGCAGCCCGTGCTTGCCAGACTATACAAGCTGCGGTCGCCAGTGAGCGTGAAGGGCAGGGTAGGGGGAGAGTCGTTGACCTCAAGCTGCCTTGCAGAGATCGTGCCAGTGGTTGGTTTGGAGGGTGACACCGGTGGGGCGGTTCTAGTGCTAAAAGAAATACGCCACACGGCGTGACACCCTGGGTTTCCCCACAGTTTCCCACAGGTTTCCCACAGGCTGGAGAAAAGAGCCAACTGAAGATAATCAAGCAACCATGCGGGTTTCCTCTTGCCAAAGGAGATCCATCGGCAGCCGCGCTATTGCCTGTGGGAAACTGTCGCTATGGCGGGGCGATCGCAGCGTTTTCACTGCCGGACCAACTGTTCCATGATTGAGATCGGCGTGCCTTCAGATGCCCCTCCCTTTTCCAATCTAGCATTGCCAACGGGAGGCAGCTCCTGCTAGGATTGGCAGCGTTGTAACTTCTTCACGCGGGGGTGGACATGCGGCAAGTAGTAGTGGTTGGTGCGGGACCCGCCGGTCTGTCGGCGGCCCTGATGCTCGCAGAGCATGGGGTTTCCGTAGATGTGCTCGACCGTGAGTCATCGCCGGCTGGCCTGCGCACATCGGAGAGCTGGGGGGGCTTCAGATTTCAATTTGGCATTCATCCTTTCAGCACAACCAACCCACTGCTGGAGTCCCTGCTGAAGAGTCTCCTTGGAGATGACCTTCTTGTGGAGCGGCCTAGGCGGGCGCTCTTCGCAAAGGGAACCTATCTTGACCCGTCGACCACACCTGCCCAGATGCTGAAGACGCTGGGAGCCGAAGCCACTGCTTTGGGGTGGGCAGGGTTCATCCTGAGCCGGAGGCTGCAGGGCCGCTCCCCTGAGACCATGGCCGAATACAGCTCGCTGATGGTGGGGCCTTGGAACCACGAATCATTCATCGACCCGCTGGCTCGGAAGGTATGGGGAAACCCCTCAACTGCACTTTCGGCGCCTGAGAAGGCCGTCTCCTGGCCTAGGCCGCAGAGCTTGTCAGCCTCTATGTCCACGGTGCTCTCGCATCTGCTTCCCAACCGATGGGGGGTGGTACCGCTTGCGCCCATCTACGCGCCAAAGCTTGGCTGGAGCCACCTGGCTCGCCTGATGATCGAGCGCCTGGAGGCCAAAGGTGGAAGGGTCCGCCTTGGAGCAGAAGTCTCTGGGATCCGATTCCACGACGGCAGGGTTGCTGGAATACTCATGCAAGATGGCGAGGAACTGCCAGCAGAGGCAGCGATACTCTCCAATACCCTGGATGAGTGGGTCCCCTGGGTAGCGCCGGCTCAGGCATCGTCGCCTGCTGCTGGGCTGCATCATCGCCACTCCCTACTTGTGGGCCTTGCGCTGGCCAAGCCCGTCAGGCCTCTCATGGACTACCACACGGTTGATATCACCGACCCGGCTTTGCCTGCTGTGAGCATCCATACCCCTGGCTGCTGGGACTCCTCGCTGGCTGGTGAGAACCAAATCCTGCTGGAGAGCTTTGTGGGCTCCCTTGACCCGCTCTGGAAGTCCCCCGACGATGAGGTTGTGAGGCAGATGCTCCACGGTTGCGAGGCGTTAGGATTCTTCTCGCCCAACCTGGTCAAGTCGTCGAAGGTCGTAAGGTTGCCCAAGGCAGCGCCGGCCCACACCTGCGGTGGGGAGAACATAAGACTCTCTGCCCTGGCGTTGGCTGACACCTATCCAAACCTGGCGCTCTGTGGGCGGGCCCTCTTTTCGCACATTGGTGTTGACGGAAACATGGAGAGCGGTTTTCGAGCGGCCCTTCAGACAGTGCGGGCACTGGGGATTTCATGAGTCTCATCATTGCACCCTCGATTCTGGCATCGGACTTCTGCAACCTGGAGCGTGAGATACGCAGCATCGAGGATGCCGGGGCCGACTGGGTTCATGTTGATGTGATGGACGGCCACTTCGTTCCCCCAGTAACCATTGGGGCCCCGGTTGTGGCACGACTGGCCCGGGTCACCAGGCTTCCACTTGACGTTCACCTCATGATTACCAATGCCGAAGAGAGCGTGGATTCATATATCGATGCCGGGGCCTCAATTGTCACGGTACACGTGGAGGCGGTGCGCCACCTGGACAGGGTACTTTCTCATATCCGTTCCAAGGGCGTGTTGGCCGGCGTCTCGCTCAACCCGGCAACGCCCCTCTCCACCCTCGAGTGGGTCCTTGAACTTGCCGACCTGTTCCTTATCATGTCCGTGAACCCGGGCTACGGCGGACAGGCCTTTATCCCTTCGGCTCTGCAAAAGATCAGGCAGTTAAGGAATATGCTTAACGAGCGAGGGGTTGTCAGGCATATCGAGGTGGACGGCGGGGTGACCCCCACCAACGCCGGAGCCCTGGTGGAGGCCGGCGCCAACGCTCTTGTTGCCGGCACCGCAGTCTTCGCCAGTAGCGACCGCACCGCTGCCATACAGGCACTGCGAACGGGACCCTGAGCTCCTTTTTTGAGGTCATCATGACACGACTCTTTCTGGTAGCAGCTCTCTTGTTCACCCTGACACCAACGCACTCTAAAGCAGATGAGTTCGATGTCTTGGTGACCAAGGTAAATCAGTTTTACAAAGATCGAAGTGATTTTTCTGCTCGATTCACCCAAAAAGTCGTCCGTGCCCATCTTCCGAACCGACCAGTGAAGAAAGAAGGCAAGGTTTTCTTTCAGAAGCCCGGTAGAATGCGCTGGGATTACACGAAGCCCGACGCAGTGTATTATATCAGCGATGGATCAATCCTTTGGAACTATGTTCCAGAGGCAAAAATCGCTTATAAAATGAATGTTAAAGATTCAGACCTCTTCTTCGCCCTGAGATTTCTCTACGGCGAAGGAGACCTGGCGAAGGACTTTCTCCTTGAGGATGGTGGTTCCCAAGGCCCCAACAGGGTCATAGTGCTCAAGCCTCGTGACGGCCAGCAGAACTTCAAGGAGCTCAAGCTTATCGTTGCCCCCGCCGACGGTCAGATCACCGAGACGGTGCTCACGGACCCGGCCGGCAACGTGAGCCACATCAGCTTTCTTAAGGTGAGCTTCAAGCCACTGCCCCTGAAGGGTTTCTCTTTTCAACCTCCTGATGATGTACAGGTCGAGGACCTGACTCAGAAGGCCAAGCAATAACACAGAGTTCCTCATGCGGAAGTTCCATCTGGTTTCTCTGGGATGCCCCAAGAATCGTGTCGACTCCGAGGTGGCCCTGGCCTCCCTGATGGGTGCTGGTTGGTCCTATGTTGACGATCCTTCGCAGGCGGACCTGCTTGTGGTGAACACATGCGGGTTCATCGAGGATGCGAGGGCGGAGTCTATTGAGACGATTCTCACCATGGCGCACTACAAGTCCCAGCGTCCGGGCACGAAGCTGGTTGCCATGGGATGTCTCTCCCAGTTCGTCCACGAACAGATTGCCCTGGAGCTGCCCGAGGTTGACCACATATTGGGCACTGGCTCCGTTGATCGCATCGCTGAGCTTGTTGCCTCGGAGCAGCAGGTGCTGGTGGAGGGCGACAAGCATCTGCCAAACGGCGCCAGTGAGCGCGTGCTCTCGCAGAGCAGCGCTTACGCCTACCTAAAGGTAGCCGACGGCTGCTCACGGTCGTGCTCCTTTTGCACCATCCCGCTGTTCAAAGGGCCCTTCGCTGAGCGTCCTCAAGAGGCCATCGTGGAGGAGGCCCGGGCACTGGTAGACAAGGGAGTCAAAGAAGTGGTGCTGGTAGCCCAGGATCTTACCCAATACGGGCGCAGTCGGCGAAATGGCCTCCTTGGCCTTTTGCGGGCGCTGGAGAGGGTAGGGGGGCTGGAGTGGATTCGCCTGATGTATCTCTACCCCGAAGGCATTACCGAGGGGCTACTGGAGTATGTGGCCGCAGACAACAAAGTTGTGCCCTACCTGGACATCCCTTTGCAGCACGTTGACGACAGGATCCTGCGCTTGATGAAGCGTGGGACCACGGCCAGAAAGCTCCACACCCTCCTCTCTGGGATTAGGAGCCGCTATCCTTCCATTTCGCTGCGGACAACATTTATTGTGGGCTTCCCGGGAGAGGATGAGCAGGCCTTCTCCAACCTGACTCAGGCAGTGGAGAGCTACAAGTTCGACCACATGGGGGTCTTCACCTACAGTCTGGAGCCCGACACGCCCTCTGCGACGCTGCCCGACAGAGTTAGTCAAGGAGTTGCAACATCGCGTCAGAAGCGTTTGATGTTACAGCAAAAACGGCTGGCCGGGTTAGCCCAACGGGCCTTGAAGGGAACTGTTCAGCGGGTGCTGGTTGACGGAACCAGCGAGGAGAGTGCTCTGGTTCACGTGGGCAGGCTTGCTACGCAGGCCCCCGAGGTTGATGGTCAGGTGATACTCGAGTTGTATGAGGGTGGGGTCGGGGAGTTCGTCGACGTGAAGATCGTCAAAGCCACAGCCTACGACCTCATAGCAAGGCCTCTGATTGATTGACCCACTGAAGCGGGGGGAGAGATGCTCTTGAGCAACGCAGTGATGGCCCTTTCGGTGCTACTGTTTGCCCACGGGGTGGATGGGGCGCCCTCGGTTGCGGCGCTGAACTACGACGCCATCTACTCGGACATGGATGGGACCATATTGGACGGTTCCAAGGGCCCCCGAGAGGCCAGCCTCAGGGCGCTGGGGCGATTCATGGAGTGTGGGGGGCGGTTCGGGCTCGCATCGGGCAGAACGATTGAGCAGGTGCGGCCCCACCTCAAGAAGTTGAAGCCCAACCTTCCGCTGGTTCTCTCCAACGGTGCCGTGGTCTATTCCCCCGACGGTGGCACTTTGTTATGGGCGGAATACATGGATAGTGGCCTTGTCAGAGAGGTGGTGGCCAAGGCTGGACCTCTTCCATCGGTTCAGGGGGTGCTTGTTCAGGAGGAGCAGCGAATCTTCGCCGACCGAGGGGAAAAGGCATTCATCAAGTTTGTGAAGCAAGCGGGGCTTAGTCAGACCAAAGTTGACAAGAAGCTGGCGGCCGGGTTCTCCGGCAAAGCCGTCAAGGTGATGCTCATTGTGAAGGACCGTGAGGCTGGGACCAAGGCTGCCGAGGCCCTTCGCCCGCTTCTGGCGGGGAGAGCCAACGTCATGGTCACCTCCTCGAGGACGGTGGAGGTAGTTTCCCCCGAGACTGACAAGGCTGTTGCTATTGCCAAGGTCTTGAAGCAGGAGAAGCTTGCGCAGGAGAGGGTGGTGGTGTTCGGCGACGGGGAGAACGACACGCGGATGGTGGGAGAGATAGGTCTTGGGGTTGCCATGGAGAACTGCCGTGCTTCGACGTGTGACGCTGCGGATCTGATAATCGGTTCGAACCACAGCGACGCCATAGGGAAGTTCATCGAAGCGCTGATACTTGCCCCCTCCTGTGGTTCACGCCGGTGACGAAATGCACCCGGCGGACGCACCGGTCCCCGGCAACGGTCCCGCACCCACCGGATACCGAAACTCTTGCTAGGTCAGCCGCTGACGGGTAGCATGTCGCCGCTTTAGGAGGTGTCAATGAGCAGAATTCTCACAGTAGCGGCCGCTGTTCTTTCACTGGGGCTTGGTGCGTGCAGCAGCGACGATGGGACCAAGAGCGAAGATGGCGACATCACCTTCAACAGCGACTCCTTGCAGCCCGGCGATGACGGATACCTGCTTCCTGACGGTGCCACGCCCCCTGACCAGGATGGACCGGGCGACGACACCGAGCCAGGGTTCGATGTGGGGGACGCCGACCTCTTCGTCGAGCCGGGTGGTCCCGGGAACGAGGAGTTTCCGGTCAACTCCTACACCATGGAAGACCAGAAGAATCCAAACATGGCGCTGATGTCCGATGGCAGCTTCGTCATTGTTTGGCAGAGTGGGAAGAACGTTTCTACTGCCCCTCAAGACGGCTCAGGTTGGGGAGTGATTGCCAAACACTTCCGCAAGAATGGGGCTCCCTACGCCGACGAGTTTGTTGTCCCAACGACCACCCAGGGCTCACAGACGAGGCCCGCAGTGGCAGGACGTCCTGACGGAGCCTATTGGGTGCTCTGGGAAGGCGAGGGGCTCTTTGAGGGGTCGCTCAAGGACATTGGGGCCAAGGCTTTCGATTTGATGGGGGAGGTTCTAGCCAATGAGCGTCGCCTCAACGCGAAGGTGGACAGTAACCAGACGCAACCTGCCGCCTTTGTCAACGCCCGGGGGGATCTCATCGCCATCTGGCAGTCTGACGGCTCGGTAGACGGGAGTTCCGACGGCATCTATGGTCAGCACTACCTTGGCGGCCTGGTGATGAAGGGAGCCGATTACCGAGTCAACAGCTACACGAAGGATTCGCAGCGGGATCCGAGCCTGGGGTTCCACACCGACGGCTCTTTCGTCGTGGCCTGGACCTCCGAAGGCCAGGACAACGGCATAGGCAACGGGGTGTTCGCCCAGCGCTACACCGACGCCGTGGCAGGCACGGGCGAATTCGTGGTGAACAGCGAGTTGGTGGGCCAACAGGAGAAGCCCGACGTTGCCTTCTTGCCTGACGGAAGGTTCGTATTGGTCTGGCAGAGTTTCCCCGGCCAAGATGGAGACGGCTCGGGAATCTTCGGGCAGATCTTCTCTCAGGCCGGAACAAAGGTTGGGGCAGAGTTCCGGCTCAACGAGGTAACAGCGGGCCAGCAGACACAACCACGGATTGCTGGCCTGCCCGACGGCGGCTATGTCGTTGTTTGGCAATCCTGCCCGAACACCGACTCCGGCATCGGCGGCGACGGCAATGATTGTGGAATCATCGGAAGACGCTTCTCGGGTGACACTCCGGTGACCGGCGACTTCGTTGTGAACCAGACCACGGCCGGCGTTCAGGAGGCTCCACGGATTCTCTCTCTGGGCGATGGTGCATTTGTTGTGGTCTGGAACTCCATTGGCCAAGACCTTGCCTCGGAGCCCAAAGGATACGGTCTCTTCGCTCGGCGCTTCCCCATCGGCTTCAAGCCCTGATCCCCCACTCATCCAACTCAATTTCCAACCTCGCTGACCAGGCCACGAGCACCATTGCTCAATGGTGGTAAGTGGCGGCCGGCACCAGTAGTGAGTCCTTCTTGACTCTAAGCGGAGTGCCTCGCCAATTCGTCTTGGAGGAGAGAATGGGGCGGGGGAAGATTAGGGCAACCAGGATGTCCTTCATTGGAGAGAGAAGGTAGTACTGCGAGGGTAGGGGGCGTCCCAAGAAACGATTGTGCAGCATATCCCCCAGTATCTTGATGCCCCAGAGGCTGGCCATAGCGGAGAGTCCCAGAAGGGTGAAGCCTGAGGCGGCCCACATGAGCAGGCTCCAAAATGGGTAGTTAGTGAGGAGTTCGGCGACATAGGCGGGGCGGTTGATGTTCCAACGCAGTTGCGCCCAGCGAGTGTGTCGGTTGAGGAACTGGCTGATGCTCCAGCGGGTGGTAATGGTGTCGATGGTGTATCCAGAGAGGTGAACCTCGTAGCCAGCCTTGGCGTAGGCGCGTCCCATGAGGTAGTCCTCGGCCAGGTAGTTGGCGAAGCGTTCGATGCCTCCCAGTTGATTCATTTGTGTTCTTCGGAAGAAGATCGATTTTCCCACGACCACTGTGCGGTCGGCCAGGATGTCGGCCAGACTGACAGAGCCCATGACGAAGGTGTTCATGTGCAGTCCTTCCAGCACAGAGCCAGCGCTGAGGGCCCCTGTTGCCCTGATGAGATTGGTGACGACTCCGACGACGGGGTTGCGGAAGTGCTGAATATTGGTCCTGAGGTAGTCTGGGGCCACCCTGACATTAGAATCACTGATGACGAGGTACTCGAAGCTGGCCTCGGGGATCATGCCCACCAGGTTGTTGACCTTGGGGTTATAGCCGGCCAGCGAGTCTTGGGTCATTACGAGCCGAATGGCCAGTTGGGGAAACTCATCCTGGAGGCTGCGAACGACTTCGATTGCTGGGTCCCCGGGGTTTTGAACGCCGAAAACGAGCTCAAACTGGGGGTAGTCCTGTCGGGCAAAGGAGCGGAGATTCTCCAGCAGTTCACCGTCAGTGCCTGCCAGGGGCTTCAGCACAGTGACCGGTGGCAAGAAGCTTGCGCTCCCCAGAACCGACCGAATAGAAGCCTGCTTGGCCAGCGCCTCCAGTGCTTCGGCCTTTCCCCGCTTGAGCTTGATGTAGGTGGCGAACCACATTCCGAACTGGGCCAAGATTCCCGTGAGGGAGAGAACAAGGAGAAAGAGAGCTATATCATTCATGGTTGTCTCCTGTCGTGTAGTCGAATTTCACGTCATCGGCATCAAGGGGAAATAGACAGCACCAGGATTCAGGCACAACGAGAGCCAGGTTAGATCTTCGTTAACAAACGACTCAGCGGTGACCGGAGGGTTCCGGATGCCTGGTCCGCCGAGA
>CAZQHM010000082.1:0-20783 GCA_964593355.1 uncultured Myxococcales bacterium
AGCACCTCCTTCCATTCCTTCTTGGTCAGTTCCCTGGTCTGCATCTCGGCACCCCTTGTCATGGGCAAACTTGCCGTGAACAGTCTGCCTCCAAGGTTCCGCCTCCGTTGCCCCGCGCCATCTTGAACGGTCACTTGTCTGGGAGCCGGAGAGTCTTGCAAAGGCGGTTGAGCAGTTGAAGTCAGCCATTCGTGCCACGCTGCCGGATGAGGCGAAGATGGAGGATTGAGGTGAACTGCCCCTGACCGGGCTACGGCATCTGAGCGAGATCTTCAATGGGAATCAGCTCATCTCGCCGGGTCTGCCGAATGAAGCCCGCCGCAGATTCAACGCCATCGGGGAGTTCCACATCCAAGTGTCGGGCAGCGGCCAGTTTCAGCCACTGCGGATCTGTCTCAACCTTCCTCCCATAGAGAATCGCCCAGCGCAGATGTGTCCTGGCGGTCACCATCGGCATCCCTCTGACCGTCGCCCTTGCGAACCGGATCCCGTTAACACATTGTGCCGTAGCCTTCTCCCACTGGTGAGCGTTGAGCGTCTGCTTCACCTCTATTGCGAGGACCACTACGCTGCCATCGTCCCGAGGAAGAAGGAAGAGGCCATCCGGGTTCTTCTTGCACGACAGATGGCCAAGGTGCCGCTGCTTAAGACGCATCGAGATGGTCTCGCTACTTCCCACCCGAACGGTGACAGTATCCAGCGGGTCTAGTTGAACGGGTTCCTCTTGGTTCGTCACAACGAACTCTTGGTCGACCAGCACCGTGGCCAACCCCTCAGCGAGGTCGCACTCGGCCATCTTCCGAAGACTCTCCCTCATTTCTTCTTCTTCGCCTTCTCAAGGAGTCCCAGCAACGCCGCAGACTGCTCTGTTTGAGCGACGATCACCTCGTTAATCTGAGTGACGGGGATCCCGCCCTCTTCCACCTCAACGGGTAGCGGCTTGTAGCTCCCGCTTCCTGTAGCCACAAATGCGTAAGCTCCTACGTCCGCAGCACTCAGAGCCCAAGAGGCATCCAACCCCAGTTTCTCTATGGTCCTTTTGCTCCCGACCACATTATGCAACTTGATGAGATTATTCAGCTCCTGAACGAAGAAGTCACTATGTGTTGTCACTACCACCCGAAGACCGAGATTCCTTGCCATGACCAGTGCCCGAGCCACCACAAGCTGGGCGGCCGGGTGCAAGTGTGCCTCCGGTTCTTCGATGAAAAGAACATGTTTGGAACCATCTGAGTTGCCCAGGTAGCGTAGGGTCTCAATCAGTGGCAACAGTTCCACCGCACCAGAACTGGCGAGGCCCACGTCCAGTGCCTGGTCGCATTGCGCTGGCTGGAAGAGAAACTTCGGAGGAGAAACCGTGTTCACCGCCGGACGAGTCCACTTGCCGCCTGCGGCATTACTCTCCAGGTACTCGGCAATCTTCGAAAACGGCCCCTGCTTCTGCCGGGAAATGAGCGAGAGATCCCGGACAAAACTCGCAACCTGCGGTGGCAAAAACGCGTCCTCAGCCGAAGGGGTATTCCCCGCAATGGAGGCGCGCAGCGTGCGATCCATCAGGTGTGGCAGAAGTGCCATGATGCCTGAGCGAGACGCTGGCAAGAAGCTCACCAGCGGTCTCTTGAACGCAAAAGCAACCCCTGCTGCGGCAGACAGGTCCCACCACTTGACAGGCGAGACCCCTGGGGGTGGCCCCATGTGGTCGGGGCTGAACTTCAGTAGCACGTCAACTTCTTCTCCACTGGATTCCTTCCAAGTGATCTTGTACGTGAATTCAGGGGGACTTTCCTTCGCCGCACGCTCAATCTGCGGCAGTTTTGCGCGGACGACCGTCACGTCCGACTCGGGCATCCAATCGAATACGGCTTCGAATCCTTCCAAAGCGACCTTGGGGCATTGGAACGACTGCCGCAGTCTCTGCGAGACAATCTCCATATAGCGGGAAAGCAGAGCGGCCCTCCCGAACTTGGCGGTAACGACCCCATCCTCCACTTGACTTGGCTCTTCCAGGGGAGAACCGGCCAGCAACAGTGTGTCCTGGGTAAGCGCCAAGAAGAGTGCGTTGGCCAAGTAGCTCTTTCCGCAGCCATTGGGCCCCAGAAACACTGTGAAGGGTTTCAATTCAATGTCCGCATTCTCGATCGGCCCCAACCGGGCGAAGCGAACTCGGCAGTTGCTTTCCATTCCACCCCCACATCACTTGCCTAACCGTACACCAGGCCCCAGAGCGGGTCAAAACCTATGCATCAGTTGGCCCAGCCCCTGATCAAGTTTGGGGGGCAGTATTCTGTGTTGGCCGCTGTGGCAGGAAACTCTGGTATAGAAGCAGACTTTGCCCTGCATCGGCAGGTGTCAAGCGCCACTAGAACTGACCCACCGAGCATGGCCAGCTGGTGAGGCCGGAGCCGGTGCTGTGTCAGGCCCGCTGGCGGGCCCGACACAGCACGCACCCTACCTGGATGCGATGAGCTGCCTTCTTTTCGAATGGCAGGTAGCCTAGTTCATCAATCTATGTTGCGATCCACATAAACAGACCGACTGGGCTATCTTTCCTACGGCGTGGACGCCGCCAACGTGCTCTTCCACGTCGTCAACAAAAGGCATCATCGCGAGAGGCCCGTCCTACTGACCAAGAATCGCCTTGCCGACTGGGAAACCGTGCTGCACGACCAGGACCTCGCCGAGGCCATCGTTGACCGTATCTTGGAAAATGGACGTCTTATCCAGCTCGACGGACCATCCATCCGGACAAAACATCTCGGCGTTGACCCAATCGGTCAGACCGTGATTGTAGAGGACAGAATATCTGGAATTCACCGGCCAGATTTTCCGGAACCTGCATCCCAGAATTGCGAGGGTTGTCAAGGGGTTTCTACAATTGCGCATCAGCCCTGATTCAAGTTCGGGGGCCGGTCTTCTGCGTCGGGCGCTGTGGCGGGAAGACCGTCAATTCCTCACCCGACAATTGTTGTCACTTGAACCACAAATCGGGAGTCAGGGCAGCAATAGCGCGCCCTTCATGAACCTCCAGGAGATTCCGGTGGCAGGCGGGTCGACATGACTTGCCGTGGGTTAGAAAGAACCAGGACTGATGAAGTCAAACGGGCTTGCCACAAGCTCTGTTCCCACGGCGCCTGCTGGCTCCCTGGGGTGGGCAGAACCGGCAAGTCCACGGATAGGGTCCGGCGTGGCCAGAGCGGCTGGCTGCAGAGGCGAAACTACCTTGCTGAGGCTAACTCCATAAGCTCCTTGGCGTGGCTCAGAGCTGTTGCCGAGTCCTCCATGCCCGAGAGCATTCTGGCCAGCTCCTCTTGCCTCTCTTGGCTTGTCACCAAGTTCGCCACCTCGGCCCAGGTGGACTCTCCATTGGTGCTCTTGCGCACACATAGATGGTTGTCGGCGTATGCTGCTATCTGCGCTGTGTGGGTGACGACGATTACCTGGTGCTTCTCGGCAAGGGAGCGCAGCAGGGCCCCGACGGCCAGGCTGGTCTTTCCCCCGATACCCGAATCTATCTCATCGAAGACGTAGGTAGGCACCTCGTAAACGTCGGAGAGGACCACCTTGAGTGCCAGCAAAACCCTGGAGAGTTCGCCACCCGACGCTATCTTGTTCAGCGCCCTGGGGGGACTTCCCGGGTTGGCCGAGAGCAGGAACTCTACGTGGTCGGCACCGGCCACGGAGACCCGATTGTCTTGAAACACCACGGGGATCTCGAAGGTAGCCTTGGGCATCTCCACTAGGGCCAGAGTCTCCTTAACGGCCTTGCAGAGCCGCTGGGCCGCCTCCACCCGCATGGAATGAAGTTCCCTGGCAACGGACCAGTACTCTTGCACTGCAGCGGCGTGGCGCTCACGAAGCTTCTCCAGGCTGGCATCTTCATCTTCCAACCCGGAGAGTTCGACCCTGGCATCACCCAGCAGCGCCGCAAGATGATCCGCATCCTGAACGCCGTAGCGCCGGCAGCGCTTCTGAAGCTGCGCAAGGCGGCTCTGCATTCGGTCCAGCTCCTCTGGGTCGCTCTCACAGCGGGCATCGATGTGACGCAATTCGGCGGATATATCCTCGGTCTCTGCCCGAAGCCCGGAGAGGCGCTTCAGCAGCGGCGCAACACCCGCCTCGAACCGACCAATGCCCGACAGCCAACGCTCAACGGAGGCAAACCGGGAGACGGTGTCGTCCTCACCCTCGTACAACAACTCGAGGCAGCGGGCCAAGGCGGTTCTAATCTCAAGAGCGTGGCTCTGCCGTTCTATCTCATCGTGCAACGAGCGCTCCTCGCCGGGCTGAGCGTCAACACCTTCAAGATCCTCGATGACAGCCTCCAACTCACCACGTCGCCGCTCCCGCCAGGCTTGCCGCTGCTCTACCTGCTCCGCCTCACGCTCCAAGTCGCCACACTCCCGGGCCCTGGCAGCACATCGGCCTGAAAGATCCTGTAGTTCACCAAAGGCATCCAACAGCCGAAGGTGCTCCTCCGTGCGCAACAACCGGATGGACTCATGCTGACTGCTGAGGTTGAGCAGCTCCTCGCCAAGCTTCGAAGCCTCCCCTGCGCTTCCCAACCTCTCACCAACGAAGAAGCGCTCCCGTTTTGCACTCTCTCCCAGGCGGGCCCAGCGACGCAGTACAAGCTCCTCGGGCAGAGCCTCACCCTCTTCAAGGTTCAGCGCTTCCAGCAGGTGCGGCCCGGCATGAAGACCGAGGCGCCACACCCCCTCAACTGAGAGTTCGTTGGTTCCGGTTCGGCACAACTCCTTCGTGACGCGCCCGCCCATCAGCAGCCCCACTGCCTTCAGCAGCATGGACTTGCCAGACCCGGTCTCACCGGTAATCACCGTGAGCCCCGGGAAGAGCTCAACCTGTACTCTTTCCATAATGGCAAGATTGCTTATGTTTAGATATGCTAACATCTACAGCTCCATGTCATCGCCAATTCCGTCCACATATCCACCCACTTTGCTCTCTGGGGCCAACAACAGACCAGAGCCGGTAACAGGGCCGGTTCGCGGCCCGACAAGGCCCCGCTTCCGCAGCGTGGGAGACTACCACATCTGTTTCGTGCTTGGGACCCATTTTCAAGGTGAGTTTTTTGCTTGCATCGCAGAAAAAATGGTGCTAGCCATTCCCCCGAGGGAAGAGGAGTTCCCGTGCCGTAACACCAAATTTCAAGGGGAAGAAGGCCATGACCAAAGCAGAACTCATCGACAAAATCAAAGGCGACCTGACCAAGAAGGATGCTGGCGCAGTCCTGGACGCCCTTTTCAAGGCCCTTGGCGAGAGCCTCAAGGAAGAAGGAAAGTTCGCTTATCCGGGCTTCGGCTCGTTCGCCGTAAGAGATAGAGCTGAGCGCAAGGGCAAGAGCCCCCTGGATCCTACCAAGATCATCGTGATTCCCGCCCGCAAGACCGTTGTCTTCCGGCCGGCAACTGCCCTCAAGGAAATCCTGTAGTACCTGCCTCTCGCCTTCTCAACCAACAAGCAGAATAAAATGAGTCGAAAAAGAGACACAAAGTATATTTTTGTTACCGGAGGTGTTGTTTCATCCCTTGGCAAGGGCCTCACGGCAGCAAGTATAGCTGCTATTCTTGAGGCACAAGGGCTTTCGGTGACAATGGTAAAAATGGATCCATATATCAATGTGGATCCTGGCACCATGAGCCCGTTTCAGCATGGCGAGGTTTTCGTAACAGAAGACGGTGCTGAAACAGATCTTGACCTTGGTCATTATGAGCGCTTTATATCAACAAACATGAAGCGTATCAATAATTTTACTACGGGTCAGATCTACGACACGGTCATCCAGGCTGAGCGGGCCGGTGACTATCTCGGGGCCACGGTCCAGGTCATTCCGCACATCACCGACGAGATCAAGCGGCGAATCCATCTGGCTGCGGACAACCACGATTTCTGCATTGTTGAAGTGGGCGGCACCGTGGGCGACATCGAGGGTTTGCCGTTCCTGGAAGCCATTCGGCAGGTGAGGCTGGAAGTGGGGCGGCAAAATACCCTCTTCATCCACCTGACTCTGCTTCCGTATATCTCCACGGCCAGCGAGACCAAGACCAAACCGACCCAGCACTCCGTGGCGGCCCTGCGACAGATTGGCATCCAGCCCGACATAGTGGTATGCCGCACGGACAGGCCTCTTTCGGCGGAGTCCAGACGAAAGATCAGCCTCTTCTGCAACGTGCAGCAGGACTGCGTGCTTGCAGCGCAGGATGTCCCGTTGATATACGAGCTGCCCCTTCGGCTTCACGAAGAGGGAGTCGACGAGAGGATCTCCGAGCACCTCAACATCTGGGCCCGCAAGCCGGACCTTCGCCCCTGGGAGGAGTTCGTGGCAGCGTTCCATAACGCCCGCCATACAGTGAACATCGGCATTGTTGGTAAGTATGTAGACCTTGTTGAGAGCTACAAAAGCCTGAACGAGGCCCTAGTGCATGGTGGGGTAGCCAACGACTGCAGGGTGGTGCTCAAGTACCTGGATGCCCAAGCCCTGGAACAGGGCGAAGCCGTCGACCTCTCGGACATACACGCCGTGGTTGTGCCCGGGGGCTTCGGAGTCCGGGGAATCGAAGGCAAGATCAGGGCAATCCAAATGGTCCGAGAGCAGGGAGTGCCCTTCCTCGGAATCTGCCTCGGCATGCAGCTTGCCGTGGTTGAGTACGCACGAAACGTCGTTGGCCTTACGCAGGCAAACTCCACCGAGTTCGACTCTCAGACACCCCACCCCGTGGTAGATCTCTTGCCCGACCAGCTTGGTGTCACCCGCAAGGGCGGCAACATGCGCCTGGGCGCCTGGGAGTGCCACCTGGGCAAAGATACCAAAGCATCGCAGATCTTTCAGAGCACGCTGGTCTCAGACCGGCACCGCCACCGCTTCGAGGTCAACCCGGACTATATCGGCCGGCTGAAGGAGGGGGGCCTCGTTATCAGTGGCGCCAGCGAAGACGGCACCCTGGTAGAGATGATCGAGATATCGGGACACCCCCACTATGTGGCCACACAGGCCCATCCGGAGTTCAAGTCTCGACCCCTCTCGCCCCATCCCCTCTTCAAGTCGCTGATTGCCGCAGCCCTGACCAGAAAACGTGGTTGACGGCTTCAGGCCTCCCAGAATACACGGCCCCTGGGCCAGTCATCCAAGCGCATCAAAGACCGAAAAAGCCGTCGAAGCCAACCCCTATTGTAAACGAAGCGTCGTAATGGTCCGATGTGGGCACCAGTGACATAGTGCCGCAAGCCTTCCAGGATGACTCCCTGCTGCCTCGCCAGGCTACGCAGGCCTCAAGACCAAGGTCAACCATGGCCCCGGCTGAATCCTGGGGCGCAGAGTAAAAGGTAACCCCGGCCACCGGTCCAATAGAGGGAACCCACTCGAAGGCGTCGATGAGCATTCGAAAATGGCCCTGCAAAGCAATGAAGTGGTGCACTCCGCCCCCAAAACCCAATCCATACTCTCCCGTCACCTCGCCTATGGCAAAATCCGAGGGGAACCAACCAAGACCACCTCCAAGGCTCAGCCCGTGGACAACCACATCCGCCGAGGGCCTTGCCATGTAGCGGCCTCCAGCGGTCCAATAGGACTCACCCTGACTGGCTGATGCTCCGCGGGGGAGCCCCAGCACCAGGCAGAGCGCCAGCGCCAGAAGGGTCCTGCCGCCAAGACCCACGAGATGTCCAGCGAACCTACAAACTGCCCCGTGGCTATTTCGCAAAGTGACTCTCCGCACGGGCAATGTCCTCCATGCTGCCAATGTCAAACCACACGCCCTTGGCCAGGTAGGGGTAAACCGGCCGCTTGCTGGCCAGCCAGGCAATGAAGTACCCAGCCTTGTCAGGATCCAGCCCCGCTTCCAGATAGTTCTTCAATTCCTTCTTCACATCTGGCGGAAAGGCGTAGATACATGTTGCAAATTCATAGTCCCATGGCACATCCGGTTTCTCAATGAACTCCAGTATTTTGCCATCTGCCCCAAGCTTCATATTGTTGTACTTTTTTATCTCCGACAGCTCCTCTGTCTTCTGAGTCAACACGACCGGAGCCTCACCACGCTTGTAGTACTCCTCAATGAACCCCCGGAGCGAGAAGTCATATACGTTGTCACCCGCCAGAACCAGGAAGGGCTCTCCGTCGCTGATCCACTCAGCCCCCTTTGCCATGTCGCCGATGGCACCCAACTTGGTCTCAAGGCTCACAACGCCGTTGCTGGCGACAATGACCTCCACAGGCCACTGCTTCGTTGCGACGGCAGTGCGGAAGTCATCCACGAAGCGCTCATTAGAGAGCACCACCACTCGTTTCAGCCCCATCTCCTTTAGCACCGCCAGCGACTCGATGATATGGTCGAGACAAGGCTTTCCAGCCACCTCCAGCAGAGGCTTGGCCTTATTAAGGGTGAGTGGATACATTCTTGTTGCAAAACCACCTGCCAATATTATAGCGTCCATACGTTCACTCCTTCACATGGCGAACCGATTCTATATGCCTGCCCACGAGGGCTCAACATAGCTGGAATCATACTATCCATTGCGTCCATGAAGGCCTGCGCCCTGGATGTCTCAACTAGGGCAACAAGGCTTCCACCCATGCCGGCCCCGGTCAGCCTCACCCCGAGCACGCCCGAGAGAGCCCTGGCCGACTGGACGAAAGAATCGATGGCCGGAGTAGAGACGCCAAAGAGCCTAGACAGCGACTGATGGCCGGCGTCAAGAAGCCATCCGGCAGCAAGCTGGTCTCCCCGCTCCAGTGCGTAGCGCATCCTGTGCACACGATGGTTCTCGCTGCAGACGTGGCTGAGCACAGCCGTTTCCTGCTCATCCAGCCCGTAGAGTTCGGCAAGTTCTCTAATGTCGTACGGCATGAGATAGCGAAGAAACTGCTCCCCCATCGCAACGTTTTGTGAGAGCTTGGCTGAAGCACGCTTCACGGCCTCAACTTTCACAGCATAGCCGCCCGAAGCCAGCTCTCTGTGCAGGCCGGAGAACACAACGACCCACTCTGCACCAGGCAGCGAGGCTGAGATTGGAGTGTAGTGCAGGTCTAGGCAGTCGAGCATGAGCGCCCGCCCCTCTTGCCCCATGGCAACGGCGAACTGGTCCATGAAGCCGCAGGGCACACCCACAAAGTCGTTTTCAATACGCTTGGCGGCGATGGCCGCCTCAAGCGGTGTGAGCGCATGTGCCGAGAAGCGACTCAGCGCCGAAACGGCCCCCACCAGCAGCGAAGCCGACGACGAGAGCCCGCTGCCCGCTGGAAGATTGCTGTCGATGTACACTTTGAAGCCACGGCCGCTGAGCCCGGCCGCCCAGACAGCCCCAAGGATATAGTCGGAAAAAACCCCGCGCTTCGCAGGGGCCACCGTAGATACGTTCTGCTTCCCGAAGGTGGAAGAGACCACCTCCAACTCGGCACCGGACGATTCGGATACCGCCACCACCGTGTACAAGGGAATCGCTGCCGGCAGAACGAAGCCCTGAGAATAGTCGGTGTGCTCGCCGATAATGTTGACCCTGCCGGGGCAAACGGCCACCACCTCGGGATTGAGCCCGAAGGCCTTCTTGAACCCCTCCGACGCCCTGCGGCGCCACTGGTCCACTCCGGGAAACGTTCCGCTCATGCGTGCTCCTTATTGCTCACTGCCCTCGGGCCTTCGACCGGCACCCATTGATACCCATAACACGGCTAGCCCCACATAGGCCAGAGCCAGGTGCAACACGGTGGTGCTCTCCTCAAGGTTCCAAGGCAGGTAGATGCCGCCGTCGGGCGACACCGAGTGGGTGAACCCGAATAGCGTCAGAACCGCCATTACCACCATATATGCCGATGCTTGCACAGCTAGACCATCTATCAACTTGCTCACCGCCGCTGCCCACAACATCGAGGTCAGAATGAATCCCCTGCCCAAAAGGGTGGCCGTCTCGAAAAGCCTGGCTCCATCGGCCCCAACCAGGGTTCCCGAGATGCCGCTGTCGAACAGAATCGACACGCAGGCGATGCGGACCAACTCTCCTATGACTGGTATGAGGGCTATGACAACAGCAGGGTAGTGCTTCTTGGGACACACTTCGAAAGCCTGCGCGCCAATAGCGACACCGATGAAAAGCAAGGTGGGGGCAACCGCCGCCGCCGGTATAATGGCCACCAGCCAGGAGACCAGGCCCAGCATCGCCCCTATCCCAACCACCAGACCACAAGCCAGGGTGTAGGCAGCACGAGCCCCCATGGCCTTGTATGCCGGGTGCCCAATGTATGGCGTGGTCTGGACGACACCCCCGAATAAGCCAGCCAGAAAGGTGGCACCGGCCTCCACAAGCAGGATGTTCCTGGTGTTGTAGTCGTCACCGGCGCACCGGGCGCTCTCAGTGACGTTGATTCCCCCCACGATGGTCAGCAGACCAAAGGGCACGGCGAACGGAAGGTAGGCCAGGGCCCTGCCGAACTCGTCCAGAGACGCCAGGGTTGGAACCGGCAGGGCCAGGGAGAGTTCCAAGCTGCGAGCCCCCTCATCAGGCCCAAGCAACCCCACCGCACCAAGCCCGTAGTAGATTGCCGTGCCGACAACCACCGCAGCAAAGGCACCGGGGATTCCCATGGGCAGGCGGAACCTGGCTACAAGGCTGAACAGCACCAGTCCAAGGGCAACAATGCCCACCAGCGGGAGGTCGTACATGTGGCTCAGGGGCAGGAAGCCCAACAGCGTGATACCCACCCCGGCTATGGAGCCCAGCAGCCCCGACTGAGGAACGATCTTCTGAATGGCCTTTCCCAGAAACGCCATGATGGTCTTGATAACCCCCATGAAGATCATGGTGGCCATGCCCACCTTCCAGGTCACCATCCCCGCCTCGTTCACCCCCATACCTGCCTGCTGCGCAGCAAGAAAGCATGGGATGAGCACTGCCACGCCAACCCCTATCGTTGAGGGCGTGTCCAGCCCCAGTGGCATGGCAGTGACATCGCTGCGGCCCGTGCGCCTGGCCAGACGGAACGCCATCCACGAGTAGGCCAGGTCGCCGAAAAGCACGCCAACGGCCGTCCCGGGGACCATATAGAAAAAGTAGATATCAGACGGAAAGCCAACGCCAAGCAAAATGCCCCACAACAACACCAGATTAGTCAGATTGTCCAGCAGAAGCCCGAAGAACGCATTCAAATCGCCCCAAGCTGCCCACTTATAGGTTTTATATGTCATCTGTGTTGCACCTGCAATGTGAACTTGGAAACCACAGGCCCGCCAACGCAGACAAATGCGTGCGGCTCGGAAGTTCCCAGACCCTCAGGGCTGGCCCATTGCCAGGAATTAGTACACTAAATGAGCGTGGAATCAAGCAGGAGTCAGGGGGCAGGATCAGGAGACGCTATTTCTGGCAGGTGCCCTCTTTGGAGTTCGGCTTAGCCCTGCACTTCAGCCCACCAGCGCACTGGCTGTCGTCTACGCAGCAGTTGTCTTTCTTCACGCACTGGTTGCCGGAGCAACCCATGCAGGCGCCGGTCTTGGCGCAATCGGCATCTTTGCCACACTCAACGCAGTTGCCACTCACACAAACCTCACCCTTGCTGGCGCAATGGGCCGACGTCTTGCACTTCGGGTACTTGACCTCTTCGTCGTCGCCGCTGCAAGCAGTGAAAGAAAGTGCAAAAATGGCGACCAACAGAACTCCGAAAATCCGCTTCATGATATCCTCCCAAATGGTTAACAAAACGGTACCAAGCCGGAAGCCGCCCGAATATAGCCCATAGCGCCCGGTTCATCAAGCCCAATTTCGGTTCCGGGGGCGAAAAGCACTTAGTTTCTTGCAGGTCCGGACTTGACGACCACCTTGGGTATCTCACCCGATTCGTGGACGCTCTTGCCTAACGCTGCCAGTTTGTCCATGAGCAGAGCCGAAACTTCAGCCGGGTTGGAGACGATGCTGTCCACTGTATTCAGTGCATCCCGAAGCCGCTGGCTCAGGTCTGTAACGATGAAATCCAGCAGCTTGAAGGCGAAGGAGCTGTTGGAAGTGAACAGCCGCTCGAAGTCATCCCTGCGGCAAACAAGCAGCACACATCCACCACGCTCCGCAACCGCAGTTGATTCCCGGCGCCCACCATCCACCAGTCCCAACTGACCAATCATGCGCCCCTTTGAGACGCTACCCATGCGATGCCGCTTTCCACCGCTGAGTTCCTTGAAGACTCCCACGCCACCCTCGGCCACAATGGCGAAATGCAGTGACGACTCGCCTTCCCTCCAAAGCACCTCGCCGTCGGCAAGCCTGCGCACCTCGAAGACCGTAGAGAGCAGGCCCACCTCCTGGGACGAGAAGCCAATGAAGAGGGGAAGTCTTGACATGAACGGAAGCGGCTCTTCTCGAACTGGGCTCATCACTTTCCTCCGGGCACAGTTGCGTCGCCTTGACTTGGGCCGGTTCCACCCTCCCAGAACCTGGCCCACTCCTCACGGCCACCAATCACCTGCTCTGGGTTGGCAAGGTAGAATCCGATGCGCTCGTTCATCTGCCTCAGGCGGCCGCAGATTAGCGGGGCCAACTGCCGCAGAACCTTAAACGCTGCCGGATGATACGCCGCTCGATAGGAATTGAACGCAACCAGATCAATTTGAAAGAGGATTGACTCGGCAGTGGTTGTCACCGTGGCCGAGCGCCGGTAGCGGTCTATGAGCGCCATCTCTCCAAAGACCGTGGGCGCTGTCAGATTGGAGAGTTGCAACACCTTGCCGCTCTGAAGACGTCGAGAGACCGTTGCACCTCCCGACACCAGGACGTACATGCTGGCCCCCTCGTCACCCTCGGAGACCACGGCTACCCCGGAGCGAACCCTCAGCAGCCGGCTTATCTGAACAATGACCTCCAACTCCTCAGGCTTCAGCGTCTGGAAGAGCGGAATCGCCTTGAGAATCTTCAGGTATAGAGCGGGATCCATTTAACCTCCCACGTAGCTGCGCAGCCACCTCCGAATAATCTCCTGCACACCCGCCGGCACCGGGCCTGACGGTCATCTCCTCATGGGGGCTTTGGCTTCCCAGTTTGCCATCAGTTCGGCGATTACATCAAGCCTATTGTTCAGGGTATGGTCGCAATTGAGCAGCAGGGAGCAGGTGCCGTGCCTCTGTTGAGCCACGAAGCGGTCCGTATCCTCCCACGGGATGAGGGGGTCGGCGGTGCCGTGAAGGGCCAGCACCGGCACATCCAACACGGCCTCGTGGACCTCGTGGGCCGGCGCATCCAAAACCAGATCGAAGCCAAGCAACTGTGGCTGCGGCCATCCGTCCATCATGAAAGGAATAGCACCTTCGAGGCGCCATTGCTCCATGCTGCTCCCGGTAAGTCGCGCCAGACCCTCTGGATTGAACCGCGTAACTGGGGCGACCAGCACCACCCCCGCAAGCTCGTCGGGGTGCAGCATGGAGTATCTGATGGCCAACCAGCCTCCCAGGCTTGAACCCATGAGGAGCACCGGCTTGGGCAGTGTTGCCATGACCTGCGAGAGGAGTCCAAGCTGGGCCGTTACGGTCTGCCTTGTGAAGTCCGGCGTGTTCAGATCGGGTGCAACATAGGGAACTTCGCTTCGCAAGAAATGCTCACGGAAATACTGAGCCTTGGTCCCCTCCGGCGACGAGCCCAGCCCGTGCAAGAAGCAGACGGATTTGTACTTTGCCATTTCGCTAGCTCCTGCGTGTTTCAGTCAACGGACGGGGGCGGCAGGATTTCCGGGTTCTCCCGCCTGGGCGGCGACTTCTGGAACTCAAGCTCACGCAGCAGGAGGCTTGGAGAAACCGTTGAGACCGGTACCCAGCCCGACTCCGCACCGCAGACCCCGTTGAACACATGCGACTTGTCACTCACTGAGTCGATGCGCATCAAAGAAGACAGAGGAGTGCCTACCAGTTCGACCCCCCTCACCAGCGTCTCCTCTCCCGTGTTGGCATCAACCTGATAGACAAGCCTCGCCAACCCCTTGAACGCCTGGAAGCCCCAACTCGAAGTGTTCGTCGACCCCGATGCGGCCCGTCTCACAATTATTCCGTAGGGTTTCCCCTGTTCACGGGCCAACTCCATGAGCCTCTGCTTCAGTTGATCGCTGCTTAGACTCTTCGTGGAGGTCATTATCAGATTGCCCATGCGAGCCACAGGGCGGGCAGTCCAACTGGCCCTGGCGTGGCCGTTGGAACTCTTGAAAGTGTCCATGGGCCTTCTGGTCAGCATAAATCCGACCAGCTTGCCCTTCTCAACGAGCCTCGCTACCTGGGCAACGACTCCCTCGTCGTCGATGGTGTAGTGACCGTTGAGACCCTCCCCCTCAAACTCCTTTACGCTTGGGTCATCCACGATGGTGAGATGCTCGGGCATTATCACGTCGCCCACCTTTCCTCGGAAGGTTCCCCCCTCGTCCCTCCCCTGCTGCCTGTGCCCCTCCAGACGATGGCCCAGGGCCTCGTGAAGGAAAACCCCAGCGGTGTCGCCCTCCAGCAGCGTCGGCCCACTAAAGGGCTGCATCACCGGTGCCGTGGTCAGCGCCTCAAGCTCCTGGAGCATCCTCGCAACATCCCGGTTCATCTCCTTGAAACTTGGCAGCTGCTCCAACGTTCGACCATAGTAGACCAGCGAGTGCGGCAGAACCGTGCCGTCCTCGGCTCTGGCAAAGACTTCAATGGAGACATTAAAGAGCATCTCCGAGACGAAGTAACGAGTGCCTTCCGAATTGACGTAGTATCGATGCGACAGGGCCGCATCGAAGCTGACCACCGAATCAAAGACCTTCTTGTTGGCCGCTATCTGCTCCGAGAGACGCCCCACCTGTTCTGCATACGTGTCCAGCTTCGGCGGAAGCTTCAGCGCCTTCTCCATCCGCTCAACCACAGGCGCAGGGGAGAAACTGCCAGCGAAATCTGCCTGCTGCGCCTCGTATATACCCTTGGCCTTGACCTTCAGGAAGCTGGCCACAGACTTCTTGTACTCACGATCCGTGAGCATCCAGAGAGTCTTTCGCAGCGCTAGTTCGTTGTCCCCAAGGGGCCCCATAGAGAGGTACATTGGATCGGAGTAGTCGAGATCCATTCCCGGATAAGGATCTTCGGTGTTGTCCAGTTCCTGAGACCCAACCCGCACATCGGCGAAAAGGGCACGACTGGACTCTTTGTTCACCTTGACGGCGGTGCCGAAGCGGGCCAGGCAGGCGTAGCCGCTCACATCCCGCATCAGGTACGAGATAAAATAGGGGGCCGGGTAGTCCTGAAACTTCAACTGGCCCATGTTTCGCTTGAGCTCCTGCATCATGGCATCAAGCATCTTGTCCGGCGCCTGGGCCCCCTCGGCATGAGTGGGGAGTGCAATTAACAGAGACAATAGAACCAGAACGGATGCCCTTTTCATAGGTTCCTCCTTGAACGGTCGCTTGCGCCCGGCGCCACACAACACAACACTGTCACCCGCCCTCGATGTCTCGCAGCAGAGCCCCAGCGGAGTTGTGCGTCGGGGAATCATGGTCACTCGATCAGAAAAGCACCAGGACAACGGCCACCGTGGCTCCGTTCCACAAAGCGTGCAAAAGAATCGCTGCCCACAGCGACTGAACCAGATGATACGAAATGGCCATGAGCACGCCCAGCCCGAAGAGCGGAATGAAAGATTCGATGCTCAAATGCACAGCGGCGAAGGCAAGAGCCGACAGGGCCGCAGCGTTGGGCACGCTGTAGAACCGCTTGAACTGCTGGAAGAGGAAGCCTCGAAAGAAGATCTCCTCAAAGAGAGGTGCCAGCACGCAGACATTGAAGACCAGCAGCCAAAGCTCCGTGGACCCCCGCGCCGCAAGTAGCTCGGGTATAACCGGATTGACGCCAGGCCCCGTGCCCACAAGCATGGCAGAGATGTGAGTCAGGGCCAGCACCACCGGTATAGCCACAACGTAGCCGGCGGCCCCGAACGCAAGCGCTCGACCGGTGATGTCTCCCATCTGCATGTCTATTGCCCTGGTCAGAGGATGCACCTGAGCTCTTCCCAACATAACTATTAGAGCGATACCACCCGCCGCATATACAAGATAAGCAAATACCGTTAGTGGTATCTTTTGCTCTTCTATATTTATTCCACCTTGTTCTGCCCCTGCCCACACAACCAAATGAACTGTCAACATCACAATAAACCACATCAGGAATACCATGAAAGTTGCCAGCGGAGGAGCGCTGAACCTGAACCCCTCAAGCCCGAAATCCTGCGCCCGGAATCGGCGAATTAGCTTTGGCGCCAGAAGCAACAGCACCAGCCCTGCAATGAAGAGCAGTATGCCCACAACGGCCAGCACTGCCATGCGCCCCAGGAACGGACCAACCAGCACCCCCACCCTCTCCATGTCCTGACGCTCCAGCAACTGCCCCCCCTCCGCCAGCCACGTGGAGGCAAAGGCAGCGGCCTCGGGGGGAACACCCTCGGGGAGTTCCTTCATGCACTCATCCACCGAGGCAGCAGAGCCGCTGACCAGACACGACCACGGAGCCTGGTCCGGCAACGTGTGTCCAGCCCTGGCAAGCAATTGGGCCGCATCCGTGCGACGTCCCATGGCAGCGGCCATGGGCGCCAGAGAATCGAGCAGCCGGGCCGATACGGCGGGATCCATGGTTGTGATGGTGGCAAGCCAGGGGTCAACATGAAAGGCAAAAGCCCCAACCGGGGACTGCTCCTGAGTCTCATCGAGCTCGGCTCCCCCAAGAGAGACGCTCACCGCCATATCAAGCCGCAACTCAAGAAAGGCCTGGCGCAGCATGAAAGGAACCTGCTCCGCTGCTGGAGCCTGCTGCTGCTCCATGGAGAACAGAACGGGAAGCGCCAGCCCCGTGAACACGAACAGCACTGCAGCCAGGGTACTCTCTTTCCTCAACATCCTACACCCGCACTCTGTCAATGGTGCAATTCAGCGGCAAGAGCCCCGGAGAGAAGACTTCGCGCCCCCGCAGAAACTCACTCAATAGCAACGCCCTTTCGATTGGACCAGGTCAGGCCTACAAATATATACAGGAAAGCAAGTGCAAATAAATACTCAGGGAACTTCTGAATAATCACCAGGACAGGAGCAACAATGAGATTGAAAATCTGAAAGTATTTAATGAACGAGTATTTTCGGTCTTTATTAAGCTTCGGAAGATAAAAATTTGACACCATAAGCATCGCCATCAGAAGCATCACGGGCATAAGCCATATGGCGAACTGCTCCACGGCAAGGTGCTGATTCAGGCTCAAGAAGAGGGTAACCATGAACCCACCGGCCATGGTGGTGGGAACACCGATGAAGAACCGTTTTGGGGCGCTACCTTCCGTAGCAGCGCAGTTGAAACGCGCAAGCCTCAGAGCGCCACATACCACGTAGATAACCGCTGTGGCGTAGAAAGCCACCACCCACGGCATTTGCCCCATAGTAGGGTCCTGGGAAATGACGGAGACAACAAGAACTGCTGGAGCAAGGTTGAACGTGATGAGGTCCGAGAGCGAATCAAGCTGCACGCCAAACTCGCTGCCAGCGTTGAAGAATCTAGCCACAGCGCCATCGGCCTTGTCCAGGAAAACACAGAGGGCTACCAGCCACCCTGCCGTCACCGTGTGGCCCTGGGTAGATAGCAGAATTGAGATAATCCCAACCCCCATTCCAATTGAGGTAACAAGATTGGGGAAGACAAAACGAACGGGGGATTCCTTGATACCGGCCACAGTCACCTCCAGCTTCGGCCCAGGGCGAACTACAATACGAACTCCGCCTCCTGCTCGGCCAACTCGTTGACGAGCTTCATCAAGCGGCCAAGGTCAACCTCCTGAGCCTTGCGCTGCACATCATCCATGCGCTCAAAGAAGATGCTGAGGGCCGACGCTGCCGCGGCATTGATAGCGGCCCGATCTCGAACGTGCCTCTCCTCCAGTTGAGAGATCCGAGCAGTCAGAGGCTTGACGTACGGCAGCATATCCACGGCGTAAAGGTGCTGAATCTCGATTTCTCTGGGCTTCTTGTCCGCCAGGGCAACTACGTCTGCCACCGGAATCTCTTCCACTGTCTCGGTCACCTGAAGGTCGTAGACGTCGATCTCCTGTTTACCAGTCTCGGGTTCGGCCTTGGCACTGCACGGAGTACATCCCCACTCGAAATCTATCTTAGTGGCGATGCATTTTTCGACTTTTTTGATCTCTTTCTTGGTCTTTTCGGTCACTATAGCACCATTGGACAATTGACTCTTGAGTTGCACTATTGCTGCTTCAAGCACCTTAGTGTCTTTGCGCTCAACATTTGGCGCAAAGACGAAGGCCGTGGCATCGGGGTCCTGCATTTCCCCAAGGGGGGCCTCTGGCATCACGATATCAGTTCTAATGATATCAATAGCCGTCAGAGCCTGTTCCACCGAACCGCGCAGAGAGTTCGACCGCCCCACGAAGTTTGCCACTTCCCCCGCAAGTTCCGGAGAAAAGGCCTGGCCACCCAGGATGTCCGTGGCCTTGTACTCTGGCGCCGTGTCGAGGTAGTCAACCAGCAGAGCCGAGAGCGCCTCCAGTTGCTTGCTCTTCACATCGTTCCATGGGAAGTCGTCGGGAAAAGCCTTGTTGTCTCGAATCTCGCTCAAGGCAATGATGAGTTCCTGGTTCTCCTCCATGAAGGCATCAAGACCGGCCTTGAGCTTCGTCGCCGCCTCACCCCTCACGGCCATCTCAACCCCCTGAGGGTCGGTCTGCCCACGGGCGAAGTAGCTGCGAACGTTGTTCGCCTGAACGATGGACTCGTTGTAAATCGACCTCTGCCCCATGCCCTTTCCTACCTGCATCCCCACCAGAACGGCGCCGGCAAGGAAGGCCACGGCAAAGACCCCTATGATGACGTAAGCAGTAACGGAGCGAGAGCCCCGGGAGAGCGAAGCGTCCAACTCGGCAAGCTCTTTTGCCGAGAGCTCTCGAGAACCTCCTCCGGCGTCACTACCTGCCAGATGAAACTCCCCGGTAAGCTCCGAGTCCGCCGCAGCACTGCCTTTCGATGTCCCCGCAGGCCCCGCCGCAGGCTTGGTCCCACCCAGGCCGGGAATGCCCGCAACCCCGGGCCTTGCAGCCGTTGGTGAGGCGGGGGCAGATGGCTTAAATCCAAGCTTCGCACGCAGAGCGTCCAGGTCCGGCTTGGGCGCACCACCGTCGCCACCAGTGGCTCCAGCAGGCTTGTCACTTCCAGTAACACCAGGGATTCCGGGGTCTTTCTTATCGTCGCTCACGGGGTTCCTCCACCTTTCGGACCAGGGCTAAAGCAGATTAACACGGGCTGAACCAGTGTCAAGAGCGGCTCATGTACTCCATATACTCTTCTCTGGTGGCACGCATCGAGACCCCATAACGGCTATCCGCCATGTCCTCCCGAATCGCAGCCAGAAGCCGCTTCGTGATTTCACCAGGCTTCCCATCTCCAACAGCATTTCCTTCCAGCCCCACCACGGGCATCAACCCACACCCGGTGCCGGTCATGAAGGCCTCCTTGCCCGCCCCAATTAGATCGCTGGGCAGCATGTCCGGCACTTCGTGGATGGTGAAACCCATGGCCCTGGCATTCTTCAGAATCTGAGCTCGGGTTATGCCTGCCAAGCAGTAGTCCGTAATGGGTGTGTAGATGTGGATGTCACCCGCCGAGGTACCGTCACCCTCACGCTTGATGAGGAAGATGTTGTCCGCCGTCGCCTCGGCAACATACCCATCCTTGGTCAACATCAACGTCTCAAGGGTACCCCTCCCCGCAGTCTCCATGAGGCCACGGATATTGTTGAGGTAGTTGAGCCCCTTGACGTTCGGGTCCAATACCTCGGGGCTGGGACGCCGCACATGGCGGGCAATGGAGAGCTCTATGCCACGGTCATAGGCCTCAGGCGGGTAGAGCTGAATCGTCGACACCACACAATAGATCGTCGGCGCAAGGCACTTCTTGGGGTTGATGCCGAGATTCCCGAACCCGCGGGTAAGCACAGGCCTGAGATAGCCACGCTCGTTGTCGGCGAAACCGACCGCTTGTATGGTCCGCATTATCTGCCAACCAATATCTTCCATTGTGTACGGGAACTTGATTCCGAGGCGCTGGGCACCCTCAAACCATCTAACCAAATGTTCTTTATACAGAAAGACCTGGTTGTTATTTATTAAAATCCCCTCGAAACAGCCATCGCCGTACAAGCCGCCGTGGTCCAGCGTAGAGAGACTTGCCACGTTCATTGGGTAGATTCCGTGGCGACGCTCCAAACCCTCGGAACGACCCGCAACCTCAAAAGCACCCTCTCTTCCCAGGAACTCCGGCGTCAACCCCTCCACCCAAGGCATGCTCACGAAAACCCGAGACTTCCTGGCAACGGCTGACAGCTCTTTCACTATCTGATCCAACATGGAAACCTCCCAACGAAGAGACAAAGAGACAGACTCAGGGGCGCAGAATATCCGCCCCCAGAAAGGCGGTCAAGGAGATACCTGCCTCTTTCAACGCTTTCCGCTTTCTCCCATGGCTGAAGGCCAAATCACTTCAGGAGGGCAAGGAACATGCCCGCAGCGATGAGCGTACCGATGACTCCCGCCACGTTGGGTCCCATGGCGTGCATGAGCAGGTAATTCCTGGGATTGGCCTTGAGCCCCTCAACCTGCACGATTCGAGCGGCCATCGGCACCGCCGACAGCCCAGCAGCGCCTATCATAGGGTTGATCTTCGTCTTCAGGAATAGATTCATCAGCTTGGCCAGCAGAATCCCCCCGGCTACCGAGAAGGCAAACGCAACCAGGCCCAAAGTGAA
>CAZQHM010000083.1:0-20071 GCA_964593355.1 uncultured Myxococcales bacterium
ATGGACTTCCCGGCAAGGCCGGAGTCAGGAATTGGTGATGTTTCCTGCGAGTTGCGGACTTAGCGAGTGCGGTTCGATTGGATACGGCTGCAGCGGTGCCCAGTTCACCGCTTTCAGCCTCATTCCTGCCTGTGCACGCCAGCGGTTTAGTGCTACTCTTGCGCTGCCTCGGGGTTGCGAGGGGGCTGGTGTGAGCCCGTCCCCATGGGTCGTGGGAGGCAGCGCAGGAGGAGAACGTGGCGTCGGGAAACATCAAGAAGTTGGAGGAGCGCCTAAGGGGGCGATTGAGTTGCTCCGTACGGGCGGGGGTGCCGCTGGCGGCCTACACGACCTTCGGGATTGGTGGGCCGGCGGACCTGCTCATCGAGCCTCGGACCGAGGAGGAGGTTCGTTGGGTGGTGGAGGAGTGTGGTGCCTCTGAGGTTCCGCTGTACGTGATGGGGGCCGGGTCCAATCTGGTGGTGCCTGACGACGGGGTTCGGGGGGTGGTGCTGAGAACGGCCGGAGCCATGACTGCAAGTAAGTTGGTCGGTGAGGTCATCGAGTGCGAGGCGGGCGTCTGCGACGCTGATCTGGCGAAGCGGGCTCTGGAGTGGTCCGTAACGGGATTTGAATGGATATATGACATCCCCGGAAGCGTTGGTGGCGCAGTTTATATGAATGCCGGGAACAATGACGGCGAGATGAAGGACTCCATCGTTTCCGTTCGTTGGCTTGACCAGAGGGGGTGCTTGAGGGAGGGCAGCGTTGAGCAGCTTGAGATGGGCTACCGGACCAGCGTTTTTCACCGGGAGCCCGGGCTGGTTCTCTGGACGGCACTCAAGGCGGTAAGAGGTGAGCCGGCGGAGATTCGGGAGAAGATGGATTCTATTAAGGCCTTGCGGCACTCCAAGTTTCCGGCAGAGGCGCTCTGTGCCGGGTCGGTGTTCAAGCGCCCCCAGGGGCACTACGCCGGCAAGCTCATCGAGGATGCCGGGTGCGGCGGGTTACGAATCGGTGATGCAATGGTCTCCCAGAAGCACAAGGGATTCATCGTCAACACGGGGTCGGCTACCGCTGAACAGGTAATCGAGCTTATTGACCGTGTCAGACAGACGGTAATGGAGCGGTTCGGGGTGGAGCTTCAACCCGAGGTCGAACTGTTCACGAGAAAGAGATTTTTGTGACCTTCGTTCTCCGGACAAGCCATAATCCACCGCCTGGTTGTTGAGGACCCCTGGCTTGCCCGGTGTTGACGTGGGGAGCAGCGTTTGGGGCCGCTTGACACCCCAAGGTGCGGCCGATATACAGGGTAGCCAGCGGTGAGGGGCACATGAGCTTTGGAAGAGATGCAGAAGGTCCGGATGGTTCCACAGCAGGGGCCGAGGGGGTCAAGGAGTCCGGCAGGCGGAGGGGCTTGGTTGGTGGCGATCCGGGGCGTAAGGCCCAGCGGGACTTCGGCTTCAAGCTGACGCATCCACTGTTTCTGGACCTGACGGGGAACCCGGATGCATCATCTGAGCTGGGGGCCTTTCTTGCGGGCGGTTCCGATGCGCACTGCCGGCGGCACCTGGAGATAGGCTTTGGGCGGGGCCGCTTCCTTGTGGAGCTTGCCACCATGAGAGCCGCTGACCGGCTGGTGGGGGTGGAGGTACGCAAGGGGCTATGCCAGTCGGCTTTGAGCCGATGCGAAAATGCGGGGGTGGACAACGTCAGGGTTGTCTACGGTGATGTGAGGGCGCTTCTGGGCCAATTTCCCAAGGCATCGCTGGATGCTGTCTACTTCATGTTTCCGGACCCATGGTGGAAGAAGAAGCACCACAAGAAGCGTGTACTGGATGTAGAGATGTTTGAGATGTTGCGCCCCTACCTGCGTGAGGGGGCGACAATTCTTGTGCGCAGCGATGTTCCACTCGTGATAGAACTGGCCAGGGAGGGCTTCGGAGCCCACCCATGGCTGGTGCCCCTGGTGGAGGCGCCCTACCCTACCCCGATGACCGACCGAGAGGTTGTGTGTCGTCGGCTGGGCACTCCTGTTGAAGAAGTTTGGTGCAGCTACCGCCCCAATGGTGAGGTAATCGGATGAGTGGTCAAGCCACTACTCTTTTGACCGTTTATGGGATTTCTCTCCTGGCGGCCGTGGCCGGGGTTCTGCGCATAGCAGGCTCGATGAGGCTGGCGAGGGGACGTGGGCTAGCTGGGGGCGCAGCAAGCGGCGACCTGATCTCCGACGTCTTGCTCCAGCGAAAGGTAGTTGAGGACCCGGTGGCCGGCGCCATCCATTGGGGGATTGTGCTGTCGTTTCTGGCCTTGCTTCCAAGGGCCGCCGAGATGTTGCTGGAGCCGTTCATGGGGGCCGATCCCCTCTTCTCGTACTCGGGCTGGTGGGCGGTCTATGCGCCTTTGAAGGATGTGGCCGCTTTGCTGCTGGTGGTGAGCACGGGGTTTGGTCTGTTCCGGCGATGGCTCATTCGGCCCAGGCATCTTCAGCCATCGCTGCAGAGTCAGGTAGCATTGTCGCTGCTGGGGCTCTTTGCCTTGGCCAGTCTGCTGCTGGACGGGTTCCGAGCGGGCCAGATCATGAAGATTCAGAACCTGGAGGAGTGGGAGACACTGCTGGTTTCTTATGGGCCGGCGGGCCGCTTCTTTGGTTCATTTGCTATGACCTTCTGGCGGGGCGAGACCCCGTTGGTGGAGTGGCAGGCCAACTGCTATTGGGCCTCCACAGGGTCATTGGCGCTGCTGCTGGCCATTCTCCCCTGGACGAGGCTTCGGCACGTAATGCTTGCCGGTCAATCGGTGAGACTCTCCCGTTCATTACCGGGGAGGGCTCTGGAGGTTGAGTCGGAGCACCGTGGTGTTCCCCGGGCGGGGATTTCCGAGGTGGAGCATCTCTCTACCAAGCAGATGCTGGACTACTGGTCGTGTATGGCTTGCGGGCGGTGCGAGCTTCAGTGCCCCACGGCCTTGGCAGGGCAGCAGTTGAGGCCTGCCAGGCTGATGCAGCGTGGTTTGGATGCGGTGAAGGCCAGGAGTGGGGGAAAGCTTGAGAAGGGGGCGCTACTGAACGCCACTGGGCGAGACGCTATCTGGGATTGTACTTTCTGTGGTGCGTGTGAGGCTAACTGCCCGGTCTCTATTGGACAGTTGGAGAAGTATTCGGGGTTCCGGCGGCAAATGGCCATGCACGAGGGGCTGATGCCTCCTTGGCTCCAGGAGCCCATGAACAACTTGCAGGAGGGCCGCTGCCTGGCAGGGTGTGAGGGTGGCCAGGATGCCCAGTGGGCAGCGGGGTATCCGAGCTACTCTTCCCAGGGTGGTACGGAGTATTTGCTGTTCGTGGGCTGTCGAAGTAGAGGTGGAGCGGGGGCTGAGCGGGCGGCGTCGCTGGTCAGGCTGCTGGGGTCGGCGGGGGTCACTGTGGGGGTGTTGGCCGAGGAGGGGTGTTGCGGCGAGCCGGCGTTGGTTACTGGTCGTGAGGATCTATTCCAGAAGCTTGCGGCTCATAACATCGAACTCTTCACCAGCAAAGGGGTGACTAAGATTGTGACTCTTTGCCCCCACGGGTACCAGACCATCGCCAACGTCTATTCTCAGCTTGGGCTGAAGGTCGAGGTGATGCACTACACGGCGCTGCTGGCCCGGTTGGTGGCAGAAGGTCGGCTGGGTACTCTTGGGCCCTTGAGCAAGCGGCTTGTTGTCCACGATTCTTGCACGATGGTGCGGAACAATGGCGACTCTGCTTCGGTGCGCACCGTTCTTGATGCGATCCCAGAGAGCAGGCGAGTTGAGATTTCTCTCTCGGGGATCAACTCTGTCTGTTGCGGTGGAGGCGGAGGTGCTTACTTCAATAGTGCGTCTCGTGCTCTGCTTGGCTCGCAGCGCTGGACGCAGTTGTCCGCTGCCGACGCCGACATCGTGGTGACCAGCTGCCCCATTTGTCGGGAAGTTCTGGGAGAGGCCGAGGGTCGTGAGCGCAGCAGGGCAACGGTGATGGATCTAACCGAGGTTTTGACGCAATGCGTCCCGGCAGGTGGGCGGGAGCGGGACCATACAGGGGCATGAGTTCATGAGCGAGAAGCGTGACTACTACGAGGTTCTGGGGGTCTCCCGTGAGGCTCCCAGCGACGAGATCAAGAAGGCATATCGAAAGCTGGCTGTGAAGTTTCATCCGGATACGAACCCCGGCGATGAGCGTGCGGGTGATTTGTTCAAGGAGGCCACTGAGGCGTACAAGGTGCTTTCGGATTCGGAACAGCGGGCGATTTACGATCGGTACGGGCATCGGGGGCTGGAGGGACGTGGGGCAGACCCCTTCTCATCGGGCATGTCGCCTTTCGACATGTTCAATTCGGTGTTCGACGATCTGTTCGGAATGGGTCGAGGCCGCTCTGGCGGGCGTCCCAGGCCGCAGAAGGGTGCCACGCTCAAGGTTCGCATGGACCTGACCTTTGAGGAGGCTTTCCGGGGCATCGAGCGTGAGGTATCGGTCTCGCACTTCTCCGATTGTGGTGAGTGCAAGGGCTCGGGTGCTGCGCCTGGCGGTGTGTCGGTTTGCCAGGACTGTGGGGGGTCGGGCCAGCGAGTTACGCAGACGGGGTTCATGACGGTAGCCATGCCATGTCAGCGATGTGGTGGGCAGGGGCATGTCATCACCAAGGCATGCAAGGCGTGCGGCGGCGACGGCAAGGTGCAGCATGAGAGGAAGCTGAAGATCACGGTTCCGGCGGGGGTTGACTCGGGTGATGCCATGCCTCTTCGAGGAGAGGGCGAGCAGGGGGTCAACGGCGGACCGCCGGGCGATCTGGTGGTGGTGTTCCGAGTTTCGGATCATCCGGATTATCAGCGGGAGGGTTCAACGCTGAGGCGCCTGGTGAGCATCGACTTCATCACCGCTGCTTTGGGTGGGACGGTTCCGATCTCGCTGCTGGACGGGGAGGCCGAGGTGCAAATAGAGGCCGGCACTCAGCCAGGCACGGTAGTGACTCTGCCCAAGCGAGGAATGCCGAACCCACAGAACGGGCGGAGAGGCCCTCTTGAGGTTCACCTGCAGGTTCGCATACCCACCAAACTGTCTCGGGAGCAGCGCAAGGCGTTGGAAGGGCTCAGGCCCGTGTTCGAAGCAAGCTAATCAGAAACGCACCAAGAGGTTGCCAAAGGGGCTTCACCAAGAGGGGAGCGCCCATGGCCAATAGAACATGCCAAGAGCATTCCTGTGCACACCCTCGACCACCCCTAAAGGTGAGGCTCAAACTGGAACCAATTTGTTTAGGGATATTCGAGGGAGTGAACCGGACCCGCAGGGCACCGCTGCATACGAGCGGCGCCCTGCGAAGAATACTACTTCTTGCCCTTCTTGCGCATGGTGGGAACGTAGTCGCCCGGGCCGACATAAAGGGTGTCGCCACGGCGAACGATCTTCACCTGAGCATTCATCTTTCTGCGCACGACATAGAGAGCCGTGAGCTTGGAGATGGCCTTCTTCTCGTTCTCGAAGTGCAGCGAGGAAGCCTGGGTCTCAGCCTTCTTCAGGAGAGCCTGGTTCTGGCCATAGGGGGCCCTTCTGGTGCCCGTCGAGATTACGGTCTGGAATTCTTCGTTCGAAATCTTCTTGATCTCCATGGTATCCTCCAAGTTAAAGAAGTGGAACAACCCCACCGAGGTTCCTAATAACTTGAGGGGAGGAGGCGTGTCAACTCTTTTTTTTATCGCGTTTTAGGGAGCCCTAGGGGAAGCTGAGGTGGTGATAGATTCTCTTTGGGAAGAAGGCACGAGGTCAAAAGGCAAAGAGTTCCTCTGCGTTCTTTCTCGTGATTTGCGCCAGCTCTAAGGCGGACAAGCCCCTAAGCTCGGCCAGTGCACTAAGGGTGAAAGCGATGAGAGCGGGTTCGTTGCGAAAGCCGCGGTATGGTTCGGGGGCCAGGTAAGGCGAATCTGTTTCCACTAGGAGCCGATCTAATGGAACAGAAGCCGCTGCCTCTCTAATCTCCCCACTGCGAGGAAAAGTCACTATGCCAGAGAAGGAGACGTGGAAACCCAGGTCGACGAAGGAGGTAGCCTCACTGGCCGTTCCGGAGAAGCAGTGGACCACTCCTTTGTAGGACTGGGCGTATTCCCTCAGAATGGAGTGAGTAGGCCCATAGGCCTCTCTCACATGGAGTACAAGGGGCAGCTGGCGCTGGATTGCCACGACGATCTGCTTGCGAAGGGCCTCTTCCTGCTGGGCAGGAGAAGAGAAGTTGTAATGAAAGTCCAGGCCAACTTCTCCCAGGGCCACGCAAGCCGAGGAGTCCAGGGCCGCCTCAACGGAAGGCCAGAGGAGATCGAACTTGGAGGCAGCGTGGGGATGGACTCCGGCAGCGAAGCAGAGGCGACCATCGCCTTCGGCCCGCTCACGAACTTCAACGATCTCTTCGGGAAGATCGCCGCTTGCAACCAGGACGATGCGGGAGAGTCCAGCCCTGAAAGAGCGGGCCAGAACCAGATCTGTCTCCTGGGCGAAGTTACCGAAATCGACGTGGGCGTGGCTATCTACGGCACCAAAGCACTGGATGCCTTCGGGAAGCTCTTTCTTTCTCACTGGTCGCCCCCACCCTCGGGCAGCGGCGTGGGTGCAGGCGCTGGGTTTTCCTGCCGGGGCTCTGGCTTGTCGGCGTCCGGGGCGTTGGGAATCCTGGGCCTCTCGCCTCGACGCTCACCCCGGTTGTCATTGTGGCGATCGTCGCGCCTTTCCGGCCTTCTGTCGTTACGCCTGGGATCGGGCCGATCGTCACGCTTCTGGTCGGGCCTGTCGTTTCTCCTATCGGGGTCTGGCTTCGGGCCGGAGCGGTGTTCGGGCCCATCATTTCGCCCGGCAGGTTTGCCATGGGGTTCATTGCGTCCGGGATGCTGCGGGCGACTATCCTGGCCCCTTCGATCGGAGCGACCATGGGGCGAGTCAGGGCCTCCCTGGCGACGTTGCTGCGGACCGGTGCCATGGCCCCCCTGGCGGCGTTGCCCACCGTCTCTCTCTCGGCCCTGGGCGTTCTCGGCGCCGTTCTCCGACGGGTCACCATCGTCTTCCAGTTCCCGCATGGCTTCATCATCGGCATCATCGTCGCCATCCAGCAGCGAGAGGCCGTCGGCGTTCAGCTTCCCTCCCCCTTTTACCTTAAGAGCTGAGACGGGGAAGACCTCATAGGTGTCCCCTTTGTCGAAGAGCTGAACCTTGACTGACTGCTTGAGCACCAGCAGTTCAACAACCTTACCTTCGCCCTTCTCGGTATCTACCAGTGCGCCAAGGGGAGGCAGGGCCGATCGGAGGGCAGCGTAGCTCTCGCGCTCGTAGGCGAGGCAGCAGAGCAGTTTACGGCAGTGGCCGGTGATCTTCTCTTGATTCACCACCAGCCCCTGTTCCTTGGCCATCTTGGTTCGGACCGACCGGAACTCGTTGAGGAAGGTGCCGCAGCAGAATTCGCGACCGCACCGCCCCAGGCCCCCCAGCATCTTGGTCTCGTCCCTTGGACCGATCTGTCGCATCTCGATTCTACATCGAAGAACCCTTGAGAGCTCTTTGACCAGATCTCGGAAGTCAACTCGACCGTCTGCAACGAAGAAGAAGACCGTCCGGTTCTCCCAGTACACGTACTCCACGCCAACGAGCTTCATCTCAAGTTGGAAGGTCGCTATGAGGTCTCTACAGACCCTCATGGCCTGTTCCTCTTTGGCCTGGCCCTTGGTGCGGGAGATGCGGTCTTGCGCAGTATCAAGGTTCCTGAGGATGAACTTCATGGACCTGGCCGAGCACCAGCGCTTCACTGGCCAGGTAATGATCTCGGCAGAGGAGGTGCCACGTTCGGTCTCCACCACAACTCTCTGGCCCGGTCTGAGGGTAAGGTCTTCGTGCTGAAACACGCAGAGCTTCTTGGTTCGTTCCACCCGCACCTGAACCACGCTGGCGATGACTCTGTCGCCGCCTGCCGCGCGAGGGTCCATTTCGAAGGCTTGGTTACCTTTCAGAGCCCAATATTCTCGATCAAACATAAGCGTGTTTTCCTTTTTCTGCTTCCCAGGCTGCGATAACTCGATTCCACTCTGATCCCAGCCAGTTGATGAGGTACTTCGGATTCTCGTTGTGCGACATGGCGTTAAGCGCCTCTGCCATCAGAGCGCTAAGCCTAATGGCGCCGTCGTAGCCAATCTTGTTGGCCAATTGACGCAGCACTGTCTCCCTCTCGATGAACACCAGACTCTGTCGTTCGCCCGCCAGGATGGAGAGCATGTCCCTGCAGGTGGCAGAGCCGACCTGAATGAGCAGGTGCATCGCCCTTCGTTCTTCGCCGGCCCGACCATCATCGCCTTTGAACTCTTTTCCGCATGCTGCCAAATAGGCCGAGGCGCTCTCAACCCGCTCGGGGAGGTCCTTACCTGAGAGGCCCAGGAGATGGTCCAACGCCAGCGTTCGCCGGGTACGGTAGGCACCCTGCGATGCCTCCATGGCGGCCCCTACGGAGCCCTGGGATGCTTTGCCAATAAGCAGCGCTTCTTCTCTGGCAACACCGTTCTGAACCAGCAGCGACGCCACCTCAGCTTCGCCCAGGGGGGAAAACCGGACCTTCTGGCACCTGGAGACCAGCGTGGAGAGTACGGAGCGCTCCCTGGACGAAATCAGGATAAAGGTGGTCAGCGGCGGTGGCTCCTCCATGGTCTTGAGGAGCATGCTGGCTGCTTCATCGATGAGCCCATCGGCAGGGTCAAGCAGCATGAACTTGTGGCTTCCCATCATTGGGCGGTACTGCAGCCGGGGCATCAACTCCGAGAGCGTCTGGCCAGACTTCTCCGTGGCGCTGCTGCCTTTGAGTATTCGACCGCCCTTGCTCTCGGGAACGAAAAGGTCGGGGAAGGTTCCCTGGTCGATCATTCGGCACGACTGGCAAGAGTCACACCCTTCACCGGGGGCGTTCTTGCAGTTCACCGCTTTGACGAACTGCGTGGCAGCGAAGCGCTTACCTACTCCTGATGGACCAACAAAGAGATAGGCACCGGGGAGGCGCCCAGAACTCATGGCCCGACGTAGTACGCCCAATGCTCTCTCTTGACCGATTACTCTATTAAATGACACGCGTCCTTCCACCCCGCGCCATTTCGCGCAGGCGGGCGATTCTATCCTCAATGGGCGGGTGAGTCGAGAAGAGACGCAGCATACTTCGCCCGGAGAAGGCGTTCACGATGTAATGCACCGTCGCCGCTCCGGAGTTGCGCTCGGGATTCCGGCGCACCCCCGAGTCCAACCGGGCCAGGGCGTCGGCCAATGCCCCCGGATCCGAAGCAATGGCAGCTCCCCTGGCGTCGGCCTTGTATTCACGGCTCCGGCTGATAGCCATTTGAATCAGTGTGGCGGCTATAGGCGCCAGAATGGCCATCACCAGTAGAACAATCGGGTTTGGTCCATCATCATCGTCGGACCTGCCAAAACCAAAGATCATGGCCCACTGAGCCATGTTGGCCAGCCACATAACAGCACCGGCGATAGAGGCGGCCACGGAACTCACCAGCACGTCCCTGTTTTGTATGTGTGCGATCTCGTGGGCCAGCACGCCACGGACTTCTCGATCACTCAGCAGATCCATCAGCCCGTTCGTCACGGCAACCGCAGAGTGTCCCGGGCCTCGCCCAGTGGCAAAGGCATTGGGCGTGGGATCGGGCACCACGTAAACCTTCGGCTTGGGGATCCCTGCACTCCTGGAAAGCTCATCCACCATCCTGTGCAGCCGAGGTTCTTGCGCCGGCGTGACCTCCTTGGCCCTGGTCATCTTCACCACCAGCTTATCCGAAAACCACCATGCCCCGAGGTTCATTACCAGGGAGACGCCCAACGCTATGGTCATCCCCAGATTGCCACCCACCAGCCCGCCTATGAGCATCAGCAGGCCCGTCAAGGCCCCTAACAGCACTACCGTCTTAATCGTTTGAGTGAAGCCAGCCATGTGTCACCTCCTGAACTACAACGCCGGTAAGTTATGGGCCCGCCCGACGTTGTCAACGCAGAGCAGCACCGATAGTTGCCCCCGCACTTTCGCCACCGTGCAGAAGCGCGGCGGAAGCGCTGGTGCCCCGGCTGGGCCCAATGAACACCTGCGCTGAATCATTTATGCCCAGTACACATCCGGGATGTAGCAGACCGGGTTATGACGCAACGCGGCATCCAACGATGGGAGAAAACGCTTGATTTATGGGAACCTGCGAGTATTCTCGTTCGACTCTTCTGGGGGACGAAAGGCTTGGGGATGGATGACGTTCTGGTCACACTGCCGCTTACACTGCAGCATCTGCTGGGCACCAGAGCCATAACTCACGCTGATCTCAAAGAGATTCAGACCATCCTGCAAGGTGAATCGGTCATCGACTGGCCCAGACTTCACTATCACAGTATCCCCACAGTTAATGAGTTCCTCAAAGTATGCCAATTCGACCCCGACCGCCCCGAAGATGTGGCCCGCCTGGCCGATATTCACCTGGCAGCGGTGCGCTATGTTCGAAACGTCCTGAACCTCAAGCTGCCTGGACAAGTGGCCCAACCTACACAGGTCCAGGACCTCTTCCTTTATGCCTCCTCTCGAAACGCCTATTCGCAGCTTGCTTGCCTTGTATTAAAGGTAATGCTCGTGGTCAATCACCTCGAGGCCGGAGAGTTGGCCTTCCACCTCCCCCACAGCGAAAAGGAGCTCTTCGCAAAGCTCGACCGCCGTGTGATGGAAGTGGTCAACAGAATGTTCGCTCTCGGCTTCGACCTTCATGAGTTCACCCCTTCCCGAAAAACCGAGGAGAGCCTCGTTACTAAGCTGCTCGTCAAGAAGAGCTGCATGGCCACGCAGGTCTTCGACCGCATCCGCTTCCGCCTTGTCACAGCCAGGCAGCGAGACATTCTCCCCGTTTTGTATTATATCAAGCGCAATTTGGTCCCATTTACATATATTATACCCGGCGAATCAACAAACACCGTAGAGTGCATCTCAAAACTATTTCAGGATGCCTTTGATTCATCTATTGATGTCTCTGAGTATGCATCTAAGGCTGCCTTTAATAGATTTACGCATCGCGACTTCAGGGTGATAAATTTTTGTGCGGAAATCCCAATTCGCGTAGATGACCTTGTCCAGGCCCACGATCCCACCCTGGGTAGTCGATTCGGTAATATAGTCTTCGTGTCTACCGAGTTTCAGATTTTCGACCGCAGCAGCTACTACCTCAACGAGTCGGGCCCCGCTGCCCACGTCCTCTACAAGGACAGGCAGGTCAGCGAAGTGCTCCGCCGCCTCTACGGCCATCCAGACAACGTCGTTGACCTCACCAAGGGAGCGCAGGGGGTGGCCTTTCTGGGCGGTGACGACGGCAAGAAGGGCTGAGCAACTGGACTCCCCCGCCAAGATGCGCCTTCTTGAATGACATTGGGTCAACAGCAAAGTAGAATCCGCCGAAATGCGCCGGGGCAACGCTGAACCCCATGCGCTGCCTTTCAACTCTACAAGAACCAGAGCTGCCAACAGGCCCCTCTTCGGTTCGCAGGAGACAATATGAAGTGTTCTCGAACCTTATCTATTGCGCCGCTTCTGGCAGTGGCCCTATTGCTTGGACTCTCTCAAGGCTGCGGGGGCGGAGACTCCGGCACACAAAACACCGAGGATGCCTGCACCCCTGGCGAGAGACGCTGCGCAGGAACGGGCTTGGAGCAGTGCCTCCCCGATGGTTCGGGGTGGGAAGCCGGTGAAGAGTGCCAGGCAGGAAGCAGCTGCTCGGGTGGTAGCTGCATCTGCGACAATGGGCTGGTGCCTCTTCAAGGTGGAGGCTGCGAATCGGTTTCGACGCTGGAGTGTCTCCCTGGGTTCTCACAGGTGGACGGGGAGCCGGGATGCCTTCCGGAAACGCCCTCTTGCAGCGCCGGTTCGCTGGCCGTGGTTACCGGGTGCATCGCCCCCGGGGTGGCGGAGTGCGCCCAAGGCACGCTTCTTGACCCGCTCTCGGCCTCCTGCACTCGCCCCGATGCCCCATGCCAGGAAGATGCCCCAAACGGATGGCTTCTCTGCGAGCCCAAGCTGCCTCAGTGCGGCACCGACAAATGGCCGGCCAAACCCGCCGAAGCAACGGGAGCTGTGCTCTATGTCGATGCGTCGTTTCAAGGCACCTCCACGGGCGAGAGGAATTCACCATACAAGAGCATCGGCCAAGCCGTAGAGGCCGCTGCCTCGGGCGACTGGGTTCTGGTGGCCACCGGAGAGTACGACGAAGGGGTGTTGATCAACAAGGGACTACACATCCTGGGGGCTTGCCCCGAAACAACAAAGATAACCGGAGAACTGGAGGCCACCGTTGATGAAACCCTCCTCCCGGTGCCCGCCGTGGTCTGGGTCAACAGCGGCGATGCGGTGTCGCTCTCCGGTGTGTCGTTGCAGGGCGACCCGCCTTCTGATGAGGCCGACCCCAACCTCACCGATTCTCCAGCGGGTCTGGTGGTTACGGGTGGAGCCAGCCTGGCCCTCAGCGACGTCGTAGCCAAAGACCTCGCCGGTGCTTGTGTGGTCCTGGCCGGAGCGGGAGAGGCAACCTTGGAGGGGCTCCATTGCCTGGAACTGCTGGCCGGCGAAGAGGGCATCCTGGCTGGCCATGCCGTGGGGGTATACTCCACGGAAACGACCAACCTGACGATAAGCAAGAGCCGCTTCGTGAAGGTGCAGGGGTATGACGTCTACGCCGCCGGGGTAGCCGTCGAGGTTGATTCGTGCTGGTTCGAGGGGCGAGGCAGGTGGAACGGCAACAACCCCATGGGGGTACGCGTCGCCGGAGCACCGCTAAGCGTGAAGGCAAGCCGCTTCAAGGACAAGATGCAGCATGCTGTGCTTGCAGAAGAGTGCGACGTGGAATTCGTCGGCAATCTTGTTGACGGCCTGGTCTCGGACTACCAGGACATAAACGGGCCTGCGGTCAAGCTCATCAAATGTGACGTCATGGTCCAAGGCAACCACCTGATGAACAACCAGGTTGGCGGCGTACACCTCGAAGCCAGCACTGGAGAGATCTCTCAGAATATCGTTGAGGGTTCGTTGCCCTCGGACCCCGGACAGAAGGGGGGAGATGGAATAACGCTCATCGGGTGCGACAGACAGTCGGTGCTTGTAGAAGGCAACACCCTGGTCGCTAACACCAGAAGTGGTCTCACCATCTCGGGAAGCAAGGCAGAGGTGGTAGGGAATTTCGTTGGAATGACAGCAGTATCGCCCCTGGCCGGGGTCTCCACCGGAGCCGGAATTAACGTCGTCTCCAAGAGCACCGTGTCGGTCTCATCCAACGCACTTTCCGACAACCCCATCGCCTCCATTCGTTTCAACGGCTCGTTTGGCTCCATAACCGGAAACTTGATTCAGGGCGCTCTTGAGGGCCCTGCCGGTGGCTCAGCCGGCGAGTGCGCATGGCTTGCTGCAGGCATCCTGATGAACGAGAGCTTCATGGACAAAGTGGAGAGCAATCTTGTAGCCCGAGGCGAGGGAGTTGGGATTCGAAGCAAAGGGGGCAAGGTCACGAAGCTCTCTTACAATCTGGTACGAGAGATGGGAAGGGCCCCCCACAACGCCGGCGTTGGAATGTGGTTGGAGGCCACCATTGCAGCGGTGGAGGGCAACGTGGCCGAGGGCTGTGCAGACGCAGGGATGGTGCTGCGGAGCACATCGGGAGCAATCACCGGCAACGTCGTGAAGGGCGGAGAAGCGGGCGGCGCAGGGATGGTTGTAGAGTCCGTGGTGAACCCCGCTGCCGAAGTCGCCGGCAACTATGCTCTGGGCTGCACGGGCCGAGGCATGACCCTGGTGGATGTCAAAGGCAGAGCAGCAAACAACGTGGTACGGGACACCCGTGCGGGCCCCAACGGACTGGGAGCCGGGCTCTGGGCCGAAGGTGCCGGGGCGCTCATCCTGGCCAGAAATCGCATCCTCAACAGCGTTGGAGCCGGGGTGGTCATGGTGAAGGCGCCGTCGCTCACCGCAAGTGGGCTCTACGTGGCCGGAGTAGAAGAGGGCACCCTTACCCTTTCAGGCTCGAACCATCCCGTCGGCGACGGCGTTCTTGTCTTGTCCGGTGCCGTCGCTGCCATGTTGAACAGCGTAGTGGTAGATTCTGCACAGGCAGGTATCTACGTTGGCCCAGGAGCCGAGGCAGCGTTGTCAAACGTCGAGTTGATTGGCAATGTCTCCGCCGGAATCGAGGCTGATGGCACCATCAACTGCACCAATTGCCGCTTCAGCTCCCCGGTGCAGTCGGAACAGATTCTCGAGGGTGTCTCGAGAATGATAGTCATGGAGCCGTTGGGGCCCGCCCCCTTGTGTATGCAGTAAGCATGCTCTGCTGATGTTCAGGCGGGTTTGGGGGCAGTTGTTGGCAGGTGAATTTGTGGCGATGGTCGGTGCCAAGGAGGGGTTGGGAGAGGAGCAATGGCTGAATTGATCTGTTTCAAGTGTAGAAGGCGGCTTCCTAGTGGGGTGGCGGTCTGCCCCGCTTGCGGCATTGTGCCGGCCCTTGGCGCTGAGCGGGAGTGGGCGCTGCTGGAGTTGGAGAAGTCCTTCGTACTCATCCAGGCGCATCAGATGAGCGACTGGAGGGTACCCCGATTCATGGGAATTCCCGAGTGGTGGCTGGTAAGGCTGGCGGCCCAGGATCCGGACATCGAAACCCTTCAGGATAGCAATGGTGAAGATCCCGGCTGGGAAGTGGCCGACTTGAACCGAATGGTTCGAGAGGGCGATGGGACCACAAGAGCCTCGGCGGCCCATAGGCTGGCCCTGCTTGGCGAGGCGGGAACCGAGACGCTTCTCGCCCTCATCGGCGCCCTGCGCAACAGCGAGGCTCCGGTTCGAAGGATCATTTATTGGTCCCTCAGCAGGCTGGGCGGGCCGGACATGCTGAGGCCCATGCTCTTGCGCCTCTACCACGAGAAGGATGCCGAATGCTGGACCTGGCTACGCTTGGTCCTTCTGCGATCCTGTCTCAGACTGCCACCACGAACCATGTCGGATACGGACCTCCCACGATCCGAATTTGAGGAGCTAGTGGCTTCCCATCTCAGGAGAGACCTCGGTACAGATACTCAGGCGTTGATGAGGAGGTCCATGATGCACCGCAACACCGGACATCTCCTCAAAGCAGTGGGCGACGCAACAAGGGCATGGACGGCCAGCCAGCAGACACTGGGTGAGGCACTGCTGCAGCGAAGCAGGCTCTTCCTGCTGCTTGGGATGCCCATTGCCTCGGTGGACGATTATCTCTCCGCCCCCCGGAAGGCCGGGAGGCTGGAGGCAGCGTTTGAGCAGCACCGGGAGGGCCTTGTGGACGTCTGCCGGGAGTTCGAGGCAGCGGCATCAAAGGAGGCTTCTCTAAAAGGTCTGGCCAAGCTCTTTGCCGTCAGGCTGCGACTGCTGGAAAGTCTGTGATGGGCCGCTGTCTTAAGATAAGTGATAGTAACTGGTAACAGGAGTGAGAACATGGATCTGTCGCTGACGAAGTGGAGCGAGCACTCTGGAAACCCGTTGATTGTGCCGCCAGCAGGTGAATTCATCATTGCTGACCCAACCTTCCTGCCGCCCGAGCAGAGCCCCGACGGCCGTTGGCATCTCTTCGCCCACGGAGTAGTGCGAGGCATTCACCACTTCGTCTCAGCGGATGGCCTGGCCTGGAACCGTACAGCTACCGTGGTAAGAGGGCTGCGCCCCTTCGTGGCCTTCGTCGAGGGGCGATACGTGCTCTACTTCGAGTCCATTCGCAGCCCATTCCGCTCGGCGATCATGGCCATGGAGAGTGCCGATCTGCGCAACTGGAGCAAGCCAGTACCGCTGCTTGAACCCAGCCTGCCTTGGGAGGGACGCTGGTTCAGGACCAACGGAAACCCATGTCTGGTGCACTACAGGGGCCAATACATGCTCTATTACAGTGCCGGACTGGTGTGGCTTAAAGACTGTGGCTTCCCCGAGCCTCGATACGTTGGTGTGGCCTTTGGCGTGAGCCCCCTGGGGCCCTTCCGAAAACATCCAGAGCCGATCTTGAGGCCCGACGCCGGCGTACCGCACAGGAACCATGGTGCCGGGGCCATCAAGGTACTCTTCGACAAGGAAGAGGAGCTCTTCTGGGGCTTTGCGAACGGCATATTCGTGGACAGCAACGGCGCGTCGAGGTCGGACATCAGGCTGATGCGGTCTGCAGACGGCATATCTTTTGGTGAGGTACATGACGCCCCTTTGGTGAGACCTGAAGGAAATGGCTGGAAGAAGGCTCTGGTTTATGCCCTGGACGTCCGAAAGGTGGGCGGAGAGATGTGGATGTTCTTCAACGCCAGGGACGGCTGGTTCCGGGGAAAAGAGCGAATTGGCCTGGCCGTGGGCGAGATCCCGGGGCAGCGGCGGTGAGTACCCAGACCCGGATGAAACCAAGTTCTGGCTTGCCCGCACTCCCGTTGGGTTTGGTGGCGCTTATAGCTCTGCTCTTGGCGTGGGGCTGCACTGGTGCGTCCCAAGGGGATAACTATAAGACTCTGCTGGTCCCCGGCGGAAGTCTGGCCTACGCCCTGACCGGTTCAGGGCCCCAGGGGCAGGGGCAGACGCCTGGCCTTACCGTGGTTCTCCTCCATGGGTTGGGGGGTAATCGGGGGGTGTGGAGCAAACTGCTGCCCATGCTGGAGGTGAGTGGCCGGGTAGTGGCGATTGACCTGCCTGGCCATGGGGATTCTCAAGGCGCCCCCCAGCGGGACTGGAGCGTGGCCTCGGTGGCCGAAGATGTGCTGGCTTTGACACGGCGTCTCGACCTGGCACCAATGGTGTTGGTTGGTCATGGGTGGGGGGCTCAAATCGCTGTGCGGGTAGCTTGCGAGGCCCATGGTGGAGTTCGGGGGCTCTTCCTGGTGGACCCCATGCCTCAGGTGGCGGCCTTGGAGACATCGAAGCAGAGACTCTACGTCGAGGGGCTGCTGGGGCCCACAGACCCTGAAGAGACCTACCAGTGGCTTGCGAGGCCCCTGAGCGACGGCCTTTCCGCTCCCGAATACGACGCCCATCTCCAGGGCCTCCGGGCCCTGGGGCGGAGCGTCCTGGTTTCGGTATATCAGGGGATGTTTTCCTACGATGCCCTGGCCGACTTGACCCGATGGAGAGGAGCAATGCTGGCCCTGGTTGGCGATGCCAACACAGGCCCTCTGGCACTTCATAATATGGCAGTGGATCTGCCCTTTCAGGAGATCGCCGGCAAGGGTCATTTCTTGATGCTGACGGCCCCCCAGCAGCTTGCGGAGGCGCTCAACTCCTTCGTCGGACTGCTGGAACATTGACCCATGGGCCATCGTGAGCTATCTTACCGCCCCGCTTGGAGGATTATATGAAGCCGATTCGAACCTTCTTTGTAGAGCCGAACTTGCCAGAACAACTCAAGATCCTGAAGGATCTGGCTTATAACGTCAGGTGGACCTGGGATGCCCCAACGAGGGAGCTTTTCCGGAGAATTGATGCGGACCTTCTGGAGGCCTGCGGAGAGAACCCGGTGAAGATGCTGGGACAGGTGGACGCCTCCCGCTTTCTGATGCTGGAGCAGGATGAGTCCTTCTTGTACCACCTGCGCCAGGTCGAAGAGAGTTACCGAGAGTACATCAAGGGTGACAACAGCTGGTTCCGGAAGACTCACCCCGAGGTGGACGAGACCATCGTGGCATACTTCTCGGCGGAGTTCGGCATTACGGACTGCATTCAGATCTTCTCTGGTGGCCTGGGGATTCTTGCGGGCGACCACCTGAAATCGGCCAGCGACATGGGGATTCCCATGATTGGCGTCGGGCTGCTCTACCAGGAGGGGTATTTCCATCAGTACCTGAACCAGGAGGGCTGGCAACAGGAGACCTATCCGGTCAACGATTTCCACACCATGCCTATGTTCCGTGTTCGGGACGAAGCCGGGCACCAGATTGCCATCGACGTTCCTTTCCCGGGAAGAGTTGTGAAGGCTTACATCTGGGAGGTTCAGGTGGGTCGAGTGCCGCTCTTCCTGCTGGACACGAACCACCCCGAGAACTCCCCTGCGGACTGCAGGATAACGGGGCAGTTGTACGGCGGCGACCAGGAGATGCGCATCCAGCAGGAAATAGTGCTGGGCATGGGCGGCGTGCTCATGCTTCAGAGGCTTGGCATCGAACCACCAATCTTGCACACCAACGAAGGACACGCAGCGTTCCTGACGTTGGAGCGAATTCGACAGTTGATGAAGAAGCGTGGCCTCTCCTTCGCCGACGCCAGGGAGGCCTGCGTCTCCAGCGTGCTCTTCACAACCCACACTCCGGTTCCGGCCGGCATCGATGTCTTCCCACGACACATGGTTGAGCACTACTTCGGCCACTACTGCTCGGACATCGGCATCGCCATGGACGAACTGCTGGACCTGGGCAGGAACCCTATGTCCGGCGACAGCAATGGCTTTAATATGGCCGTGCTGGCCGTGCGACTCTCTTATGGAACCAACGCCGTCTCCAAGCTGCACCGGGACACCACCCGCAGGATGTGGAAAGAGCTCTGGCCCGGCGTGCCCGTCTCTGAGACCCCCATCGGCTCGGTGACCAACGGCATTCACATTCCCTCTTGGATAAGCCACGAGTTGGGGACGTTGCTGGACCGCTACCTTGGTCCCAAGTGGAGAGAAGACCCCCGGGACAGACTCTTGTGGGAGCGGGTAGACCAGGTGCCGTCCGAAGAGCTGTGGCGCACCCACGAGCGGCGCCGAGAGCGTCTTGTGGCCTTCTGCCGCTATCGTGGCAAGGAGCAGGCGGCCCGCAACGGCGCCAGCCCCAGCCGCGTCCAGGCAGCGCTGGAAGTGCTGGACCCCGAAGCCCTTACCATCGGCTTCGCCCGCCGCTTTGCTCCGTACAAGCGGGCAGCGCTGCTCTTCCGGGATATTGACAGGCTGGTCAAGATTCTCTCGGACAAGAACAGACCTGTTCAGATTCTGTTTGCCGGTAAGGCTCATCCCCGAGATCATTTCGGAAAGGAGATCATCCGAACCATCGTGGCCCACTCTCGGCGTCCCGATATCGCTCGGCGTATCGTCTTCCTTGAGAACTACGACATGAAGATCGCTCGGTACCTGGTGCAGGGCGTTGACGTCTGGCTGAACACCCCCAGGCGCCCGAAAGAGGCCAGCGGCACTTCGGGCATGAAGGCCGTGGCAAACGGTGCACTTCACTTCTCCACAAGAGATGGCTGGTGGGCCGAGGTTGAGGCCGATGGTCTGGGCTGGAACATCGGCGCCGGTGAGGAGTACCCCGAGGACCAGCACGATTATCAGGATGAAGTTGAGGCCCGTTCGCTCTACGACATTCTTGAGCATGAGGTGGTCCCCACCTTCTTCCACCGTGGGAAGGACGACATCCCCCGACAGTGGATTGCGATGATGAAGAAGTCGCTCAAGACTCTTCCTCCGGTATTCAACACTAATCGTATGGTACGACAGTACGCTGAACGATACTATCTCCCTGCAGTTCATCACTTCGTCGGGATGTCGGACAATGATTTCCACTCATTGAAGGTACTATCCGAGTGGAAGCAGAAAGTGGCTCAGAACTGGTACCCGATAACGCTCAAGCGGGTCGATGCGGACATTGAATCCGACGTGCTGGTTGGTGAGACCGGCAACGTAGTAGCCGTGCTGGAGCTTGGAGCGCTTGCCCCTGAGGACGTCACGGTAGAGGTAGTCTACGGCCGAATCGGACCTGACTTCCAGATTGACGAGGCAGGCGCCGTGCCCATGAGCTTTGAGGGGCGGGAGGATTCTGCCGCGGTCTTCAAGGGCATTGTTCCGTGCATCCGTAGCGGGAAGTTCGGCTTCGCCTTGCGTCTGCTGCCACGCCACTCTGACCTTGCCAACCCATACCAGACGGGCCTCATCAAGATCTTCGGCGGATAGAGACCGGGGCATGTTGCCTGCCCGCTGCTCCTGGTGCGCCTTAGTCAAACGGCGAAGGGTGCGGATCCGTTGCCGCGGAGGGGACGTCCAACGAGCGCCCTTCGTGGCCGTAGTCCCACCGAAGCGACAGCGAAGGTGGGTT
>CAZQHM010000084.1:0-19770 GCA_964593355.1 uncultured Myxococcales bacterium
TCCCTCACTGCCTTCCCACGCCACTGGGCCTACCTGCGACAGCGCGGATGGCTCGAACGGCGGGTATGTGCGGTTCCGTTGCCGGGGACCGGTACGTCCGCCGGGTGCATTTCGTGGCCGTAGTCCCGCCAAGGGCGGGTTGACGTCGCCGTCGCCGTCGCCGAACTGTCTGGCACCGTGAAAGAGTGCATTTGCTCACCGGTTTGAGATCCGCATCCGGCCGCTATCGGATTCGGATACGGATTCGGCAGCAGAGGCGGGGCTGAATGCGGTGGCTTACGGTGCAACCCCGGATTTGCAGGTGGCCGAGAGCTGGGTGGCGTGTTCCTCGATGAAACGTGGGCCTATCCCCTTCACCCTCGTGAGGTCGCCGATAGAGCAGAATGGACCATTGGCTTCACGGTGGCCAACAATTGCCGCTGCGGTCTTCTCTCCGAGCCCTGAGATAGCTTGCAGATCGTCTGCGGTAGCCAGATTGAGGTCGATGGGTAGGGCCAGGGCCAGGGCCACTTCTCCTGAGAGGCGACCCTGCTCGACCAGTTGTATGCGTCCTTGGGGGTCAAGGGTGACGCGACATGGGGCTCCGGCCTGATCGAAGAAACGCACTGCGTCAAAATCGGCGCTACGGGGAACTGGGAAGTCCAGCCTGGAGAAGAGCTCTGAGAACTCATCGGCGGTGCAGGCAACGAGGTGACCGGCACGCTCCCCGGCCAGGCGCAATTCCAGGGGCCTCGGGCAGGCCGGCAACTGGGTATTTGGCCGGAAGAAGTCGCCGTTAAAGAGCCACCAGAGTGCAACCAGCGCTGCGGTGACAATGAGGGGTGGCACAATCTTGGGGAGTATTGAGCGCAGTTGGGCGGCCAAGAGGCTACTCCACGGTCTCCTGCATCAGGCCGAAGCGGGCGCAGAGCAGGTCTACTGTCCTCTGCGTGGCAGAATCCTCCACGACGCAGGAGATGGCGTCAGCGGTGGTATTGATTGCAAGGACGTTGATGCTCTTCTCGGCCAGGGTAGAGAAGAAGTCAACGGCGACGCCCACCTTGTTCTCCATTTCTTTTCCCACGATGGAGACTCTGGCGATGTGGGAATCTCTCATGATGCCCTCGGCGCCAAGCTTCTCGGCGGCACTTCGGGAGAGCTCGTGGGCCTGGTCCCCGTCCTGGCGACGCACCGTGAAGGTGATGCTGGCCGACCCGGCGTCGGGAGCGTTCTGCACAATCATGGTCAGGGGGATGTTGTTTTCGGACAGAGCTTTGAACACCGCTGCGGCCACCCCGGGAACGTCGGGGACGCCAATGATGGTCAGCATGGTCTCAGTGCGAGCTACCCGGATTTTTTCCAGCTTCGAAGAGCTTGTCATGGGCGCCTCCTTGTGGGCAAGACTAGGAAATCGCCACCAGCTAGTCAATGAGAATACCTTGCAGAGACGATGAAGTGAGCCCCCCCTCCAACGACCAGTTGAACGGCACCCTGCATCTGGCACCGTGCAGGCTGCCTGCGAACGAGGCAAACACCGGCATGCCGGGCAGTGAGGGCCCAGAAGGCAAGGAAGGCGTCGTTAATGGCGGCGCAGGCGTACTCCAGTGCGCCGGGCACGCTATTGGACGCCTGACGCAGCATCCGGGGACAATCACTGCCCGGCCCGCCCCTGTTTAGTTCTTCCATCGGAAAGGGGGTCTGTGTAGAATGGGCCGTTGCTTTGACTCAGGGGGTACCATTATGAGGGTAAGAGCGGTTGCGTTTGGGGCCTTTGCTTTGATTCTTGGACTTCTGGCTGGTTGTTCCTCGGGCGACACGACCATGGACCTCAGCGACGTGCTGGTGGAGACCGTGGTGGACAAGACCGTGGTTAACGAGGGAGAGTCCATAATGGTCACTTGCGTAGTGACCAAGCCCGACGGTAAGGAGGTCTCCGCAGCGACCCTCTTCACCGTGGACCCTGCCGAGGGTGTCACGCTGGAGGGCAAGAGCGCTACCTTTGCAGACATGGGGATGTACGCCGTCACCTGCGCCCTGGAAGATGGCTCCCGAGTTGACGAGAGCCCCGTGCAGGTGCGGGTAACTCGTAACAACGTGGCTACCATCGAGACCATCCTGGACGGCACCCAGGCCGTCGCCGGCGATGAAGTGGGCGTGACCTGCAAGGTGACGGACCCATCGGGCAACGAGGTGAACGTTGACACCTTCCTGGTCCTGGACCCGGAGGAGGGCATCGAGGTCGAGGGACTCACCCTTAAAACATCCAAGGCCGGCGAGTTTTCTGTTGCGTGCGCCACTGACGACCCGCCATTGCAGGACGAGAGCCCCGCAATCCTGGAAGTCAAGCCCGGCAAGCCGGCCAAAGTGGTGGCCTTCATCGAACCCGAAGAGGCCGACGCTGGAGAACAGGTTGACGTGCTCTGCACAGTAGAAGACGAATACGGCAACGTGCTCGAAGAGCCCGCCGAGGTTGACCCTCAGGAGGGCCTGGTGGTTGGCAAGGCATCAGTGAAGGGCAAAGTGGCAGGGGACTACGAGATCACCTGCTCCCCCACCAACGACAAGATGCCCGTGCTCGAAGTGGTTGCCGACAATCTGAAGGTCAAGGCCGCCGAGCCGGTCTCTCTTGAACTGAAGGCGTCGCCCTCCAAGAAGGCATACAAGGTAAAAGACAAGGTAACCATCACAGGTACCGCCAAAGACGAATTTGACAACCCGCTTGAGGGCCTGGAAGTAATTATTGAAGTTCCAGAGCAGATGGTGCTTAGCGGAACCAAGTATGAGTTTAAGGAAGAGGGGATCTTCTTGGTGAAGGGCTCGCTGGCGGCCCCCTACGAGAGCATCAAGGGCGAACTGACCCTGGTCTGCGACGAGACGGGCCCCATCATCGTGGTTACCGAACCCGAGCGAGGCGCTACCCTCAACGGCGAAACCAAGGTGGCAGTGCGTGGCACGGTTATCGACGGGCTCTCACCCACTTCAACCCTGAAGATCAACGACATTACGGTGCCCGTAGCTGCGGACGGCACTTTCGACCACGTTGTCATGGCCGAGGGCGGCATGAACATGCTCTCCATGCAGGCCATGGACGAGTACGCAAACAGCGCCAAGAGGGTGCAGTCCTTCTACTACTCTACGGGGTGGCTCGACTATGAGGAGAAGCAGATCGACGACGTGCTCATGGAGAAGGCACTCATCATCTTCCTGGGCCAGAATTTCATGGACGACGGAGACCACGACCCGGCGAAGCTTGACGACCTCGCCACGCTGGTAGAAGTGCTCCTGGACGGACTTGACCTCAACCAGATCATCGGCGGTGGCCCCCTGGTCGACGTGCCCATCAACAACGTCGTCGACTACTCCATTGGCGCTGCTGGGTTCGACTTCCATCTCGACGGCGACCTCTATCTGAAGCTCTATGTTCAGGAGGTCTCCTTTGCCAAGCCGTCGGTGACCATCAAGAGCCGTGACGGCGGTATAGACCTTCTCTTCGGCTTCCTTGGCAACGGCGAGGAGGATCCCGGCGTCTTCCTGCAGCTCTTCATCCAGCTTCAGTTCAATCTGACGGTGAGCACAACCTTCGGCGGCAGCGAGCTCTTCAACGCCGGTATCAATCCGTCGCTCTTCACTGGGATTACTTTCTGGATCGACGAAATCTCCGTGTTGGCCAAGCTGGATATGAACAAAGAGTCGGGACAAGACCTCACCTTCGACATCGCCGACCTCAACGTGGAAATCGATGGCATTCACCTGGAGCCCTTGTCGGACCTCGTCATCGAGCTTGGCATGGTCAACTTCAACGGCACCGACATCTTCGCCCTCCCGTCGGTCCAGCTTGGTCAGCTTGTCTCGGGCCTGAACGACATCATCACGAACTACGTCATCGACCCGCTGCTGAACTTCATCATCCCGCTTGCCATGGACCTCATCGAGCCGCTTGTTGAGTGGCAGGTGGGCCCGCTGCTGGCCGACCTCATCAACCAGTTCGAGCTTGAGATCCCCATCCCCATCCCGGGCCTCCCCGGCCAAACTGAGCCCGTGGAGATTACGCTCAAGACAGGACTCTCCACGGTGAAGTTCTCGGATCTTGGCGCTGAACTCAGCCTCCAGGCAGCTTTCTGGTCCCAGAAGGGCATCGACCGAGTGATTCTTGGGAGCATCCTCCGCATGAACTGTCTCGGCACATCCCCCGTTCTGCCGCCGCAGTTCGATAACGGTGAGAAGTTCCAGCTGGCGGCCTCTCAAGACATGGTCAACGCTCTGCTCTTCTCGCTCTACTGGCCCGGCGGGCTGACCCTGGACCTGGACGAAAGCGTCCTCGGCGCCGTTGACCTCTCCCAATTCCAGATTAAGAACCTGACCGTGAAGACCTACTTCTACCTGCCGCCCATCCTCAACGACTGCCAGGCCAAGGAGATGACCCAGCTTCAAATCGGCGACCTGATGCTCACGCCGTCGTTCAAGATCGGCTCCAAGCCGCTGACCCTCAAGCTCTTCATCTCAATGGCAGCAGAAGCGGTCATCACGGGGGCAGGTAACGAAATCGCCCTGAAGATTCTTGGCATCAGCCCCATAGACACAGAAGTGGCCGAGGTCATTGGTGACCCCAACGCCTTCTTGGGCATGAACATCGTTGACCTCATCGAGAACCTTCTCATCCCGATGATCGTCGACCAGGTGAGCAACCTGGCTCTTGGCTCCTTCCCCATTCCCGAGATTGACCTCTCGGGTCTGCTGCCAGGCATCCCGCCGGGCACGGTGCTGAAGCTCGGGAACCTCGAAATCAAGATGAGCGGCGGCTACATGGTCGTGGGCGGAGAACTCGAGTAGCACCTCCATCCTCCACAGTTTCTCTACCCACCCTCTTCTAACACCGTATCCTCCTTGAAACCGCCACCCCGTTCATGCTTTACTGCGCTCAATCCGGCGTGAGTACCGGTCTTATGGATGGAGGTCTGGAATGGTTGGGACGATGGTGCGTGGGATAGTGGGACGTGGCAGGGTGGCCTGGTCTTTGGGGGCCGTTGCGCTTCTGGCCCCCCTCTGCATTTCCTGTGGAATCGATGAAACCTACACTGGCATGGGCAAGGGAGCACTGGCCGGGGATCCACTGAACCCCATCCCCGTGCCGGCCACGGTCGACATCCAGATTGATATCCAGTGCTCCGGCGGAAATACGTCCACCTGGACCCCTATGGATGTTGAAGACCTCAGCGGCTACGCCTTCAGGTTCAACACCCTGACCCTAAGCAAACCTATCACGGGCACGGTTGGGGATGATCTGAACAAGTTCTTCGCAGAGTCCATCGAGAAAGGGGAACTCAACGTCCTCATGCAGGTAGCCGACCACGACAAAGAGGGTGAGACAATCCTCTTCAACATCGGGGCAGGCAGCATCGTGAGCGAGGAGGAATACTCCTTTACGGAAGACCCCTCGGAACTGGAATGCGAGGCCCTGGGCGGGAAGTTCACCACGGTGACTCCGTCTACGCTGGCCTTCCCCAACAGCTTGATCACCCCACCAAAGCTGCCAATCTCCCAGGTGAGACTTGGCGGCGTCATCTCTGCCGACGGCAAGAGCATCACCAAGGGCAGCCTTGTGGGGGCTCTCACTATGGAGGATGCCCAGTCCATCAAGATGGGCCTCACCTTCGACAAGCTGCTTGCCAGCATGTCCATAGACCCCAACCTGGACCTGGACAAGGACGGCACCATGGACGCCTGGCTCTTTGAGGGGGCGTTCGAAGCAACTGCTGTGGAAGTGAAATAGGAAGTCGGGCGCACTGTCTCTCCCGCCTCTGCCTTTGGTCCATGGGATTGAAGCGCACTGCACGGCCTGGGCGGGAAGAATTCATGTGGCCGTGCGGGGAGGAAACAAGATGCGGAAGATTATAACTCTATTCTTGTCATTAATATTGGTTTTTGCCTTTTCTGCTGGAACAGACGCCAAGATAAAGCTAGTAAAAAGCGGGAAGAAGACGCAGAAAACCAAGCCTGAGGATTGGCAGCTTCACAAGAGTGACCATAAGTATTACACCGAGGCCTGGACAGTAATCATGCGTTCAAACGAAGGTCACATAGTATATCTGACCTTCCTGTATAGCAATATCGGTGTTGTGGCAGGCAGTTCGGCAGTAAGTATGTCGCTCACCATGCCAGGTGGGTCGGCGAAGTCCTACGTGGGAGAGCACTCCCTGAAGGAGTTCGGCGAGGACAAGAAGAGCAACCGGATTGGCATAGGCAGCAGTTGGATGGCGCTGCACGGTCGGGACCTGACAATCAGGGTCAAGGAGAAGGGCTTCTCGGCGGAGTTCGACATCAAGTCTTGGGCCGACGGCGTGAGCCTTTATGGTGGCAGGATGCACTTCTCCGAGGATGGCAAGGAGTGGGCTCAGGCGTGGGTGCATGTGCCGCGGGGCGACGTTGACGGCACCGTGACTGCGGGCGGCAAGAGCTTCAAGTTTGTGGGCCACGCCTACGTTGACCACTTCGCCCAGACGTCGCTTGGCACGGACTACTCCTCCAAGTGGTGGAACTCTCGCTGGTTCGGGCCCGAGCACACCGTTGCGGTGACCATTATTCAGGGGAAGAAGGCCGATGGTGGGGGAAAGTTCGGGCGCATCCTGGTGGTAGACAAAGCGGGCAACATCGAATACGACGACGGCGTCTCTTTGAAGGTCTCGGGCACGGCCAAGGACAAGAAGGGCGGCCCCAGTTACCACACAATCTTCGACCTGGACTGGAAGGGTAAGCTTTTCAGCGCCAAGGGTCAGTTCAAGTCCAATCGAATGAACGACCGGGAAGCCGTGACGGACCGCCTCAACGCTGCCGAGGCGGCCGTTGTGAAGATGGTTGCGGGCAATCCGGTGATTTACAGGATGGATGGCGAGGGCAAACTGGCGATTACGCCTGCCGGCGGCGCTTCCCTGGACGTTACTGCGCCGGCGCTGATGGAGAGTGTGGTGCTTGGCGACTGAGTTGGGTGATAACGCATTTTTTGCAATGACGGGTAAGGCAACAGGAGCGGGGTTGGCGATGCATAAGAGACTAATTGGAATCAGTGTGGCCCTGATGACGGTTCTATCGGCTTGGAGTGCCCAGGGCGGAGGTTTCTCCAACCCGGACTTCGGAGTCCGGCGGGTGGGCATGTTCGCAGTGATCGGGAAGCCCGATGACGTGACTGCCGTCTTTCATAATCCCGCAGGGCTGACCCTTCTTGACGGCACCCAGTTCTACCACGCCCAGTCCTGGTTCTTTAACGAGACGGGACTGAAGATGTACAACAGCCGTGGCGACCTGTTGCCCCTGGACCACGACGTTTCGCCGGAATGGAGCATCGGTTTCATCCCGTTCATAGGCATGGCCTCGGATTTCGGCACCGACGACTTCCGCGCCGGCTTCGGTATTTATGCTCCCAACGCTTACGGGGCAGCGTTGCCTGAGGACGAGCCCACAAGGTATCACGCTACCCGGGCGCTCTTTCTGGCCAGCCGGGCAACGGGTTCAGTGGCTTACAGGCTCAGCCCCAAGCTCAGCATCGGGGCCTCGGCAAGCCTCATCTACGTCAACCTCTGGGCCAAGCGAGACATGAACTTCGCCGTGCTCAACGACCCCGACGAGCGGTTCAAGGACAAGTCGGAAACCGAACCCGACGACTACGAGCTCACAGTTTCTGGGGACGATTGGACCTGGTCGGTAGACATCGCCGTGCTCTTGGAGCCTACGCCGGACTTCAAGATTGGCGCTGTCTTCGCCGGTGGCTCTGCCATAACGCTGGAGGGCGACGTGGAGCTTCGTGAGCCCGTTGAGCGAGACCCCAACACGGGCAAAGTGGTTGGAAAGCGTGACATCTTCGAGAAGGCCACACAGAAGACCGACATGGTAATTCCGTTTACCATGCAGGCAGGCTTCAACTGGGAGTTCGTGGAGGATTTCGAGTTCGGCATGGACGTGCGCTACTGGCACTACCAGGTCTTGCAGGAGCAGGCCACGAAGCTGAGCAACCCCATCATGGGGCAGCCGGGATTCGATGACCCCAAGAACTTCGGAAACTCGTGGGCCTGGTGCGCTGGCTTCCTTCACCGCATCAACCCGCGCTGGGAAGTAATGGTTGGCTATCAGCAGGACTTCACTCCCATTCCTACCAGAACCTTGACCCTGGACAATCCAAGCCGAGACCAGCAGGGCTTCTCCTTGGGCGTGCGCTGGCAGGCCACAGAGAACGTGCGGCTCGGCGCTGCCTTCGTTCGCAACTGGTTCGACCTTGTGGATGTGCAGGACAGTCTGGCAACACCTCCCACCAACGCCAAGGGACATGGAGCCAACAGCGAACTCGGGCTGGATATAAGCTGGCAGCTTTAGGATAGACTATGAAATTAAAGCATAAGCTCAAGGGGCTAAAGGCAGTAGGTATTGGCAACGCCCTGCGTGCATTTCCTTATGCAATATGGAAGGGAAGGCTAGACAAGCGTTATCTGGCCCATAACAAACCAGGTATGGAGTTGCCCCCTGGAAGGCCTCTGCGGTCGGTGCCCGAGAAGTGGGGCGTGGCCATGGCCTTCGACAACGCCAACATGGAGCTTCGTCTCCTCTCCCCCTCGGTCATGCGCCTGACCTGGACGCCTGGCCTGCTGCCTGTGCCCTACGTGACTGGCGATGCTCGGTTCCCCGAGTACGCCGTTGAGGCCAAGGGCGACCACCGCAAGGGGTTCGAACTGGACACGGGTCGGGGGCGTATAGTCGTCTCCCCAGATGGATGCGTGACTGTGCTTGACAACACGGGGCAGGTGCTCTGGGTTGAAACAACGCCTATCAACCACGGCTCAATCTGGCGCCGCAAGAGCCCACTGCACAAAGAGGCCGCACTCTTCGGAACCGGCGAGCGTACGGCTCCGCTGAACCTGCGGCCGGGGCGCTACCGCTTCTTCAATCGAGAGCCCAGGGGCAGCTACAAGGCCGGCGACGACCCGCTGTATATGGGGATTCCCTTCTTCCTGTGTTTCAGCCCCGTGGGTTGCGTGGGGATCTTCTATGAGAACACACACGACGGAACATTTACTTTTGAAGACGATTTCGAGGTAGAATTCACCGGCGGAGCTCTACGTAGCTATGTTTTTCTTGGCACACCAGCCGAGATCATGGATTCCTACACGCAGCTCACCGGACGCCCTTCCATGCCGCCGCTCTGGGCCCTTGGGTACCATCAGAGTCGCTGGAGCTACATGACGGAGCAGGAGGTTGAGAGGCTTGTTGCGGACTTCCAGGCCAACGGCATGCCTCTCTCGGCTGTTCATCTGGACATCCACTACATGGACGGCTACCGGATCTTTACCGTTGACGAGCGGCGTTTTCCCGACATGGCCGGCATGGCTGCGAGATTGGAGAAGATGGGCGTTCGGCTGGTGGCGATTCTAGACCCGGGGGTGAAGGCAGACCCTCACTATCACATGTGCGTGAGGGGCTATGAGGGCCGCCATTTTCTGAAGGTGCCGGACAAGGGGGTTGTGAGGGGGCCGGTGTGGCCCGGGTCCTGTTGTTTCCCGGACTTCACCAGGGCCAAGACCAGGGCCTGGTGGGCAGAGCAGTACAAGACGCTAACGGACTGGGGCATCTCGGGGGTATGGCACGACATGAACGAGCCGGCGGTCTTCACGCCGTGGGGCCAGAGCACCCTTCCACTTGGAACCCACCACGACATGGATGGCCGGGGAGGCGACCACAGAGAGGCCCACAACATCTACGGGCTTCTGGAAGCCAAGGCCGGTTATGAGGGGCTGCGTGCAGCGAAGCCTGGCCGGAGGCCCTGGTTGCTCTCCAGGTCGGGTTGGGCCGGTCTTCAGAAGTATTCATGGAATTGGACCGGCGACTGTCCGGCCACCTGGTGGATGGTCAAACAGAGCATCATAATGTCGCTTGGTCTGGCCTGCAGCGGGATTCCCTACACAGGACCGGACATCGGCGGATTCAACGGCGAGCCCGACGGGGAGATGTACACCCGATGGTTCCAGTTGGCCTCGTTCCTGCCCTTCTTCCGGACCCACTCCGCAGCATTCGTGCCTCGCAGAGAGCCATGGTCTTTCGGCAGGCCCTTTACTCAGATTTGTAAAGAGTTTCTCAAGCTTCGTTACAGAATGTTGCCCTACTGGTACACCATGGCCTACGCCGCCAACCGCACTGGTCGCCCCCTGGTTCGGCCAATGCTGTTCGACTATCCTGAGTTGACTGCCTATGCCCAGGTTGACGACCAGTTCCTCCTTGGGGAGAGCATCATCGTGGCGCCGGTGGTTACTCCGCTGACAAAATCACGAACGGTGCTGCTGCCACCTGGGGGGTGGGTCAACTTCTGGACCGACGAATACGTGGAAGGTGGACGAGAGGTGAAGGTCCAGGCGGAGCTTGACATAGTGCCGCTCTTCGTCAAGGCAGGCACGATTCTGCCGATGGCCCTGGAAGATGGCCTTGAGCTCAACGTGTACCTGCCGGGCATGCTCGATGAAGCGAAGGGCGAACTGTACGCTGATAGCGGAGACGGCTACGGGGCCTTTAGAGTGGATAGCTTCCGGTTCTCCACCAGGGGGCGCATTGCCGAACTGGTGTGGGACTCTGAGGGGGAATACCCCGTTGACTACAAGACTGTGAAGGTGGTGCTGCGGGGCAAGCTTGCCGAGCAGGCCGAAGCAGACGGGGTGGCCGTCTTGACCACCGAGTCCAACGTGATAGTTACGAAGCCTTTCAAGAAGATGCGTCTGGCGTTACGCCTGAAGTAATGCTTGGGCAGTTATCTCTTGGCTCTTTCGCTGATGATCTTCTCCTGCACCGACGCCGGGACTGCTGCGTAGCTATGGAACTCCATGGCGAAGTTGGCACGTCCACTGCTCATGGTGCGCAGGGGCGTTGAGTAGCCGAACATCTCTGCCAGCGGCACCGTGGCCACGATCTTCTGGCTGCCCTTCCTGAAGCGACGCATGGAGGTCACCTTGCCACGCCTGGAGCCCAGGTCGCCCACGATATCCCCGATGTAGTCGTCCGGAGTTGCAATCTCCACCTTCATGATGGGCTCCAGAATCTTGGGGGTACTCTCCCTGAAGGCCTTCTTGAAGCATTGCGACGCTGCGGTGCGGAAGGCCATGTCCGACGAGTCCACGGTGTGTGCGCTGCCATCAATAAGATATGCAGCTACGCCCACCACTGGGTAGCCGGCCAATACGCCACTTTGCAGGGCATCGTCAACGCCCTTGCGTACTGCGGGAACGTACTCTGTCGGCACGTTGCCGCCCTGCACCTTGGATTCGAACACGTAGCGTTCGTCGCAAGGAGCGAACTCCATAATGACGTGGGCGTACTGACCGTGGCCGCCGGTCTGCTTGACGTGCTTGTATTCGGCCGAGGCGGGCTTGCCCATAGACTCTCTGTACGAGACCGAGGGAGCCCCCACGGTGCACTGCACACCGAAGTCTCTAGTGAGGCGGTCCACAAGGATGTCCAGGTGAAGCTCGCCCATGCCACCCAGCACGAAGCCTTTGCTCTCTTCGTCGAGCCTTACGGTGAACGAGGGGTCCTCCATGGCCAGCTTTTGAAGCGAGCGAGCCAGCTTCTCGCCCTCCTTCTGGTTGGCCACACCTACGCTGATGCTGATGACCGTCTCGGGGACGGCGATGGACTCCAGCAGGATTGGGGCTGCGGGGTCGCACAACGTATTGCCCGTGGTAGTGTTCTTGAGGCCTACGATTGCAACGATATCACCGGCCTCGGCGGAGGTGATGTCCAGTCGCTCCCGGGCCTTGATGCGAAGAATGCGGCCGATACGCTCCCGTGTTTTGGTGGAGGAATTCCAGACCCACTCTCCAGTGCTGACCTTCCCGCTGTAGATTCGGATGAAGGTCTGTTGGCCCACGTAGGGGTCGTGAATGATCTTGAAGGCCAGGGCTGCGAAGGGCTCGGCGGGGTCCGGGCTTCTGATACTGCCGGGCTCGATGGCGGCAACCGCAACCTCGGGTGCCTCTTCACTGCCCTCGTCTTCTTCAGACTCGAATTGGTCACTCAGCATCTGGGCAGCACTGGCGGAGTCATCAGCCTCTTTCTGGGCAGCGTAGACAGGGCCGACATCCAGGGGCGAAGGAAGGTAGTCCACCACAGCGTCCAGCAGCGACCTGACACCGGCGTTGCGGAAAGCGGCACCGCACAGTACCGGAACAACTGCCATGCGGGCCACGGCCCTTCGAGTCGCCTCACGGATGAGCTGTGGCGTGGGCAGGTTGCCATCGAGATACTCGGACATCATCTCGTCTTCACCGTCGCACAGAGCCTCAACCAGCATGGTCCGGCGGCGGGCAACCTCTTCCAAATCCTTCTGCGGAATATCCCGGGAAACCACTTCGAACCCGTCGTACCCGTATGCTACGTTGTCCACCAGGTCAACCACGCCCACAAAGAGGTCGTTCTCGAAGATCGGGTGTTGGTACGCCACGGCGTTTACGTCCAGGGTCTCTCGCATAGATTCAATGGTGCCGTAAAAGTCTGCACCGGGCCGGTCCATCTTGTTGATGAAGGCGATTCGGGGCACCTTGTGAAGGTCGGCCTGAGCCCACACGGTCTCCGACTGGGGCTCTACGCCACCCACGGCGCAGAAGACGCCTACCATACCATCCAGAACTCGCAGCGAGCGCTCCACTTCCAGGGTGAAATCCACGTGCCCGGGGGTGTCGATCAGGTTGATGTGGTGATCCCGCCAAGCGCACGAGATGGCCGCCGAGGCGATGGTGATGCCCCGCTCCTGCTCCTGCTTCATGAAGTCCATGGTAGCCTTGCCATCGTGGACTTCCCCCACCTTCCGTGTAACACCGGTAAGAAACAGGACGCGCTCGGAGACCGTGGTCTTGCCAGCATCGATGTGAGCAGCGATGCCGATATTTCTAATGCGATTCATGAAGTCACCAATGTTGAGAGCCCGGCAGCAAACCCTCAACCGAGGGGCCCGGCCGGCTCGAAGCGGGCGGCATATTGGGCCAAAGGGGAAGCGGGTACAAGCATTATTCGCCTCAACGGCTACTTCTTGGGCAATGGCGAGGGTGCTCTGAGGCTTGGTGGCGATGGACCTGGGTCACGATGACCCACTTGCGAACCAGTCTATTTCACGGTGAGGTTGACCAGGGGATGGGAGGTGCTTCCATAGGTAAGGGGCACCGACTTGCGGGTCTCGGTTTCGTTGGGTTTGCCCCAGTTCTGTATTATAGTAGCAAAGACCTTGGTTCTGGTTGTCGCTCTGTTAGAATCCGATGCGTAATAATTGGCAAATATATCATAGGTTCCTTTGGCAGCAGTCTTCATAACGTACATTTCGGGTCCATAGCCCTGGGTAACGTCGGTGGTGATTTCGCCGCCCAGCCTAGTTCGGCGGTTGCCATAGTAGCAGGTCTCTCCCGAGGGCTCCTTGACATGGAGGTCAACGTCAGTGTTGTCGGTATTCCAGGTGATAACCACAAGCAGGTCGGCCTCTTTGAGGTCGAACTCGGCCTTCAGCGTATCGAGGCGGGCCTTGAGGAAGTCCGGCGAGGTGAGCGAAGCGGCCTCGGAGGTAGCCTTTCTCAGGAAGCGGATGTAGTCCACCAGGACGATCTTTCGGAACTCCCCGAAGCGGCTGTCCCAGTTGCTTGAGAGGGCCAGTTCGTACCAGACGGTAGCCAGGTCGTAGTTACCCATGGAGGCGAGCACCTGAGCGATTGCGAGGTAGTTCTGGGGCTCATGGGGGCGGGACTGCACCACGGCATAGAGCAGGTGGTAGGCGCTGTGGGCAAGGCCGAAGGAGAGGGCGGAGAAGGCGACGTCTCTTGCCAGGTTGGTATCTCCGGGGCGGTTCTCGACCATGGAGCTGAGGGTTTTCAGTGCATCTGCGGGGCCCAGTTTGGTGAGGCGCTGTTCGGCGTCGACGTTCATCTCATCGTAGGCCAGTTCTCGGCTGGCGAGGTGCTCTCGGACGAGCCCTGGGACGCTGCTCCAGGTATGACCGGCGCATTTGAGGGCCGAGCCACGGATGGTAAAGGCCGCTGAGGGAAGCCCGTCGAGGTAGATGTTAAGGGCCGTGGAGAGGGAGACGCCCAGACCGGGCACGTCGGGGAGGCGTTTGACCCATGCGACGAGCCTGGCCTTTCCATCACCCAGGGCATCGCCCAACTGCTTCATGACCTTCTCCACCAGGGCCGAAGCGGCGAGCGACTTGACCACGAAGACGTCCTCTTCGGGCTTGATGTTGAAGCGGAGGTAGTCGGCTTCGGACTCGAGCATGAGCAGTGAGCAGCTTTGGCCGGTGATTCGGAAGTGGCGGGCGTATGCTTCGGACTCTTTGCGGGTGGCTTCGGAGAACTCTTCGAGTGTGCCTACGGCCACCTGTCCGTAGAGGCGGGGGGCCAGTGGCGAATCCAGGGTCTGCCCCAGGGGGACCGCCACATCGACCACGCCTTCGCCCTGCTGCAGCTTGAGATTGAGGCTTGCACCGCTGCCTGGTCGGCCCCGGCCCACCAGCAGAAGGCTCTGCCCCGGGAATATGGAGGTGGGTCGGCCTGCGATGAGCAGGTCTGTGGCACCGTCGACGGTCATGCCCATGATGCGCCACGGTCTGCTGCGGTGGGCTGTGCTGGCCTTACCGATGTCGGCCTCGCTCACCACGGAGAAGACGGCCCCACCGCCGGCCCTGGCCAGGGCGTCCAGCATGCGGGTGTCGGTGCCCGAGAGGCCCGTGCGATAGGCGAAGAGCGAGCGGGCTCTGCTCTTCTTGACTTCATGAGTGATGTTGAGCAATTCACGCTCACCCCAGGTAGGGGAGCCGTCGGAGAGCAAGAAGAGGTCGAAGCCTTGCAGGCGGCTCCACGGGGGGTTTCCGGCCTCAGCCAGGGCCGAGGCGAGGTCTGTGGCACCTTCCAGGGCGAGGGTTTTCATGTACTCCTGGAGTTCGGCAACGGCTTCGGGGGTGTTGTCGACCAGTTTCTCTTGCCACCAGAAGGTTTCGATGTTGAAGAAGAGCACTGCGAACTGTTTGATGTCGCCCCGGTTGTTCTCCAGGATGCTCTTGACCAACCCCAGCCAGACGTTCATGCCGGCGGGGTTGGAGCTGAGGGAGACGTCCACGGCGAAGACGGCTACTTCCGACGATGGTGCCGCCCCTTGGGGGAGTTGGGGCTCAACTTTGGTGGCAAAGAAATCGCCGGTCTGTTCATCCTTCCCCACGAGGAGGTGATGGCCGGCGTTAGGAATCCGAAGGGTGACCGCACGCTCGAGGGGATTCTCCCAATGGTAGATTGCCCGGCCGGGCTCTTTCCTGGGGGCCAAGTCCGGCGTCACCACGGCACCACGGTCGGAGCCTGCTATGGCTACTGTCACGGCGTTGCGAACTGAGTTGCGAGGAAGGTCTAGCTTGTACTCGAGGTCTGCGCCCAGCTTGAGCAGGTCCACGTCGTACCCGACGACGATGTGGACAAGGCCGCTGGCGCTTATGGGGAAGACCCTGGAGCTGAAGACGTCGGCACCTGACCACTCCATGAGGGCCGGGTCAACTCTTCTGCGAACGGTCTCGGCGTATGCAAAGGCCGCCTTCTCCCGGGGCACCATGCGGGCCTCTTTGGGGGCGTTCCAAGACTTCTCTCGCACCTTCATGATCTCTGTGGCGCCGAGGGGGCGATTGGCCACCTCATCACCCAGGGCAAGGCGTGGGACGGGCTGGTCTTTGACTCTCTCCTGCACAATCTCCGAACCGAATGCCAGGAAGTAGGGTGATGCCTCGTTGGGCAGTCTGAGCTGGAAGTTGCCTTCAAGCTGTCTGGGATGGACGTTGTGGAAGTAGTAGTCCACGAGCACGCGGGCCCTGAAACCATCCACCGACACCTGGAACTGGCTACCTGTCAGCGGCAGTTCTTCGTTATCGCCCACGGTGAGCCGGGCGGTGTTTGGGGCAGCGGCGCTGTGTCCCCAAGCTTTGGCAGGCTCCTGGTTTCCACCCTTGTTTTTGTCCTTGCCATCGCTGCCAAGGCGGCGGCCGAGGGTCGCAGTAGCGCTGCCGACTCCGCCACCGCCCATGCCTGTCCCGGCGCCCCGCAGCGCTCCACCGATATCCTGCTTGGCCATCATCATGTCAGCCATGCCTTCGGCAGCGCTTTCTGCCATCGGAGCGGCGGCGACTTCTTTCTTCTCCATTTCGACGGGCTTTGCCTCCTCCCGCTCGGCCCCATCACTCTCGGGCGGCCGCTGAGGCTGAATCTGGTCCTTCTCGTTGCTGGGCTGGTTGGCGACTTCGGGGGGGGCTTGTGCCTCATCGCCCGGCTTGGCAACGGGCTGACCGCCGTCCCCAGGCTTGTCGCTCGGCTCTGGCATGGTAGTCACGGTGGGTGCGGGGACCTCTCCTGGCTTGCCCGCCTCCTGAGAGCCGGCCTTCTGCGCCTGCTCCGGCGCTACCGCTGGCTCATCCTTCGAGCAGGATGGAATGCTGAGGAGGCCTGCAAGGCCAAGAACCACTGCAAAGGCAACACTAAGGGCTTTAGTCCTACTCATGATAGGCTCCTTGTCTACTGGTTGGGACCACGGGTTACTTTGAACCGGCCGGCCAGAGACTTCAAGCCTCAAGATTTGTTCCCGAAGAGAGCCCCAGGTAATTGAATGAGCCGGTCCGGCAGGCGGACGCCGCCCCGGCGGATGCCCCTCAGTAGCCGGTTGCCCCCCAAAACATGGCCGGTCCGGCAGGCGGGCGCCGCCCCGGCGGATGCCCCTCAGTAGGTCGGTGCGCTACCCAAACATGGCCGGTCCGGCAGGCGGACGCCGCCCCGGCGGATGCCCTCAGTAGGTCGGTGCGCTACCCAAACATGGCCGGTCCGGCAGGCGGGCGCCGCCCCGGCGGATGCCCTCAGTAGGTCGGTGCGCTACTCAAACATGGCCGGTCCGGCAGGCGGGCGCCGCCCGGGCAAGGAAGGCGCCGAGGGGGGCACCGCAGGCGTGCTCCGCACGTCGAGGATGCCACCCCGACGCCTGACGCCGCCCCGGCGGATGCCCGGCGGCCGCAACGGCCATGTTTAGAAGCAGGAGGTGAGGCAGGTATTGAGCCCTACGTAGGGGATTTCGCAGCAGAAGAGGCCACCGCCGCACTCATCGTCGGATTCACAGCCGCAGACGGTGCCGATGCTCATGCCCCAGCCGCCCAGTTCTTTGCAGTTGTTGCTGAGGCAGTCGGAGTTCTGTTCGCACAAGGAGGCGCAGACGCCATAGCCCCAAACGGAGAGGCACTCCTGGCCGCCAACGCAGTCCTCATCGGACTCACAGGTGGGGATGGGGCCGGGGCCACTGCTGCAATCCTGGGGGCAGTTGCTTGGGTTCTCGCCCTGGTCGCACTGGCCATTGCCACAGTTGGGGGGGACGCAGTCTTCGGCGCAGTTCATGGGATTTTCGCCGGGTTCGCAGGTTCCGTTGCCGCAGGTGGGGCCGACTGTGCAGTCAGCGGGGCAGGAGGCTACTGTCTCGCCTCCGGCGCAGACGCCATTGCCGCAGACCTCTTCCGGCAGTGTCTCGCAATCCTGGGGGCAGGACTGCTTGGTTTCGCCTTCGTCACAGGTTCCATCGCCGCAGGTTGGTCCAGTGGTGGAGCAGTCGGCGGGGCAGAGTTCGGGTGTTTCCGAGCCATTGCATGTGCCATCGCCGCAGAAGGGGGGGCAGGCGCCGCAGTCAAGGGGGCAGCCTTTGCAATCTTCTTCGCCGTTGCAGGTGCCGTCACCGCAGAGGGGAGGGCATTTTCCGCAGTCGGCAGAGCAGGTCTGGCAGTTTTCGTCGTCGTCGCACTTGCCGTTGCCGCAGTCTTCGGAGCACTCGCCGCAGTCGTCTGGGCAGTTGGAGCAGTCGTCCTTGCCGTTGCAGACGCCATCGCCGCAGGTCTTGCAGTCTACGGGGCAGTTCCCTTCGGACTCCTCGCCCTCGCACTCGCCATCGCCGCAGATTGTGCCGCAACCGCCGCAGTCATCGGGGCAGAGGGTGCAATTCTCATATAGTTGGCACTCGCCGTCGCCGCACTTCTTTTCGGCGCAGTCGTCGGGGCAGGATTCGACAGTCTCCAGGGGCTGGCAGATGCTATCGCCGCACTCGCCGGGGCCATCGCAATCTTGGGGGCACTTGCCATCTGCCTCGGTCACCTGGCAGAAGCCATCACCGCAGACGGGACCACTGCTACTGCAATCCAGGGTGCAGTTCTCTTCGCTCTCGCCCTCATCGCAGACGCCGTTGCCACAAAGCTCACCGGGACCCAGGTCCACGCCGGCATGGTCTTCGATGCCATCGGCGGAGAGTTCTTGTGTGGACTGGTCAGTGAGGCTACCCACGACGGGGTCTGCGCCACCACTGCAGGAGGCAGTCACTGTAATCACCACAAACGCACAGAAAAAAGGAGATAAAATCTTTGCAATAATACTGGACTTCATACGCAGCCCCTCCAAACAGAGCGTCAAGAGCACTTCGGGCCCGGAACCAGCCTGCTCCGGGCGAACGGCGAATATAACCAGAGCGGCCTTCAACCACAACAACTTGATCGTTGCGCTGCCGCCTGCCCGGCGGCCCCATGGCCGCAGCGTTAGATTAGGCAGCGGTGAATTTGGCAGCGGGGAATTCGCTGTTGGGCCTCTGGTATCGCTACCGGCGGCGGGTGAACTTGATCTTGTGCGCTGTTGTGGTAGTGTGCGGGCTCTGAAAGCGGAGAGGTTGCGTTATGTACAGGTTATCTGGGTTGATTATGGTGTTCATGATTGTGTTCAGCGCCTTGGGATGCGGGTCTGACGAGAGTACCGTGGGCGCAGCTGATTCTGGTGGGTGGGATGATGCCGGACAGGATGGATTAGACAGCGAGCCCGGTCTGGATGCGGTGGAGGACGTGGTCTCTAAGGACCAGTTGGCCGACTCTGCGACGGAAGATCTTCCCGCAGTTGACGCGGACGCATCGCTCCAGGATCTGGGCGATTCTCAGAGCATCGATTACATTGGTGACAAGTACGAGCCCTACGACGTATGGGACCAGTCCGGGGATCTACCTCTGGATGGTGAGGTATACACGGATGTGGACGCCTGGAACCCCGACCCGGACTACGTTGACCAGTGGGACTGGAACGACTACGAAGAGTGGGACGTGGATTGGGACACGGACGAATACGACGTCTGGGACTGGAACGACCAGATCGACGACTACGTTGACGAGGACCAGCCGGACACCATCCCGTGGGACAGCGACTTCGACACCGACGATATTCCGCCCAACTACGCCAGTTGCTGCAAGGGCGACATTGACTGCCCCGCGGGCATGAAGTGCGTGGGTGCTGCCTTTGCATCCGGGGGCTGGTGTGTGCAACTGCCCAAGGGCGACGAGTGCTACACGCTCAACGACTGTCCCATGGGCCATCTGTGCAAGGAGCAGGAGATCTGTTCCTGCACCGGCGGCTGCGACGCCACCCCCGGCTACTGCGCCCCGATGCCCGGCTGGTGCTGCCAGAACAACTCCGACTGCGACCCCGGTTATATGTGTGTAGAGACGACGTCCTTGAGCACCTGCGAGCCAATCCCCCCCTTCCAAGGGAAGTGCTGGACCGACGACCACTGCTCCCCAGGCAAGAGCTGCCAAGGCGCCTTCGCCTGCCCCTGCTCAGGCGGCTGCACAGGCCTCGACGAGTACGGCGACTGCATCTAATCCCCCCCAAACCCAAGTCCGAAAGGTCCGAATCGTCCGAGTCCAAAAGGTCCGAATCGTCCGCGTCCAAAAGGTCCGAATCGTCCGCGTCCAAA
>CAZQHM010000085.1:0-19465 GCA_964593355.1 uncultured Myxococcales bacterium
GAGAAGATGCCGCCCACGTAGAAGCGTTCGAAGAGCGGGACGCCGTCATCGGAGAGGCTGTGGATGTAGCCCAGGGTGCCGTTGAGGCGCAGTGTGATGCCCCACACGAGGGGCATATACCAGCGTGAGTTGAGGAAGGTTCGGGTGAAGTTGGAGTCACCGCCCAGGTAGGGGCTGGCCCATTCGTAGCTGGCCGAGTGATAGAAGCCATCGGTGGGGATGATGCGGTTGTTCCTGGTATCCCATGCGATAGAGAGCCTGAGGCTGGAGGTTAGCCCCTCGCTGGTGAGGCGTTCCAGGGGTACTCCGGCGAAGCCCTGACGGCCACCAAGCGAGGTGTCCATGCTCTCGAGCTTGTAGGTCAGGAAGACATTGTAGTCGTCGAAGAAGCGATAGCCCCATGAGACGTTTCCGCCGATAGTTTCGGTGGAGAAAGCCTCATAGTCGGTGGATGTATTATATAGCTCAATAGAGAAATTCCAAGGAGTATCAAAGAAATATGGGTCCATAAAGGAGACCATATAGATACTACGAAGAGACGAGAGCAGCGCCTGGAAGGAGAGCGTCTGGCCACGTCCCAGGAAGTTGTTCTTGGAGACTCGGGCCTGGAGGAGATAGCTCTCGAGGCTGGAGAAGCCTGCGCCGACGTTGAATATGCCGGTCTCCCGTTCTTTGACTGAGACCACGAGGTCGACCCAGCCGATTTCGTCGGGCATTCCCGGGCGTGATCGCATATCTTCGCCCTTGTGGGCGCGCTCTTCGATTTCGACCTTTTCGAAGAAGCCGAGGCGGTAGATGAGGGCCTTACTGCGTTCGATGCTGGACTGTTTGAAGAGGTCACCTTCGGCGATTTTCATCTCTCGGCGGACGACCTTGTCTTCGGTGCTCTTGTTCCCTTCAAGGATGATATTGGCGATGTAGGCAGGCAGCCCTTTCTGGACGTCGTAGGTGATGTGTGCGATGCGGGTGGCGGGGTTCCTGCGGATTTTGTGGGTAACGTTGCAGAAGGCGTAGCCCTTGTCTCGGTAGCGGCGGGTCATGCCCTGGACGTCGGTGCGGGCCAACTCCATGTTGAAGACCTCGCCGGTGACCATCTTGAGGCGCTTTTTGAGTTCGTCACGCTCCAGCAGGAGGCCATCGGGGTCTTCCGACGAGACGTCGACGTCTCCAACGTGGTATTGGGGGCCGTCGTTCACGGGGATTGTGATGAGCAGGCCTGACTGGTCGGGGGTCACGGCGATTCGTGGGGTGCCGAACTTCACGTCCAGGTGGCCACGGGTCATGTAGAGGAAGCGCAGGCGCTCGAGGTCAAGCCTGGTGGTGCTGGAGGTGGTCTGGAGGTCCATGGTGAATTCCGCCGGCCGGAACATCTCTTCGGCAGGGGGCTTCTCGGTCTGAAGATAGAAGGCCAGGAAGAGCCCCTTGAGCTCGCTCTTCTCGAAGTAGGAGAGGTAATTGTTCTCCCGGGTGACCATGAAGCCTTTGAGCTCCGAGTCGGAGAGAGCCTTGTTGCCCACGAAAGCAACCCGGCGCACCTCCATCTCCTGCTGCTCCACGATTCTGATGGTCACCGTGACGGTGCGCTCTTTCTCGTCCTTGGTTATCTCATAGGTAGACTCAGCCAGGAAGAACCCCTTGGACTGATAGAGCTTCTCGATGGCCTTGAGGGCGCCCATGAGGTTCTTGGGGCTGTAGTAGGTGCCACGCTTGAGGCCGGCTCGGTCACTTCCCCCCTTGCCGCCCATGACCCGCTTTTCGGTCTGGCTGTGGCTATCCTCGGCCTCTTCGAGCTCTTTTTGGATATCTTCGGTTTCTACGTTCTTATTGCCTTCAATGACAATCTTTTCGATTTTATATTGCTCGAGAACCTTGATGAGCAGCTTGACCTTCCCCTCTTCACCAGGCTGTTTGAAGACTCTGACATCAGAGAAGTAGCCGTGCTGAAACAGCTTCCTGATGAGCGCCCGGCTTCGAAGTTCAAGGTCCAGGTCTGAGGCATCACGGCCAACGGCAAGCCCGGCCGCCACTGCTTCGCGCACAACAAGGCCTGCGGGAACCCGGACGGTTCCTTTAACCATGACTGACTCTATGGTGGAGCGCTCTTCCTCTTCGCCGGCATCGGGTGCCTCGGCAGGTGCGGGGAGTTCGGGACGCCCGACCTCTTCCCCCTCGGCAGCGGGCTTCTCGCCAGCCGCATCAGTTGGCGGGGCCGCCTCAGTTGGGGGAGCCGCCTCCTGTGCCCAAAGCAAACCCGTCTGGCCCGCGGTAACCGGCGACAGCAGAAGCAGCAGCAATAATGACGGCAACCAGGCGGACCGCCTCATCCAACCCCCCAAACAGTTGGCGTAGTATAGGAGCAGGCCGCCAGGATAAGCAACCGCTTTCGCACGCACTTTCGGGGTTTTTGGTTTGAAATGGCTGGTTCCTGCTGATATGCTCCCACCCCATTGGGCGCTGGGTCGCGGCATTTTCCGAGGCCCCCTCTGTGCGTCCACTGGTGGAGGGTCGGCAGCGGTGCACGCTTGTGCGCAGTGCTGCCCAGCTTGTGCCGATAGTCAGGAGGTCGTATCGATGATTAGGCGTTTTTCCCTGCTTCTCGCTTCTCTCTTCGTTCTTCTGCCCGCTTCTGCCATGGCCGTCTCCCTGGAGCAGGCCGAGAAGTTCTACGAGGATGCGAAGAAACTCTCCGACTCCGGGCAACACGACCAGGCCCTGGAACTCTACGTGAAGGCCTACTCCACCTATCCCCAGGCCAAATACGTCTTCGGCATCGCCGGCGCCTATGTGCAACTGGGCAACCTGCCGGGCGCTCTGGATGCTTACGAGATGTTCAACCAGTACGACCCCACCCCTGAGGTGCTGGAGCGGGTACAGGCCGAAATCAAGAAGCTGAAGGAGATGCTCTCCCGTGAGTACGGAGAGGTCTATCTCTTCTCGTCGCCCTCCAAGGTGCAGATATTCATCGGAGAGTTCTCCAAGCACAACATGTATACCACCCCCGTTCGCCGCTGGGTCAAGGCCGGAAAGCAGACCGTCCTCTTCAAGAAGGACGGCTTCCTGCCCAGAGAACTCAACCTCCAGGTGGAGGAGGGCGACCACCTTTACATCTACACCGGACTCAAGCCAGAGAAGAAATAGGGCGGTTCCTGGCGTTGGCGACACCGGGCAATCAGGCACCCGGCCACGAAGCGGCGGGCAGTCTGCGGGTGAACCGGCACAGAAATCACTAAACCCTATTCGCGCAAGAGAGACGCCAGATATCCCAGCGCCGAGACCAGGCAGTGGTCGCAGTATCCGTAGCGGCTCTTCATCGCTTCAATGACAGCAAGGTTCTGGGCCCGGTCGGCCTCTTCCACAGCGCCGCCGTGAAGCATCTCCAGCACGCTCATCAGTCGGGACTCAACTTCGGGACGATTCTCCGCATAGTAGCTTCGAGCAAGCAACTCTATCTGCTCCCGGAAGATGCGTCCGTAGGGCAGAGCCACACCAGGGTGCTCCAGTCCGAAGGAGGCGATTCGGCCCATGAATTCTTGCCTCGTGGCAGCAGCTTCTCCGCTGCGACCCCAGCGCTCCTCGAGGCCCCTCATGTACTGCTCATCCGGCTTGCCGGCCGGCTTGCCGGGGCCTTCGCTCACCGACTCACCCTTCAACCATGCCGACGCATGAGCCGCATAGCGCTGTAGCAGCCGCTCGAACTCCCCCTCGGTCACGAGGCCCATGGCAGCACGGAACTCCCGGTCCAGGGTGGATGCATATCGCTGGGCTACCAGCCGCAGAAGGTTCTCCGCGTCACCGTATCCGTTGTCGCTCTGCACATGGAGAAACTCGTAGAGCGCCGTCTGCCTGCTAAGGTCGCCCAACTCGCCCAGCACCGCCACGGGTGTAAGGCATTCCTGGTCGGGCAGTTGGGCCGCATTCAAGAGCGCCGTGCGGATCTCCCGGGCCGACGCCCCCGTATCACCCTCGTAGTCAAGCTGGTCACTATACTCGGCAGCAAGCGCCTCGATGCTCTGCTCCAGGGCCTTGGCCACCTCGAACCGGGCCTCGGCTGGCGCCAGGCCCAGAGCATACAAATCGGCCTTCTCCATTGGGTTCAGTCCGGCCACGGCCTCCTTCACCCCCTCGGGGTACAACTCCGGACGGGGCCGCCTCATCCTGGTCAAGACCGCCCACTGTGCTGCCACTGCATATGCATGTGGGGCAGCATGCTTCCCCATCACCGTGTCGCCCAACTGGCTGGAGTAGATCTGCTCCTCGGTAAGATAGTTACGGAGGTATGGCACAGTAATAAATTCGGTACGTCCCTTGAACGAAGCGAAATCCGCTGCCTTTGTAAATGCTGATACGTACTTATCATTGGCCGTTCCAATAAACACGGCGTCAAGGTATATTATCAGCCCGTCCACGGTAACCCTGCTGTTCTCGCACGTACCCAGAAGGTACTTGAATGCATCCAGCGGGCGTTTTAGCAGGTCGCTGAACTCTATGAGCCCACGGTGGGCATCCACAAGATCACCTGTCAGCATGAATAGCGGCACATGGCGCAGCACCGGAGGCAGTTGGGCGAAGCTCTCGTCCATAGTGAGCTGCCTTGCGTGGGCATCCACGTGCATCTGCGGCTCAACGGTGACGATGCCCTGGCGGTACCGTCTGGAGAACTCAAACCGCTCCACCTGGACGTGGGCCAGCACTCTGGCAAGGTCGCCCCCGTAGGAGACCAGCAAGGTGTCGAAGATCTTTCTTGAGACGGGCGAGAGGTCACCATCGAGCAGGGCTCGACTGAAGCGGAAGGAGTCCCCTCCCAGTTCGGCTTCAAGGCCTTCCAGCAGTTCACGGCGCAGCTCTTTGGGCAGCACCAAGATGGGATGGTCTCGCATTTCTGCGGGCAGCCTGGCGCCAATCTGCCCCTCGTCCAGCTTGGCGTAGGAGTCGTCGGGCAGTTTCCCTGCCTGAGGTTTCTCCATGAAGCCAACCTGCTTGGACTGATAGGAGCTCTTGGGGAACACCCAGTTAAATGTATAGACGGCGCCCTGGGGAGTAGAGGAGTAGTGCACCATGGCCCGGGCCAGGCCTTGAACGAAGGAGGTTTTGGCCGAGCCGTTGGGGCCGTGCAGTAGCAAAAGGCGGTTGCCCCTGCCCTCTCTCACCAGGTTTCGGAGTGCCTGGACGAACTCTTCCTGGACACTCTCTTGCCCCAGCAGCCGGTCCCGACCGCCATCGAAGGGTGCATCGAAGAGGAGGAAGCGACGCTGCTGTATGCCCAGGCCAGCCACCTTGGTCTCGCCGAAGTGCTCTATGGCACCAAGGAGATACTGAGCGGCGTTACGTCCCAGGAGTGAGGGTGCCTCGCAGAACTGCCTCAGGTACTCGGTGAAAGTGAGCAGACGCCGGCCTGCCACGAACTCTCGGGACACTTTCTCGATGGACTTCCCCAGAAATCGTTCTGTATCCATGCAGGCTCCTTGTGCTATCGCGGACGGCGACCCGGGTGGAGGCCGCTGGCGCCCCACTCCACGAAGCTACTTCACGGTGATGGGCACCGACAGCTTCTCATTTCGGAATATCTTACACGAGGTCTCCTGGCAGAGGCTGAAGTTTCCCGTGAGCTCCAGCGCGGTGGCACCGCTCTTGGCCTTCACCTTAACTGGGATATCAGCGCCGTCATCGGAAGCCGTGATGCTTCCATCGGCAACGGAGAAGGCCCCCTTCTCAACCTCCACGCCAGAATCGGCACCGGCCTTGAATGCCGTGGGGTACTCAAGATTCCAGTGGTAGCCGCTCACGGGCTTGATCTGGAGCAGCAGTTCCGCCGACTCCCCGGCCTTGAGCTCTGCGGGCGTGAGAGATACGGTGTAGAGCTTGTCTCCAGCCTCTTCTTGACCCTTGTCTCCCTTCTCTTCTTGTGCTCCGGCGGCCTTCCCCTCGGCCCCGGCCTTAGTCTCTGCCTTTCCCTGACAAGCGAAGAACACTACGGACAACGCAACGGCAATCAACAGGCGCATATGATCTCTCCTTCTGAACGGGCATCAACGAACCACGGGGTCCGCTACAGCTATGGCGGCCCCGAGATGCGCAGTCTGGTTTACCAGACGGGCGTGTTCAAGGCAACGCATTCCAAAATCTGGCCCCCGGGGTTATAGTCCCGCTTGCCCCTCGGTTCGCATTGTTATATGTGGACGGTAACGGCCCTTTTCCAGACGTTTTTGCGGAGTAGCCATGCCTCGTACCTTCATGTCCGGCCTTGACGTCCAAGCCCAGCGCGGGATGCGCCCCTGGGGGAGGGGGCGCCTTGCGCTGTTGACCCACCAGTCGGCCATCGCTTCCGATGGGCGCCACCTGCTGGAGCTTCTCGAAATGGAGGGGCTCCGCCCTGCTGTAGTCTTCTCGCCCGAGCACGGCCTCTGGGCCACGCACCAGGATATGGAAGCCGTTGAATCCATGCAGGACCCCATGTTCAGCTACCCGGTGCTGAGCCTATACGGCCGTGATGCCGTATCCCTGGCCCCACACCGGGACTGGCTGGAGGGCATCGACAGGCTGGTCGTGGACCTGCAGGACGTGGGCGCCCGCTACTACACCTTCGCCGCAACTCTGGCCAAGTCCCTCCGGGTTGCGGCCCAGACCGGCACCACGGTCACTCTGCTGGACCGCCCCAACCCCATAGGCATCATCAAGTGCGAGGGAAGCCCGCAGTTGCCCGACTACTGCTCCTTCGTGGGCGAACTCCAACTGCCGCACCGCCACGGACTGACCATGGCCGAGATGGCCCGATGGATCGTCCGGGAAGAGAAGCTGGACGTGGACCTGGAACTGGTTCCCATGAAGAACTGGAATGGCCGAGGCTGGCCCACGTCGGCCCCCTGGGTGCCGCCGTCGCCCAACATGCCCACCCTCTCTACCGCCCTGGTCTATCCCGGCATGTGCCTGCTGGAGGGGACCAACCTCTCCGAGGGGCGTGGCACCACAACTCCCTTCCTGGTCTTTGGCGCCCCGTACATGGACGGCAGGGCTGTGGCCCACGCCCTGAGAGTGCTTGGCGCCAACAAGGGATGCATCTTCATACCCACCATCTTCCGCCCCATGTTCGGAAAATGGGGCGGCCACCTTTGCCAGGGCGTACGCATCCACGTCACCGACCCGGAAGCCTTCTGCCCCCTGACCCTGGGCACCGCAGTGCTGCAAGTTGCCTGGGACCTCTACCCCGCCGACTTCGCCTGGCGAACAGAGACCTACGAGTTCGAAAACGACCGCCTCGCCGTTGACCTTCTCTTCGGCGACCCGGCCATTCGTGCCGCCATTGAGTGCAGCGCCCCCTTCGAGGGCACCGTGGACAAGCTGGGACTGAGACTGGACGACTACCTCGAGAAACGGGAGGGCATACTCATCTACCGGCGCCGGAGCCCCAAATGAGAGTCGCCTTCCTGGGGGGCAGCTTCGACCCGCCTCATATGGGGCATCTGTTTCTGGCTGTAGCAGCGCTCAGCTCGCAGGCTGTGGAGAGGGTGCTGGTTGTGCCGTGCTTCGCCCACCCGCTGGGTGCAAAAAGCCCCGTTGCCTTCGAGCACCGCATGGAGATGGCCAGGCTGGCCTTCATGCCACTTGAATCCATGGTCGAAGTCTCGGATATCGAGAGCCGACTGGAGAGCCCAAGCCGAACCTTCAACACCCTGGTCGAGCTCAAACGCCGAAATCCGCACTGGAGCCTCCGTCTCCTGGTGGGCGCAGATATTCCACAGCAGCGCTCAAGCTGGTACCGCATAGACGACGTGGAGGCCATGGCGCCCCCGCTTGTCTTCGGTAGAGGCGGCGTCGACTCCCCAGAGACCGGGCTCGTGCTCCCCGAGGTCTCCAGCAGCGATGTGCGCCGACGCCTCAGAGATGGCCTTCCACTAATGAACTTGGTGCCCCTCTCCGTGGAACAATACGTCAACGAACATGGGCTCTATCGTGAGTGACCAATTCTCAAGCCTGCTCATTGCCGGCGCCGGCCGAGCCGGCCTCAACATCGCCGCAAGGGCGGCCAAATGTGGCCTCGCCGTGCGCCTGTGGGACATCAACGTGCCGGCAGAACCCTTCACCGCAGCCGCACAGGCTCTTGCTCTGCCCATCATAGTCGCCTCGGCTCCCCCGGCCTTGCTGCCCGGCGAGTTCACACTGGTTTGTGTGCCCGACGGTTCCATCGATGGGGCTGTGGAGGCCCTGGAGGCCGACCAGCCCCGCAGGCCTATGGCCGTAGTCAGCGGTAATGCACCCTTGCCTCGCACGAAGGAAGGAGAAGAGCTGCTGCGCTTTCACCCAGCCTTCTCCTTCCCCACCCCGGCCCTCCCCGACCTGCTTCTGGACCGAGTCACCGTCGTTGCCTCGGGCCCCCAGAGCGCCATGCCCGCTGCTCGATGGCTGGCCCAGCGGCTTCAATGGGGGCTTGTGGAGGTGCAGCAGCTTGATACCCTGCCCTACCACACGGCGTGCGTCTTCGCATCCAATCTCACTTCCGCATGCCTGGCCTCGGCAAGCTCCCTGCTGCAAGGCGCCGGCTTCAACCCGCTGCAGGCCCAAGCCGTACTCTCGTCGCTGCTGACCACCCCGTCGTCAGACCTGCGCCCCCTTGACGCCCCACAGCGCTTTTCGGGCCCCGCCAGTCGCCACGATACTCAAACGCTGAACCGAGAGTCCCAGATGCTGCGCCAGCGCCTTCCCGAGGCTGAGCAGCTATTCATTAGTGGCAATTTGCTTATATCAGAGATGAGCAAGAAACCAAGCGTGTAGGTTACGCGCATTTTGCAGTTCTCACGCAGTTATAGCGATACATGGTTCGACCAGGTGGTCTTCGGCCCGTGGACGGAAAAGGGGTTGACGGATTCTGGACCCGGGTCCAAATTGTCCAGGTTGGGTGGCAACTCAACATTCGGAGGAAAACCATGAGACTTTTTGTTGCAGTGCTGGCCTTGGGGCTGAGCGGCTTGGTGTCTTATTCCTGCAGCGACGACGGCGGAGCCAAATGTGGCGATGGCAAGGTCGAGGGCAACGAGGCCTGCGACGACGGCAACGAGGATGATGGCGACGGCTGTTTGACAACGTGCGTTGCGGCCACTTGCGGCGACGGAATCGTTCGGGTAGGCGTGGAAGAGTGCGACGACGGCAACGACATAGACTTCGACTCATGCACCAACTCCTGCCGGTTGCCCGTATGTGGCGACGGAATACTTCAGGAGAGCGAGGAGTGCGATGATGGCAATGCCGACATCTCCGACGGCTGCGTGCAGTGCAAGATAGCGGTCTGCGGCGATGGTGTGCTTCAAGCCGGCGCCGAAGAGTGTGACGACGGAAACCAGGTAGACACCGACGGATGCCTGGCAACCTGCAAGCTGCCCCGGTGCGGGGACGGCATCGTGCTGGAGGGGGTAGAAGAGTGTGACGACGGCAACCTCTCCAACACCGACGGGTGCCTGAACAGCTGCCTGCTGCCTTCCTGCGGCGACGGTTTTGTTCAGGAGGGCGAGGAGTGCGACGACGGGAACGGCGAGAACGATGATTTCTGCGTCGAAGGGTGCAAGCTGGCAACCTGCGGCGATGGCTTCGTCCATGATGGGGCCGAAGAGTGTGACGACGGGAACGACGTGGATGGCGACCTATGCTTGGGTAACTGCAAAGCGGCCCGGTGCGGTGACGGCGTGGTTCAAGAGGGCGTGGAAGAGTGTGACGATGGGAACCTCTCCAACAGCGACGGTTGCCTCACCTCCTGCCTGCTTCCCACCTGCGGTGATGGCTTTGTCCAGGCCCAGGAGGAGTGCGACGACGGCAACTTCGACAACAACGACGCTTGCCTGAACACCTGCAAGCTGGCCACGTGCGGCGATGGCTTCGTTCGTCTCAACGTCGAGGCGTGCGACGACGGTGACCAGGATGATACAAACGGCTGCACCAACGCATGCCGCCTGCCCACATGCGGCGACGGAGTGCTTCAGGCAGGCGAAGAGTGCGACGACGGAAACCTCAGCAACTTTGACCAGTGCCTCACAAGCTGTCTGACCGCCCGCTGTGGCGACGGATACGTGCAGGGCGAAGAAGAGTGCGACGACGGAAACATCGAGAACAGCGACACATGCACCAACGAATGCAAGTTCGCGGTTTGTGGTGACGGCCTTGTGCACCAGGGCTTCGAGCAGTGCGACGACGGAAACATCGAAGATACCGACCAGTGCCTCACCAGCTGCCAGCCGGCCTCCTGCGGCGATGGCTTCGTTCAGGGCGAAGAGCAGTGCGACGACGGCAACCTGGACAACAGCGACGAGTGCACAACGGAGTGCACCCTGGCCCGCTGCGGCGACGGCTATGTTCAGGGCGAAGAAGAGTGCGACGACGGAAACGAACTTGAGAACGACCTCTGCACCAACGCCTGCCTCAAGGCATTCTGCGGCGACGGTCTTGTCATTGAGGGCGTTGAGGCCTGCGACGACGGCAACGACGACGACACCGACGGCTGCACCAGCCTCTGCCGCCTGCCATCTTGTGGAGATGGGTTCATCCAGGCCGGCGAAGAGTGCGACGATGCCAACATCAGCAATTTCGACGGCTGCCTCGACACCTGCCTGCTTGCCCGATGCGGTGATGGCTTCGTACAAGAAGGCGAGGAGTGCGACGATGGGAACTTCGATAACAACGACGCTTGCCTGAACGACTGCCGCCTGGCAACTTGCGGCGACGGCTTCTTGTTCAAAGGAATCGAGCAGTGTGATGACGGAAACGGTGATGATACGGACCTCTGCACCACTGCGTGCCGCCTGCCCCGATGCGGAGATGGATTCGTGCAGCCCGGCGAAGAGTGCGATGACGGAAACCTCAGCAACAGCGACGCCTGCCTCAACTCCTGCCAGCTTCCTACCTGCGGCGATGGCTTCGTGCAGCCCGGCGAAGAGTGCGACGATGGGAATCAATTCGACGGTGACTCCTGCACCAATGGCTGCACCAGCGCCTTCTGTGGCGACGGCGTAGTGTTCCTGGGCTACGAGGCCTGCGACGACGGTAACCTCGACGACACCGACTTGTGCACGCAGCAGTGCCGTCGACCCACCTGCGGCGACGGCTTCATCCAGGCCGGCGAAGAGTGTGATGACGGAAACATGGACCAGAGCGACGGCTGCTACAATAACTGCACCCTGGGAACGTGCGGCGACGGAATCCTGCAGTGGGACGAAGAGTGCGACGACGGCAACCTCCTCGTCGGCGACTGGTGCACCCCCGACTGCATGAAGGCCTGCCCACTGGGCGACGCCAACATGATGCTGGACGGCACATGCTACATGCTCTTCGCTCAGCCAACCTCCTGGGTTGATGCTGCCTCGCTGTGCAAGGTCTGGGGCGCCGACCTGCTCCGAATTGCCAGCCCCGAGGAGAACGAGGCCGTTCGCAACATGATCGGCACAGCAGCTCCCGTTGCCTGGATGGGGCTCACCGACCAGTGGAACGAAGGCACCTTTGTCTGGTTCTCGGGCACCGGGAACTTCCAGGTGCCGGTCTACACCAACTGGGGCATCTCGCAACCCGACAACATGGGTGGGAACCAGGACTGCGCCCTCATCGAAGGTGCCACAGGCCTCTGGATGGACGAGAATTGCGCCATGACTCTGCCGGTGGTGTGCAAGTACTCGTGGAAGTAGGTTCGGTAGACCCACAGGACCACGGAGGAGAGGACCATGAGCACATCAACTGAACGGGCAACCGTGCAATTCGAGCCGGCCCCTTCCCTTGACTACACAGCCTCTGCGTCGGTTGCGCTGTCTCTGGCGCTGCGACGGGCTGAGTTCGGGGCCTGGACCAGGCAATTCTGGTTGTCTTTCGTGCTGCTAGCCTTTGCTTCCGTCGCTAACAGTGGCTGCGGAGGGGATTCAACCCCCTCCGTCGCCCTCTGCGGCGATGGCGCTGTTCAGGAAGGCGAAGAGTGCGACGACGGTAATCTGGACGACTCCGATGGCTGCACAACGGCCTGCCTCAAACAGCGGTGCGGTGATGGCATAACCCAGCCGGGCGAGGAGTGTGACGACGGTAACGTGACCGATAGCGACGCCTGTACCAACAGCTGCCGATTGCCAAGGGCCGGAGATGGCATCCTCCAAGAGGGCGAGGAGTGCGATGACGGTAACGTGCTCAACACCGACTCGTGCGTTGGCAGCAAGAACGCCCTCTGCGGCGATGGGTTCGTATGGCTGGGGAGTGAAGAGTGCGACGACGGCAACACCGACAACACCGACGCCTGCCTCTCGGACTGCACCCTGGCCAAATGCGGCGATGGTGTGGTTCAAACGGGGGTCGAAGAGTGCGACGACGGCAATGCCAGCAACAAAGACGACTGCCTCAACTCTTGCCTGCTGCCTTGGTGCGGCGATGGCTTTGTTCAGGATGGCGAAGAGTGCGATGACGGTAATGCCGACAATAGCGACGCTTGCGTTGATTGCACCAATGCCTCGTGCGGAGATGGTTTCCGTTGGGCAGGCCGTGAAGGCTGCGACGACGGCAACAGCGACGATACCGACAGTTGCAAGTCGAACTGCGCCCTGCCCAGTTGCGGCGATGACATCGTTCAAGACGGCGAAGAGTGCGACGACGGCAACTCGGACAACACCGACGACTGCCTCAACTCGTGCCTCTTACCCTCCTGCGGCGATGGCTTCCTGCACCAAGGCGAAGAGTGCGACGACGGCAACACCGACAACACCGACCACTGCGTCGCCTGCAAGCTGGCCTTCTGCGGTGACGGCTTCGTCAAGCAAGGCCACGAAGCCTGCGACGACGGCAACGAGCGAAGCGACGACGGCTGCACTACCCAGTGCACACTGCCACAGTGCGGTGACGGCGTGGTTCAGGAAGGGGAGCAGTGCGACGACGGTAACCTCGACAACCTGGACCAGTGCCTCAACATCTGCCTGCTGCCTACCTGTGGCGATGGCTTCCTCCACGAGGGAGAGCAGTGCGACGACGGTAACCCCTACAACGACGACTCCTGCGTGGCTTGCCAGGAAGCACGGTGTGGAGACGGCTTCGTCAGGGCCGGCCACGAACTGTGCGACGATGGAAACCTTGACGACACCGACGGATGTACCACGTGGTGCACACTTCCCACCTGCGGAGATGGCGTGGTGCAGCAGGGCGAAGAGTGCGACGACGGCAACCTCGACAACAGCGACGCTTGCCTCACCAACTGCATCCTCCCCCGCTGCGGCGACGGTTTCGTCCAGGAGGGCGAAGAGTGCGACGACGGTAACCCCTACAACGACGACTCCTGCGTGGCTTGCCAGGCGGCCCTGTGCGGCGACGGCATCGTGTGGAACCTCATGGAAGAGTGCGACGACGCTAACGACACCGACGATGATGGCTGCACCAACCAGTGCACCTCGCCACGCTGCGGCGACAGCATCATCCAGTCCGGCGAAGAGTGCGACGACGCCAACGATGACAACGCCGACCAGTGCCTCAATAGCTGCCGGTTGCCATGGTGCGGAGATGGCTTCATCCAGCAGGGCGAACTCTGCGACGATGGTAATACCGTCGAGAGCGACTCGTGCGTCTCCTGCGTTCCCGCTACCTGCGGCGATGGCCAAGTCTGGGCCGGCAGAGAGGCTTGCGACGACGGCAACGACAACAACCAAGACTCTTGCACCAACGAGTGCCGCTTGCCAACCTGCGGAGATGGCGTGGTCCAGCAAGGAGAAGAGTGCGACGACGGTAACCTCAGCAACAGCGACCAGTGCCTCAACACGTGCCTGAACGCTTCCTGCGGTGATGGCTTCCTGCAGCCGCCCGAAGAGTGCGATGACGCCAACGCCTCGGACAACGACGGTTGCATTGGCTGCAAGCTGGCTACCTGTGGCGACGGCATCGTCTGGGTCGGCGTGGAAGAGTGCGATGACGCCAACTCCAACGACAACGACGCATGCGCAGCCTGCAAACTCGCTGAATGCGGCGACGGAATCCTCTGGGACGGAGTGGAAGAGTGCGATGACGCCAACTCCAACCCCAATGACTCCTGCATCAACTGCAAACTCGCTAAATGCGGAGATGGCATTGTCTGGACTGGCGTGGAAGAGTGCGATGACGCTAACTCCAACCCCAATGACTCCTGCGTCAGCTGCAAAAAGGCCTTCTGCGGCGACGGAATCGTCTGGGTTGGCCAGGAACAGTGCGACGACCAGAACCTCGACAACACCGACGGCTGCCTCGTGCCATGCATCAAGTTTGACTGGTGCTCACAAATAGAGATGGGCACCGTTCAGCCCAAACTCGTCTGCACAACAGCGGGCTCCCTGGCCGGCCAAATCTACACAATCTCCGACGGAGCCTTCGTCGTCGTCGACGGGAAGATGCCCAAGCTCTTCTTCGACGATGCCCAAGTGGACTCCTACTTCCTCTCCGACTGCTCACCACTCCTTGGAGGCATGGTCCAGGCAGACCTCTGCCATGACATGGAGTTTCAGGTGCCAGGCCCCATCGCCCTTGGGGAACACACCGTTCGGGTTGAGTTCGCCCTCAGTCAGGGCTGCGAAGTGGCAACCAAGGTCTACGTCTCGGGGCCACCCAAGGTCCTGGGCGTGCAGCCCGCAGAGATTTGCGCTGCCCCCACCACCTTCACCCTCATCGGCGAGAACTTCTCACAAGGAATGGTCGTGTTCATGGGCGACCAGGAGGCAGATGACATCCAGGTCACCTCGCCAAGCCTGGCCACAGCCAGCTTCTCAAACCTCGCACCAGGATTCCAGGACGTCACAGTCTCGGCCGGTCCTGGCTGCTCATCGACACTGGAGGATGCCGTTCTTATCTGGCCCAATCCAAGAGTGTTTTTCGTTGACCCTCCGGTTGTATATAACGGGATCAATCTTCAGGTGTTAATTTATACTTCAGCGCTCAACGGCCAGGGAGCCCAGTTTGTCGGCATCCGCAACGTCGAAGGCGACGGAGAAATCATCGAACTTGATGTGGTCATAGACCCGCTCAAAGCCAACAAGGTCCGGGCCCGTATCCCTGCCGGCCTCCAGACAGGCTGGTATGACGTCCTGCTCGAGGACAACATGGGCTGCTCAACGTACCTGGAGAATGCCTTGCAGGTGACAGACAGCCTGACCATCGACATGGACCGAGTGGAACCCAGCTTCGGCTGGCGATTCGATGACACCGGCGTGGACATATACGCCAAGTCGCCCCCCGCCACGGGCAAGAGCGGCTTCGTCATGCTGCCGCGAATCTACCTGAATCCTGTGGCAGCGGCGCCAGACTCGCTTGCTATCGCTTTGGGCTCAATCAGCATGGATAGCGCCTCCAGACTCAGCACCGTGGTGCCTTCGGGGCTGGCTACAGGCCTCTACGATGTCATCGTTGTCAACCCCGATGGTGGCGTCGGCCTCCTCAATGGCGCATTCCGTATTACCCAGGATCCACCGCCGGTCATCGACTACATCAGCCCCGGTTCACTGCCTGCCAACGGCACGCCAAAGCTGTCGGTATCCGGTAACCACTTCGCCCAGCCCACCTTCACCCTGCTGTGCAGCAAAGGTGGCTCTGCACCACAGACCTACAATACGACTAACCTTGTCTGGACAGCTACTAATGCTACTTTCAACGTACCAGCAGGGCAGCTATCCGATGGGACTGTCTGCCTTATTCGAGTTGAAAACGCCGACGGTGCCTACTACGTCTATTCCGGGCTAGGCATTACCACACCTGCAGAGAACATTGCCCCCATGACCCTCACCGGCCAGATGCTCGAGGCTCGTGCGGCCCCCGCTGTGGCAGTTGGAACCCCGACGCCAACCGCCCGCTTCCTCTACGTGTTGGGTGGCGAGGCTGCGGCGCCGGGCCTGCCCTCTATCTCAACCATCGAATTGGCCTCCATGAGCCCTTACGGGGTGCTGGGACCCTTCCGGTACGCAGCCGCTCCCCTTCCTGCAGGCCGCGCCTTCGCCAACGCTACCGTGGTGGGAGACATGCTCTACCTCGTGGGCGGTCACGACGGAACCGGGCCAGTCAACACGGCGCTCAGAGCCGAGGTGCTGGACCCGAGAGATGCCCCGGAGGTCACCAACATCCTCGCCGAAGTCACTGGCAATGGCCTGAAGGCGGGACTCTGGTTCTACAAGGTGTCCGCAGTGATGGACGACACCTACCAGCGAAACCCCGGTGGAGAAACCCTGCCCAGTGACCCCGTTCCTATTCAGGTTCCCGGTAATCCCCAACTGAAGGTCAGCTCGGTCAGCCTCGAAATCACCCTGGTCTGGGACCCCATCCCCGGGGCGAAAGGCTACCGGGTCTACAGAACTCCCACCGTAGGCCTGCCGTCGGGGAACGAAGTGCTGCTGGCCGAGGTGCCCGCAGCCCAGACAACCTACACCGATGCCGGTGGTGACCCAGTGTCCAACCAGCGTCCCCTGCGCATTGGAGACCTGGGCGCCTGGCACCAGGCGCCAGCAATGAACCACGCCCGATGGGGTGCAGGTCTGGGCAAGGCCCGAGACCCCCTGGTTCCCAACCTGGGCTACTTGTACTCTGTGGCGGGCAAAACCTCGGGCAGTGCCGCCAGGAAGGACTACGAGTTCTTGCCCGTAGACTGGGAAACCGGTGAAACCCTGCCCGGCGCAGTCTGGATTCCCGACGGAGGCAACCTGCTGGCCAACGGGCGATACCTTATTGCTGCCTACGTGGTTGACAGCGTGGCTACCATCCGGCTGGCAAACCCCAACGACACCTGGATATACGCTGGGGCCGGCGATCTCGGCGGTGGAACACTTACCAGAGATGTGGATGCGGCCCTGGTCCTGCCCGGTGGACTACTTGCACCCTGGATTGCAGTCACAGATGTTACTCCGTCTCACGCTGGTTATGGCTTTGCCGCAGCCGCTAATCAACTCTTCGTCTTCGGCGGCCAGAACGGGGGAGCATCCAGCAGCGGAAAGTCATCAATGCTCTGCGGCACGGGAAGCGGCTGCGGCCCACTGCCCACCATCCAGAACTGGAACGCCGGCATCGGCCTGGTCCTGGACCGCGTAAACATGGCCAGCTCGGTGGCCGCTGCCAACATCTTCATTGTTGGTGGTCGCAATGGAAGCGGAACCGCACTCAACTCAATCGAACAAACAGTCTGGTAAGATACAGCCAACCCAGTATTTAGCTATGGGAAGAGTGGTTGTATGGTATACCCCTCGCACTCCTTAATGTAGCCCTCAATTTCCTTCGTATCTTCGGTATTTCCCATAAGCTCAACAAGAGTAACATAAACAGCCTTGGCCCCTGCGCAGTCGCCGACTTCAAGCAGCATCCCTATCTGCATGGCCAACTGCTCAGCCTGCTGGGCCTTGGCCTCATGGGCATCCTCGTGACTCTGTGCTGCCAAACGCAGCAACAGACGCCGGGCCTCCATCTCGTACGGGTTTCCCAGGGGATGGTCCTGGTACTCGTGCAGGAACAGCTCCACCGCCTTTAGAGCCCCCGGTGAGCCCGAGTCGGCCAACCCCTTCACCCTGGACCACGAAGAGGAGACCTCATCGGAATGCCTCTTCTGGGCCTGCGCATCCTGGGCCCTCTTCAGTTGCTCTGCCTTCTGCCTCTGGCTCTCGGCAAGCTCTATGGCGTCCAGCTCGGTTTGCAGCCGTCCGGGCTTCTCCACGGGCACCAAAGCTGGGGACTCTTCTTTCCGAACCGTGGCAGGTTTGGCAGCGGGCTCCTTCTGGCCCAGCCTCAGCTTGATATCCATGAGGTCAGGCCCCTTCTCCAGTTTGGAATGGGCAATCTTCGCCGTGAGAGGCTGAGAAGTGCCAGAGGCCTGGGGCTTCTGTTGACGGCCCGAGTCAAGCATGAGGAGGGCATCCTGAGCATACTGTACGGCCTCGTCCGAGGTCACCACGCCATCGCCGTTGGCATCGCCCCACCCCCTCATTGCCCCAAGCAACAGGTAGCTGAAGGCAGGCCTCTCTGCGCCGGGAAGAGGGCCAGCGATGTCCCTGGCACGCCCGGCAGTCAGTACCGTAGCCTCCTTCACCTCAAGAATCTCGCTGTTCACGGCGAACTGGGCCCCCTTCACAAGGGTCTTGCCATGGAAATCCGTACCGTTGTAACAGGCATCGACCACCAGCACCGGCGGCTCCACCCCCACCGCTGCCTTACCCAGTCGCTGCAAGACCTCCTGCTGAGTCAGGGTATGCGGGAAGAAGTCTACCTGGTCAGGCTGTGCCGTGACGGCGACCAGCGCTCCATCCTTCCCGTCTTCACTGGGTGAGCCGTGACCGATGAAGACCACCCACGCCCGACCGCCCGGCTTGACCCGCTGGGCCACAGCGTCCAGAGCGTTTCGGATCTTGTTGGGCGTGGCCTCGCCGTCCTTGAGCAGCAGCACCATAGGAACCTGACGCACCTTGCCCAGGTAGAGATACCAGGCAACCCCAAGCTCCCCTGCCCCCACAACATCCGGGAGATACGCGTAATCCTCAACCGCTACCACAAGAGCCGCATCTCCCGAGCCTCCCCCGCTGACGGAAGGTAGGGCAGAAAGGTCGGGCCAGAGCGGTTCGGTACCCAAGAGATTCATCACAAGGCTGGCAGCAAGCATCAAGGGCGTCATCGTCCATCCTCCATTCCCGTCAGAACCCACTGCTTTGTACTACGGCCGGGTTGAACTGCACAAGAGCAGGTGACGCGTGGCGGGTCAAGTAAGCCACTGCTCACCATTCTCGCCCCCCCTCGACTCGGCCTCCGGCCGGCTGTGGCGTTGCAGCCAGCACCAACACACCCCAGATTCGCTGAACTCCCGCTGACCACTGGGGAAACGCGTGTTTCGGGTGGGGGAACTTCAGATTAGTGGGCAGGAAGTCCTTTCTGGATTCCACCGCAGACAGCTTGTCCAAAATATTGGCCATGCAGTCGGAGTTGCCCTCGTAGCCCGGCTGGGCCCCGCTTCAGTCTTGGCACAGGACCGGGCCCCCTCCCAGCCCGCCAGACAGGACAACAGTGCTCCGCCCCCAATGCCACCCCCGCTCGCGGGCCTCTGGGACCCCGCACGTCGCCCCCAGAGTCAACGAGACTAGAACAGCTGAAGAAATGATCGGCAGGACTCTAACGATCATACGGAGCCCTCGCTTCTGTGATGCCTTGGCATGTGCCGTTAGCATACTGCCCCACATGAGTCATCCTCCAACCCAACTTTGGGACCCAGGAGGGCTATACACATGAAAATTGTTTTTGTCGCCATTGAGGTTATTATTATACAAGGTGATCAAGAAGATTTCCCCATTCCAAATCGTGAGCCCCTCTGCCTCACAACCGGCGATCCCACTGGCACTGCACAGCGTACCACTGACCCTGCAGCCAAGGGGAGACCCGTCATAGGCCGAATAGCAGACAATTCGCCCGTCAGAACTGTTTCCGACCACGTTAATAACGCCACGTACAGTCTTATATATGTTGGAGTGGGCCTGTCCGAGCATGAATG
>CAZQHM010000086.1:0-18912 GCA_964593355.1 uncultured Myxococcales bacterium
CCTCGCCCAGCGCCTCAGGGGAGCGACCGTCGAAGTAGCCCATATCGAAGCGACCGCCACCCGACGACATGCCACGTTGCCTCTTACCCCCCTTCTCGGCTACCACTGTGACCTGGAAGATGAGCATAGGCTGGAGGTCGGTGAACCAAGCCCCTTCGCTGTTGTAGAAGGCCAGAACCCGCAGCTCTTCCATAAGCGAGATGTCAACCCGCTTCACGAACTCGGAGTATTTCCTGGCGCTGGCATCTGCCCTGGAGAGCAGTTCAAGCTTGGAGGCCAGCGGAAGCTTCACCGAGGCCGCATCTCCGAAGTAGAGACCCCTGGTACCCACAACCCGGGCCAGATTGCCAAGGTTGACCTTCCCCTCTGATGCCTTGCCGATGGCAGCGATGTCTGCGGCGGCAGTGTCCATGGACTCAAGGTCGGGGCGTTGCACGAAGCCGAAGGCCTGAGCATCGCCGAGGACGGCTCTGAGCCCTACGCCGCCGTCGAAGGATGAGGCAGCATTCTTCACAATGCCATCCTCCCAGACAAGCTGGGTTGCGAAGGCGTCTTCGATGAATACGTCGGCGTACTCTGCACCTTTCGAGAGCAGGGTTTTGAGGACCTTGCGGGCCTCATCGGCACCCACGCCCAGAACCGAGACTTGTGCATCGGGCGGCGGCAGTTTCACGATACTCTTTCCCATGACATCTCCTGCTCCGGACACGGCAACTGCGGCGCCCACACCGGCAAGCGCCGAGGTACCCAGGAATTTCCTTCTTGACCACTCTTTCTTCGTCATAACTACTCTCCAGACAATTATTACTTTATTTTCTTAAAGCATCCCCAAACATTCACAAAAGAATTATAATCAAATCCACATAATAAACCAGTGGCACAATCCGATGAGGTGCAGCACTCTTTTCTGCACTTGGTACCCTGGCCCGAGATGGCGCAGCAGCGGTACCCCAGCGGGCACATGGCCGTGGTGGCGTTGCAGTCCTGGCACTGCCCGTTGTCCTTCACGCATGCCTTACAGAATCCACTGGCTGAACTGCAACTGCATGTTGTCGGAACGGACACTGGCACAAAGTTGCTTGTCAGCTGTTCTGGCTGACACACATAGCACCTTGACTCTGGGCTATATGTTCCTGCCGAATAATATATTCCGCTCACTTTGCAGCATGTGCCGTTATCGACATAATTGCATATGCCTTGGTTGCACGCGTCAGTAGTACACGATGTACCGTCATCACAGACCACGGCAGAACCGCCACACATCCCAGAACCATCGCAAACATCACCTGTAGTACAGGCATTATTGTCGTTGCATGGAGTACCTGCGGCTTTGGCCGTTTCGCCACAGAGCATCTGGCCGCCGGTATCGAAGCATTTGGCAGCGGTGCAAGGGTTGACGGGCGGGGGGCAGTCGGAGTCCTGGGCGCAGGCGCCGAGGACGCAGGTCCCGGTGGAGAGTTGGCAGGAGCGGCCCGCTCCGCAGTCGGAGTTCTTCTCGCACAAAGTGCAGCGGTAGGCCTTCTTGACTGAGTCGTAGGTGCAGAGGGCTGAGGCGCAGAGGGTGGCCTGGCGGGCCTGGGTGCATTCGCCGGGCACGCAGGTACCCGTACCGCCCAGGGCTTTGAAGTCACACAGTTCGCCAAGGGGGCACTCGACGTCGTTGGCGCAATCGACACAGGTGTGAGCGGTGGGGTGGCAGACCTTACCGCCGGCGCAGGGCGTTGTATCGTTGCATTCGGCCTTTTCGCACTGACCGGCGATGCAGAGATAGTCGCTGCTGAATGCGGTGGCGCACTCGGGGTCGTTGGTACAGGCCCGACAGCGGAGGTCGCTGCCACAAATCTGCCCGGCATAGCAGCCTTGGCCTTGCACGCAGCCCGGCATACAGAGCCCACCGTCGCAGATCAGGCCGGCAAGGTTGTACTCTTGGCGGCAGCGGGCATCCTCGACGAACTCGGCGCAGGGTCGACAGGAGTAGGGGCTGGCTCCGTTGGCGTTGGGGTCTTCGGGGGTGGTGCAGAGCATCTCCATGGCCTGGCAATCCAGGGAATCGACGCAGTTGCCCGCTACACAGGAGCCTTGCGGCGTGCAGAGATGACCCGCCCCCAGCTTCGAGATGCACTCTACGTGGTCACCCTGAGGGGTAGCCATGCAGGTTCTACAGTAGTTGCTCTCACCACAGATTGGCTTGTCTGCCGGGCAATCTTCGTCCTGGATACAATCACCCCCACTGCAACGCCCCATGAGGCACAAGAAGCCGGCGGAGTAAGTATCCGATTCGAGGCACTGAATGGTAGAGGTGCAAGGAGCACAGGTGTAGGACTGGGTGTCACAGAGTTGTCCTTTTAGGGCACAATCGGAGTCAGTGGTACAGGTACTCTTGGTGCATCTCCCCTCCTGGCACCAGTACTCCTGGCCCAACTGGTCGGCACACTGCTGGTCGGAAGCGCAGGGGGTGCACTGGCCCTGGGTGCAGAGTTGACCGTCGCATCCATCAGCGCTCTGGCAAGGAGAGCAGACTCCGGAGAGGCAGGCCAGCCCGGAGGTACACTGCGAAGCCATGCTGCACGCTCCGCAGACGCCGTCACGGCAAGCCATGGTCTTGGGGCAATCATCCACGGTATCGCAGGCGCCACAAACCCCGTTTATGCAATTGATGCCCTGACCACACTCCATCTTGTTGGTGCAGTCATCACAGACGCCATCTACACAACCCTGTCCCGGCTGACAATCCTGAGCGAGGGTAGCAACGGTGCACGGCACGCCAGGCAGATCATGGGCTGATTGGTCGGGCAGCGGAAGGTCCGCTGCGACAAGGTCTGGTGCCCAGTTGTCCTCGTCGCCGGTGGCATCGGGCTGGATGCAGGAACAAACCCCCTCGGCGCAGGCGCCAGACAAGGCTCCATCATTTACGCATTGGGCATTACATACAGATGGTTCACAACCAGAGACATCGGATTCTTGCGGTTCCGGCTCTGCGGAACACGATGCCAGCAGTGCCGCTGCAACGGCAAGAGCTAGTGCACGCCTTGTCATCATTACCTCCAGGTAGGTGACACAGGGTTGACGGTGGGCCCGACAGGCCGTTGGCGATACTATTGACGCGATACGGGGGTGTCAAGGCGACCACGCGGGCCAATGGCGTTCTATCCTTTACCTGGGGGCCCGATACAGTTAAGATGCTGCGGACATTCCGTGTGGTGGAGGTTGATGATGCGGAGTTCTAGAATCGCTTTGGCCGGAGTGCTGGCTCTGTTGTTGGGGGCCTCCGGGTGTGGTGGAGATGATGAGAAGAAGGGAAATGAGGGGCTTCTGGACCTCTCCGGCCTGCTCGATTTCGGCAGCGGAGATGTGGCTGAGGATACTTCGACCCTGTCGTGCCAGATAAGCCAGGACTGCCCTTCGGACAAGCCCGTGTGCGACATCAACACCAAGGTGTGCGTGGAGTGCAAGACCGACGGACACTGCTTCGGAAGCAAGCCCCACTGCCACCCCGCACGGCTTGAGTGCGTGGAGTGCCTGCTCACGGAGCACTGCCCCACGGGCTTCTTGCATTGCCTGGACGGCGAGTGCAGCGACCTGGCCTGCGTGCCCAACGCCTCGGTCTGTGTGGGAAGCGAGATTCACACCTGCTCCGCCGACGGTATGAACCCGAAAGAGTCGGTGGTTTCTTGTGGGACCAAGTTCTGCCAGAACGCCAAATGCCTGGAGTGCAAACCCGGCGAGCTGACCTGCAAAGAGAGCGACGTCATCCAGTGCAACGCGGACGGCAGCGCCTTCCAGGTGCTGCAGACATGTCCCGTGGGCACCTCGTGCTTCGGGGGCCAGTGCATGGTCTGTTACCCCGGCGCCAAGAAGTGTGAGGGCTCTGTTCCTTATGCCTGCAACGCCCAGGGCAACGGCTGGGACCTTCTGCCCGACTGTGCGCCACAGGGCCTCAAGTGTATCATGGGGACGTGTATCAGCCCGTGCGCCAGCGACATCAAGCAGAACACCAACGCCGGCTGCGAGTTCTACGCCGTGGACCTGGACAACGCCTACTACGACGCCGGGGGCGGAGACATCATGGACGCCTGGTCGGCGCAGTACGCCGTCATCGCCTCAAACACATCCAAGGACACCGTGGCCACGGTAACCCTGCAGCGGCCCGACGGAGTGAAGGATACGGTTCAGGTTCAGCCCAATTCGCTGCATAAGTTTCTTTTGCCCTCAACTTGGGGCTTGAATAACACAGAAAAGGGTATGAAATCCTTCAAAATTAACAGCACTCTGCCTATCACTGTTTACCAGTTTAACCCCTTATCCAATGAAGATGTCTTTTCTAACGACGCATCTGTTTTGCTGCCCACACCAAGCCTTGGAGCGAACTACTATGTGATGTCCTACCCCGAAAAAGGCAGTCTCACCTACAGGGGCTTCGTCACCGTGGTGGGCACAAGCCCCACGGCCACTACCGTGACCATCAAACCCACGGCCAAGACTCTTGCCGGGGCCGGAATCAACTCCATCAACGCCGGCCAGGTCATGAACGTTAGCCTTGAACAGGGCGAGGTCTTCAACCTGGAGTGCGACGACGTATACGGCGACCTCACGGGGACTCTGGTGACCGCCACTGCCCCCGTAGCCGTATTCTCGGGCCACGAGGCCAGCACCACGGGCGATGCCTGCTGTGCGGACCACATGGAGCAGCAGATGGTTCCTGTGGAGGCATGGGGCACTACCTATCTGGTCACCCGTTCCTATCTTCGCTGGATGGAGAAGGACCACGTCACCATCGTCGCTGCCCACGTCGACACCCACGTCACGCTGAAACCGCCGGTAGCCACGGTGCCCACGCTCCAGCCCGGCAAGTCCTACTCGTTCGCCACGGGGCAGAACGTTGAGATTACGTCAGACAAGCCCATCATGGTGGCTCAGTTCCTGGCATCGAGCCACGAGATTCTGGGGGAAGGCCTGGACCTCGATTTCTGCTTCGATAATTCTGATTGTCCGCCTAATTATACGTGTGATATGTGGTCCGGCTGCATACCCCCGTCCTGCACCTCTACTGCCCAGTGCCCGTCGGGACATACCTGTGCTTCCTATTCCACCAGCGATAAATATTGTCAGCCTATTGGCGATCCTTCTATGATTTTGAGCGTGCCTGTGGAGCAATATCTGGATAGCTACGTATTTCTTACTCCCGATGCCTATGCAAAGGACTACGTTAACATTATTGCGCCCACTGATGCTACATATGTAACCCTGGATGACCAGAACCTTCCCTTGGTGCAATTCCAGCCCATCGGCACCAGTGGGTATGGTGTTTATACTACAGAGGTGAAAGACGGGGTTCATACGCTAAGATCTGATAAGAAGGTGGGTGTTGTATCGTACGGTTACGACAAGGACGTCTCCTATGGCTACCCCGGCGGTATGGCTCTGGAGAAGAAATAACTCGGAGGTGAATTTTCGTGGTGCTCAATACCGGACGTAGACTGGCATGGCGGCTTTTGCTGTCAGTGGCTCTCATCGCCACAATGGCTCTCCATCCCCAGGCGGGCACGGCCAAGGAGAAGGTCATCACTCTGGTGGCAGTTGGCGACGTAAACATGAACCGCCACAGGGAGGTGGTAAAACCCGACGGAATCGCCCTGTGGGGCAAGCTGGTTCCTTTCGAGAAGCAGATTGAAAAGATAGTAAAATACATAGACGGCGATATAAATTTCCTGAATCTCGAAACCACCGTCATGGACAGCAATGACATTAAGGCAGCGGATAAGACGTTCGTTTTTAGATGTCACCCAAATTCCGTAAGAACACTGGCCAAAGCTGGCTTCAACCTCATGTCGATCGCCAATAATCACATTATTGATTATGGCGAAGAGGGAATGAAGGAGACCCTCAAATGGATGGAGACTATTGCCAAGGAGCAGCGCAAGGGTCGCCTCTGGTATGCCGGTGCGGGGATGAACATCGAAGAGGCCACGGAACCGACGCTGTTCAAGGTGAAGGGGGTCCGCTTCGCTTTTGGCGCCGTCTCAATCTCTCAGCGGGCCACAAGCAAGCGCTACGGGGTTGCCTCGGTGCATGACCCGGAGCTGGCTCTCAAGAAGCTGAAGGCAGCGGATGCGGATGTGAAGATTCTCTCCATGCATGCCGGTACGGAGAAGGAGTCCAAGCCGGTCTCGGTCCAGCTCAGGGTGGCCCGGGAGGCAATTGAGAAGTATGACGTTGACATCGTGCTTGGTCACCACGCCCACGTTCCTCAGGGTGTGGAGTTCTACAAGGGTGGTATAATCTTCTTTGGCCTCGGCAACTTCTCCATGCGCGGCGCCAGAAACATGGGCGTTGCGGAGTTTCGCCCCATGCGGGACTTCGGCCTCATCGGAAAGATCGAGATGGCCTGGGACACCAAGAAGCAGTCGTTGACCTTCCGCCGGGTGGAGGCCCTGCCGGTCTTTGATATGCACTCTGGCGTTCACGCCTTCAGCAAGGAAGAAGATGCCAGGGTCAGGGTGGAAGCTCTCAACAAGCTCTCGGACACAAGGCATCTGGGCAAGGGCTCTGGCGGTCTGGTCTTCGCCTTCAGGAACGGGCGAGGGGTAGCCGAGTTCGAAGAGGGAAAGCCCAAGGCCTCCAAAGTCGAAGAAAGGAAAGACGAAAAGAAATCGTCTAAATCGGTAAAGAAATCGTCCAGTAGCAAGAAGAAAAAAGAGATAAAAAAAGAAAAGAAAAAGGATAAAAAAAAGAAGCGCGATAAGAAAAAGAGCCATTCCGGGCTCTCTCAGCCCATTGAGGAAGCCACGCTGGTTCAAAAATGAGACTCTCTCTGGGTACCCGGGTCTTCCTGGCCTACTTCTTGGTGTTGGCCCTGCTGGGCACCGTGGCGGTATACAGCCTGAGAGCCATGGAGACCATGCGGCGTGAGGTTGTGGCGTTGCGCTCCGGGGTCTTTCCGGCGTGGGGTCGATTGCAGCGGCTGGTGAGGGATACATCGGGGGCCGTGGGCGTGCTGCAGAAGGGCACGGTTCAGGAGGTCTGGTGGCTGGCCCACAGCATGGGCAACTGGCACCCCTTCGACTCGCTGGGAAGCGTTGCCCAGGGCCTGGAGGCCATAGTTGCCGGCAGCAGTTTGGATTCAGAGACGAAGTTGAGGTTCGGCCTGCTGCTGGCCGACCTGGAGTCAATGCTAGACCAGGGAGAGGGCGGCGAACCCACGGTGGCAGGGGAGCGGGCCGAGGTTGAGCGGGCCTTGTCGGCCTTCAGAGCCGGACTCAATGAGGGTGGCTCTGTGGAGGAGTGGCGGGATGGCCCTGAGCGTACGGAGTTGCAGCTACAGTTAGAGGCCCTTCGTGACAGGCTGGTCTCGGTGGAGGCCGCTTTTGACTCGGACATCGAACGCATCTGGTCCAGGGTGGAGGAGCAGGAGGGCCGCACCTTCCGAATGGCCGTCTACCTTGGGGGCTTTTCGGCCTTGGTGGCCCTGGCGACATCGTTTTTGCTGGTCATCTGGTTTCGACCGCTGCGACTGCTGCGGCGCTTTGCCCAGCGTGTAGCGGTGGGTGACTACGACCAACCGCTTCTAATCAAGGGCTCTGCGGAGATTACGGACTTGGCATCGGACCTTACGAGCATGGTGCAGCGCCTCAAAGAGCGGGAGGAGATGATTCGGAACCAGGCTAGAGAGTTGGTGAAGGCCGACCGTTTCAGCACCATTGGCAAGATGTCCACCCAGATTGCCCACGAGATTCGCAATCCGCTCAACGCCATGGGGCTCAAACTGGAACTCATGGAGGAGATGTTGGAGGAGCGCGCCGACGATCTCTCCGTGGATGAGATGAAGGTAGCGGTGGGTGCCATAGGCAAGGAGATCGACAGGCTGCGGGAGATAACCGACTACTACCTGAAGTTCGCCAAGTTCCCCCGCGTTGAGAAGGAGTGGCTGGACATCAGCGTGGTGCTCACGGACATTGTGACCTTCTACTCTGAAGAGGCCCGTCGCAAGGGCATCGAGGTGGAGACGAACTTAGAGCGGCCCATGCGGGTGCACGTCGACCCGAACCTCCTGCGCCACGCCATGGCCAACCTGCTCAAGAACTCCATCGAGGCCATGCACGGCCAGGAGAAAGGGGCCGGAAAGATCCAGGTGCGCTCGTGGCGTGACGGAAACTCGGTACGAATCCAAGTGAAGGACAGCGGCCCCGGCATCCCCGTGGAGGTGCTTGACCGGGTCTTCGAGCCCTTCTTCTCCACAAAGAAGACCGGCACGGGGCTGGGTCTGACACTGGTGCAGCAGGTGTTGCAGGAGCACGCCGGCGAGGTGAGGGTAACCTCGGAGCCCGGCCAGGGGACAACCTTCCTGGTCTCTATCCCGGATTGAGGTGAGCCGGTGAAACCCCACAGACCCAAGGGCATTGCGTTGAGCGTGGCAGGATTGGACGGCAGCGGAGGTGCGGGTCTGCTGGCTGATGTAAAGGTGTTCCAAGCTATGGGAAGCTACGGTATGGGGGTAGCATCGGTGCTGACGGTGCAGAATACCAAGGGTCTGCTGGCCAGCCTCCCTGTGGACCCCGCAACCCTCACGGCTCAACTGGAAGCCATTTTCTCCGACTCTACCGTGGGGGCAATGAAGGTTGGCGCTCTGGGAAGTGCTGCCAACGTGCAAGTGGTCCTTGAGAGCGTTGAGCGCTACGGCGTGACCAATCTTGTAGTGGACCCGGTGATGAAAGCAACCCTGGGGGCACGCCTGCTCGATGTCGACGCAGAGAGGCTACTCAGGCGGCTCATCACCCGCTGCCTCATCGTTACGGCCAATCGTGAGGAGTTGGCGCTGCTGTCGGGCATGGATGTCACCAACCTGGAGGAGGCCATGGAGGCATCTCGACGGTTGGGCGACCAGGGGGCCGGATACGTTCTGGCCAAGGGAGGGCACATGCCCGACGATTCCGGGGAGGTGGTGGACCTCTTGTGGGACCACCAGAGCTTCCACCGGTTCAGAGCACCAAGAGTGCCGGGGACCACGCCCCACGGCACGGGCTGCGTCCTCTCAGCGGCCATAACGGGCCTGCTGGCGCAGGGAGTGACGGTTCTTGATGCTTGCGAAGCAGCTAGGCGGTATGTTCAGCTTCGTTTCTCTGATATGAAGAGTTCGGGAGAGGGGCGTCCGGTCCTGGTCTGAACCAGTGACCTTCATTGGGGGGCGGATCGGGATATGAGGCCAGCCGTTTGGTGCTGCGTCCGCTTCCGGGGACGCCATTGCCCCCGGCCGTGGCAACAGGGGCCAGCGAAGATATTGTTCATGGCAGACTTGGATATATGGAGGGGTCGATGAAGCGGTTTGGAGCGGTAGTCATGGCTGCGGGCAGGGGCGTGAGGATGCGTTCTCCCATCCCCAAGGTTTTGATGAAGATGCTGGGCAAGCCCATGGTAGCCTTCCCGGTTGAGATGGCTCTGGAACTTGTGGATGGTCCCGTGGTGGTAGTCTGCGGCGAGTTCTTGGACGAGACCAGGTTGGCCCTTAGCCCGTGGGTCTCCTCGGACCGAATCCGCTTCGCCGTGCAGGAGCAACCCCGGGGCACTGCCGACGCCGTCTCCTGCGGCCTTGCTGCTGTGGGCCAGGGCGAGGTGGAGAGCATCCTGATACTGAACGGGGACATACCCGCCATGCCCCACAGCCTCACCAGGGAGCTTCTGGACGCCTATGCCGGCGCGGGCACGGAGTTGGCCCTGGTATCATGCCGCCAGCCCGACCCCACGGGTTACGGAAGGCTCATCCACGACCAGCATGGGAACCTCACCGAGATCCGTGAGCACAAAGAGCTGGACCCGGGCCAGGAGAGAATCGACCTCGTCAACGTGGGCGTATACACCGTTCGATACGACACCCTAAGCCGCTTCTTGGGGGGTGTATCTCTCAGCAGCAGACAGCGTGAGTACCTGCTCACAGACCTGGTGGCGGAAGTCGCTCAGCGCTGTAAGGTTGCCGAAGTGGAAGCGCCCGTTGCTGCCGAAGTGTCGGGCATCAATAATCGTGCGGAGTTCGCCTCGCTGCTGGCCCTGCTCCGGGCAAAACGAAATAGAGAACTGATGGAATCGGGGGTAGGAATGCCTCACCCCGACTCCGTTGACGTAGATTTCGGCGTCACCGTTGGGGCCGATACCACCCTTGAGGCCTCGGTGGCCATCCGAGGCCGCTGCGCCATCGGGGCCGGCTGCCTGGTGGACAGAGGCAGCGTGCTGGTTGATACGACGCTGGCTGACAACGTGGAGGTCCTGCCTTACTGCATGCTGGAGGGCAGCGTGGTGCACAACGGGGTTCATATCGGGCCCTTTGCCCACACCAGGGCCGGCACTGTGCTCATGGAGAACTCCAAAGTTGGTAACTTCGTGGAGACCAAGAAGACAATACTTGGACCAGGCAGCAAGGCCAACCATCTAACCTATCTTGGGGATTCCACGATAGGTGCCAAGGTCAACATCGGTGCCGGTACTATCACTTGCAACTATGATGGATATAAGAAATATCAGACCATCCTTGAAGACGGGGTTTTCATAGGTAGTGATACGCAGCTAGTGGCACCGGTAAGAGTCGGCAAGGATGCTGTAGTGGGAGCAGGAACCACCGTTACGAAAGACGTACCCGCTGGTGCATTGGCCACCAGTCGTGTTGACCAGCAACACAGGGAAGGCTACTCCGCTGCCAAACGGGAACGTATGAAGAAGGGGTAAGGAAATGTGTGGCATTGTTGGTATGATAGGCAGCAGGGAGTGTAGCACTGTACTTGTGGAAGGGCTTCGGAGGCTGGAGTACAGGGGCTATGACTCTGCGGGCTTGGCCACGGTGAGCGGCGGTGAGCTGCACATCTTGAGGGCGCCGGGGAAGCTCTCGGTTCTGGAGGGTTTGCTGGCGGGGTCACCGCTGCCTGGTTCCCTGGGGGTGGGGCATACTCGGTGGGCGACCCATGGGCGTCCGTCGGAGGAGAATGCGCACCCTCACAGGTACCGTGACGTGGTTGTGGTTCACAACGGCATTATTGAAAACTACAGGGAGTTGAAGCACCTGCTGTTGGAGCGTGGGCACAGCTTTTCGTCTCAGACCGACAGCGAGATTCTGGCGCATCTTGTTCAGGACGAGTGTGATGCGGGGCGCCCTTTTGTGGAGGCGTGCAGGGTAGCGCTTGGGCGTTTGGAGGGCTCCTTTGCCGTGGCGGTGCTTCACCGCAGTGTGAGCGACGGGTTTGTGGCGGCCAAGCGCATGTCGCCGCTCATCGTTGGGCTTGGGGAGAACGAGTGTTTTGTGGCCTCTGATGTGCCTGCGCTGTTGGCGCATACCAAGCGCTTCCTGTTCTTGGAGGATGGGGACTTGGCTTGGGTGCATGCGGGTGGGGCGGAGATCAGCGATTTACGGACGGGTTCAAGTGTGTGGCGTGAGTCCAAGCAGGTGAGTTGGACTCCTGCCATGGCCGAGAAGGGTGGTTACAAGCACTTTATGCTCAAGGAGATCCACGAGCAACCTCGGGCCTTGGCGGACACGTTGCGTCCCAGGATGGACCTGCACACGGGGCGAATCCATCTTGAGGAGCTTGAGCCGCTCAACGAGACGGTTGCCCGGAGGATAGAGCGGGTGTGCGTGGTAGCTTGCGGCACTTCGTACCATGCTGGTCTGGTGGGGAAGACGGTGCTGGAGAAGCTGGCCCGGGTGCCATGCGACGTGGAGGTAGCCTCGGAGTTTCGTTACCGTGAGCCCATTATCGATGAGAGGCATCTGGTGATTGTTGTTTCGCAGTCGGGTGAGACTGCGGACACGCTGGCTGGTGCTCAGGAGGCTCGGGCCCGGGGGGCCAAGGTGCTTGCCATATGCAACGCTGTTGATTCGAGCATTGCCCGAATGGCCGATGCGGTGCTCTACACCCATGCGGGTCCGGAGATTGGTGTCGCCTCCACGAAGGCGTTCATTTGTCAGATGGGGGCCTTCTATCTTCTGGCGGCCTGGATGGCCGAGTGTCGTGGGCAAGTGAACGTCTCTGCGGCCTGCGAGTTACTGCGTGAAGTGGCGAAGATTCCTGGTGATATGGAGGCAACGCTGCAGCTTGGGGCCCACGTGAGGGAGGTTGCCCGGAAGTACATGGGAAGCCGCAGCATGCTTTACCTGGGACGGCTGCTATCGCACCCCATAGCATTGGAGGGGGCGTTGAAGCTCAAGGAGCTATCATACATCCACGCCGAGGGGTTCCCGGCCGGGGAGATGAAGCACGGCCCCATTGCCCTGGTGGATGAGGAGGTTCCCAGCGTCTTCATCGTCCCACAGGGGGCTTCTTACGAGAAGACGCTATCGAACATCGAGGAGATCCGTTCCAGGGGCGGTCCGGTTATTGCCGTGGCGGTGGAGGGGGACGAGCGAATAGGCCACGTGGCCGACGATGTCCTTTTTGTGCCGCCTTGCGGAGAGCTGGCCCATCCCTTCTTGACCATCCTGCCGCTGCAGTTGCTGGCCTATCACGTGGCCGACCTTAAAGGAACCGACGTTGACCAGCCACGAAACCTGGCAAAGAGCGTCACGGTGGAGTAGGAAGCGCCGGGGTCTGCATCAAGTGCACTTTTTCGCTTGGAGGCGCTGCCTGAATCGACACAGTATCCGACGGTAGACAGGGAGATGCGATGGTACTCTCAGCAACGGGATTGCTAGCCAGCTTGAACGAGGAGCAGCGCAGGGTGGTTTCGTATTGTGACGGCCCGATGCTGGTGCTGGCCGGAGCGGGCTCGGGGAAGACTCGAGCGGTGACACACAAGATAGCCTGGCTTCTCAGTCAGGAGGGTTATCTTCCCCACGAAATCCTTGCAGTTACGTTTACAAATAAAGCAGCGCAGGAGATGAAAAAGAGGTTAGTGAAGCTGGTGGGGCTGCCAGGCGCCGGGGTTGAGGCCGGCACCTTCCACGGTGTGTGTGCGAAGATTCTTCGCAGCCACGCTCAGCTTCTGGGTTTCACGCAGCGGTTCGGAATTCTGGATACCGACGACGCCAAGGTGCTGATGCGGCAGGTAGTGCAGCGGATGGGCCTTGACCATAAGCAGGAGTACCCTCCGAACCAGGTGTTATGGATCATCGACAACCTGCACAACCGGAGGAAGAGCCTGGACCGCTGGGTTGGCGAGGCCAGTTACGGCGATCAGAGAACATGGCGATACACGGTTGAGTCCATCGCCACGAAGTACGTCGAGCGCAAGAGGCAGCTTGACATGATGGATTTCGGGGATCTGCTGGGCCTCTGCGAGAAGCTGCTGGCGGATCATCCCGAGGTTGGGGAGCAGTACCGGCGAAGGTTCAGGTATGTCATAGTTGACGAGATGCAGGACACCAATGCAACCCAGCTTGAGTTGTTGAAGCTGCTGTTGGGCTCGCACAACCGCATCTGCGCCGTTGGGGACGACGACCAGTCCATATACGGCTGGCGCGGCGCCCAGATAGCCAACGTCCTGGAGTTCGAGAGGTCGTTTCCCGGCGCTCTGGTCATTCGCATGGAGCAGAACTACCGAAGCACGGGCACCATCCTCTCTGCTGCCAACTCGGTGGTGAAGAAGAACCAGCGCCGCCGTGACAAGCGAATGTGGACCGAGAACGAGGATGGTGAGCCCATCCACCTGGTGCACACCGATGCCGACGGCGAGGAGGCCCACCGGGTGCTGCAGATTGTGGTGAAGCAGCATGCTGCCGGCACGCCCTTGAGGCAGATAGCCATTTTGTACCGCACCAACGCCCAGAGTCGTCCTTTTGAAGAGGCCTTCACCCGTGAGGGGATTCCATTTGTGGTGGTTGGCGGCTTCCGGTTCTACGACCGTGCCGAGGTGAAGGATGCTGTGGCCTATTTGAGGCTGCTGAGCAACCCCAACGACGAGCTTGCTTTCCGCCGTGTTGTGAACACGCCTCCCAGAGGGATTGGCGATGTGACCATGGAGAAACTGGCAGCGGTGGAGGCCGCTGAAGGGGCCACTCTGTGTACCAAGGCGCTGCTGCTCAAGGAGATGGGGGTGCGCCAGAGGTGGGCTGCACCGGTGGTGGCCTTTGTGGAGCTTATTGAGCGTTTCCGGAGGGGGCTGACGGAGCGCCCAATCTTCGAGACGATCAGGGATCTGCTCTCGGAGATCGGCTACTACGAATACCTTTCCAAGATGGGGGACATCGAGGCCGAGAGCCGCTCGGAGAACGTGGGGCAGTTGATCAACGGCATAGCGCAGTTCGAAGAGGAGCGACTGGCGGGGGGGGTCTCCAGAGAGGCGATACTGCAAGATTATCTGGAGAATGTGGCGCTATTGTCGGACATCGACCAGTGGAAGGAGGAGCAGGACCGGGTGCCACTGATGACGGTGCACTCATCCAAGGGTCTGGAGTTCGACGTGGTAATCGTAACGGGCATGGAGGAGGGGCTCTTTCCTTACAAGGGCCGGGGCCAGCAGGAGGAGCCAGACGACGAGGAGGAGCGGCGACTCTTCTACGTAGCGCTGACCAGGGCCGCCAAGAGGGTCTTCTTGACCCACTGCAGCAGCCGTCGCCGATTTGGGCAGTGGGAGAGTGCCCAGGGGTCAACCTTCTTGAAGGAGCTGGACCCCAAGGTGCTGACCAGAGAGGGGCGTGGTGTACGCCGAGGGTTCAACGAGGTGGTGCGGGAGCGCTCCCAGGGTGCTGTGCAGAACTGGACGGGGGCCCTGGTGGAGCACCCGAAGTTCGGGCGAGGCAGCGTTGTGGCAACCACGGGGGGTTCTGGTGAGTCGCTGACGTTGTACGTGAAATTCGGCACTGGACTGATCAACGTGAGAGCCATGGAGTGCACCCGGTGCTCATGAGCCGGGCGCAGGCCGGCGACGGGAGTTTGCCTGTATTGCTTGCCTTACTACCCGCTGCCTGAATATCATGCGGCCCCGAGAGGTGGACCATGGCTTTGAGGCGAATCGGCTTGTTGTACGTGTGGGTGGCGCTGCTGGCACTGCCGCTGGGGGCTTGCGATAGCGAGGGGGGTGCTGGAGAACCGGAGCAGCAGAGGGACATCGACCCGGGCCTGCTCGAGGATGCCCTGAGCGAAGAGGTTGCGGTGGACCCGGGGGTCTACCAGAACGAGGGGTGGTATCCGGATTCGGCCAACGAGGCTCAGATTGAGGCATTAGAGCGGGCCAACTGGTACCGCTGGATGAGCGGTTTGCCGCCCATGGACATGATAGAGGGGATTAATCTGGCAGCACAGGCCCACTGTGATTATTACGTGAAGCACATAGATAAATACCGCAGTACCGGGATGAGCCCTCACGACGAAAATCCATCGTGGGCTGAGGGCTTCTCGGGGGCCGCTCCTTGGGACCGAACAGCGCGATATGGTTACTCCAGCGGTGCTGCGGAGGTTATCGCCTTCTTGAGGAATCCTGTGCAGGCTGTGGACGGATGGATGAACACGCTGTATCACCGGATACCGTTCATGGATGCCAACATGGTGGCATGCGGATACGGCCTTGCGGGAAGCGGAACCTGGTCCAACTCCTCGAAGATCGACACTATGGATTTCGGCACGAAGGATGCGAACGGGTCCGGCTACACGGGCCCTGAGGTGTTGGGGATCTACCCTCCTCCGGGCGGTACCGGGATCCCTGTAAGTTTCGACGGCATGGAGAGCCCTCAGCCCCCCCCACCTCCCACGGGCTACCCATCGGGCACCATAGTCTCCATCACCTGGTCCAGCCGAGCGCCGGCGAAGGTGAAAGAGCACGCCATCTGGGCCGAGGATGACCAGCAGCCGCTGGACCACGTCTTCCTGGACTCTTCCAACGACCAGCACCTGGTCAACGCCAGCACCATTGCCCTCTACCCATACAAACCTCTGAAGGAGGGAACCAAGTACTGGGTGGAGCTGAAGGGCGAGAAGGGCGGGAAGCCATGGGAGATGAAGTGGCACTTCTTCACGGTGAGATACTAAACCACCGTTCCAGTAAGCGGACCGAGCCCGCCTGATGAATCGTTTTCAGGCGGACGAAGTGAGGATGAGTCGAGGTAGAGCCCCGGCTATTCCGACCGACCAACCCGAGCCCCGCAACGCTTTCCGAGCCCCCGACCGTGGCGCAGAGTTGACTTGCCGTTAGAACCCTGACACCAGGCCCACGGTACCACGGTGGCCGTTCTCCATCCCGGCGTCCTCCAGAATGAGGGTGTACTCACCGATGAGGCGGGCGTTGCGGCCCAGAAGCCAGGAGGCCGAGAGGGTAGCCGAGTGGTAGGCCAGGGGGTCGTCCCCGCGTTCGTCGGTCATGTCCGAAGCAAACCAGTTGTAGAGCGCCGTGAGGGCGAAGCGCCCCTGGTCGTAGCCGGGGCGCCAGATGGCCTCTGCCAGGAGCCCGTGGCTGGTGACCCCTTCGCCGTCTTTGGTGAAGTTGGGGTTGGTGTCCGTTCGGCGCAACAGAAGGGCGCTGAGTTCAAAGACCTCCAGTTGCAGCGAGACGTCGCCACCAACGTACATGATGTCGTTATCAAAAGTATCTACAGCCAGGGCTGAAAGCGAACCCCCTGCCAAACCGCCCAGGGCCCCGGCCGCCGCTGCCTGGCCCTCCTCCCTGCCGTAATAGAAGAAACCACCCACAGAGACGGGCCCGATACCCTGCGCTGCCCTCAGAAAGCCCGACTTGTAGTCGTCCACGTCGAAGGCCCCGTCGGCGGTGCCTATGCCATTTCCGTTGAAGACCATGGCCACCAGGTCCAGGCCAAACTCGAAGCCCGTATCCAGGGCAATGCCCCGCTCATAGCTGAGGGTTCCCATGGAACGCCCTGGCTTGCGCTTGTAGGCCATGTACCCCTCTCGTGTCAGCCGAGTCTCGGACTTGTAGAGGGGATCGTTCACGGCAAACTGCCCCACAGTAAGATTCACGCCACTTCCGAAGAGATCTCGGAAATAGAGTAGTGCATCTTCGATGCCAGCGATTTCACCATGCTCACTGAAGAAGAAGTAGAAGTAGTATGAAATATCCTCGGTGACAGGCCCACCGGATATTATTTTCAGCAGATACGGCACCGTAAAGTCGTTGTTGGGCGTCTTTTCGTGTTCATATGTGCCGTACAGGTCCATTCTCATGCCGATAGGGAAGTCTCTGGTGAGGGTGAGCAGGTCGTCACCGGTGTCGATGGTGGACCTGGGGGGCTCCCCCTCTGGCAGTTTGTATCCCGCTGCTATGAATTCGAACCCGTAGGGCTTCAGCTTGGGAAACGGAGCATGACATACTGTGCAGCTCATATTGTACTTTCTGGCGAACCCAGGCATGCCAACACCATCAGGTGGCATGAGAATAAGTGCTGCCATCACCACGGCTAAAAGTGAAAACGGTAGAAGAATTCGCATAATATCCCCCTTAAGCAGATCTTAAAACAAAATATCAGGGCAATACTTCAATCGCCACGGTGCCGCTGTTGATGATGCGGTCGGCGGACTCCTCCTGGGGCACTTTCAGAAACTCCGCAACGGGTCTTACCAATAATTGATAATTAAGCGAAGCGTGCACGGTCAGTGGTCCAGGCGGAAGCGTATCCGGAAGAAGCCATGTGAACGTCTCAATTTTGTTCTCTCTTGGTCCAATGCGGTAGTCCACGCCAAACTTCGCCGTGTTCCACTGACATATGGTCATTTCGCCTTTTTCGGTAAAGTAGGGCATGCGGAAGATGCGGTCGCCTTCGGCGACGCCGTCCCTGGGCAGCCCTTTGAAGTCTTCCGAGAGGCCCATGACGTATTTGAGGTCCTGGTAGGCCACGGCGTTGGAATCGGCGATGGTCCACTCCTCGCCTTGGAATCCCTTCTTGTCCACCTTGAGTGGGTATTTCTTGCCGGCGCTGTCCACGGCCTCGACGTGGAGATAGAGGAGGCGGTCCTCCACGGACCCTGTCGGGATCTTGTGGCCGGCCTTCTGGTTGAAGAGGTGGACGGTGAAGACCACGGGCTCTCCCGGTTCAGCCTCGGTGGTATCGGAGTGGAGCACAACATCGATGGCCCCATTGGTCTTTCCGGGCACGTGGCCGCCGTGGAAGAGGTGGTGGCGCATGTCGGGAATCATCTTACCGTCGGTGATTGCCCTGATGCCGGGGCCTGCGGGCATATGGCATGTGTGGCACTGGACCTTCTCTTTGGAATAGGGTCCTTCCAGCCATTCGTTGTAGGTTCCCTTGACGTAGACTCCCCAGGGGCTCTTCTCGTTGTGGCAGGTAGCGCAGTACTTGGCCGAGGTGATTTCGGGGCGAGCGACGAGGTCGTGTGCCGGCGAGTTTTCGCCTCCTCTGGCCCCGAACTTGGTGCGTCCGGGCTGGCTTATCCACTGGAAATTGAATAGGCGGTCCTCATGGTACCCTGAGATGGTGTGGCACAAGTCGCAGGAGACGCCTTCGTTGGCCCGGCTTTTTTTCTCGGGCCTTGGTGGGGGCACATCGCCGGCGAGGAAGGCAATGGGGGCATGGCAGCCGTTGCAGCCGTCGGCCACGGGCTTGAACTTGGGGTCCAGCTCTGCGTGTTTCACGGCCAGTTCGAAGTACTCGATTTCGTCCCAGTGATGAGTAAAGGCCTGGGCCATCATGGAGCGCTCCCACTGGGCGTAAATCAGCGGGTGGCACTGGCGACAGGTGGCAGGCTTCTCATAGTCGTCGTAGCTTCGAGTTCCCTTGGCCTCCTCGCCCACGGGTATCTCGCCCGATGCCCCGTTGCCGGCCTGGGTTGCTGAGATGCAGAGCAACGAGAAGAGAGTAAGTGACACTGCTCCGATTCTGATCCACATATCGCCCCCTCAATATCACCCTGTTGCAGAACTGCCCGAAGGAGCGACCATACCCCTTACAGCCATTCTACTCAAGCCGGATTTGTTCGGGGGGTAGCCCTGATCGGAGAAACGGGGGCCGGATGTTTACACAAGCGTTGAAGCCCC
>CAZQHM010000087.1:0-18788 GCA_964593355.1 uncultured Myxococcales bacterium
TTGGGCCGCCGCTCTTCATGGAAGGGGCCCCGTAAGTCCAGGGTTCGAAGGCTCCGTCCCCGCGCCAAGGACTTCCCACAATTGGGCCGCCGCTCTTCATGGAAGGGGCCCCGTAAGTCCAGGGTTCGAAAAAGGCTCCGTCCCCGCGACCGTCCCTCCCCGCGACCGTCCCCGCGACCGCTCCCCGTGACCGTGACTGTCCCCCTGACCGAGCGAGACCCCCCAGCCCATAAGGACGCTGCTCCCACTGACCGTGCGGGCCGAATCGGCTCCGGCTACCCCTCGGCAGCACGCTTTGAAGTGGCCAACTCGGTCACCTTGTCAACGATGGCCTTCAGACTGGTCCCCGGCGTGAAAACAGCCATGACTCCGGCAGCAGTCAGTTCGTCGATATCATCCTGTGGGATGATCCCGCCAAGAACTACCGGGATGCCACCAGCGTTTCTCTCCCTTAGCTGCTGGACGATCGCTGGCACCAGGTGGTTGTGTGCCCCCGACATGATGGAGAGCCCAACAACGTCAACGTCCTCTTGGACAGCCGCTGCCGCCACCATCTCCGGGGTTTGGTGAAGACCGGTATAGATGACCTCCATACCTGCATCGCGTAGCGCCCGCGCAACGACCTTGGCGCCGCGGTCATGCCCATCCAGCCCCGGCTTAGCCACAAGTACTCGAATCTTCATCTCTGGCATGAAGAACCTCCCGAAACAGGAGCAGAGCCTAACCAGGAATCGCAGCGAAGTAAAGCCCGCAGCACAGGGTTCTGGTCTTCCTGCGACTATCCGGGGGCTTCTTCTCGCAGGTTAACAGCCGACCACGTGAACGCACACTCCCTGGCCTATCTTTGGCTACCTTGTGGCCCATCTTGGCAGACAGGCTGCCCACGTATCCTCTCCCTCCTGGTATTCTGAGAACCAATGGGCAAGCCGTTCCATGGGAGACAGCCAGGGGCCGAGGCGAGGGTTCGGCGAGAGAATGGCTGTTTGTGATTTGCACCAACAACAGAGCCTTGCAATTGCCCTTAACAAATTTTAACTAGTTAACTTGACCTAGCCTTGCAAGCCAATAGTGTTGTTGTTTTGATTGTCATCATGTGGGAGCTGGAGGCCCAATCAAGGTGGAGTCTTCTGGCCCAAAGGGGTAGGACCCGATCGCTGCCAGTGCTGTCTCCTCACAGTAGGCACCCGACTCCCACTGGGCGGGGGCGAGAAACCTCTTTACCAGAGATAAGAACCCAGTATTTATTACTTTATTCTTCCGCATGATCCTGCCAACGGCACTGAAGAGTTTGCGGCGTCGCTTGACATTATCAGTAGTACCAATCAACGGAGAATTATCGGCACTTTGTTCGTCAAGACGCTTCTTTTGACGCCAATAGTTATCGCAGTCTCGCCTATAAATTCGTTGTCTTTCCGAATCAGTACTAGCCAGCTTTATATACCACCTCGGTAACGTCAGATTCTCAGTCCACTGGTTGCGTTCGCCAAACGCATAGAACCTGTAGGATGAGAACGGCCATTCCGATGGGTGGTTACACAAGCCTGCTTCCACGGGATTCCAATCTATATAGAACATCAGTCTTTTGAGAGCATTCTGATCCTGTGCAACAACGGTTTTATACCTATCCATAGCCACCGGTCCTCGGCGGTTGAGGCGGCGATTCAGCCAGAGAGCGAATGATGAAAAGGATGAGCGGAGCCACGATGACACGGGCTCATGGTCCTCCAGAAGATGCGCTGCAGCGTGGAGGTGGTTCGACATTACTGTGAACGCATAGACCAACACAGCCCCTTTCGTCCTGTGGAAGAATTTGAATAACCTGTTTAAGAACTGAGCCTTTACTTCGTCTTGGGCCAGTAAGAATTCCCCATTGATTGCTCTCCACATTAAATGGAAGATTGAAGTATCAGGTAGTGTCACGCCTCTGTCAAATCTCATTCTTGCCTCCTACCTCTACACTCCAGTGCCCAGAAGGGGCAGCTGAACTCCAGTCCGCATCTCAGCAGTTGTAGTGTCGATTTGGGGAAGCATTTCAAGGCAGAAAAGTGGACGGTACCGGACGGGGACTGGGACCGGGGATGGGACCGAGGACGGAGCCTCCACAATGGGACCGGGGATGGGACCGGGGACGGAGCCTCCACAAGGATGGGACCGGGGACGGAGCCTCCACACAACGGGGATGGGACCGGGGACGGAGCCTCCACAAGGATGGGACCGGGGACGGAGCCTCCACACAACACGGTTCCCTTGGCGAATCCGATGGCATCTGCTAATTAGGGATTAAGCAACGTATGGGGTTCTGCCTGTCGAATCCCTGGTTGTGGGAGGTGAGGATGTCTGGCAATCGGAATGCCATGTTCGCCTGTTCCTTGTTGCTCCTGGGGGCTTGTTCGGAGGATGGTCCCTATTCTGGACGAGGTGCGGACGGGGGGTGCGCCGGCGGCGCAGGCGGAGGAGATGATTGCTGGGAGGTAACGACGCCGCTTGGCGAAACGGTGGGCGATGGTGACGTTGGGGCGCCTGACGCCCTCGCTCTTCCCAGCATCGCCGTTGTTGGCGCACCTACCGTGGTCCCACTCCACGGTTTGTTCGAGGCCCGAGCGCTTATAGTCGCAGGAGGTAATCCTTTCGACCCCCTTGTAGTTGATTCCACTGTGACATTCTTCGGGCCGGGGGGCATCGAAGCCGTCTCAAGGGTTTTCTGGTATCTCCCTCACAGCTTCGATGACAAAACGGGAATCGGTGCGGTACCAGCTGGTGATGGGCAATGGCTGGTGCGATTCACTCCGACTGCCACAGGCCAATGGACTTGGCGGTGGGACGCGAGGGTTGATGGTGAGAGATTCAGTCCCGCAACCGGAACCTTCATTGCTGAGGAATCCGGCACCCCCGGATTCTTGAGAAGAAGCCAGAGTTCACAAAGGCACTTGCGATGGGATACGGGCGAGTACTTCTTCGCCATCGGACAGAACCTGGCTTGGCTTTCACCTCAAGGCGATGTCAGAGTATGGGAGGAGTTCATTGATCGCATGCACCAAGCCGGAGCGAACACAATCAGGCTCTGGATGGCCTCCTGGGACTTGGCCATCGAGTGGTCGGATACGGGCCTCGGCGACTATTCGGAGCGCATGGACCGGGCATGGTTGCTCGACAGGATCCTCGAGATGCTTGAGGAGCGGGGCATGGTTGCCATGTTATGCCTACATAACCACGGTCCCTTCTCGACTATAGCCAACTCCGAATGGAACAACAACCCCTACAACAAGCTGAACGGCGGTCCGCTCAGCAAACCGGAAGAGTTCTTCGTGGACCAAACGGCACGCTTCATGACAAAGCGGAAGCTCTCCTATATTGTGGCACGCTGGGGCTATTCTCGGGCCATCATGGCCTGGGAACTGTTCAACGAGGTGGACATGACCGACGCCTCCGTTGGGTTCCTCCTACCATCCGACGACATTATCGCTTGGCACCGGGAGATGGCTGAGCACCTTCGGCAGATTGATCCTAACAAGCATTTGGTGACTACAAGTACGGCATCATCCGGCAAAGAGCAGAACTTTGCCTCTCTGGCCTATTGCGATTTTGCGCAATTTCATTCTTATGGAAACGCTACACCATGGATAAAGACTTCCGATCTGGCTTTGAATGTGTTAAAGTACACTAAAGAGTATTTTGATGCCAACAATATACCTGTCCTGGGGGCCGAGGTAGACGCTGGTCATGAGCCTGACACAGATCCCAGTGGCCACGCCGTGCACGACGCAATGTGGGCTGGTGTGGTGGCTGGTGGGATGGGCCTGCCAATGGCCTGGTGGTGGGATGCTCCGGTTGGAATGACTTATCAGAGTGTGCAGAGGGCCGTATCCGGGTTCCTAGCCGGAATCGCTTGGGATGTGGAAGCATTCGAGCCGGAGGAACTGATCGTACAAGGCGGCAACGGTTCACTTCGTGGAACAGCTCTGGTGGGCAATACGATGATTTTGGTCTGGGTGAAGGATGAGCGTGCTCTTTACGACGTTCCAAGGCCATGGCCAGTTGTGGGGGACGGAGCCTTCGATCTCGCCTCCATTGACCGAGTCGGCGTTGGCGATCGAGATGGAGTCTGGAGTGGCAGTTGGGTGGATACCTCCTCGGGAGAGGTTGTCCGAGACATTACGGTGGATCTCGATCAGGGCAGCGTGATCAGCATTCCTCCATTCGTATCAGACTTGGCACTCAGGCTTGAGCGATAGGGAGACCGGCGAAGCGGGGTACCGCCGTGTTTGGCCAGTCAGTGCGCTAATCTTGTGCCATGGAGAGCGGGATTGGGATTGGGACGGAGCCAGGGACGGGATTGGGCTGGGGACGGAGCCACGGCACGGACGACGCCGGTGCCGGCGCTGGCCGAGCGTTTCGCTTGTGCATGGGAGAGCGATGCAGGGCCGAGAATGACAAGCACTGGCTCAGATGGGACCAGATATTTCGGGTCCAGTGAACCATTTCTACCGGAGAGCAGGACTTGACGGCATACGCCTTACCCGATTCTTGCGCTCAGCCTCCCTCTGACGATAACAGCCTCATCATAAGACAGTTCCGACTCTGGCACCCAGTTTATTGGTTCATTGTGATCCCTGCTCAGTACCTCGTACTTGCCAAGCTTGGATCGAATTCCAGCGAGGTGCGAAGCCACGTTTCCCGGAAGCAATGCCAGGGCCACAGAGGCCGCTGTCTTGGGATTTAGCATGTCAGCGGGTCGAAGAAGGCGAAGATGCGAGCGAGCCAGGGATGATTGTCCTTCATATGCAGCCCAACGCATAGACCGGCAGGCGGCCTCACGCCGGAAATGGCGGTAGGAGGCCCACTTGGCCAAAGGGACACGCTGACGCATATCATGCTCGTTCATAAGCCAATGTGGTTGATCGGTTAAATATCTAAGCGTCTTATGTTGAAGGGGTCGGTTGTTGAAGTACAGTAACACTGGTTTATCAACAAAGTACCACGGGCAGCAACATGCGATTCTGGTCCACAATTCCAGGTCTTCGGCATGGTGCAAATCTGTCCTGAACCCGCCCACCGACTTCAATACATCAGCCCGAAACAACCCGCTACCGGTAGCCACAACGACATTGTCAGCGGCGGAAGCCAACCAATCAGACACCTCGCCGCCAACGACCTGAGCCCCCAACAATAGCCCCCGAAGTGGGCGCCGAGCCACCCTGTTCGGAAGTATCTCAATCATTGGCGCTGACACTGCTCCGAATCGGGAGTTGTGAAGCATCGGTGCGATAAGAGAAGAGACTGCCCAGGGAAGCAATTCGTCGTCGGAATCGCAGAAACCGATGAGACTACCTTGCGCCTCCTCGATCCCACGATTCCTGGCAACGGACACTCCTGCATGGTCCTGGACTACAACCTTAACTCTATCACCCAAAGCGGCGACAATTGAAGCAGTGTTATCAGCTGAATTGTCGTCTACTACAATCAATTCAATGTCCAAATAATCCTGATTAAGCACCGACAACGCAGCCATGTTAATCGTGGCAGCGCTGTTATATGCAGGCATTATGATAGAGACAAGCGGTTGTTGTGATATCATTTATCCTCTTAGGACGTAGAGGCAGCGCTACGACTTAGGTTCATGGGGCCGCAATATTATAACTCATAAAACAAGGTTTACTTAATAAAAGTTCCTTTCTGTAGTTCCTCAAACGCCAAATCAAGCTCATCAATGGTATTCATAACGATGGGACCACGCCAAGCTACCGGCTCTTTGAGTGGCCTGCCAGCTACCAGAATGAACCTGGCTCCCTGGCCACCAGTGCGAATTTCTATGCTGCTGCCGTTCCCGAACAGCACGGCCTCGCCGGACACAACTGGTTCGTCCTGAATCGGAGAGCAGTAGGCCCTTCCATCCACAAAGTATGCGAAAACCGTCATACCCGCAATACCATCCCAGGTGAATATTGATATAGGGTTTAGTCTCACGTCCAAATAGGTCGGGCTGGCCACAACATCCTTGACAGGACCTGTCACACCTTCGTAGGACCCAGCAATAACCAGTACCTCACCTCCGTTGGGCATAGCCACCTTCGGAATCGCATCCTTGCCGATATCGCGGTACTTAGGTGGCGACATCTTGGAGGCCGCAGGCAAGTTGACCCAAAGCTGCAGTCCTCGCAGCCGTCCTTGGGACGCGAGGGGCATCTCCTCGTGGACTATGCCGCTACCAGCGCTCATCCACTGCACCTCCCCAGGGCCTATGACCCCACAGTTGCCAAGGCTGTCACGGTGCGCCACCTCTCCTTCCAGGACCAAGGTTACAGTCTCCAAGCCTCTGTGCGGGTGCATTGGAAACCCAGGGATGAATTCCTCTGGACGGTCAGAGCCAAAGTCATCCAGTAGGAGAAATGGGTCAAAACCGCTATTAGAACCATAGCCAAAAATGCGTTTCAATCTGACTCCAGCGCCATCCACAGTATCCTTGCCTTTGAGGATTTTCGCCACACCTTTAGTCATAATAAAACCTCCGTTGATAACATATTATCATGATATATTCAGCGAGACAAAAGGGCATGTCTTCGCCAAAGCACTTGCAAATCATGATTTCAAAAATATACACCCACGGGAACGCAACTGCCCCCATTGGGAAAGAAGGAGCCATCCCACGACGAACTGGCAAGGTCCGCTTCCAGTCCACACTACCGTAGTGGGGCACCTCCAGTTTGAGCGTTGCATACCGCCTTCTCCTCGCAACCCTCGCAACCCGCGTTTCGCCCCCTCGGCCACAATATGGCCGTCAGAGACCTATCTTCAGCCTCACCCAATTCCACGGCCATCGCTCGGCCTCACCCCCTAAACACTCACCTGCTACCATAGCACAACCGGCCATTCGGATGCGAGGGCCATGGAGCAGGCTCCGTCCCCCCCATCCCCGAGCGTCTCTCATTCCCCACAGGCTCCGTCCCCGTCCCCGCCCAGGCTCCGTCCCCGAGGCTCCGTCCCCGAGGCTCCGTCCCCGTCCCCGCCCAGGCTCCGTCCCAGTCCCCGCCCAGGCTCCGTCCCAGTCCCCGTCCCCGAGGCTCCGTCCCCCGCCGAGGCTCCGTCCCCCGTCCCCCGGGGCAAGGTTCCGCTTTTTTTGACCAACGGCCTGGGTACCCTACAATCCGCTATTGGATGAGTGCGAGGTGTGCCGTGACCGGGAAAATGCTCCGAGTTGGAATGCTGCTGCTGCTTCCCGCCGTAGTGGCCGTTGGTTGCACCGATGAGGTTGAGATCCTGCGCAGGCAGGTCGAGCACATTCGTGCAGATCTGGCGCAGATGCGGGCCTCTTCGGCGAACTCAGTGGTCATGTTGGAGGATCTTCAGAACAAAGTTCTGCTCCTCGAAGATCAGATGGACTCCACTCGGCTTGCTCTCGGACGGGCACCTGCACGTTCCGGTGCCGTTGGAACCACCGGGCTGCCCGTGGTTCGACTGGCCCCGGCGGTGGAGGAACAATCGGAGGAGGGGGAGTACGAGGAGCCCGAGTGGAACGGTTCCACACCCCAGGTCGTTTTCCACCAGATAGACGACAATGGCAGGGTTCAACAGGTCACCGGCACAGACTCATCCAAGGAGCGAGGCGCCCGTGGGCGTGAGCGACCGCAAGCCCCGCAGTCGCAGCACCAGGAGCGCCCTAGTGTGGACTCTCGACCCATAGAAATGTACAAAAGCGCATACGACGCCCTGCAGCACAAACGGCATGGCGAGGCCATAGACGGTTTCCAGAGACTTGTGGAGAGTTACCCCAGCCACGACTACGCCGACAACGCCCTCTACTGGATGGGGGAGGCCTTCTACGATCAGCAGGACTACAAAAAGGCCATAGAGTGCTTCGACAAGCTGCTGTCGCTCTATCCGGACGGTAACAAGGTTCCGGATGCCCTGCTCAAGACAGCGCTTAGCTACCAGAATCTCGGTGATGCGGCCACGGCCAAGAGTTGGTCGGAGAGGCTTCTTGCAACCTATCCCCAAACCGCAGCGGCCGCTGTGGCCAGGGAGAAGATACGCTCTGATTGGTAATGAGGGAGAACATGAGGCGCCTAACTACTATCGCTCTTGCACTTCTCTTTGCTGGGATGGGAAATGTCCCCGATGCCCTGGCGCAGTACGAGGAGACCATGGGCATGGAGCCCGACATCGTGACCACGTATCCGGCTATCACCGGCGAGCGAATCTACATCGTGGAAGAGGGTGATACTCTCTGGGATATTGCCGAGCAATTCTTCGATGATGCCCACTTCTGGCCGACACTGTGGGCCTTCAACCCACAGATCACCAACCCACACTGGATCTACCCGGGGGATTGGGTCGTGATAGTTCCAATCAGCATGATTGGTTCCGGACCGGGATTCGTCTGGGCCTCGTCCAGGTATACTCAGCAGGCCACTGAAGTCATGGTGGTAGCCCGCTCCAGGGGCTTCATCCCAGAGCGAACCTTCAAAGAGAGTGGCAAGATACGGCACTCCAGGGAGGAGAAGCAGCTTCTGGGACAATATGATGAAGTGTATATGGAGTTCTATATACCAAAGAAGATAAAAAGGGGCGAAGAATTCACAGTTTATAAGATTGAGGGCGAGGTTTTCCACCCCATTTCTAAAGAGCGCATGGGCTACAAAGTCAAGCACCTCGGCGTTACCAAGGTCTTGGGCGCCGAGAAGCGCTTCGTAAAGGGCCTGCTCTTCACGACTTATGAAGAGATTGAGCGTGGAGATCTGGTGACCGACATCTTCCAGCACCAGTTCGTCGTAGGGCCCAAGGCCAACAAGGTTGACCTTGACGCAGTCATCGTCGACGCCTTTGAGGAGACCAACTACCTTGGCGAACACCACTATGTCTTCCTGGACAAGGGGCGCAATGACGGCGTTCAGGCCGGGAACCGGTTCGTCGTCGTGACACGGGGCGATGGCTACGTGGAGGTGGCCAAAAAGGACAGGGATGATCTCCCCGAGGAGAACGTCGGCGAAATCATGATTGTTGAACCGTATGACAATACGTCTCTTGGAATTATTACTAGAAGCGTTAACGAGATCAAAGTCGGCCAGAAGTGCCAGATGAGAACCACATACGGTGTTAGAAAAGCACCAGAAATGCAGAAGCCCAATCGTCCCGTGTCTGGACGCTGAATCCGCAGAAGTTAAATCCGCCAGATCGCCCACGAACCGTGATCAAATACGGCCAGCGCACCTGCTTGGTGAGCCGCTGTCCACGTTGGATCATGGAGAGTGACAGACAGTTTCTTGGTGCTCGTAGCCTTTGACTTCGGATTGATCAGAGGCTATCATGCCGGCCCGACGGAGGGCGCCTTGGGTACTCGAGATATCCTTGTAGTTGGAGCCGGTCTGGCCGGCCTGTCCACGGGCTGGTACGCTCGTCGTGCGGGTCTGGATGTGCGCATTCTTGAGGCGGCCCATCACCCCGGTGGTGTCGCCGTCACCAACCGCGAGAATGGGTACCAGTTTGATGTGACCGGGCACTGGTTGCATATGCGGGATCCCGGCATCAGACAAGATTTTGGCCCGCTTACACCGATGGTCTCGGTAGAGCGCCGCAGCATGATTTTCACCCACAACCGGTTCGTCGCCTACCCCTTCCAGAGTAACCTCCGCGACCTGCCCGATGAGGTGAAGATCCGCTGTCTCATGGATGCCATTGAAGCCCACTGCAGGAGAGGGCGCGGTATGCCCGAACCAGACTCTTTCGGTGACTTCGTGTTGCACCACTTCGGCGAAGGAATCGCTAACGAGTTTATGTTTCCATATAACGAGAAGCTTTGGGGCGTGGCGCCTAACGAAATATCCCACGCTTGGACCCAGCGCTTTGTTCCTGTCCCCGACATTAAAGGGATCGTTGACGGCTGTTTCACCCAGAAGAACCTGTCGGCGGGCTACAATGCATCGTTCTCCTACCCACCCCAAGGCGGAATCGACAACTTCTCCAAGGCCATCGCAGCTCAGGTGCCTGGCATCGAGTACGGGAAGAGGGTGGTCAATCTTTCAGTGAAAGACCGGTGGCTCGAACTGGACGATGGAGAGCGCCAGCACTTCGACCTCCTTGTCTCTTCCATGCCGCTTAAGAGCCTCATCGGCATGATCGTTGACGCACCGGAAGATGTTCGACAAGCCGGGGATGCTCTCCGCTGCACCTCCCTCAACTACTTCGACCTCGGCCTCAACAGACCCGCACTCGCCGGATTGCACTGGGTCTACCTGCCGCAACCCGGATTGCCAGTCTATCGCCTGGGGTGCTACTCCAATGCCATACCATCCATGGCCCCGGAAGGCTGCTCCAGCGTCTATGTAGAGTTGGCCTCCGGTGTGCCGCTCGATGAGCAGGTGGCCCTCGACTCCACGCTCGAAATCATCACCGCTATGGGTGCCCCGGTCACCCGCGAAAACGTTGAAGTGTTGAAATTGCGAAGAGAAGAATTCGCATATGTAATATATGATAAGAACTACGAGTCAGCAAGACGGATTTGCCTCGACTATCTGGAAAACAATGGAATTTATGCGATAGGTCGCTATGGTAAATGGGTGTATGCTTCAATGGAGGATGCACTTATGGATGGCCGTGGTGTTGTTGAAAGGATTATGGAGAAAGCATAATGGATAAAGAAGAACGAAAAGGTGTTATAAATGGGGATGAGAGTTCAGAAACCCCGATGGTTTCTATTATTATCCCTGTCTACAACGAAGAGCCGATAATATATGGAAGTATTGTTGAGCTTGTGGAACGAATGGGTGAGTTTAACTTCCAGTATGAAATTCTTGTCTGTGAGAATGGTAGCACAGATAAGACACTTGAGGTGGCTAAAGCCCTGGAGAGAAAATACCCCCATGTGAGAGCTTTCCACGCCCCCGAGCCGAACTACGGAGCGGCCCTTCGCTTCGGCATTGAGCGGGCAAGAGGTAAGTTTATCATATCCGACGAGATCGATATCCTTGATGTCAGCTTCTACCGCAGAGCCCTGGAGGCCCTTGTCTTTGACCAGGCCGATCTTGTTGTGGGCTCTAAGCTCCACGCCGACTCACAGGACAAGCGCCCCTTCATGCGCCACGTCGCCAGTAAGGTGATAACGGGCATGCTCAGGGTGTTCCTCGGGTTCAAAGGCACCGACACCCACGGACTCAAGGCATTCCACAGAGAGCGCCTGATTCCTGTGGTTAATGCGTGCATCGTTGACAAGGATCTCTTCGCCTCAGAGTTCGTCATAAGGGCGGAACGGGACGAATACAGAATCCTGGAGATTCCCATCGAAATCCTCGAGAAGCGAGCCCCCTCTATCAACCTGTTCAAGCGAGTTCCCAACGTCCTGGGTAACCTCGTCAAATTGTTTGTTGCTATTAGAATCAAGGGCTGAAGACAGGGCGGATATGTCTAAAGGTTCCAAACCAGCCTTAGGATTCGACGACTGCCTCTTCGTTTCGGTGGATGTCGACTCCTTCGACCGATATCTGTCGATATACGGTGTGGCTGATCCCACGCTTCGTGAGGAACTGGTCGAACGAACCTGGACATTGGGCGTGGAGCGTTTCCGGGCCCTCTTCGACGAACTGGCAATACCGGCCGTCTTCTTCACCGTGGGCGAGGACCTGGCCAATGCCACAGCAGGGCAAGTTGCCCGTAGCCTGGCGTCGGGCGGGCACGCCATGGGAAACCACACCCAGACTCATCGCTATGACTTCATCCGGTTGCCGGAATCGCAGGCCAGGGTGGAGGTTGAGGCGTGTCAGGAGAGCATCGCTGGGGCAGTGGGAACCCGGCCTCTTGTCTTCAGGGCCCCGGGGTACAACATGACGGCTTCCACCTATGCGCTGCTGGAGCAGGCGGACATTCCGTTCGATTCGAGTCCTTTGCCATCGTACCCGTATCTGGGGCTAAAATACGCCGTGATGGCCTCCCTCGTTGCCAGAGGCAGAAAGAGCAGCTCTATTTGGGGCAACCCAGCCCATTTTCTTGGCTCCAGAAAGCCCAAGTTGAGAGGAAACGTCACGGTGCTGCCCTGCGCCACTACACCCTGGCTAAGAGTGCCGGTCATCGGGACGTTCATGTCCGTGCTTCCCTCTGCCGTTGTGGACGCCATGGCTTCGGCGCTGGAAGGACCGGGGTTTGTAGCCCTGGAGTTCCACGCCATTGACCTTGTTAATTGGCAGGAGGATGGATTGCCAGAAGCATTGAAGGCTTCCCGGGACACTAACATCCCCGTTTCCATCAAACGTGACAGGTACAAGCGTTTTCTTGAGCGGATGCTGCGCAACCATCGACCCTGGGTGCCGCACCCGCCAGAGGCCTGAGTCGCATGGTCCTAACGGCTGGCCCGTATCCCGACCCGTGCCCCAGCCAGTTGCATCAAGTGAGGCTTGTTCGGAGCCACCGGGTAGGGTCAAGAATGGTAGTCACTCGTTTTGCAGGAGAAATGCAATGGTCGAAATTCAGCCCTTGAAGGGGTTTCGGGACTATGGTCCAGAAGAGATGATGGTGCGAGAGCGGATGATCGCAAAGGTTCGGACCGTCTTCGAATCGTTCGGGTATATGCCCATCCACACTCCAGCCCTTGAGTACGCCGAGATTCTCTTGGGAAAGTATGGGGACGAAGGCGAGAAGCTGCTTTACAAGTTTCAGGATGCGGGCGGCCGAACCGTCGCCCTCAGGTACGATCTTACTGTTCCTCTGGCCAGATTCGTCGCTTCCCACCCCGAGCTGAAGTTCCCCTTCAGGCGATACCATATCGCCCCGGTGTGGAGAGCAGAGAAGCCACAGAAGGGGCGATTCAGGGAGTTCTACCAGTGTGACGTGGACCTCGTCGGGGTTGACTCACCCCAAGCCGATGCAGAGTGCCTGCTGGTGGATTCCGCTGTGCTACGAGGCCTCGGCATGAAGGAGTTCCACATCTTCGTCAACCACCGGCAGTTCCTGGACGGTCTACTGGAGTCGGTGGGCATCGAGGGGAAAGGGGCCGTCTCCACCCTTCGTATCCTTGACAAGGTGGACAAGATCACACCGGCGGAAATGGAGGCCCTGTTGCTCGCAAGCGGGCTTGGCGCCGATTCGGTGAAACGGCTACTGGCGTTGGCACAGGTGTCGGGCAGCATTGAAGAGCGGCTGGGCCAGGCGCTGGCGCTTGCCGGAAATCATCCCAAGGCAAAAGCAGGGCTGGAACGGCTGGGGCAGGTGCTCGATATCGTCTCCCAGGCCGATCCCGATGCCCCCATTTGCTTTTCCCCGGCTACCGCAAGAGGACTCGACTATTACACAGGCATCGTATACGAAACCTTCCTTCCGGCGGAATATGGTGTGGGCAGCGTCATGAGCGGAGGACGGTACGATACGCTGTTGGGCATGTTCACTGGCACGACCATTCCTGCCGTGGGCATATCCCTCGGCATTGATAGGCTCGTAGCGGCCCTGGGGAGCCGCGGCGAGACTGAGCGGGTCCGAAGTGCTGATGTGCTCGTGATGTGCATGCCCGGAGGCGCTGGGCGCTCCATGGCCGTGGCCACTGCGCTGCGCAACGCCGGACTTCGTGCCGAACTCTACCCCGATGAGGCCCGCCTGAAAAAGCAGTTCGAATACGCCGATCGCAAGGGCATCGGTTTTGCCGTTGTGCCCGGCGACGATGAGTGGAAGAATGGCCAGGTAACGCTCAAGGACCTGTCGGGTGGAGCTCAGTCTCTCGTGGCGGTTCCTGAACTGGCAACCAGGCTCATCGGGATGCTTGGCCCCCGCTGACCCGCTGGCTGCCATGTCTCGCTGAACCGCGCCGGTGGCGATGCCTTGCAGGGCCACATGCTTGCCACCCATGAGGCTGGCAGAGCTTGACCCTGCCACCTCGGTTCGAAGGCCCGACTTTGAATCGAGGCAAGTCATTTGCCCATTCGACGGGTGGGGGCGGCAACCATGGTGACTGGGTTGGGCCGCCTATGCTCGACTCTGCGATAATGGAGGTGCTCGTGAGAAAAGTGCTACCCCTTTTTCCACTCCTTCTCGTTTCCCTTGTGCTGCCAGGTTGCCCAAACCGCTCCACAGACGAAACCACGGTCATTATGGAGATGGAGCCCATCTTCATCGTGGCGGCCAGGAAGGACGGCAAGGATGAGGTCGGTGACTACGACTCCCAGCAACTCTTTGAGAAGGCTCAGGGCGATTATGAATCCGGCCGTATCAGGCAGGCACTGGATTCTTTTCAACTTCTCTCAAGAGAGCTGCAAGACAAGGATGACCGCGCCCTGGTCATGACCAACATCGCCCTCTGCCATCTGGGCCTGAAGAACGCCGCCACCGCCCTCACAGTGCTCGATGAGGCTGAAGAACTCGCCGACACCGAGCTTGTGGCATGGCGCATCGCTACAGTTAGGATGCAGGCATTGGCTCGTGTGGGGCGCTGGGACGATCTCGTAACAGTGGGGGCCCCGCTGCTGAGCCCCGACACTCCGGGCTCTGTGCGCTCACAAGCCATGCTCATGGTTGGCATGGCCCATAAGGCCAAGGGGGACCTTGTCCAAGCACTGAAGCTTCTGGAAGGTTCCAGCGACGTGTTTCTGTCGGAAGTTCCGTTCGAGCAGCACGATAAGAACCGTGGCCTGGCCAAAACATTCAACAAAACCGGTGATATATATAAAACCCTAATGGAAAACATGAAGCTCAGCCTTCCTGAAGAACGCATGGCACTGGAGGTCCAGGACCGCCTGGCCTTATACAACAGGGCTCAGAAGGCCTATCACGATGCGCTGCGGGTGAAAGACCCCTACTGGAGCTCAAGGGCCGCCTACCGTCTTGGCCGGCTGAGGGAAGAGTACGCGATGGGGCTCCTCAGGGCGCAGCGTCCCACTGAGCTTTCACAGGAAGAGGCAGCGGAGATGGACGCGGGGATTGCAAGACTGGCAACAGAGTACCTCGACTCCGCAGTTGGGATATACGAGGAGGCGCTTATGGTCTTCGAACGGCTCGGTGGAGCCGATAAGTGGGCTCGTTGGACGAAGAAGCGCATGGCGATCATCGAACAGGTGAAGCAGAAGCTTGCACGGGGCGAGTAGGCAGCACGAGCGCTCCCGGGAAGCCCACAGACAGTTCGGCAGAAATTGGGTCACAATCTAAGTCACTGGGGGATTGCTTGAAAAAGGTAGCATTTGACAATGAGAAGTATCTTGAAGAACAGTCTCAGTCTATTATAGACAGAGTTGAGCGCTTCGATAATAAGCTCTATCTTGAATTTGGAGGCAAGCTACTCTTTGATTACCATGCCTCTAGAGTATTGCCCGGTTTCCACCCAAACGTGAAGATGCGGTTGCTGCAGCGGCTGAAGGACAAGGCCGAAATTGTAATTTGCATATATGCGGGCGATATCGAGCGCCGCAAGGTCCGAGCCGACTTCGGAATAACCTATGACTCAGACACTTTCAAGCTCATCGATGACCTGCGGGACTGGCAACTTGACATTCGGGCTGTTGTGATTACCAGGTTCATGGGAGAACCTGGGGCAGTGGCGTTCAAAAACCAACTCGAGCGTAGAGGGGTCAAGGTGTACACCCATGCCCCCATCGCCGGGTATCCGTCCGACATCGAGTCGGTGGTTAGCGACAGAGGGTACGGGGCCAACCCCTTCATCGAGACTTCCAAGCCACTGGTTGTGGTCACTGCGCCCGGACCCAACAGCGGCAAGATGGGTACCTGCCTCTCACAGATCTACCACGAGCACAAAAGAGGCGTTCGCTCTGGTTACGCCAAGTTTGAGACCTTTCCCATTTGGAGCCTGCCCGTTCGACACCCGGTGAACGCTGCCTACGAGGCGGCCACGGCGGACCTGCGTGACGTGAACATGCTGGACCCGTTCCATCTTGACGCCCATGGCGAAAGGGCGACCAACTACAACCGGGATGTTGAGGCGTTCCCGCTGCTGCGATTGATCCTCCAGCGCATCACAGGCGACGCGTCGCCATACCAATCTCCCACCGACATGGGGGTTAATCGGGCCGGGTTCGCCATTGTGGACGATGATGCTGCAAAGTGGGCATCAAAGCAGGAGATCTTGCGGCGCTATTTCCGATATTCCTGCGAACTGGCGGTGGGGCAGAGTGACGTTGAAGCCGTTCGACGTGTCGAAAGCCTTATGTACGAGGCAGACATCAAGCCGGAGCAGAGGAGCGTGGTAGCTCCGGCCCACACCGCTGCCCAAGAGGCCCCGGAGCGCTCAGCGGCACTAGACGATGTGCATGTGGGCGCAGCAGTGGAACTCCCGGGCGGCGTCGTGGTTACTGCGAAGAACTCGCAACTTATGCACGCCGCATCGGCGCTAATTCTCAATGCCAGCAAAGTCCTGGCGGGGCTGCCTCGAGAGCTCGATCTGCTGAGCCCCAACGTCATTGAGTCCATCTCCGATTTGAAGCGAACCATCCTTCGGCGAAGTACCGTAAACATGGACCTTCAAGAGACGCTCATTGCTCTCAGCACCAGTTCGACAACCAATCCCGCTGCCAGAATGGCCATGGAGCAGCTTCCCAAGCTGCGTGGTTGCGAGGTTCACCTCACGCACATCCCCACCCCCGGTGACGACAAGGCCCTCAGAATGCTTGGCGTCAACCTCACCTGCACGCCATCGTTCGCAACCAACAAACTCTTTGTGTCGTGAGATCTGGGTTGTGGCGATGCCCTCGCCCCTTTTGGCTAAACCGGCAATCTGGAGTGGTCCTTGGCTGTGGCACCAGCCGCCGTAGGTCGGGAGAGAGTCAGAAATGGGAACTCAATTCCGCCAACCCCTACCAGTTCGCCACGTCACGCACAACGTCGCAATCAACGAATCTAGCGGACGCAGGGTTCTTGTACGGGGAGTTGCAGTATTCCAGAAACATGGTAACTGCTTCGACATCTATTCCATCGGGGCTGGCCCCCGGACGGACATTGTACTCACCGTCGGGGACGGAGGGTGCCCATAGATCCCACTTGTCCCATGCCGCCAACTCGCTGGCAGCAAAGCTCCAATACTTCTGGATGTGTCGAGCCTCGTTGTTGTTCAGCGGCAGGCCAACAGCCGCCGCCTGCACCAAGAGCACGGCCATGTCCTTGCCCCAATCCTGGTGCTCTGCCCCCGGCTCCTTCGTAGTCGGCGACAGGTATGTGTCCATTCGCTTTGCCAACCCCCCGAGAAGCTCCTTCGCTACCTCATAATCCTCGCTATTTATCGCTGTTGCAATTGCTGCCATATGATAATTCCAGACTATTGGGTAGTTGTAATAGTGAATTGAGGTGGAGTATTGATCGAATATTGTTCCGAATGCATCGCCACAGTCGTTGGTTTTGTGCTCGCTGTAGGCTATATAGTCGGCAGCTATTCTTGCTGCACATTCGTTCCGTTCATCAATAGAGATATATGTCATGTATGAGCCCAAATCCTGCTCGGTTACGAGTCTTGCGCTGCCATCTGGATCCTTTGTTCTGATGTTATAATCATGATCAACAATGTCCTTGTGAAATCCGACCATGATATCCAGTGTCTCCTGACAGGCATCTTTTACCCAGTCGTATGGAGCGTTCTCGACAGCGTATGGGAGGAATGCGGTAGTTCTGCTAATAGCACATACATCATCCTTGCTACGCATATTGGTGACCCAAATCGACCCGTAGGTCGGGTTGTTGGGCCATGCAAAACTGTGAGCATTCCAGTTATCCTCCACAACATACGCATGGCTGAACTCCACCACCTTCCTGCGCCCGTCATCCTTCCAGACCTCCTCATCCAGCGTGAAGTCCTGGTCCATGGGGAAGATAGCCCGAGCCATGAGGTAAGGGGCAGGATCTTCCTCGCCCCAGCGGAATCCGACTACAGTTGCTGACAGGCCCTTGCAGTACTGTTCGGCCACCTTGCAGATGGTCCAGTCGCCGGTCAGAACGCAGCCATTGAGAGCCTCCGAGAGGACTTTCGAGCTGGGGATCCACATGTTGTGCTCCCCGCCCTTCTGCTTGAACGTGACCAGGTCACCGGCCTTGACCGCCCTCACGTCGTTGTGCCACGAGAGGTAGTCACGTGTCCCGGTGGATGGGTCGACACCCGTGCTTGTTCTCAAGACCCACCGGAACCAATCCACCTTCTTCCACATGGCTGTGACGTTCTTCGTAAATGCTGTGATCTCCTCATCGGGGATGGCATCTCCCTTGACCTTGCGCTTGAACTCGAAAGGAAGCTGGGGCTCGGGCTCGGTGGTATCGGCCTGGACCAGGTCAGACCCAGCTACCTCCTCAGCATCCGTGCCACTGTCCTCCTGCGCAATGTCTGGCATCGCCGCATCAGCCGCAGAGTCATGGACGGCAGTATCCTCGACGTCCGCTGACGTACTGGAGTCGGAACCGCATCCCGCGGCAATGAAGGCCAAGAAACAAGGGAACAGAATCTTCTTCATCCACACCACCTCACTGCATTTGTGTCCGTTCTCGACCGAACAGGAGGCCCCAGAGACCGCCCCGTTCCGTTTGGGTTGCGACATGATGCCATCAAAGGGGCATGGAAGGTAGGAAAATGGGCGAGGTCCGGGTTGAGGCTCCGTCCCCGACCTAGGCTCCGTGGGGCGTGGGGCGGGTTGAGGCTCCGTCCCCCACCGAGGCTCCTCCCTCACCGAGGCTCCGTCCCCGTCCCCGCCCCGCCCCGAGGCTCCGTCCCCGACCGAGGCTCCGTCCCCGACCGAGGCTCCGTCCCCGACCGAGGCTCCGTCCCCCACCGAGGCCCCGTCCCTCCCCGAGGGCCCGTCCCTCACCGAGGCTCCGTCCCCCACCGGGGCTCCGTC
>CAZQHM010000088.1:0-18783 GCA_964593355.1 uncultured Myxococcales bacterium
GTGCCTCCTACGGTGCGGATAACGAAGGGCTCGCCCAACTGGAAGATGTAGTTGCGGAGCTCCCGCTGCTGCACCCGGCCCGAACCGTCACGCCAAGTGGCCTCCACCGAGACGTAGACCAGCTCGGCGAGGGGGTAGAATGGGCTGAATACCGGCCTGATCTGAACCTCAAGATCCGGTCCCTTGTTGCCTCGACTGCCCCTTGTCCCCGGCCCCGCATCGCCTCCAGGGCTGCCTGGTGCGCCGTTGCCTCCCCGGCCTCCGTCCCCGCCAATGGTGCCGGCCTCGCCGTCGCTGCCCTGGGCCCCAGGGGTTTGCGCCGAGGCCCCGGGCGCCCCATCATAGCCCGCACCGCCATGCCCGCCATTGCCACCACTGCCCCCATCCTGTCCAAGCGACTGCGCTGGCGCACCATCCTCACCGTCGGCACCGTGGTAGCCCCTGTCGCCTGAGGCTCCCGGGCGGCCGTTGAGCTCCGCTGCCGCATAGTGCCACATGCCCGCCGCCCCTGTTGGCGCCTGCTCCCGGCCGATCCCCATGCGGCGGAAGGGGCGGTGGAGCTTTGCGTGGTAGACAGGAGGGATAACGGTCCTGGCCGTGGTCTTGCCGGCGGAGAGCTCGACAACATAGCCAGAATCCAAGGGGCACAGGACGTCCCATCCTGGAGTAAATCTGTAAGCGTTATCAATTGTTCCACACCGGGACTTCACCTGAAACTCGGACATCTGCAGCTTCCCAGCAGCCATGGATGGAGTGGGGGATGAGGCGTGTGGAAGGTCGGTGTAGTAGAGCATCCCGTCAGGCAGCACTGCTGCAACGAACTCAAGAACTGGGGAGGCGCCGGCTTCGGGCCACAGGCCCCTCTTCTCGGCGGGGGCATCAGCGGGGAGGGCGTCGTAGAGTGAGCGAAGCAGGATCGTCGTCAACCGCTGGCCTCTCACCGTGGCGGGGCTCATGGTGTCCCCCACCGTGCCGCGCAGTTCAACTTGAGGAGGCGGACCGGGCGTGGGATAGGGGCCGCACGAGAAGAGCAGCGCAGAACAGAACAGAGCAGAGCAGAGCAGCGCTGCGGCCAGCCGTGAAGACCGTGGGGGCACATTGTGCCGGCCATGGGTAAAGGGTGACGAAGGGTGCCTTCTCATTGATTGCCCTCCGTCGATTCTACAGGCTCCTTGTCACTGTGGGGCGGGGCCGCCTCATTACGATCAGGCACGATCCCCAGCGCCCTCTGGATAGGATCAAGATTTGTCTTGCCGTTCAACAACATACGCCCCACCAGCTCGACAAGCACTCGATCGACATCCGATCGCTGCATAAGCTCTAGAAATGCGCTCTGAAGCGCCGTGGAGTGCTTCAGCCCCCGGACCATCCCCCAGTAGAGCAGAAGCTTGAGACTCCCCGTGGGATTGGCCTCTGCCCACCGCTCAATGGAGGTCGCCACCAAAGCAGCGAAGGAGGGGCTCTCCACGAGTGCGGAGGCGTACCAAGCGGTGAGCAACCAGAGGGACTGGTTCTGTGTGCAGTTCTCCGAGAGCGCCGTGGCGAAGAGCCGCTCCAGTTGCCGCACATGGTCGGGCATTGAGGCAGCATACTTGGCGCGGTTGTTGTAGACGTGGAGTAGCGCCTGCCGGGTCTGCTCATAGAGCGCTGCCGACTCCGCCGGCCGGCCCCCTTGGCTGCCTGCCCTCTGGAGCCTGTCGAGAGAGATTACCAAAGATGTCAGATTGGTGAGATATTCGTTCAAAAGTTCGTAAATAGTTGTATTCATGTGCGATTGACTGGCAGAAAAATGATGCAATGCCGCCAATGCGCGTGTGTTCATTTCCGGGTCATCGAGGACGAACCGGATGTTCCTGGCAATTGCCTCCATTACCTGGTAGGCGCTCTTGCTGCCCAGGGGCCTGGAGAGGGCCGCCAGGAGGTAGGGAATGCTGCTCTTCTCCCGAAGCTCACCAAGGACGTACGCAGCGTAGGCGGTCCAGGAATCTCCAAAGGCGCCGCTGGCCACAAGCTGACCCAGGGAGGCGACGGAGTGGTCCGGTAGCTGCTCCATGCGAAGCAGGGCCCTGAGGGCGTACATTCTAGTCTGTACATCGAGTTCTCGAGAGGTGGCCCAGGCGACCAACTGCTCTCCTGCCTCGACCTCTCCCGGCGTGCCCGCCTGACGGGTTAGTTCCATGACGGAGTCGGGTGTAACGGTCACGCAGGCGGGAATGGCCATAAGAACGACTAGCAGCGAAGTGACTACGGGGAGAAGGCCGGACGCAGGGCCTCCGCTGCGTGCTCTTCGCCCCTTCAGCGCCCGTGGCCCAGTGGGGTTGGAGCCAAGCTGGGGGGCGGCCTTCGCTGGGTCCATGGCCGTTCTCTCAAAAGGCTTTGGTCTGGCAGCAGAGTATCTCATGGGCGTCCCCCGGTTTGGCATCGCAGCATCGCTGCCTGGGCGGCCCGGGCGGTGAGGATGTCGTTGCTCTCCCCAAGGTCCCCAAGGATGTCTACGGCTTGGCGAGAGCAGATTGTCCCCAGGGCCTGGACGACTACCAGAGGCATGGAAGGGTGGGCCTCCAGCGAGAGCTGTTGGGCCAGGTCATCAACGGAGTCTGGGAGGCCGATGCGCCCAAGGGCCCGGACCACGGCCATTCGCGTCTGTGGGTGTATCCCCGGCCGCTGCAGCACATTGTGAAGCTGGCTTGCCGAGGCCGGTGCGGCCAGCAGTCCAAGGTATGTTGCACAATCCTCCACAACCCAGTCGTCAGGGTGCGAGAGGAGGGCGATGAGACTCTGGACGTCACGCTGCACGAAGGCCGTGTGGGCATCGACGATGGGGGAGTGGATGCAACCCGGTGCCGCTGCTAGGGTGAGCGCCAGCAACAGCGTCACAGAACTGCGGAGCATGTTCACCACCATATCGAGACTCCCTCATGAGGTTGCTGCCCAGGCCACACAAGGCCTTGCTATGCCGCTGGGCGTCGCAGCGTTAGAGACCCTACACCAGTTCCTGAGGCGCGGGAAGGGAAGCCAAGCCACACAATGGGGCTACACTCAACCGGCGACGTCTCGGACATCTGAACGGGCACGCAGGCTAGGAGCTTGTAGGGCATTACGGTCAATGTCATACACGCTCCTAGTCCACATGGGAGAGCAGTTCCGCCAGGGTATCGATGAAGGGGAATGGGTTGGGACCGAAGCGCTCCAGGAAGCGCTGCCTCGGCACGGTGCCCAGGCGGGCGCAGAAGCGAAGGCCGGAATTGATGGCCAACTCGCCATCTCGCACCGAGTCGCCAACAAAGCCCAACTGCTCCCTACTCAAGGCCAGGGTTCGCTGGACGTGGGCGAAGTGGGGCTCTCCCTTGCAGAAGCCGCTGTCGTAGCCTAGCACTAGGTCGAACCCGACGTCTTGGCCCTTCAGGAACTCCACGACCACGGGGGTGAAGTTGTTGGATGAGACCACGCAGGCGACACCGCGGCGCCGCAACTCGGCCACCGCTGGGCCAACATCGGCGAAGAGCCCTTTGGAGTTGTAGGCCGAGAGCTTCTCCTTCTCGAACCGTATGGAGACAAGATCGTTGCGGGGATCCGCCGGATGAAGGACGCCCAGTTGCTGGAAGAAGGGGATGCCGCTGGTGCGGAGGTAGTCCTCCCTGCCTTGCTCAACGGTTCCCCCGTATGCCTCGGCCATTAGCTGGCCAGCCAGGTCAGCGAAGGCCCCCATGGTGTCCACGAGAGTGCCATCGAAGTCAAAAAGAAGGGCCTTTACACCGGAGAAGTGGTTCATTGGGTCGCTCGCTGGGAAAAGCCGGGGCGCCTGGTTGGTCTGGAAGCAGACCGGCAGGCTCCGGCGGACCGGTGGAACCATAGAGGACAAGGAGGGGGCAGTCAAGGAGGGCGCAAGCCTCTTTCGCCGTGGTTTCGGAGGGCAGGCCAAGTGACAGGGGACAGGGGGCGGCGACGGCGACGGCGACGGCAACGGCAACGGGGACGGGGACGGAGGCGGAGACGGAGACGGAGACGGAGACGGAGACGGAGACGGAGACGGAGGGGAGAGCCTTCTTCGCCGTGGCCCTGGGGGGGCTGGCGCTGATGTGGCGGCATGGGGGGCGCTGTGCGCGTGTAACCTTTGATTGCCGTGGTAACGTCTGGTATCGTTCGTCGGGCTGAGTCTGAACGGATATTGGGGGTCTGCCATGAGATACGCTTTTGTCTCGCTCTTCTTCCTGGTGGGGTTGACCGTTTGCAACTCGTGCGGCGGGGATGGTGCCACGGCACCAGCGGAGGATCTGGTTCCGGACCCGGGGCAGGTTCAGGAGGATATGGTACCGGAGGAGGACGTTTTCACCGGTGATCTGACGGGGGTGGTGCTGGAGACCGTGGTGTCGGCGGAGGAAGTTGCTCTGGGGGATGCCGTGACGGTGACCTGCGTTGCTACCATCGATGGCAAGCCGGTCAAGGTGCGTGCGGTGGTGCACCTCTTGGGCGAGGAGTCGGAGGAGGGGGCCGAGCCGGCGACCATGGAGCCCGGCGAGTGGAAGCCCTCTGAGACGGGGGAGTTCCAGCTCTGGTGTGCCATTGAAGATACCGAGGTGGTGGACGAGACGCCTGCGGTGGTCAAGGTGAATCTGGGCAGCATTAAGAAGATCACGACGAAGGTACAGCCCAAGGAGATTCCGGCGGGGGCCACGGCCAATGCGACGTGCGTGGCTGAGGACGAGGACGGAAACAAGCAGAACGTAACACCGGGTGTGAAGGCCGAGCCGGCTGAGGGGGTTGAGATAGCCTCCCAGGCCATCACCGGCAAGAAGCCCGGCGAGTACGAGATCCGCTGCAAGGCCGTGGGTGGCGTGGAGGTGGTGTCGGCGACCCTGACGGTGACTTTGGGAGCGCCTGTGAACTACGTTGCTGCTGTGGAGCCCTCGACCATAGGTGTTGGTGAGAGCGCCGAGGTCTCTTGCGTGGTCACGGACATTGCCGGAAACGAAGTGGATACGGACTGGGTGGTGGAGGCCCCTGAGGCGGTGCAGGTGCAAGGCAGCAGCGTGACCACCACGAAGTCGGGAAGCCACGATATCAAGTGCGCTCCGGCGCAGAAGAAGGGGGACGAGAAGCTCACTGCGGCGAAGCTCACCGTAGAGCCGGGTGCGGCAGTTGGAATGCTTGTGGTGTTGAAGCCGAACAAGGAGCTCTTCGCTATTGGAGACCAGTTCACCGTGGCTCACGATCTGGTTGACCAGTACGACAACGTAATCGAGTCCGCAGCTATCAATCCCATTGTGGTTGAGGGGCCGGCCGATGGCGCCGTGCTGCAGCCCAACAAGGATGACCGCTTCAAGTTTGCCAACGACGGCATCTACACCTTCAAGGTTCAGGCCTCGGAGTACCCATACTCCGGGCAGGTAACGGCCACCTGCGACTCTTACGGTCCCGTGGTCACCTTCACGCATCCTCCCCGGGCCTTCACCACTACGGGCGGGCCCACCCTGGTAGCGACAGGAAGTGTGGCCGATGCCGTGACGACGGTGGCTTCGTTGGAGATAAACGGTACGCCGGTGCAGGTGGACCCAAGCGGCAACTTCACTTATGAGATGACGCTGGGGCATGGGATGAACATGCTCTCGGTGGCGGCCCTGGATGCCAACGGCAACAGCCGGTTGGGGTTCCGCAGCGTCTTTCGCTCATCGGAGTTCAAGCCCACGGATCACAACAATCCCATGGCCTCAATGGTGAACCGCAGCTTGCGAATATGGCTGTCGCAGGAGTTCATCGATGACGGGGACCATTCGATGCCGCCGGACGATCTGGCTACCATCGTGGAGATCATCGCCGAGAGCCTGGATCTGACCTCGTTGCTGCCTGAGGAGGGGATACCCTTCTTCACGGGGACGAACGGGGGAGGTTGCACGGCCACCATTGATTCCCTGACTTATGACAAGCCGCAGGTGACCTTGCAGACGGTCGACCAGGGTGTGCACGTAATAGTTGCCATTCCAAACCTTTTTGCCGAGTTGAATATTGAGTGTTGCTATGAGGTTCCGTATGTCGGGCTATATTGCGATCCTTATTATGGCTTCATAACTGCTGAGGCAATAGTGTTGGATGTTTATCTGTTCATCTGGCTTGACGAGAACAAGAAGATCGTTGCAGAGCTTGGGCCGCTGGATGTTCAGCTTGAGGGTTTGGACGTCGATATTCAGGGGCTGACAGGGATGATGTTCGACTCTCTGGTCAACATGCTGATCAACACTCTCAAGTCCATGGCCATAGACTCCTTCTCTGAGTCCATTGGCGAGACGCTTCCTCAGATCATCGAGGATGCCATGGCGACTCTGGACGAGGGGCTTGAGATTGAGGTGCCTGCGCTCATCGGCAGTGGCCCGCCCACTCCTTTGAAGGTTTCTATCCGTTTCAACGAGTTGTTGAGCAGTTTCTACGGGATTTCCATCGAAGTAGACGCTGCCATTACGGCTCCCAAGACCATTACTCACAACCCTCTGGGGGCTCTCATGAGGGCGAACTGTCTGGGCTCCGAGCCCGATCCGTTTACCCTTCCCAAGGACCTGGAGATGAGCCTCGGGCTGGCGGCCGACCTCCTTAATCAGGCGGCCTTCTCGATATGGAACGGAGGAGCGTTGACGCTGAACCTTGCCGAGGAGGATCTGGCCTCTCTGGATGTCTCGGAGTACGGGCTGCAGAACCTGGAGTTGGCCACGGATCTCAACTATGCCCCCTTCGTTCAGACCTGCAACAACGATGGCAAGCTGACCCTTCAGCTTGGTGATGCCAGGGTGCACGCCAAGTTCTTCATGCTGAACTTGAATTGGGATCTGGTCATGTATCTCTTCCTGGCCTTGGACGTTGGGGTTGGGGTCGGGGTGGACGAAGAGGGCAAGCCGGCGCTCAAGATCACTCTGGGCGAGTTCGAAGTCAGCGAAATCGAGATTACCGAGGTTGGTCCGGAGATCCGGGGCAAAGAGAGCATTGTGGTAGACCTGTTCAAGAATACACTTCTTGGGGAGATAAAGAAATCGATTGGTGAAGAGGGTATTACGTTTGCCCTTCCGGACATTGATCTTTCGACTCTTTCAGAAGATTTGCCGCCAGGGATAATGCTTTCGATAGATCCGCAGAAGGTGGCGGTGGAGGATGGTTTCGTTGTTATTGGCGGGAAACTGAAGTAATTTCCTTGGATGTTAAATGTCATTTATCCTAATCTCGATAAGCTGCTTTGTGCTTCTGGGTGGAGCTGTTGACGCGCCGGCCGAGGTCCCCCAACCCAAGGAACGCGTATGTCTGGCCTTTGCCGGGGACCTGATGCACCACTGTGTCCAGGGGAGCGGGGCCGACTCGTATCCTGGTGGTGCTACTGCGGGATACGCCAACTACTTCGCCTACGTGAAGCCATTTTTTGAGGCAGCGGATCTGGCCATTGGGAACTTGGAGACGCCGTTGGACAGGGCCCCCAGGGACTGTTTCCCTCGTTTCAGGGCGCCTCCCGAGTATGCCTTTGGGATCAAAGAGGGTGGGTTCGACCTGGTCTCTTTTGCTAACAACCATGCCATGGACTACGGCAAGCCCGGCATCGATGCGACCTTGAAGTGGGTAGCCGAGGCGGGGCTTCTGGTGGCCGGGACGACCTACCAGTGGCCTTTTGTGCAGGTTGACGTTGGCGGGGTGAAGGTGGCGGTGGTGGCCTACACGATGTTGAGCAATGGTGGCTGCAAGGGAGAGCCATGTCCCCTGCTCTCGACCAAGCGGAGTGCCATAGATGAGCGGTTGGCGGAGGCCGTTGTTGCTGCCAGGAAAGCGGCGGATGTGGTTGTGGTTTATCTGCACTGGCAGGCTGAGTACCAGGTGAAGTCGAGGAAGGCGGACAGGGAGATGGCCAGGGTGCTGCTGGGATTGGGGGCTCATGCGGTGGTGGGGTCGCACTCCCATGTGCTGGGCACTGCAACCTTCGGCAGGGTTGCCGCGGGCAAGAGTGCGGACGATACGGCTGGGGCTATGGAGCTTGCCGAGTTGGGGCTGTTCGAAGCAACGGCGAGCCACAGGCGGGCCTATGTCCGGTATAGCCTTGGGAACTTTGTGAGTGGTATGAAGCAGTTCCCGGTGCGTATGGGGGGGATGGAAACGATATGTTTTACCAGACATGATGCCGGTGGTTACGAGGTCGATAATGTTAACTTTGTGCCCACTTATGTGCGTAGAGATACTTTCAAGGTGAGGTCCAGGACTTATCAGGTGTTGCCGCTGCGTGAGGCCGCTGCCCAGTGCCGTACGGGCGAGGGGAGATTTCCCAAGTTCTCCGGGGCGGAGTGTCGCGAGATACTGGAGTACGACACCTATCTCGATTCCATTCCTGACCTGTGGCCAAGGATGGCTCCCGGGGCCGTTTCCAGGGCTGCGGATGCGGGATCTCGTGGAGTTGGGGTCGGAACCGTGCCTTGACGGTTGTTTCATTTGAAACGCTCCCGGGTCGGTGCTATAACCGCTCGGGAAATTGTGTGGAGTATGAGATGAAATTCTGCCCGAAATGTGGGGTCAAGTGCCCAGATAACGCCAGGTTCTGTCCGGAGTGCGGGTATCGGTTTCCCGCGGAGCTTGTTGTTGACGACGCTGCTGGCGGCGCCCCCGCTGCTAGTGCTCCTACGGTTGAGGCTCCCGAGGCTGACGTGCCCAAAGCTGATGCGCCTGTCGCACAGCGGCCCACGGCTGCGCAGTTGGAGGCTGTGGCCATGGAGGCGGCGCAGGCAGCGGCTGCGGAGGCAGCGAGGTTGGCATCCACTGCTGATGCGTCGGGTAGTGGAAAGGGGAAGGGTAAGGGCAAGGGGGTTGTGGAGGAGAGCACGGATGACTGGGGTGGAGAGGGGACCGGTGGCAATGAGACGGGTGGTTTTTCGGAGACTGCCTGGTTTATGGCTGCGGTGAAGCCCGAGGAGTTGGCGGAGCAGGCCTCTGCTGACGAGTTGGAGGGCAAGTACAAGCGGGACCAGTCGCTCTCCGAGGAGGAGCGCCAGAAGTACTCGTTGAACAGGAAGGAGTCACCCAAGGGTGGCAAGAAGTAATGAACCTTCGGTGAAGGTTTCCCAGTCCTCTTGAGAGTCCAACGGAGGTGAGTTGTGAGCGATAAGAGTGTTGAATCTGTTTTCACATATGAAGAATTAATGGTAACTGTCGATCTCCCCGCTGCAGTATGTCAGGAGATATCGGCAGCATCGGCAGCACTGCAAAAGGCGACGAATCCGTTGCAGATGGACATGTTTTGGATCAAACCGACTTTGGCCCATGTAACATTATTGTACACGGCTCGGGTTCGAAGCGACCTTTTCGACACGATTCGGGACGTTGTGGCTGGGGTTTGCGCCGAGGTAGAGCCCTTCTCTGTTCGTGCGAACGGCTTGAGGCTGAACGAGGAGGCGAGGCCCAACGATGAGTCGGTGGTCCGTGGGGTGTGGGTGATGCTGGAGCCGGTGGAGCCTCTTCTTGACTTGCGTGTGAAGTTGCAGAAGGCGTTGTCTGAATTAGATATTGATGTGGACTATCTTGATTTTGTGCCACATATTCCAATAGCGCTCACCGAGAAGTTTCAGGCGACGCGGGAGTTCCAGTCGGTGATTGCCGAGTGGCATGACCGGAGCTTCGGAGAGGTTGCGGTGAAGGCGTTGCTTTTGAAGAAGACGATTCCCAACCAGGCCAACGTGGAGATGCCGTTCTCCGTGGTGGCGAATGTTCAACTCAGCCACTGAGCTTCTGTCGAAGCGCGTTCCAGGGCAGGGGTGCCGTGGGTGGTGCCGGGGGCTTTGGGGCGGGGCGTGCAGTAGGGCCAGCGGTTCACGACTTATGATAAGGATAAGGCGACATGGCGAAGCAGAAAGAAGCAGCGGGACCGGCGGTGCGGGACGATCGGGACAAGAATCTCGAGAACGTGTTGGACACCATCCACAGGCAGTATGGCAAGGGTGCCATCATGCGCATGGGGGAGGAGAATCGGATTCCCGTGTCGGTGATCAAGACGGGGTCCATTGGGTTGGACATTGCTCTTGGGGTAGGGGGCTTTCCTCGGGGCAGGATAGTGGAGATCTACGGTCCGGAGTCTTCGGGTAAGACCACGTTGGCCTTGCACGGGCTTGCGGAGGTGCAGCGTAGCGGTGGCGTTGCGGCGATTATTGATGCGGAGCATGCGCTGGACGTTCAGTATGCCAGGAAGCTGGGAGTGAACGTGGACGAGCTGCTGGTGGCGCAGCCCGATTTTGGTGAGCAGGCGTTGGACATAGCGGACATGCTTGTGAAGGGCAATGCCGTGGACTGCCTGGTTATCGACTCTGTTGCCGCGCTGGTGCCCAAGGCAGAGATTGAGGGCGAGATGGGGGACTCTCACGTGGGTCTTCAGGCCCGTCTGATGAGTCAGGCGTTAAGGAAGCTGACGGGCTCCATCGCCCGCTCGAAGACCTGCGTGATATTCATCAATCAGATTCGAATGAAGATTGGGGTGATGTTCGGCAGCCCTGAGACCACCACGGGCGGAAATGCGCTGAAGTTCTACTCCTCGGTCCGCTTGGATATCAGGCGGGTTGGGGCCATTAAGAAGGGCGAGGATCTCATCGGTAACCGGACGAGAGTGAAGGTTGTGAAGAACAAGTTGGCTCCGCCCTTCAAGGAGTGTGAGTTCGACATCATTTACGGGCGTGGAATCCATGCCCTGGGGGACATAGTGGACACGGGCTCGACGATGCGAATCGTGGAGAAGTCGGGTAGCTGGTTCGCCTACGGTGGTGAGCGTTTGGGGCAGGGGCGGGACAATGCTGTTGCATATCTGGAAGAGCACCCTGAGTTGGCCCAGAAGATTGAGAGAGAGATAAGGACAGCAGGTGGCTTGACCGCTCTTGAGGAGACAGCAGATGCCGCTCGACCTGACCAAGGTTCTTGAGATTGCAGTACAGAAGGGGATTTCGGATATCCACCTGAAGCAGTGGCGTCCGCCGGCCTTCCGGCACAACGGGGCCCTGGTGCGTCCACCGGGTTCGGTGCCTTTGCAGAAGGAGGATATCGACGGGTTCCTGGACCAGGTGTTGACCGATGACCGGCATCGGATGACCCTCTCCGAGGATGGAGCTGTGGATGTGGCCTACGACATGGCTGGTGTGGCCAGGTTCAGGATCAACGTCTACCGGCAGATGACGGGCGTGGCCCTGGCAATCCGAGTTATTCCAAAGACTATTAAGGATATCAGGGAGTTGGGTTTGCCGCCGGCGGTAGAGCGCATGGCCGAAGAGCGGCGGGGTCTAATTCTGGTGACGGGGGCTACGGGATCGGGCAAGTCGACTACTCTGGCAGCGATTATGCAGCGCATAAATTCGTCCAGGCAGAGCCACATCGTGACCATTGAGGACCCCATCGAGTTTGTGCTGGAGGAGCGCAACTGCGTCATCGAGCAGCGCGAAATAGGCACAGATACGAAGACCTTTGCAGGGGCGTTACGGGCAGCGCTGCGGCAGGACCCCGACGTCATCATGATAGGGGAGCTTCGGGACAGGGAGACCATTGAGATTGCGCTTCAGGCAGCGGAGACGGGGCACTTGGTGTTGTCGACGATGCATACCATCGATGCGGTGGAGACCATAGAGCGTGTAGTCTCGGTGTTCGACCCGAAGGATCAGGTGCATATCAGGGAGCTTTTCGCTTCTGTGGTGCAGTGGATTGTGTCGCAGCGCCTGCTGGAGAGGAAGGACGGCAAGGGGCGGGTGCCCGGGGTTGAGATTGTCAGGGGTATTGCGCACGTGAAGGAGATGATAACCAAGAGGGCCACGGCCAGGGAGCTGATGGAGGTAGTGGCCCGGGGCTACAAGACATACGGCATGCAGACATTTGATCAGTGCCTCATGGGGCTTCACGTTCAGGGGCACATCTCTTTGGAGCAGGCTTTGCAGCACTGCTCCAATCCGGCTGATTTCCGACTGAGGCTCTCGGGCGTCACTGGCGAGGGCGAGGTCAACTACGAGGATTTCGTTCCAAAGAAGGGATAAGGCAACAACAATGCGGTCTGGCAAAGAGCTAAGAGAGATGTTTCTCTCATATTTTGAGGAGCAGGGGCACAGGCGGGTCAGCAGTCATTCACTTATACCGCCGGCCGATCCTACGCTGTTGTTCGTTAATGCTGGAATGGTACAGTTCAAGGACGTTTTTGTTGGGCTTAAAGAACTTGAGTATAAGAGAGCTGCCAGCAGCCAGAAGTGTCTGAGGGTTAGCGGGAAGCACAACGACCTGGAGAACGTTGGGCGGACTGCTCGGCACCACACGTTTTTCGAAATGTTGGGTAATTTCTCCTTTGGAGATTATTTTAAGCGTGAAGCTATTGGCTTTGCATATGAGTTTTTGACTAATCGGGTTGGATTGGACCCGTCCAAAATGTACTACACCATCTTTGGTGGTGAGCCATCGGATGGCATAGGGGCCGACGACGAGGCCCGGGGGTACTGGAAGCAGGTGGCCGGGGTAGGTGACGACCGTGTTCTAGAGTTTGGCAAGAAGGACAACTTCTGGAGCATGGGTGAGACGGGGCCTTGCGGTCCCTGTTCGGAGATTCTGTACGACCGTGGTCCTGGGCCATGGGCATGTGGTCGTGCCGAGTGTGCGCCTGGTTGCGACTGCGACCGATTCGTGGAGATCTGGAATCTGGTGTTCATGCAGTACGAGCGCAAGACGCCGGGTGCCTCTCTGCTGCCTTTGCCTGCTCCCTCCATCGACACGGGGATGGGATTGGAGCGGTTGACCTGCATTGTCCAGGGCAAGGCGACGAACTACGATACGGACCTCTTCATGCCTCTCATCGAGCGGACCATGGAGCTGTTCCAGGAGCAGAATGGGCGGGCGGTGCAGTACGGAGCATCGTCGGAAACGGATGTTGCTTTGAGGGTTATTGCCGACCACAGCAGGGCGGTTGCCATGTTGGTGGCAGACGGGGTCTACCCGGACAACGAGGGGCGCGGGTACATAGTCAGGCTGCTGATGCGGCGGGCGGTAAGGTTCGGTCGCAAGATGGGATTTGAGCGTCCATTCTTCGATGCGGTGTGTGACCGAGTTGTAGACCTATTGGGGGCTAACTACCCGGAACTGCACGATAAAAGGGCAGTGATCCAGAAGGTTGTGGGGGTTGAAGAGTCTAGCTTCTCGCAGACTTACGAGGAGGGCCGTCGGGCCTTGGAGGAGGAGATTGGCCGTCTTGAGGGGGTAGGGCAGCGTGTGGTTGGCGGGGACTTTCTCTTCTTCCTTCATGACGAGCGTGGTTTCCAGCCCGACCTTGTAGAGGTGATAGCCCGTGAGTCGGGGTTCACCATCGATCGGGCGGGATACGAGCGGCGCATGGAAGAGAAGCGGAAGGCCTCGGGGAAGGCCGGTGCCACCGGAGCCGAACTGGGCCTGGCGGAGCTCTACCGGGATTTGCAGGGGAAAGTTGGCGGCACGCAGTTTGTTGGCTATTCCACTCTTGACGTTGTGACTCAGGTGGTCGCTTTGGTGAAGGGGGGCGTTGCCGTTGGGCGCCTTTCCCCTGGCGAAGAGGGCGTTGTGGTGTTGTCTCGGACGCCGTTCTACGCCGAGTCTGGCGGGCAGATGGGAGATTCGGGAGTGTTGTCGGCACCTGGGTTGGATGTGGAGGTGGTGGATTGCACGAGGGAGGCGGGTTCGTTGTTCGCGCACAAGGTTCTGGTGAGGTCCGGGGGCGTTGAGGTTGGGCAGACGGTTCGGGCGCAGGTTGATGCGTCGAAGCGTGCGGGCACCAGGGCTCACCACTCGGCAACGCATCTTCTGCACTGGGCGTTGGAGCGAGTGCTCGGGCCCCACGTGAAGCAGGAAGGGTCGCTGGTAAGGCATGATCTGTTGCGGTTCGACTTCCGCCACTTTGGTCCGCTGACCCATGAGGAGGTGGAGCAGGTCGAGGTGATGGTGAATGGCCGGGTTCTGGAGAACAGCCCTGTGGAGACCAACTCCATGGGCATCGAGGCTGCGGTTGCAAGCGGGGCCAAGGCCTTCTTCGATGAGAAGTACGGCTCCGAGGTAAGGGTAGTCTCCATGGGGAACGGCGTCTCAAAGGAGCTTTGCGGCGGGACCCACGCTGAGCGTACCGGCGACATCGGCTTCATGAGGATTATCAAGCAGGAGGCCATTTCGTCGGGAGTAAGGCGCATCTACGCTGTGTGCCATGAGGCAGCGGCGGCGTTGCAGCGTGAGCGCGACGGCCACGCATCAGCAGCGGCGACGTTGCTGCGGTGTCAGGTTGAAGAGCTGCCTGCCAGAGTAACAAAGGCGCTCACAAGGATTACGGAACTGGAGAAAGAGGTCAAAGAGCTGCAGAAGAAGTTGGCTCAGGGTGGTGCCGGTGCTGCGGGCGGTTTCACCAACGAGCAAATCGGGGCTCTCTCCTTTGCCACTGCTCTGCTTCCCGAAGCCGGCATGGATGCGGTGCGGGAGACTGCCGATACCCTGCGTGACAAGATGTCGGCGGGCGTGGTTATGGTCGGCGGTATTCAGGATGGGAAGGTGCTGGTTGTGTTGACCAGAACCAAAGTAGCAGCCGAGGCTTTTCATTGCGGAAAGGTCGTGGCACAATTGGCGCCTGTGCTTGGAGCCAGGGGGGGCGGAAAGCCCGAGTTTGCTCAAGCCGGCGGCGGACGTCCGGAAGCGTGGGAAGAGTGCATCGCCATTGTCCGAAAAGTGCTTGAGGACATGGCCTAAACATTGAGGTTAAAAATGGAAGAAAAGGTTGTAATAAACCTCCTTGAGGCAAATAAACAGCTTCCATCCAAGGAAGAGGTTCTTCGGAACTTCAGCACGGACCTCATGGAGCGTCTTGAGGAGTCGCTGGCTAATCCCGACCGTGTTGTGGCGTCGTCGGGGCATAGTGTTGCCCAGGAGACGCTTGTGCTCCGGGAAGAGGAACGTGGCGTGGATTCAGGAAGCAGCGACGTCTGGAAGTTTGCCGAGGAGACAAATGCCTCGGGCTTCGACGTGCCTGAAGAGCGGGGTGAAGAGCCAGCTCCGGAGGAGAGTGCTGCGGAGGCCGCAGAGGAGGCGGAGGGGTCACTTGAGGAGCTTAGCTCCCTGGAAGAGCCCGCCGAGGAGCGCTTTGCTGCTGATGAGGCAGCGGGCGAGGAGCCTGCCGTTGAGGAGCCTGTGGAAGATGAGTTTGCCGAGCTTCCTCATGAGCTTGACACGGGTGAGTTGAGGGCCATAGAGGCACAGCAAGAGGCTGTGGAGTCGGCTACTCAGGCTCTGCTTGATGGAGTTTCGGGCCAAGAAGAGCAGGCTCAAGGCGACATTGACCTGGAGATGGCGCCCTTGATCGAGGATGCCGGCGAGGCTGCCGCTGCCCAGCCAGCGCTGCCTGAGGCTGGTGCCTCTGAAGCGGGGCTGGAGGGCGAGGGGGACGGTGAGCAGTTTGAGCGTTCTTCGGAGTTTGAGCCCGTTGATGAGGCTCTGGCCTCTGATTCCGACGAGAAGCCTGCCGATGGAGGCAGCAAGAAGAAGAGGAAGCGCCGCAAGTAGCAGTTATCGATCTTCGGAGTTCTGGCTCTCAGCCCCGCACCCTTGGGAGTAGCCGCCTTTGAGTGAATCTCCGCGTAGAGACTTTGCCGGTCCCTGGTTCAGTGGAAGAAGAGCAGGCTGGGCCGACGCCGGCGCTGCTTTGATGGTTGCTATTGTCTACATCGTGCTGACGATGACGACCACGTGGATGGGGTTCACTCGTGATGAATCCTTCTACTTCAAGTATTCTGAAGTCTACTGGAACTGGATTGTAGAACTGGATCGGGCTGATGATGAGGCCGAGCGGGATCGCCTGCTTTCGAGGGGCGAAGTGGAGCGAGTGTGGAAGCAGAATTTCGAGCATCCCCCGCTGATGAAGGTGCTCTTCGGTTTCTCCTGGCGCTACTTCGGCCAGAAGATGCGTCCCGTGGAGTTAAAGGATGATGGCTCTTTCGCAATAGGGGGGCTATCGGCAGCCGAGGGGTTTGATGAGGGCGATGAGGTTGAGCTTCTGGCTCCATTGTTGATGGACGAGTCTGGGCAGCAGCGGTCGGTGATGGGGCGCCTGCTGGTGGAGGAGCGTAAGGGGCGAGGGGCCGTAGCCCGTCTGGAGGGCAATGGCAGTGAGGCTGAGGAAGCCATAGCGGCGTGCCAGGCAGCGCATGAGTCCCTCACCAAGGGGAAGACGCCGGAGTACATGCGGGGGTGCGAGGCCAGGAGTGCGCAGCCGTTGCAGTTCCTTTCGGAGGCTGACGCTTTCCGCTTCCCGGGGGCGCTGATGGGGGGCTTGCTGGTAGCAGTGTTGTTTCTGTTCGGCGTCGAGTTCGGGGGACGGCGGTTGGGGCTGGTAGCGGTTGCTTTCTATGCGTTCATGCCGCACACCTTCTTTCACGCGCACATGACTTGCTTCGATGTCCCCATTATCGCGATAAGCCTGCTTGTCCTCTACTCCTTCTATCGGAGCCTTGGTTCACACCGTTGGGCGGTGGCTACTGGGGTGTTCTGGGGGTTGGGACTGCTAACGAAGTTGAATGCGTTTTTCCTACCAATAACGCTGATAATATGGTGGTTGGGTGGCAGTTTCCGGCATTTCCGCTGGCGAGGTGGGCTCAGCCTGCCGCCATTCCCCAAGGCTTTCTTGTGGATGTTGTTCCTTGGGTTCCCGATGTTATTCATTTTCTGGCCATCGCTCTGGTATGATAGCTTTCATTCTTTGGGCAAGTATATGGCTTTCCATCTGAAGCACGAACACTACTACCAGTATTACTTTGGAACTGGCTATCAGGCGCCACCGTTTCCCTTCAGCTTCCCCTATGTATTCACGGCAGTATCGACCCCAGTGGTGCCTTTACTGCTGGGGGTGTTAGGGGTGGCCTGGATCTACATCTTGACGCCAGTGCGGAGTTTGTTGGGGCGGTTCGGGGTTGGGGCCGGCGGGGCGGTTGGCGGGGTGTCTAGGTGGGGGGAGGTTGGTCTGGAGCCCGACGCACCCGGATGGGGCCGGGCCTGGTTCGTCTTGTTGCACCTGGGCTTTCCCATGCTGCTCATAGCGCTGCCCAACACCCCCATTTTTGGCGGCGTCAAGCACTGGATGCAGGCCTACACTTTCGCTTCCCTTATTGGGGCCATGCTGTTGCTGCGGTGGATGGCGCTGGCTTCATCGCTGGTGGCATGGGATGGTGGCTTCAGGAGGTACCTTAAGGCGGGGGTGGGGGTGCTATTTGTCGTATTGCTATTGGCCCCAGGAATAAGAGACACGTTTAGATATGTAGAATATGGGACCGCATACTACAACGAGTTTATTGGGGGCCTTCGCGGGGCGGCGGAGATGCGGATGCAGCGGCAGTTCTGGAGTTACGCCAATCGCGGGGCTTTGGAGGAGTTGAACCGTTATGCGCCCATGCGGGCCACGGTGGATTATCAGGACGCCACTGTGGGCACATGCGATATGAATCGTTTTGAGGGTTTGATGCGTGGGGACCTGAAGTGTTCTGTGCGGGGGGCAACTCAGAGCGTGATGTTGTTTGATGTGGAGGAGCGGTTCTCCGAAGAGGAGATAGGGTACTGGCGGCGAATGGATACGCTGGGACCGGCCTGGGAGGCGGCGGTGGATGGAGTGCCAATGGTGAGGGCCTATGTTCGGGGGGCCGGATACGAATGGATGCAGAATAAGGGAGAGTGAGCATGGAATGCACCAATCTAAAGCATAATCTTAAGGTTTGCACGTGCACATATCCTGGTTGTCCCAGAAAAGGGAAGTGTTGTGAGTGTGTGGAGTATCACCGAGCGGCGGGAGAGATTCCGGGGTGTTTCTTCACGGTTGAGGGAGAGCGGACATGGGATCGTTCGCTGGAGAACCTTTGCAGGACGAGTAAGGGGCGATAGGTCGGGGCGGCCAGGCCCCTGTGAGGTTTAGGGGCAGCGTTGGGCCTGTGGCAGAGAGGGGGAGAGTCTTGAAGCGACGGGAGTTCATCAAAGCATTTGCTTTGGGCGGAGCCGGGCTGTTGGTTGGTGCGGGCACCTGGGGTGAGGTCGGGGCGTCGGAGTTGAAGCCGGGTACGACCTGGAGTTGCGGCGAGGCCGTCGTTCTGCCTCCGTGGCCTTACGGTAAGGGCAGCTATTCCACGGATACGGTGTTGATGTTTCGGGGAAATCCGACGCATACCTTTTATGGCACGGGGCCGGTGCGCAGCACGCTGGAGGCTCGATGGAGCTTTCGCACTGAGGACTTCTCCACGAGCTTGAGGGGGGAACCCAAGGTTTGGAGTGGCACGGGATGGACGGGGCAGGCTTCGCATTTGGGCGGTTATCTATTCTTCGGGTCGCAGGATCGCCATCTGTACTGTTTGCGGGCAGCGGATGGAAAGTTGATGTGGAAGTACAGGGGAAACCGGATGTTTAAGGGTTCCCTATGTATTTATGATAATCGAATATTCGCTCCGAATGTGGATGACAGAATTCATTGTTTGGACGCTGCTACCGGCAATCTGATTTGGCAGTTCAACACTGGCTCCGACTGTGACTCTTCGCCCTGCGTGGTGGAGGGGAAGCTCTACATAGCTGGTGAGTCGGGCTACGTTCGTTGCATTGACCCTGTTGGGGGCAGTGAGCTGTGGCGGTTCAGGGTAGGGGGGACGGGGGCGGGCACAAAGGCGGGCTCCAACGGTGCTGAGAGTTCCGTGGCCGTCGATGGGGCTCAGTTGGTCGTATGCAACTACTTTGGTGATGTGCATTGCATTGACATCAATACTCAGAAATTGCTTTGGAAGGTGAATA
>CAZQHM010000089.1:0-18780 GCA_964593355.1 uncultured Myxococcales bacterium
TGTGAGATCATGTCATCGTACTGGGGATAGAAGGCATACCAGTCGGTCTTGGGCAGGGCCGTGGTCCAGAAGTCGGCAAAATCAAAGGTTTCTTGGGCGTTCAGGCCGTAGGCGGGCAGCATGTCGTACATCCAGGCCTCTTCACCGGGGCCCGGCCGAACTACCGGAGGAAGCGCGTGGCGGTGTAGGAACTGTTGCAGAATCTGCAATGGTTGGGGGCCCTTGACCTCTAACAGAATCCAACAGGCGTTTCAGCGCTCAAGTCCCGAGGCATCTCCTTCGGGCGCAATCTGAGGAAGACGGAACCTGGGGCTCGATGCTGGGCCGGACGATAAGGCCGGGGGCGATTCGCCTTGGGGGCGGACGATGATGCGGAGGAAGGGGGTAGGCCAACAGGACCAGATTCCCGAAGAGACGCTATGGTCGGCACCGCAGCCTGGCCGTTCTAATATCGTTCTCTGTGTGCCATACATTGACAAATAGGGTTAGGCTGACTATCCTGAGTTCGTCAGGAGGTGGGGCATGCCCGGACGACTAGATCATTCGAATGTCCGAAGAGCGGTGGGGGTCATGGCCGCCGCCGCGATGGTTCCCCCACAGCACCCTCTGCTGGCAGCCTTGGAAATCATCGGAGGCGGGTTGGGTTGACACAACGGGGTGCTTCTCATCTCGTCTTGGACGGCGGGACTCGTCGGGGCCTTCCGTTGTTGGGTTGATGAGGAGGAACGCCATGGCAATTACCCAAGCAGAACTCGGCCGCCGACTCCGGGTCGCTCGCGAGGTCTGCGGTCTGACCCAGGAAGCCGTCGCACAAGAACTGGGGGTCTCCCGCCCTGCGGTGACGCAGATGGAAGCGGGGAACCGGGCGGTGTCCAGCCTGGAGTTGAGTCGGTTGTCGTATCTGTTCGGGCGGGACATCCGGGAGTTCCTGGGGGAACACTTCAGGGACCAGGATGTGCTCGGAGCGCTCTTCCGGGCGCAGCCCGCCATCACGCAGGACCCTGCGGTTGTCGACAAACTCCGGGAGTGCGTGGCGCTTGGGCGGGAGCTGACCAACCTGGAAGCCCTGCTAGGAACCGGGCGACCGTTGGCCCTTCCGGCCACCTACCAGTTCCCGCCGCCGCGCAGCCGGTGGGAGGCCGTCCAACAGGGGGCTCAGGCCGCCGCCGAGGAACGTCGTCGGCTGGGGCTGGGGGTTGGTCCCGTGTCGAGCCTTCCCGAACTGCTTGATACCCAGGGGGTGCGAACGGGCATCATCGATCTGCCGGACGAGGTCTCCGGGATCGCGTTCACGGACCCGACGCTGGGGCTGTTTGTCGTCGCCAATCGCCAGCACCACGAGCTTCGCCGGCGGTTCTCGTTGGCACACGAATATGGCCACGTACTACTGGACCGGTCGCATTCCGGCCTGGTCAGTCTGACCACGGACCGGGAGGAACTGCCGGAAGTGCGCGCCAACTCCTTCGCAGCGAACTTCCTCATGCCCGCCGAGGGCGTTCGCAGCTTCATCACGGGGCTGGGTAAGGGACTGCCCAGCCGGCAGTCGGCCCACGTGTACGATGAGACCGAGGCTGTGGCGGCCGAGGCCCGCACGCCGCCGGGGACCCAGGACATCCAGCTCTACGATGTGGTCCAGGTGGCCAATCACTTCGGCGTGAGCCGCGCCACCGCCATCTTCAGGCTCAAGAACCTCAAGACGATCGGCGACCAGGAAGCCGAGAGGCTTCACGGTCTGGATGATGAGGGGCGGGGCAAGGAGATTGCGAAGCTCCTGGGGCTGTCTGAGCTGGACCACGAGAAGGCCCGCAACGAGTTTCGTCGGCGATTCCTGGGCCTGGCGCTGGAAGCCTACCGTAGAGGACAGGTCTCGAAGGCCAAGGTACGTGAGCTGTCCGCCATGGTCGGGCTGACCAGCCGGGAATTCGGCCGGCTGCTCACCGGGGCAGGACTTGACCGACCGCCTGATGAAGACGAATCTGTCGAAGCGCTCCTCCCCCGTGATGAGGCGTGACGTGACGAACCCGGCACCGCGCAAGGTCATCGTCACCGATGCCAACGTGCTCATCAACTTCCTGAACGTGGGCCGGTTGGATCTCCTGACGGAATTGCCCGGCTTCGCCTTCGTCATCCCGGACAATGTGGACGCCGAAATCCTCCGTGAAGACCAACGGCAGGTTCTTGCGAGGTGCTACGATGAGGGCACTCTGCAGCGGCAGGCTCTCATCGACATCGAGGCCATCGGGGTCTTTGCCGACCTGAGTCTCGTCATGGGTAAGGGAGAGGCCGCCTGCATCGCTCTGGCACGCCAGATGGGATGGCTTGTAGGGAGCGATGAGAAGGGCGTGGTCCGTCGGAAGGCAGTTGAACTTGTGGGGCCCGGTCGGCTCGTCACGACGCCCGGCATCATGGTGCTCGCGATCAAGGCTGGCGTCCTTGACGTTGACGAGGCGGACCGCCTCAAGGGTGCGCTGGCGAAGCGTCGTTTCATGATGAACTTCGACTCGTTCCGGGATGTGCTGGAACGTGAGGCGCCGTGAGCTGCGCAAGTACTTCTTGAAGGAGAAAAACATGAAGAAGACCCCATCACATCACGGTGAAGAGTGGACGAACGCCGACATCCACAAGCTGGAGCGGTTGGCCGGCGGCAATACCCCAACAGAGCTCATTGCCTGGGAGCTGGGTCGCACCGAGGGTGCGGTCAGGAGCAAGGCGAGCGATGAGGATATTTCGCTGAAGCCGACGAACCAGTCCCCCTACAACCGGCGGAAAGGGAAGTAGAGGGGCGCAGCCCGAGCGCCAGGTCTGAGATCTGGTCCTCCCCCCCTGGGGTGTTGGTCATCTGCGCCGCACCATCTCCTTGTGACCACCCATGTTCTCATTGTTCCTTCCTTAGTCAGCGACAATGACACCCCACTCAACCACCGAGAAGCCCACACGCTCGAACGGCAGAATCTGGGGCTCCTCCGGGATGACTGGAGAATCTGATGGGACGACAACGAACCAGAGGCGAAGAAGAGTATCAGGCTTGGGCTCGACAACCAGCCCGACGTGCTGTGAGATCATGTCATCGTACTGGGGATAGAAGGCATACCAGTCGGTCTTGGGCAGGGCCGTGGTCCAGAAGTCGGCAAAATCAAAGGTTTCCTGGGCGTTCAGGCCATAGACGGGCAGCATTGCATACATCCACGCTTCGAGGTCTTCGGCCGCTACCAGATGACCTGCTTCCATCTGCCAGCCGCTGCCCACGGCCGCCTCATAGAAGAGGTAGCCCCAGGTTCCATCGAGGAGGCCGTTGGGTTCGGCGGTAACGTTCCAGCCGTTGCCGTACTCGGGAATCGACACGGTCAAGAACTCGCCGGGCTCAAACACCAGGCTCACTGAGACGGCCTGGGTGGCTTCGGGATAGAGGTAGATATTGGGCTTGTCTACTACCATGCCGCTGTAGATGAACTCAAAATCCGTTATGACATCGCCACCCGCTGCCACTGTGATTGTCTCATCTATGCTCGACGGAAATACTTCATCGAACATATCTTCCGCTGCCGGAGGTGTAGCACGCACTAACCATTCGCCGGGCGCCAGAAGCAGCTCGTAGGTTCCCACCTGGCCCGTCAGAGAGGCCGCCACGACGGTCCCGCCGGAGATGGCCTCAACAAGCACACCGGCGTACGGGCTGGCCAGCGCCTCCATGGGCATGCCCGAGTCCACTAGAACAGTGGCACGTCCCGTTGCCTTGCCGCAAATCTCCAAACCCTGGCTGCAGGCGGGGTCAACCGAGGCCGGCTTGTCGCAGTCCTCTTCGCAGTTGTCGGAGTCCTCGCCCGCATCGCAGGTGCCGTTGCCGCACGAACAATCCGCAGGGCAGTTGGCCGAACTTTCACCGGGCTCGCAAACGGAGTTGAAGCAGCACTGCTCCAGCCAGGAAGCTTCCGAGGCGCACTGGAAATCTACGCAGGCCAGATAGCAGCAAGGACCGCAGTTCAGAGGAGGACAGTCCGCATCGACGCAGCAGACATTTCCATCGCCCATGCAGTCTATGGCGCACGAGCATGGATCCTCGTGCCCATTGCAGATGCCGTCGCCGCACTCGGCTTCAGGGCAGTCTTCGGGACAATCCTCGGTGGTCTCGCCCTCTTCGCACAGCTGGTTGCCGCAACAGTTCTGGGTCCAGGCCGGAGCCATGCACGTGAAGTCCATGCACATCACCACACAGCAGGGACCGCAGGATGCCTGCATGCAATCCGAGTCTTCGCAGCAGGTCTCCTGGCCCAACTCACCCTCCAACATGCAGTCGGCAGGACAGGTACACGGGTCCTCACCATCTCCGCAGGCTCCGTCCCCGCAAAACGGCTCAACCACATCCGGTTCAAGCTCATCAGGCAGCAAATCAGGGGCCAACTTGTCAGGAAGAACGGTGCCGTCTGGCCCCGCAACATCTTCTACCGCCACATCCCCAACGGAATCCGAGGCTGTCGAATCCTGCTCACCGTTGTCAACGCAACTCGTGTCGATAGCCTCGGCACCGCTTCCACTGCCACACGCGCCTACCAAAGCCATCAACACCATACCCACGACCAGTCGTTTCATTTGACACCTCACCCCTCTTGATTGAGCCAATGGTCCCTCGAAGGACCCCATTCGCCCAAGCCACCGTGTTTCACTGGCCTGACACCTCAGCAAGCTGTGTGCCAACCGCAGCCCAAGCCCGCTCTACCCCCTCCAGGGCCGCTGATACCCCCTCTGGCGCCGGGTTCCCCCCTAGACTCGGCCCTTCTCAGCCGGCCCAAAGCTGCCCCTAAACCGCACATGTAACGATTTTCTACACGAACGCCGCCCTCCATGGTGATGGTGGGGCGGGTGGGGAAGGGGGTGTCAACGATTGCCTCACGTACCTCCCCTATCCCAGCCACCTCCGCTTCACTGCCACCATCATCGTGACCACAGACCTGCAAGGTCAGGCTCAGCACTATTGCGATAGCCTACAGAGCGATTATAACATGAAGCACAATCAAACCCACACAACCGTGTATATCTACAGAACAACATCAATTGGAACGTTTGCGAATCATCCCCTTTTCGGCGCTCAGATGGCGGGCCAAAGGACCAGGCCGTACCTCACGAACTACAAGCGCAATCCCGATTCTTCCCGAATTGGCCACAGGTCAATCTTCGGTGCGATGGTTTCCTTTAGCGAGACTTGGTCTACTGGCGCTTGTCACAGGTGCTCCTGGTATGGTCACTGCATCACCCATCCGATGGGGAAGGGGCCGAGCCCATCAACGCCAGAAAGGCACTTGCCGCTTTCAGCTGCCCGTCATTCAACGTTCTGCTATCATCAGTCGCAGTTTGAAGCCGATCCCGAAACACCCCCAGTACGACGGGGTGAGTCGCTTGAAACGTGTGGCCTTCCAACTGGGCCGGGGGGCGAGTCTGTCCAAAGTGGCTCTTGTTCAGTGGAGCCGAGACGACCGAAAGCGCTTGATTCACATGGTCGGCCAGATTGGCCAATTCCCCGAGGTCCAACGAGTTCAGTGCATTCACTGCTCTTTGCTCGCGCCCGCGAATAAACTGCGAGGCTTCGGGCGATGCCGGACTCATTCCGTCAACGAAGGCAGCGTACCATAGACCACTAACAAGCCAGGCTATTGTTCGGATGCGGAGGCGCGAGTTTACTGTGGGATCGAACGTATCAGTGGGTGCTACCAAGTTTATCGTTTTGACAAGGCCAGCGAACTGCGAAGTAAGTAGGGCCAAGGTGCGGTCGAACGCCTTGGTGTCCTCTGCAAATATCTGGGCGCAAGACCTGGTCTGGGACTCGATTGACTGCGTGGGCCGAGTCGCTGCGGCTGCGATCGCACATGCGAAGGGCAGGTCCATACATCGGTCAGGGTCGCTGAGGAGGGCCGTATCACCTTGGCAGACGGCGACGAGCCAATCGCCGCCAATCCTTGCCGTGTCGGGCCATCGCCAAACATCAAGTTCGTCCATGGCCGCAATAATGGCACCAAGAACGCTTCCGTACCCGGCCATCACGGCGGCAAGAGGTTCTGCCCTTGTCAACCCATCCCCGGCGGCAGAACATGGCTCCCAGTCGAGGGTTAGTCCGCCCCACGGATGCCGATGCCGAAAGGATGCTACGCCTCCCATCAGTTCGGCCAGAGCGTGAGGTGACATTCGGCTGAGCTCCCTTCGAGCCCGCTCAACATCCCCTTCATCGAAGCGTTTGGTCAACTCAGCCAACTGTGAGACCAGCAACCCCGGGCGGTCAATAGCCCGGCCAAAGTGAGGACCAACCCTAGCTCGTTCCAAACAGTGTGAGAACCCCCGGAGCTCGTCCGATGGTGCTTCCAACCTCCTTAGTGCGAACTCTTCAATATGGTCAACATCTCGAAAGGTACCGAGTCGGAACGCTAGGATATCCATAAGTCTATCAAGGTAGTTCATTCCACCTGACTTAACTTCTCTCCTCATTTCAGAGGTAACATCCTGTTGGTCTGGCTCCGAGCCAGCAAACTTCGCGTGAAGTTGCGGAAGGACCTCACCCAGCCGACTCCTGCGAACGGACGGTTCATCAAGAACCGCCCGCGAAAGGTCGTCGTTGAGAGCATCGTATAGGCGTGGGAAGCTCACCCCAATTGACTGTATTGCAAGCAATTCCGCCGGAATTGTCTCGACGAAGCTATCCTGTGGCAGGTGCTCAAGGCGCCGTTCCAAGCGGCGAACATTCCGCATGGTTCCCGTTGCTTCGGTCGCCAGCCTTACCAAGGCCTCCTCATATTGCTTGGGCACCAGGTCCGGCCGAACTAGGCGCTGGTCCTTCGTGTGGCGCCTCTGCTGCTCTTTCAGCCAACCCAGGCACCGCCTCAATTGATCATTAAGACGGTCTTGGGCCACGTGGACAGGGACAACCTGTTGCACGATCTTGGCAAGGAACTGTTCCCCGTCCACGTGAAGGGATTCAGTAATAATCTGGGCTACCTTCTCATCGTCCATCGCCAGCACGAAGTGAATCCCAGAGAGCTCCTGAAACATTCTGACGAGCTTCAATATCTCAAGTAATTCATCAGGAAACAATCTATCAAGGTCATCAAGCACTACAACAATAGGTTTATAAATACCATCAGTCATTACTAATATTGGTAGCTGCTCGATAAGCCCCTCTAAGGTGGGGGTGTTGGGATCAGAAAGCATCACAAGAAGGTCCTTGATGCCTTTCACTGCCACACGTACTGCTGGGGACGCTGCGACGCTTGCGATAGTGGTTGCAACTGGCGCACCAATAGTGGCCAGAGCCCGAATCCACTTGCGAAGGTCCTTCTTCCTCCCGGGGCACTCGCTCTCCAGTTCCCTCACGATGGCCGATGCGAACCGATAGAACAGTCCCTGACTATCACCCTTCTCGTGAATCAGCCACCAGGGGTTGAATCGGACCACCACCACTCCGGGCTTGGCCCCTCTCACCGCCGGTTTCTGAAGCCCAGGCCGGAGTTCCCTTACGGAGTGCTCTGTGAGACACAGAAGGGACGTCTTCCCTGCCCCGTACTCTCCGCTAATGGCCACGCAGCTTCCACAACTCGGGTCCCGGTCGAACCGGTCAAGTAAGTCCTTGGCAATCCAGTTGGCCTGTACTTGGAATCCAAGAAGATCCTCCACTTGCGAGCGGACGGGTCGTTCGACGCCAAACATGGAATAGCTTTGTTCCGACCCTTCCACATGAACCTCCTGTTAGCGCCTTGCCTTTGGACTGGCTCGGCCCGTTCGCCCGCTGTCGCGGTCATCACACGTTCAACACACTAACTCCTACTCCACCAACGCCTTGAACACCGCATCCGCCGCGTCCTTGTAGAACTCGATTTTCAGCTTGGTCCAGACCTCGTCGGGCAGGTCGTTGAGTTGGCGGCGGGAGGCAACGGGCATCAGGAGGGTTTGGGCTTGCTTGTCTACGGCCAGTTCGGCGATGGCTACGGCGTTGGGGATCATCTCGATGGCGCCGCCGAGGTTCAGGGCACCCACGATGATGGTGCCGCCGCGGGTGTTGCGGCCCAGGATGGCGCCGGAGAGAGCGACCAGGACCGGGAGGGCAAGGCCGATGCCGGACTTGTCGGTGTCCAGGGCTCTCATCTGAACAGAGAACTCGTGCTCTCGGGGGTTACGGTCGCCTACCAGGTCCTTGGCACGGGTGTAGAGGTTCTGCTCGCCCACTCGGACGCTTTCTCGGAAAGCCGGAGGGGTCGGCTGGTTCAGCACTTTCACGCCGGAACCGGGGCCGCAGGTTGCCTCTATGCGGCACAGGCCGGCGCCAGATTCGCCGCTGCCCGGGCTGACGGCCCAGACCTGGCCGGGAGGCAGCGGGTCGCTCTCGATGGCTTCGTCGCTGTGCAATTCGGGGGTGGAAACGAACTGTTCCACGCCCTCCGAGCCAAGGACGTAACTGAAGTGCGTGTTTCGGAATTCGCTCTTGAAGCAGCGCTTCTGCTGTTCCTTCACTCGGCGCCGGGATTCCAGTGCCAGGCGCACTATCCACTCCAGGTCATCATCGGCAACCGGCATTTCCGGGGCTGGAAAGAGGAGCTTGAGCAAGCCATTGATGGTCTTGGTGACGGCTTCGATGTCTCGGCCTGAGAGGGCACCGCCCAAGTGTACTCGGCCCTGCATTACCGAGGTGCGGTTGCTGGTGCGCAGCTTGCTCCAACACTCACTGAGGAAGTCGCTGACCAGGCCGAAGTGGTCGGTCAGGTGCTCGTTCGGATTCAGTTTCGGGAAATCCCAACCTGGCACAAATGCGTGCAGCCGGTCCATGAAGGCCGTGTCGTTGCGCATCTCGGGCGGCAATGGGCTGAGCAGGTGACCCACTCGCTGCTGCTGCTCCACATCCACATCGAAGTTGCCCATCATGACAATAGAACCGTCGGCCCGGATATTGTCCTTGCCCCGGCTGAACTGCCCAGACGCCATATAGCCCTTCATGATGTTGACGCCGTCCTTCTGGTCGAAGGAGATGCCGGAGACCTCATCAAAACAAATGACATCGTACTGGCACACCAATCCCCGCTGGCCGGTGGCATTGTTCACGAACATCTTGGCCACTGTAGCCTTGCCGCCGCTGATCAGGTGGGCGTAGGGCGAAATCTGCTGATACAGATGGCTCTTCCCAGTTCCTCGTGGGCCCAGTTCCACCAGGTTGTAGTTACGCTCTACGAAGGCAACCATACGCAGCAGAGTGACTCGCTTGGCTCGCTCAGACAGTGCATCGGGTTCCAGGCCGATTGAGCGCATCAAGAAGTCGACCCACTCCTGGGTGGTGAAGACGCTGCGGCCCGTGGCCAGCGCATCCAACACGTCGGATTTGGACATTTGTATGGGGCGCAGCGACTCAATCTTGAACGGCCGGCCCCCCTGTTCCTGGGCAGCGATGCCATCGTAGCTTAGTGTGACTTCGGCGTAGAAGCCGTCAGTCAGCATTCGTTCGTTGTCCCGAACAACCTGGTCTTCAATGCGTACGTCCCGAAGCATCAGGCTGGGCAGCTCGGCCAGATAGCAGTCGTTCTTGGCGTCCAGGCGGGCCTTCACGATGTCGATGAGCTTCACTGAGCCGCTCTCTCGGGCCCTGGCCTTGAACAGCTCCTCCTCTCCACTGCGTACGGTGCGGTCGTGGAGCTGCTTCTCCACGATTTCCAGCCCTTCCGCAATCTCGGCGTCGTCAACGCTGGCACAGTAACGACCCAGTAAAAACTCGACTACATAGGTCGGCACTGGATATTGACGTGCGTATTTTCGCACAAGGTCTTTTCGTACAAGGTATCCATCAAAAACGGATGCTGCGACCTTGTCCAGATGGTCCAAGGTTGTGCTCATGATGCCTCCCCTACCGTCGTCGGTTTGCGGTCCAGCACATTCCCTTCCGAGTCCAGAAGCACGAACGTGGCAGCGGTGCCTTCGTGCTTGTCGTCAACGACCAGACTGGCCTCGCCGCTGGGGCCTACTTCTTTCACACTTGCCACGATACTGGTGTGGGCCTGCTTCCAATTCAGTCGCAGGTCCAATCGCACAGTTGGATCACTCGCCTTCACGCTCACCCGGCAACGCATGGCGCGCCATGTGGCGACTTCGATGGTTGCCTTGGTGTGGGCCCCGGCACGTTCGACCATGAGTTCTGGAACGACACACTCCTGAAGGCTCACTCCTCCGTGGGCATATTCCATGCCCGCCACGAAGGAACCCACACCGGGAGGAGAGGCAATTCGAGCGTTGGGATCCCAGTACCATCCATACGTGGGTACCGAGGTGGTGGATTCGCCCACCACGGCAGCGCACCGAGACCACTTGGTGGCCACCAGATGAGCGGGAAGTTCGACCTTTGGCAGGCCGCCGGGCAGCAACAGCCAGCCGTGGTCGGTTACCACCTTCACCCGCTGCCAACCATTGTCCAGCAGCGCCGCAACATGGTCCGCCATGGCGGTCAGGGCCGCATCAAGATGCGTCACAAGGTCAGCGCCAATCTTGTGCCCCAGCTCATCCAGCCGCCCCATCTCGGCCCAACCAAAGGAGGCCCCACTCGCACGTGGACGGGGTTCAGACGTGCCAAGCACATCAACGCCTTTGCCGGCCATTTGCTCCCGCAACCGAACGGCGGTGGCGGGCTGGGCGGACTCTTCCATCAAAGGCGTGAAGTCCGCAGGCGAACCGGAGCCCTTGAACCGAACGTGAGTATGGCAGGCGACAGGCTTGGCCGTAGCCGTAACGGTAGGCAGCGGGGCCATGCGATGGCCCAGCGAAACCCGAAATCCACGCTCTTCCATTTGCTCGGCAAGCATTCGACCCAGGTCGTATCGGAGGCCGTCAGCAAAAGCGATGCAGGTATCTTCCTCGACCGGGGCGGATTGCACAGCCGCCCGTGCCGCCGCCTCATCGGCCGAAACCAGACCCTGAAAGCGCCTGGCCGAACTGTCCGACCAAGGAAGATGAAGTGCGTGAACCACCTTTCGCACCAGGGCCACATCCGCTGGAGACTGCACGCTGGAGAGAGCTACCAACGCTGCCTTGTCACACTTCCACGCATCCCGAATGTACCCATCAACCGCCTCTTCAAGTGAGGCCCCACCCACTGCTGAGCGTGCCCGACTGGCAAGATCAGCCAACGGAGCCAACGCCAACACCAGCGGGCTCTCGCCCAGTTGAGCCCACACCCAGCCACGCCGTGTCCCGTGGGCGGCCTCCAGATCCAGGACCCGTTTGCATGCGTCGGCATGGGCTTGTGAATCTACCCCTTCCAAAGCCACCCGAAGTTCCGTCTCTTTTGCCGTATTCACCTTGGGGATGCGCTCTGGCGTCAACAAGGAGGACGGCACTTCTCGCAGGGCTTGCGCCACTCCGATGTACAGATGAGGCGCTTCGGCAAACCGCTGCCAGACGTCGGGCCACCGGTTCGACGGTCCTTCCACCAGCAGTTTGGCCGCGTCACGAGGCGTCTTCCGGTCGGGGTCAAAGTCGAGATCCGACTTGCACACGTTGCAAAAGGCCTTCCAGCGGCCTTCATCCAGCGACTTCCGAAATACCTCGGGCGCGCCGATCCAGCGCAACATATCGCGAATCGGGTCGGAAACCGCCAGGCGGTCGAAGTCGTCCGAATCCAACCGCTTGCCCCGCAGGCCAGCCAAAGGGGTTTCGGCCAACAGAGGGAGCGACCGTAACAGCGCCTCACGGGTCTGGACATCTTGAGCCACGTCCAGGCCCACGCCGTCCTCGGACATGACAAATGCATCGACCGTCCAATCCCGCCCATTGCGCTGATGCCACACCTTGCCCCGATATTGGAGTTCCACCAAGGGCAGCAGGTGCGACGGGCAGTCGCCAGGGGAGCGAAGGGTTTGTCGAGCCACACCGGGGAGGTACAAGATGGGAGTGACACCTGGTTCAGGATAGCCCTCAGGAAGCGTTCGGTCGACTACGCAGCGAAGCCAGATTGCGGGACCGGTCCGGTCAGCCGGGGTGCAAGTTCCCAACACATAGAACTGGGGAAGAGCGGCCCTCAGCAGCGGGACCATGCCGGCCCACTGGGCATCAGGGTCTGGCCAGAGAAGGGCGACGGGTGCCGCCACGCCATCTTGGGCGAGCAGAGAGACTTCGAAGGACTCCACCAACGCTGCCATCAGGCTTTGCGTGCCACGAGCGAGTCCCCGGGTACCGACCTTGGATGGGCTCACAGTTGCGCTCCGTTGTCGGTCGTTGAAGCCGTTTCTCTGAAGGGATCCGCCGCCCAAATCGTGAGCATGACCTCCGATTCACCAAGCACACGGTACTCCGGGCGCAGCCCTGACAGCCTCTCACTATCCTCCAAGATGATGCGCACTCCATCACCGCGACGATCCATGAAGAACTGGCGCCTTGTCGGGAGCCAATCTGCGGCCGGTATGGCAGAGCGGGACAGCAGGGCTGCTATCGTCTGGTTCCTGGACCACTGCCGGTGCTCAAGTTGATTGATGGCCAAGTGGTTTGGAAGCCCTCCTGGTGAGTATACTTCCAATCGGTCTGCAAACATCTTCAGCCGGACTTTTGAACCCTGTATTGAGTAGTCACGGTGGGCCACCGCATTGACGACAGCTTCAAGGATGCAGGCAAGGTCATACTGGGGCAGATCCTCGCGCCCGAAGGACTTCCTGGCTGCCACCTTCATGTTTCGCTCGACGAATCGGCAGGCCTCCGTCACCTGCACCGCCAACGGACCTACTATGTCCTTTGCATCAAGCTGGTAGTAGTCAGCAGAGCCACCTGGCGTGCCGGTCGTTCCCCTGTAGGCCACCGCCTGAATAAACGCACCGTTAAGCCATCGGGTGGGGTCTGTCGATGCCGTGAGGACACCGGCCACTGTTGGTCGAAGCTCACCGGTCTTGTCGGGTGCTACCATTCCGAGCTTGAAAAGGAAGTCCCTTGGGAGATCCCGGGTCAACTCGGTCCTGAATGGCTCGTAGAGGTCTGGGACCAGATCGACGAGTTCCGCCCTTTCCAGCACCGTTTCATCAAAAGAGATCAGCCTTGTTCGGTTTCGTTCTTCAGCGAGGCGCAGGATCTGATCTGTTGACATCTTCCGCTTGGAACTCCCGATGCGACGAAAGTGGCCGCCGGGGCTCTCGTGCAGATACACGCTGCGATCAATGCTGATAGTGAGAACAGCTCGAATGTGGCCCTCCGAATCTGGAAGAGAGCGGCGCTCGATCGCTGGCACCAGGGCGGGTTTGATGGAATCAGCACAGACTTCATGAACACATGCCTCGACGGCGTCCAGTAGTTCCAGGGGGATGCCAATCACCTCACGGCCATCGTCTACTCCCATGACACAGACCCCGCCTTGTCCGTTCGCCATGGCGGCCAACTCATCCGCAAGGTCGTTGCGCCCGGGTGAGGCAACCTGCGTTCCCCGAAACCGTACTTCCTTGAGCTCCAGGAACGTATCCTCGCCAAGGCGAATTTTGTCCAATAGCTCTTTTGTAGTATCAAACATTATATACTCCTCAGACAAGTCGTCTGTATCTGCTTTGGAACGCTAGCCTACCACCTTCCATGATTGCGCAAACATGATTTCGGATTTCCCGTTCTTGCAGGCATCCAGCCTGCTTAATAAGGCATTGTCCCGATCCGAAATTCATCACGTGAACTTGCTCAGCATCACCATTTACTACAATATTAGGGTTATGAGTTACGACAATGAACTGCCGCTGCTGTTTTGTGCGTCTGAGCTGCTCCACGACCAAGTCATAAATGAGCTGGTTATCCAGGTCATCCTCCGGCTGGTCCAGTATGAGCGGTTCATTTCCGTACGAGAGAACAAAGGCGAGGAGAGCAGCAGAACGCTGGCCCGGTGAACCGCTCTGAATATCCTGGAAGTCCCTCCCATCTCCGCTCTGGCTGTATCGCACTCTGAGTGTGTCCTCAGGAAACCAGAGGCGCAATTCATCCAAGACTTCCGGCCTGCGTTCAGTCTCCTTTGTAACCGAACTGCGAAGCCTCGCCCCGAAGTCACCTCCAGGGGGCACCAACTCCCCGGCCAACTTCTTCTTGAAGCCCTCGAGCCGGGCTTCCAAGTCGTCGGTGGTGGGGGGCTGCGAACGGTCCGAGTAGATCGAGGGAATGGCGCCCGTTTCCGTGTCTCCTTCGCCCGACCACAACTCCGACAAGAAGTTCTGACCCTGCCAGCTGAAGATCTCGCACAGCCTCTTCAGGCTGCCCTCTGTGTCCGACGGTCCATATGGCTCCAACTCGATTGTTACGTGTTTCTGCCTAGACGATTCTTGTCTTAAGAAGACTCTTCTCTTATCAATAATGCCTCTTCTAGCTGCCTTTATCTTAAAAATAACCTCATCCGACTGCAATTCAAGATCCGCTCTCTCAGTGAAGATAGCGTCCAGTCCACGAAGCTGCTCCTCCAGCCGCTGCCGCTCCTGAACCAGCCGTCCATAATCGCTCGGATCCGACATCCCAGCCTGGGCGAGATCTTGCACGAGCTTCTGGTACTCCGCCTGTGCGGCCGCTGCAGCCACCCCCAACGGCCCCTGAATCGTGGCTCTCTGGAAAGTCACAACCCCGCTTGAGAGCGTCTCGGTTTCCTTCCTGATATTCGCAACTGCCAGGTCCACCGCCTCAGACAGCGTCGTGATGGCGAGAAGAGTCTCTGCGTCATCTGGGCCAAACACTCCTTCAGGAGGGTCCGAGAGGAAAGCTGTCTTCAGTACGTCTCTGACGCGCTCGATGAACCCCTCCATGTCCTGCTTCTGCCTCTCCACTTCACGTATCTGCCTTCGCCTTCGTTGATGCTCCTTCAGAACGGCAGCGTGGTTGGACTTCTCCAACTTCGCGAGTTTGGCAGTAACGTCATCCAATTCTGCTCTCAGGCGGTCCCTGGCTTCGAGTCGTTGACCCAACTCTCTCACTTTGGAACGCAACGTCCTGTAGGTGCTGCCAAGCTCGCCGACTTCATTCTTCAGGGAACCAACGTCCGCCCCAGCATCCACGAGACGCATCAGAGCCTTGGAGTCTCCCTTGGCCATCTCGAGAAGCTGGCCCTGGCTGAAGATTCGAACGGCGAACCGCTCCAGATCCTGCGTTTCCGCGGGCAACCAACGATCACCATCCTGAATCTCAACCAATGGTGGCGACCCACTCGGGCGCCAAGTGACACGGAACACCCGGTCGTCGCGAACGAGTACCAACTTGATTTCCGTGTTGGGCGTGAGTCCGTCCTCCACCTTCTTCTTGGGAGATAGGCCCATGAAGCCTTCGTAAATGGTCCTTGGAAGGCTGTCATCAGTAAGATCCTTCAGTTCCTTGCCCTTTCCCAGAGCTCCTCGGGCGAAGTGGACAGCCGTGGACTTCCCCGTTCCACGACCGCCAATAACTGCGTTCATCCAAGGGCTGAACTCGAAAACAGCGGCTCTTCCCCGGCCCATTTTCGCTGCGTCGCGAATCTCGAGAGACACGATGTAGTCATGCGCCACGTCGTTGGGGTTGCCCTGGCACTCATCCGAGCGCCGTACAGACAGCCTGTCACCATCCAGGAGCGCCAACTTAAGTTGGTCTAGGCAGGGCTTGCCCATCTTCACCCAAGTGAAGTGAGACCCCGGATATCGTCCAGATTCACCTCCGGTTGGGTGGTGGCTGTCGGTGGAGAGGATTCTCGCCCACCGGAGCTTCCTGTCGAGATAGAGCTGAGGCATTTGCAGATTTGGATCACGAACCTCCATTGCAACCAGGTCATGCAGGTCCAACAAGGGACCAAGTGTATTCCCGGATAGTTCATGGAAGGCGCCCTTCTCTTCATCGACATGGGCGAGTATCGGCAGTGCATCGCACCGAGCGGCAGCGCTCACGGCGTCGAAGATGGAACCTTCTGCTGCCTCGGAACTCTCCCCGGCGATACCTCGGTAGCGAACTTCCCCGAGAAGTGACTGGACCCTCTCAGGGGGTGTTCCCGGCTCGAACAGAGCCAATAGATGCACCCCTCCGTTGACCGTAATCTCAACGCCAGGAAAAAGCGTGAGTGGGCGGAAGTCATCCGGGCTGTCCCGCTCCAATGCGACCAGCGCTGATTGGAGTTCCCCGATCCATTTCGTTGAGTTGTGGTCGGTCACCCCAATGCAATCGATGCCCGCTCTCATATGGTTCAGCAGCCATTCTCTGGGTTCAATTTGACGCAGGAGGGCCTGCTCGCGCCCCTTGCCGTAGTCGGAAGAGGCCGGAGTGTGCGTGTGAAAATCGAACTTCCACCATTTTGCCCCAACAAAGACATTCATCTCGCACCTCCATTCTTACGATCCCTAGCCGCTGCCTTTGCTGCCCGGCCGTAGTGCAAGTCGTTCCACCGGTTGCCATCGAACTCTTTGCCGCCGGCGAAGTCCTGAGTCACTTCGTCCCAGCCCCAGAACCAGGGGAAGTCGTTGCGGTCACGGGTGGGTTCCTTGCCTCGGTCCTTGTCCCACTTCACCCGAGGGGGCACACGCAGGATGCAGGCGTTCTTGGCCCGGGCATTGAGTGGTTTCGCTGTCAGGAACGGGCGGATGTTCAGCCGCACGCCGTCGTTGATATCGGGCTCCCAACCAATGGCCTGCTGGTGCAGCGGTTTCCATCGCACAAATAGGTCGTAGGGCGGCTCGCCGGTCAGGATCTTCTCCAGTTCCTTCTTCAGGTGCTCCGCCGCAGCCAGCCTGGCATCGGCCCCTTCCACGCCCCGTGCCTGGTCCGCCCTCTGCCTGTCGATCCAATCGCCTAAGTAAGTATAAATAAGCTTCTCGAGTGTACGCCGGCCCTCTCCATCGGGTGCCGCCAGCTTGTGGTAGTTGACCAAGGCACCAAAGCCGTTGCGCAGGCCGTCCCACACGTGCCAGACAAAGGGCCGCTGGTGGAACAGGTCGCAATGCTGTTGGAAGAACGAGTCCCGCAACCAGTCGTCCAGAGACTGACCCGCCGCCCCCACCGAGGCCAGCAGTTCGTTGAGCTTCGCTGCCGACCACTCGGCACCGTACGCCTCCGCCAGCAACCCCCGCACCCGGTCACCCGCCGCTGCCTCGCCGTGAAGCGAGGTCAGGCAAACGATGCCATCATCGTCTGCATGCGACTCCAGCCCGTCCGGCTCCAACGCCGAGCAGTCCATGAAGCTGGACCCGGTCTGCCTGGGCCACTGGTATCCGAGAAGCCTGGCTACGGCCACCTGAAGCGGATTGTCGGACCCTTTCGGATGCCCGTTGAAGAGCCACTGCGTCGGATCATCGGACTGGGGCTTGGGCAGGCCGTTGGGGTACTTCTCGGCGGCCACTTGCTGCCAGTGGGCGAGGTCGAAAGGGACCTCGACCAGAGGGCCACGCACCTTGGGAGCCTTGTCTATCTTCCTTACCTCGCCATAATATGAGCTATCGCTGAGGAAACTCCAAATGGCGGGCAAGAGCGAGTCATCTGAAGCACATATTGAGACTGAATTGTCGTCAAACAACGTCCCCAGATACAAGGACACTTTGAGTGCTCCCATCGCACTGACAAGGACTCCCGCCCTGCCCCAAGCTTCTCTCCCCCGCAGCCAAGCTCCAGTGCTGTCGCTGCCCAACTTCTCCCTGACGAACCTCGCGAGGTCTCCCTCTCCCTGCTGCCACCAGAGCACCTGAGACATGCCTCCATACGCTAGGGTCTCCTGAACGGTCGTCTGCTCGGCTTCCCATCCCCCGCCAAGCGAAGGCACTTCCCAATGGGACCGGATGAATCTGGGCCCGTCGCCAGTCTGGACTCCGTTTGAGTACACAGCGAAACTGGATAGTCGCACATCGTCGATGGGTTCTCCCAGCAGGATTCTGGATTTCGGGTTGTCCAGTTGCTTGGCTTGGTTGACCCAGAATGTCGAAAGTGACGACAGCCCGATGGTCTTGGCTTCGATACTTGGTTGTCCGGTCATATCCCACCCGGCGAAGCACGTTTCGGGCCCAGGCTCTTGGTTCGTGAACGTAGCAAGCAAGGGGTTGACGACCTCCCCGTTGATGGCGCTGAAAGCGCCTGGGCCAAGTCGCGCTGCGACCATGATCGTGAGCTGAGACAGAGTGCGCTTTCGGAAACGGGAGTAATGGTCCTGAGAGAGCCAATTCTGGGGGGTCACCAAACTTCCCGTTCCGCTTCCACCTGCAAGTCGTCCGCAGCGGTCAATGAAACACGTTGCCAAGTCGGGACTGGCCGAGCCAAACAGGCGGTCACAGGTTTCAGCCAAGGCCTCTTGTTGTTTCCCTTTTGCCAGATATGGCACATTCGTCGTTACTAAATAATACGTCTGACTGAGTAGTTCTGCTGCCCTAGCCATCCCCTGGGCCGCCACCGCCAACTCCGACAGTTCCTCGTTCCCTTTGCAGGCGGCCAGCACTCGTTCGAGGATGGGCTGGAGTTCTTTGAACGACGCACCGCCGAAGATGTCCCCGCTGCCCCGGTGCGGGTCGATTAGGCTGCCTAGAATGGGGGCTTGCTCGAATAGGTCGTACAGGCGCTCCAGCCCTTTGATGACATGCTTCGAGAAGATGTTCTGCTCTGTGGTGAGCAGGTCTACTCGTTTCATGGGGACTGGAATGGTGGAGGCAGCCTTTTCGGCCAACCGAATCCACTCAACCTTGGACACTCCGATGGAGAGCCCCGAACAGGCGAGGTTCAATTGTGGGAGGGCCCTATGGCCGGCCATCTTCCAGGCAGCCAGAGCCAGGTTGAACGCAGCAATCTGGGTGCAGCGTGGGTCGATTTCCAGTCCGAACAGGTTGTCCCGGAGGA
>CAZQHM010000090.1:0-18484 GCA_964593355.1 uncultured Myxococcales bacterium
GGTCGCCAAATAGGAAGAAGTGGCCGTTCTCGGGGTCGCTCTGAAGTTCACGCAGTGCGGACCACCATAGCTCTTTGAAGTCCTGCGACTCGTCCACCACAATGGCGTCATAGCGGATACCCAGCTTGCAGGCCGCCTCGGAAAGGAGGGCGGGGGCATCGACGCTCCAGAAGGTCGCAGGGTCGAGGTCGTTCGGCACGAACTGCGTGCCCGTCTTGAGCACCAGGTCCCGGCAGAGCCCGTGAAAGTGCTTCACCGTGAGCTGGGACGACAACGCCTCGGGCACCGTGGAGGCTACCCAGTGCGCCAGGCCACGATTGAAACAGACAAACAGGGTCTTCAGCCCCTCCTGGGCGAAGCGGCGAGCCTGGTCCACGGCCAACAGCGTCTTGCCCGAGCCGGCCACCCCGGTCACGTTGGCACGCCGCACCAGGCGCAACGCCCGCAGCGTCTCGGCCTGCGCATCGGTCAACCGGATTAGCTGCTCCTCCTGAGCCTCTACAATCCGGGACAAGGCCGGCAGCAACCTGAAGGTGCTGCCCAATCCCTTGGCGATATTCGAGACCACGGCCGGCTCCAGCGGCGCCGGGTTGCTCCTGCCGTCCCACTGCGTCAGCGCCTTGCGCACCGCCTCCCCCAGCGCCGGCATGTTCAGCGACGTCAGCAGAATGGTCGGGTCACTACCGCTGGGCACGCTGCCCTCATAAACACAGTCGGGAAACACCACGGCATAGCCAAAGACAAACGGCATCCGATCGTGGTCCGGAAACGCCACCCGGCGCACCTCCTCCACAATAGCGTGCATGTTGCGGCGAGCCTGCTCAAAGGGGTCGGTTATCCGCTCTGCCCCCCGCCCCAGCAGCCGTCGCCACATCCGAGTGCTGCCTTCGTACTCCAACTCTCCGCCCTTCACCTCCAGGACCAGGATGCCCCGCCGAGGGTCCAGCACCACGAAGTCGGCCTCACCCTCCTTCAGCGTAGTTTTGTTGCTCCAGGAGTGCCGCTCGGGCCGCAACCACGGGAAGCTGTGATAGACCACACACTCGTCGGGCAGTTGCTGAACCAGGGCCCTGGCCACATCCCGCTCACCCCGGTTCTCAATCTCGTCAACCTCCAGCTTGGGCACCAGTCTGGCCATGAAGGGTCTCCTTGTGGGTACCATGTTCCAATACAGCCTGGTGATGGGAGAGGCAAGGGGAGATGGAACTTGTCGGAGAAAGGGGGCGAGTTGTTGGCAGACGTGTTGAGGGCGCTGCGAGGGCAGGGTGGGGAAGGAGAAGGGCTGCGTTGGCAGAGCGGGTTGAGGATTCGCGAGGCCGGTTCCTCGACAATGTGGACGGCGAGCTTCGATACGGCCGCTCGCTGCTTGACGTCGGGGTAGAAGCTGCCATGGGTGACATCCGATTCGACCTGGGCAGGTACGCAGCCCGCGGCGCCAAGTACGATTGGGGTAAGCGTGCCCCAGCAACGAGACTCAGCCTGTCTTAGCGAAGATGTTCATTCCTACCTCCGATTCTGTCTGCCATCCCGCTTGACTCCCCCAGCAAACATGCCCTAAGGTCTCATTTGTTCACGTCATTGGAGGTCCAGATGATAGTACGGGAGCGTTTGTATCCACTGGTTCTGCTCAGCGTCTTCGCGTTGGGCTGTTCTTCAAAGGGCGGGGCGGGGACCGAGGGGTGCGAGGCCGAGGCGTGCGTGGAGAGTTGTCTTGCGGAATCGGGGGCCTCGGGAAGCTGTGTTGATGGCCAGTGCCGCTGTGAGCAGGCCGTTGTGGATGCCGTGGATCAGGTCGAGGAGGTGGGGGTTGGCGGTGACGTGGACGTGGCGGACCTTGGAACTGACCTGGGTACGAATGAGGTTGGGGTTGAGCCTGAGTGCACAGGCGAAAATGTTCTGACCAAGTGCGAGCCCGGCCAGGGCTGCGTTGAAGGGAAGTGCGGGCAGTGTCGGTCCGCTGGCGATTGCGCCAGTGGCTATGGCTGCGCCTCGGGTATGTGCGGGCCATGCACTGCTGCTGGCCAGTGCGCTGAGGGGCAGGGTTGCAGAAACGGGGTTTGTGGAGGATGCGTCAAGGCAACCGACTGCCGAGAGGGCGAAGCCTGTGTCTCGGGAGAGTGCGGGGCCTGTTCTACGGCCCAGGGGTGCTTTGGCCTGGTTTGCCTGGATGGAGCTTGCTCGCCCTGTGCCGGCCCAGAGCAGTGCGCTGCCCAGTATGGCTCGGAGTACGGCTGCGACGGCGGCGTCTGTGTGCGAGAGAGCTGCCAGAGCGACGTTGACTGTGCCGAGACGGGAAGGCTTTGCGACCAGCAGACCTTCAAGTGCGTCGAGTGCCAGACAACCGGTGCCTGCATAGGGTCTCTGGCTTACGGCCCAGGCCACCAGTGCCTTGCCGGCGAGTGCACCAAAGGCAACTGCGCCTCAAGTGATGACTGTCCGTCGGATGCGCCCATCTGCGGTGCCGACAAAGGGTGCCGTGGCTGCATGGCCTCTGCCGAAGGTAGGCACATGGAGTGCTCAGCCCGGTTTGGCGAAGGGTGGATCTGCTTGCCTCAGGGTGCCTGCGTCGAGGGCGACTGCGTTGCCACCAGCGAGTGCCAAACCCAGGGCTGGCTCTGCCCGCTCTCCTCCGCTGAGCAGTGGCCAATGTACTCCTGCCGGCCCTGCGAGCCTCTCACCGATGACGAACGCTGCCGAACCGAATATGGCCTGGACGACCTGATCTGCGAGGACGGGGCCTGCGTCACCGGCTGCGTGCCCCTCCTTGGTTGCACCGGAGGCATGGTTTGCGGAACCGACCGACGCTGCCATGAGTGCAACTCCACGGACGAATGCGCCACGGCCTTCAGCTCGGGTCACATCTGCATCGAAGGTCTGTGCGTGCAGGGAGACTGCCAGACCAATGCTGACTGCGCTGCGGACGGTAAGGTCTGCAACAATAATCTTTGTACCGCATGTTCAACGCTGGACAACCCCGATGGTGCATGTGCCGAGGCCTTTGGGGCGGGTGGGGCCGTCTGGATATGTGAATCAGGGCTATGCATACCCGGTGATTGCCATACATCAATAGACTGCCTGGGGGCCAAGTCTGGGTACATTTGCACCAACTCGGCGTGCATTTCGTGCGAGGCTCTGGCGGCGAGTACCGAGGAGCGTGATGCTGCCTGCTCGCTCTCCTACGGCAACGACCATATCTGTGCAGGCGCTGCTTGTATCGAGGGCTGCACGCCGGGGGCGGTGGAACCTTTGCCAGGACGGGTGTGCGGTGCAGACAAGCGCTGGAGGGCCTGCGCCACCGACGCCGAGTGCGCCATGGGGTCTGGCGAGTCTTCGACCATCTGCAACTTTGCCACGGGGCGGTGCGACGCTGGATGTACGGCGGGTACGGCCTGCTCTGGAGGCGACGTGTGTGGCGCCGACCACCGCTGTGGGGGCTGCGATACCAACGCCGAGTGTTCCGCCGCCTACAGTTCCGACTTCCTTTGTATCGATGGGACGTGCCAGGCAGCGGAGTGCAATGACGAGAAGGCATGTGCGCTGGGGCGTGTATGCGACGAGTTCTTGTACTTCTGTAGGGACTGCGAGTCCCATCCTGAGTGCGGGGCAGATAAGGTATGCGACCTCGCTGCATACGGTGGTACGGGCAGATGCCGTGTTGGGCAGTGCACGAAGGCGGTGGAGGAGTTCGTGTGTTCGAGCGGCTTGTGCATCAACTACAACTGCGCTGCGTGCGAGCCCCAGCAGGCCTGCGGGCCCACTTGGCAAGGGCAGGGGCGAGTCTGTGACGGCGGAGTTTGCGTCGTGGGGCAGTGCACCGTTGCAAGCCAGAGCGACGACTGTTTCTCCAATCTGTGTGTTGATCACAAGTGTGTGGGCTGTACGTCGCTATTGGGCTGCGGCGACGGGCGAGTCTGCGACACGGGCAACCAGCGTTGTCTGTCGGGGAACTGCATCATAAGGGATCATTGTGGTCTCTATCCCACCACGAAGGTTGGCCAGGTATGCGACGCGATAATGCGAACGTGCAGGCAATGCGCCGGTGCGTCGCAGTCTCTAGCGGACCAGGACTGCCTGCTAGGGGGCTATCCAGCAGGAACAATCTGTGTGGAGGGCTTCTGCCAGCAGGGCTGCTCGGGGCACTCCTCCTGTCCATCGGGGCTGTGCGTATCGGGGCACTGCCAGACATGCTCTACAGACAGCCAGTGCGGCTTCAACCGCTCGTGCAACGAGGATTCAGGCATCTGCGTAGAGGGCACCTGCGCCGTAGACGCCGACTGCCCCACCCCGGCCAATCAGTGCCGCAAGTCAAGTTGCTCCCTAGTAGGCGCTGCCTTCAGTTGCACAGAGTCGAACCTGCCCAACGGCTCCCCATGCAACGACGGTCAGTTCTGTACCCTGACCGACACCTGCCAGGAGGGCATCTGCACCGGCAATGGCAACCCCTGCGACGACGGCCTGCCCTGCACCCAAGACAACTGCTCCGGGGCAGCGTGTGGGAATCACGACATAAATCCCGGAGCCTGCAAGATAGGCAATACCTGCTATGACGAAGGGACTATCGATCCTCTAAACCCATGCCAGGAGTGCCGATCGAATGTGAGTCAAGTCTCCTGGACAGCCGACGACACCAACGTCTGCACGCAATTCGACTCAATCCCCTGCAAGGCCTCGAAGTGCCAGGCAGGCATCTGCACCATGGTAGCAGGCCCAAACCAGATTCCATGCCCCGACGACGGCAACCCATGCACCGATGACTACTGCACCGCCGGCACATGCGTCCACCCCCACCTCCCCAACGACACCCAATGCCCCAGCGACGGCATAGACTGCACAACCGACACCTGCCAGAACGGAGTATGCATCAACACCCCCCAAGACTCCTTCTGCAACCAACCCCCAGACTGGACCTTCGAGGCATGCATCCCCCAAGCCGGCGGGTGCACGGATGTGGGGTGGGCGCGGTGGTTCACTCCGCCGAATTCTGTTCAGAATGCTGAAGCGCGAATCGTAGGTATGGCGACAGATGCAATCGGCAATATTTACCTGCTTGGGCGCTATAAGTACGCTGTAGACTTAGATCCGTCTGAAGACGAGGATATCTATTTCACCAATTCACAGGAGTCAATGTTTATCGCAAAACACTCTGCATCTGGTGAATATATATGGGGTAGTGGCTTTGGGGGAAATTATGCGAATATGTTCCCGGCAGATATAGTTGCATCTTCTGATGGGACTATTTTTCTAATCGGACGGTATGATGGATTGGTTGATTTAGATCCTGGTCCTGGCGTTGTATATTCTCCAGCAAATATATATAACTCAGCATTTGTTATGTCAATATCTAGTTCTGGCGCGTTAAATTGGGTGCAGACGGTAGGATCTCAAAATATTCCATCAAGTGGGGACAGACATGGCATAAAGCAGATAAGGCTACATGGCGATGGACTTAGTATTATCGGGGACTTCAGAGGCCATGTGGATTTAGATCCATCATCTAACATTCTGTCATGCTCAGCGGCAGTTAGTGGCGCGTATTTACTTAGGCTTTCACTTGATGGAGCTCTGGCTTGGGCAAAGTGCTGGGATAATGCTCTAAATACTGCTGTTGATGCTGATGCTGATGGGACGATATATGTGGCGGGAAAGTTGTCATCAAACTATGGAACAACAAGCTTTGACCCGCAGAACACTCAAAGCCTTCTTCAGTGCGAGCCAGACTGCCTGTATATAGCATTGTTTGATATAATGGGCGGATATATAAGCGCTATAGCCTGGGAGAATGACTACGCGACAAAGTACGAAGTTAGAGATCTTGTAACAACAGACAGTCGAATAATATATTTGACAAATAGGCGAACGGGTGATAGTATCATAGCCAGGGTGACGGCCCTGACTAAGTTTATGGACTTGGCCTGGGAATATTCTAGTACGGCTGGTTTAAATAATGGCCTGGAATTCAGACAGCTTATTGTCGGATTGGACAATGACTTGTATCTGTTAGGTGGCGAAGGTTCTTATCAGAAACTCCTTAGATTTGAGGAGGACGGGGGGCTACTTACCGGTTCCCTGTCCTACTTCACAAGCGGGAGTGGCTACGATCCTGGGGTGTCGGTCGGCGCGCTGGGGTTCGACGGCGCTTTTCATGTGGGAGTCTCCTCCCACTCAGGAGCCTTGGATATTGATTTTACACAGGCTACGCTTAGTGTTGAATCGCAGCAGTTAAATGTTGTGACAAAGATAAATGTCGCCCCTTTGGTAATGTCAAGGAACAGTGATTGATTCGTCAAGCAATGCTGGACTGTACAGGGGGGCTGTAGCTAACGGGAAAGAGGGGTCATGTATGCGACCATTGCTAGCGAGGCTTTGGAGACCAATAGAGTGTGCTTCCAGCCGGTTCTCGGCTTATAAGGGGGGCTGGCAAAGGCTTGCCCGTCGGTGCTCGTGGCCCTAGGGCCTTGTGGTGTTTTCCCATGCTGCAATAGTGGAGATGTACCGTGGCCACAGATCCCTTGAAACTCCCCGTAGGCGAGCGACTGAGGCTGGTGATGGAACTGTGGGACAGCATCGCCAGCGACGAATCCAACGTGCCCTTGACCGAGGCGCAGCGCGCTGAGTTAGATCTCCGCCTGGCGGCTTATGAAGCCGACAAGAGCGCACCGAGACCTGCAGCGGAAGTCATGGCGGAAATTCGCAGCAAGCTATGAGTCGCCGGCCGATTTCAGTATCACCTGGCGCTGACCAAGACATCCTTGGCGCTGCGGCTTGGTATCAGCAACAGTCAACAGGCCTGGGTGGCCGGTTCCTGGATGAAGTAGAACTCGGTTTGGCTGGCCGTTCTCCATGGGGCTCGTGAGCCCAAAACGTGGAAGACAAGAGGCTGAGCCAATGACCGTCGACCTCCAACCGTCGCTCCGATTCGGCCGGTAGGAAGCGCGTTGGGAAAATGGGGTACCCGATCGCTTGCAGTCCGCCGACATCTTCATCCAACAGTGACCCAAGTCCGAATCGTTGACCAAACTGCATCGGGCTGCTGCGCAAGTCCCCCTTGCTGCCCAAGACTTTCATTGCTAATATCGTTTTCACCGAACGGTGAAAGGCGGTACCAGAATGAAAACACCGGACCTTGAACAGGAAGTCCTGCTGACCCTGGAACGAGTGCTTGCGGATGTGCCCTGGTTGAAGGGGGTCAACGCCGCATCGAAGGCAGGTTCTGAATCCTGGGGTCGAGACCTGACGATCACGTTGGACCGGCCCGGAGGGAAGCTAACCCTCCTTGTGGAAGTAAAGTCCAACGGAGAGCCTAGACACGTTCGAGACGCCGTCAATAGCGTGTTACGCAGAGTCATGGAGAGGCCCAACACCTACGCTGTGATTGCGGCGCCGTATGTCTCTGAGGGGGTAGGCAGCATCTGCCGTGAACAGGGTGTAGGCTACCTGGACCTGGCGGGGAACTGCTACATCTCCGCTGCTGGCATACACATTGTGGTTACGGGTCGGCCAAGGCCACCATCGGCTCCCAGGGAACCCAGGACTCTCTTTGCAGCAAAGTCCAGCCGTGTGCTTCGAGCCATGTATGCGTTCCCGAGGAAGAACTGGCGGGTAGTTGAGCTGGCAAGGGAAGCCGGTGTGTCGTTGGGCCAGGTTGCCAACGTGAAGAAGGCGCTGGAAGACAAAGAGTGGGCCATGTCTACCAAAGATGGCCTGGTTCTGACGAAACCCGAACCGCTTCTGCGTGCTTGGGGCACAGCCTATGGCAAGGGTAGAGGAACTACCAGGCGCTTCTACTCAATGGCCAAGGTGAACGACATCGAGGCCGCTATCTCTGAGCTCTGCATTGCCAAGTCTATCCCCTATGCTCTCTCGTCCTTCTCTGCGGGACAACGAATTGCGCCGATGGTCAGATACTCGGTCGCCTCGGCCTATGTCCTGGGGGACATACCAGCTATCGCCACCGAGTTAGAGTTGAAGGAGGTTGGGGCCGGGGCGAATGTTGTACTCACAGCTCCACGCGACGACGGCGAACTGATGTACTGTCAGCCTGTCAGCGGATTCAACATAGTAAGCCCGGTCCAGGCCTACCTTGATCTACAGAGCAATCCGGCCCGTGGCGAGGAAGCGGCCGAAGCCATTCTAGAGCAGGTGATTGTGAGCCGATGGTAACCAGGGACGACTACCCAGGCAGCGAGGTCGCTGCAGCTAAGGCGGTGCTGCTTGAGATCTGGCATGTGCTTGGTGCCTACCGCAACAACATGGTGATTGTGGGCGGGTGGGTGCCGGAGCTTCTGCTAAACCACTGCTCACCATTCTCGCCCCCCCTTCGACTCGGCCTAGGCCTCGCTCAGGGTACACGGCCGCTGGGGGGATCGAGAAATCTGAGCGGCCGTGTAGGACCGGAGGTGGAAGGTCATGTGGGAAGCCTCGACGTCGACCTGGCCTTGGACCATCGCAACGTGCCGGCAGATAGATACCGCACCATTTTGGAGTTGTTGGAAGCAGCGGGCTACCAGCGCGATGCCCGGCAACCCTTCATATTCAAGCGCTATGTTGAAACCCAATCGGGGGACGTTACCGTACAGGTGGATCTTCTTGCAGCGGAATACCATGGCACAGGAAGGAGCCATCGGACCCAACGTGTCCAAGACCTGATGCCTCGCAAGGTGAGAGGCTGCGACCTGGCTTTCGAGGCCCCCGTCAGTCTTACCATGAGTGGTCGCCTACCCAATGGGGCCGAGGACTCAGTGTCGGTACAGGTGGCCCCCCTTCATTCATTTTTGGTTCTGCCTTGACTCGAGCGAGCGAGTGCTGAGGCTCGTGAACGTTGTCCGCCTGACGCATCCGCTCGAGACGAGCAGGGAGTCGGAGTAATCTCTGGATGCTCGAGTGGTTCAAGTGGGCTGGGTACAAGCCCTGGCCCACCTGATCCGGATTAGGCATATTAACAATAATATCAGGGTACTCGGTAGCCGAGATTGGCCCAAAGCGGCGCTTCGGAAGGGGTGACGTCAGCCGTTCGACAAGCTCACGGCGCGCCTTCCCCCTAGCCCCCTTCCAGACAAGCTGGACGGGGGTATAGCTACAAGGTTGCTTTGGTACGCATGGCCAAGATGATAGATGATTCTATAGTTCCCAACCAACAGCGCGCGAAGTGACTCGTCCTCAAACTCGGGCACTATCCTTGCTGCTTACGGCTTGCGGGGTCCAGTGTACCCTCATTCTCCCAGCAGCCTTGCAACGGCCTCTTCGTGTGGAATCGTCTCTCCGGCCGCTACCTGAGAGAGACCGGCATGCACTTTGGACAAAAAGTAGAGCCTTTCTATGACATCATCAAAGGTCACGTCGTCGGGTAGCGCCCTGGCGGCTTCAACGACCAATTCCTTGACAGATGGCGTGGTCATCACGACCTCCTCACACAGAATCCACCGCTGCGGCGTTGAGCACACGGCAGGCGACTCAAACTGGGGGCAGTTTAGGAAAGCCGGAGCATCAAGTCAAGCTGGCGGACTGGGGCAGCAGCGGAGCGAAACGTCCTCCGTCCCCAAACGGTACTCCGTCCCCAAACGGTATTTCCTACGTTCTTCATATTCGACCGTTCCAATAGGATGGACGGCGGCGGAGATGCATGACTGCGACCACGATGATCCCAACGGGGCATTCCATGGAGGATGCCGTTCGGCACGCGCAACAGCTTCATCGCAGGCGGGCCCGAACTTCCTTTACAACATCGGCAGCGGGGCGCGCAGAAACATTGCCCAACTCAAACTCCTCGAAGCGCCTGACTGCTTCCTCTAGCCAAAGCGATTCGCTGGCCCGATCGTCCAGTTCATCCAGGCTGGAAATCAGGTTCATGGCAAGCTCTGCCCTCTGGTGAAGGGGCAACTGCATAGCCAATTCTCTCAGCTTCTTCGGGTCTGTCGACACGGCGTTACCTCCCTGAGCTGGGGATAGTCTGCATCCTGTGGAACCACGAGGCAACGACTTGCTCCTGCATCCCGAGATTGGCGAATCATTCTAAGGGTAAAGGGGCTCAAGCATTCGAACCGGCGGGCAGTCTCAGCGCGACCGTCACTAAGTCGGTGATGCCAGGACTCGCAGCGTAGAAGTGACTCTGTAACCTCAAGACCCTCTCCTGGATGGCAAGCTCAGATTCCATGATGGTCTGCACCATGACACCCAAGTCTCCGCTGATTAGGAACGACCCGTTCGGAATCTGCTAGTCATCGAACTCAGGGAGGAGCATCAGCAATCGGCTGTGCTCCACGGAGATGGGCTTCTCCTTCTCGAATGGGCAAGCGCTTGCCATCGGCCGGAAAGCTACGGTGCTTCAAATCTCTCACCTGCCTTCTTCATCACTGTGTACGTGTATATGATTGCTGCATTGTCTATTTCCCTTTTGACTTCGGCGATGGCGCTGTGACCAGGGGCCAATTTCTCAATTGCTTTTAGACAATACTTGGCGGCAGGGACCTGGCCCTCCCTAATGCTGTATCGGGCTATCAGGGAGAGGAACGCCACAACCTCGGACAGATGGAACACCTTTCTCGTTGGCTCCTGGACTGTCAGAAGGAAGGGCTTCTGGAACACCTCCAAAACCCTCTCGTGCTGATCGAGGGACATCAATGCATTGCAGTAGTTTATTTTGCCAAACAAGTAATCTGGGAACAGTTTGTTGGTTTCGATAGCAACTTGAAAGGCTCGTTCAGGTTTTCCACATGCGAAGTAGGCCATGGAAAGGTAGTTCCAGAGTTGCTTCAACTCAGGGTATCTTCTTATGGCTGCTTCAATCAGCGGCACTGCGGCAGTGGGGTTACTTGACAGCATCGCTACCAAGTCCGCCATCTCAATCTTCTGCTCCTTGGTCAGTCGAAGGTAAGCATCGTCATAAATGGGATCGAGTGATATCTGTATCCGTTCAGAAATGGGTTGGCCTGCCTCTAACCCATTCGTCTGGCCCCTCGCCATGGCCTTCTTCTTGCTTCGGCTCGCCATGCTAATCTCCTTGATGCCCCGGGCGCAACTGAAAGAGGGGCACTCTCCCTTACGGGCACCCATGTTAGAGCTTTGGTGGCGGTATAGCCAGAGGCATTTGGGTGCGGACACCGCCCGGGACGACCTCGGGAATCCAGTGATGGAGAACTATCGGCGGCCCACCAGCAGCGGGCCGGGAATCCGCTCTACTCCTTCTCAAGGATGAGTCGGGCATGCTCCTTGGCAAAGGCGAGGGACTTCATTTCGTTCATCAGGTCAAACCCGGTTCGGAACTGCGACTCGTCTTTGGAGCGCCATGATACCATAGCCTGGTCCAGGCGGGTCATTAGTGATGCTGTGTGTGGGTGCTCTGCAATCCCTCGGAAGAAGCGCCGGGATAGTTCCCGGCGCCGGCCTAGGTGGGCCTTCAGACTCCTGCACCAATCAACGCCGGCGTTGTGCGATGCGATCTCGTCGCTGCTCTTGGGCTCAGTCTTGAGGGCCAGACCCACAAGCATCCTGGCCGCACGCTGTGAATTGAGCAGACCGCAAAGAAAGAGGGCAGCGGCTTCCTCTTTTCTGCCAAGTTCAAAGGCAGCCAGAGCGGTAAGAGCGTTCCGTTCCGGCCAAATGCCCGACGTGTATCTGCACCATCGGTAGGCCTCGTCCCATCGACCCAGGTTCAAGTAGACCTCCCCCCTGTGCCATGCGGCTGACATATCGTCCCCGCACTCCGTATCCAGGCGTTCACAGACCCGCAGCGCCTCGTCATAGCGCCCTGCCCTATTGAGTGCCCCGCCCAGGTTGCGCAGCCCACGAATGTAGGGACGTGTCTCAAGCCGGTTCCAATAGTCCTTCTTGGCGGTACGCTTTGGGAAGAGACGTCGGCCAACTTCAATGGCTTGGTTGTACATCTCAATAGCATCATTCAGCTTGTTTCTATCCTGCGCGATTAGGCCAAGGTAGTTATATCCATCGGCGTAGGTTGGGTAGCATTCGACAAATAGTCGGAACAGAGCATCGGCCTTGTCATGCTCCCCGTTCAAGTAGAGGGCTTTGGCCCGCTCTTCCTCATCGAGATCCATCTGGTCAGGCGGCAGCGCGTGGAACCAGAAGAAGGGGGTGTCCCGGTTCCACTCATCCTGCTTCTGGTTGCACTGGCTCAGTCGCCAATCGATGAGTTGCTTAAGATACTCGAGTTCATTTTTGTGTGCGGCCAGCACTTGAGCCGAAGTGAAACGCCACTGGGGGTCGGCCTGGAGGAGCTGCCGGGTGAAGTCGACCAGCCCGGCCCTGAAGGTCTTGCCCAGGCGTGCTTCCCGGTAATTCCAGAGGTCAGGCAGGATGTCCATCTGCTTCTCTAGATCTGCTAGTAGGGCACTCCAGTTGAAGCGGATGCCCGGATTCGCCGCTTCCACCATACTCTTGAAATCGAAGTGCTTCACTGCCTCAGACTTGCCAAGAGCTGCCAGCGCCTCAGCCTTCGAATAGAAAGTGAAAAGTGTCATCTGCTCCACCTTGCCACTCTCCCGATTGCGGACTCCGTGGACGATGATCAACTGGTTCCCCTTCTGACGCAGATATGCCATGGCGGCCTCCTTGTTGTGCACGACATGCTTAGCATGCACAACACAGGGTGTCAAGGGCGAATCCTAACTGCTGCCTGGAAGCCGATCCTGAGCAACGCCGCAGTGACCTTCTATGACATCATCCAAGGTCGGTCGTCGGGTAGCACCCTGGCGGCTTCAACGACCAGTTCCTGACAACTGCCACAGCTTCGCCAAGGGGACTGCCAGAAAGCCGTTGGGGCCCAGAGGGAGGGTGTCTTTGCGGGCATAGAGCAGGATGCCGCCTCTGAAGTGTTTGCCGGCCTGGGCTGTCAGGACGTGACAGGCCCTTGGCGTCGTCTGGCTTTACCGTGGCCGAGGCCTTGACCTCAATGCCCAACACCGACGACCCCTTGGTGATGACCAGGGGAACTTCGACCTACCAAGGGGCCATCCAAGCTTCGGTTGGGGAAGCGGTGGCATGACTTGGTCCCCCCATGGCCACAGGTGGTTGTCACTTTGGTGCTTCAGTCCAGGGTGTACTGCAACACTATTTTAATGACCTGCTTCACCTGGGGGCACGCCCCTATGACTCGAAGGCGCCGCTGGACCTCATCAATGCCCATGAGCCGAATCGGTTCTGCCAGAAGTGCATGAATATAGGATTGAGTTGTCAACGAAACATGAGACATATCCAAGCAGATGGAATCACTCTTGGTTGTCACGGATGGAATCAGTTTCGAGTCCCTGATGCCTGCAGCGTAGAGCTTGTCCTGAGCGATGGTTCTTATATCCGGCGATATGCTGATGCAAGTCTCCGCTGGCTCAGCCCTCTTCCTGAAAATGTCCAGCGTAGGCCGTCCAGACAGTTCCAGATGCACCATTCTCTCGCTCTCCGCAAAGGAAGTGTCGGAGTCGGTGAAAAGCGAAACGGCTACAGCGGTCCCTGGCCATGAGCCCTCAACATCCTGGATGCCTGCTTCGCTGTAGCCACCACGCTGGTTAGAACGCTCCTTCGCTACCAGTGAGTCTGACATTAGCAAGAAGCTTCCTCCCATTAGGGTCGCTATACGGCGTGTCATATACAGCCCAAGGCCAGCGTTCCTCTTGTCGTCCGTGGATCCGCTTGTTCTTGGCTCTAAGGCAACTCTAAGGGCAACCGACTTGTCAACCTTCTGCTTCCACCGTCGTTGAACATGTTTGGGGACAGTCACACCCATGTCCACTATGGCGACAGTAGTTCTGCCCGCATTAGGGAAGTATCCGCCGCAAACGAATGCTCCCTCGGGGCTCTCAGAGTGCTCGAACACATTGCGCAGTATCTCTGCAAGAAAGTACACTAGTCCGTCGGCAATGCCGGGGTTTCGCCCCGCACCTTGACAGACAAGTCGGATCCCAGATAGGGCGTGCTCAATATGCTCCTCGTCCTGAACGTGTCGCCGGAGAAACCTCTCTGACGACAACTGGGCTTGGTCAAAGCGGCCGGCCAGGGCCGACAGAAGACCGCATCGCCACGCATAAGGACTTTTGAGTGAATCGTCAATAACAACACGGACAGACGAATCATGAAGGCGGCGAGACCATGCAGCCAGAATTGCCAAAGCCAAGGGATCCACATAGGAGACGGGTTCAATCGCCAAAACAGTAACTTCTTGGCACGTCCCGTCAGTTACCCAAGGCAGGACACCAGCGTGGCGCTCGCACCAACCCAACTGCACCATCCTTGGAAGCACCAACTTCATTTATCTCCCTCCCATTGCGAGGTGGGTGAAGCTTCGCAAGCGACACAACACTTGACACCCGGAGCACGAGATACTACCCTACTCCAGACGGCTTGCAAAGCCGATCACGTGGCTTTCTGCCCGGCCATTTATTTGCCATTTGGGGTTGAAAGCGTGGAATGAAGATCATTCCAGGGAAAGGGGGACATGGTATCCCCCTTTTTTTTTGCAGGTGCTTCATGCCCACCTCCTCCAAGGCAAGACTCTACTTGTCAAGCATCATCCTGAAGGCCGCAGCCCTGAACTCCTCGGAAGAGCCTCTCCTCCTCTCGAGGCTAGGAATATTGCTTAGGCGAGTGGCCACCGACTTCGATGTGAGAGCCTATGGCTATCCCACACTGAAGGATCTTCTGGTTGACCTCCCCGAACTTGGTGAACTGGTGGTGGGGCCCAACGGACATCCCCAGTTCCGAATCGGCCCTTCGCCGCAACTAGGTCAGGAAGATACTGGACCCATCGAAGCACCGGCTCCTGACTCGCTGAAGCTGAAAGTCCGATTCTGGCAGGCAATCACTAGCTTCAGGAAAGAGCGGTCTCGGACGAAGTTTGACCTCGATTCGGCACGCGTCCTGGCTCCTGAAGCGGACTCGGAGGATCTGCTGGAGCGTTTTCCAGAGCGTTTCTTGGCGCTTCCAGACGCTGGGGAGTCCTTCCAGAAGCTCTTGGCCATACAGTTTCTGAAGAGCGAGGCGGGGTTGGACGAGGACGAGATTGGTTCACTGGTTGAGCCTGCAGAGTGGCTGATGTCAGTTTCGAGCAGGTTGAAAGAGCTGGGCAAAGAGGTACAGTGGCGTGACTTCCGCAATGAGGGCATTGTCCGCCTGGCCGTCGAATGGGCCGAGAAGCATGGCATCGAACTCACTAGGATTGCAGATAGCAGGAAGCAGCCTTCGAAAGTACGAGAAGAGAGAGCGTCTCGGCCACCGGCACCACCAAATGTCAGCGTCAGTATTCGCCAGGGACTGCACCAACTAATTGATTCCCTGAGTGATGATGAGCTTCGCCATATCAGTGTACCAGCATGGATTCTGTTCAGGCAGAGATAGGCCCAATGAGAGTGGCCATGAAGAGAGCCTGTCAGATATCCAGAAGCAACGGGCCGTTGCCAGGCAGCCCTGACGGCCGCTAAGGGGATCGAGTTATCTGAGCAGCCGTGTAGCAACCGGTCCCACCCGATCGACAACCCATCACCCATGGCCACCACCAACCATCAGATCTCGCACTGGATGCAGGTCTGCACAGTTGCCAGCCCGACAATCGCCTTCACTGCCTGCTCGATGTCCTCGGTGATGCAAGTCCAGCCCTGGACGGCGGAACCATCGTGGTTGGACTGCTCCGAGCAAGAGGCCGAGCCATCGTCCAAAACGAAGCCCAGGGCCGCCAGGTCTGGTGCAATGGTCTTCTCCATGGTTCTCTCAGCTTCGGCCTCGCACTCCTCGGGGGTAGCGTCGGAGTCATCGGAGATGTTCACGTAGACCTCAGAATTGAGTTCCAACCTGGCCCCCTTCCCCTCCGGCGTGGCCAGCACTGTCGCATCACCTACCGTAACCTGCACCCAATGCCGAGTCACACCGATCTTGGGTGCGGCAGCCCCAGAAAACGCACCGGCGGCTCCGAGAGCAGCCTCCAGAGAACGATAGAAGTCCCACAACGGGGTCACAATCTCCTTGGTCGGATGGCTCATGGGCGCATGGTCCGGCAAAGCAGCGAACTCAGTTACCGCCGCCAGATAGCGGTGGCGATGGTGAATCTCTGTCTCACCATGGCCCACCACATAGGCCGTCATAGAGCCGTCGGGAATGGCCACCAGACCTGCCCTAAGTGGAGATGAGCCGCCTTGGACGTTGGCTTGTCCACCGTTGCCACCAGGCCTCAGCTCCCATTCAAACCAATCGACGTTCCGTCCCTCAATGACCTCGCCAGGAACCTGCTTGACAGCGACCAGAACAGACTCTACCGCACCAAGCGGTCCAAGGGCCTCTTTGACCAGATCCTCAACAGAGAACTCACCCTCATCGTGTTTCACATATACCTGCATGACGCTCCTCAAAATGACTGACCAATTGAGCCACCCTAGCAGTCGGAGTGTTGTCAGTCAAGTTTGAAAAAGAGGAGTATCCCTGAGCGAAAATGTGCCCCGTTGCCTGGTACATGGACTTCACCGACAAAGGGAGCCGTCGTTCCAGCCACAAACCGCTATTGCAGTTCGCTCCAACGTTACAGCGGCCCATATCACGCCGGCCAACCACCTATGAGCCACACGGCACCACACACGGCACCGTGCATGGGTCCACTGTACCCTCATTCGCCCAGCAGGCTTGCAACGGCCTCTTCGTGTGGAATCGTCTCCCCGGCCGCAGCCTGACAGAGGCCGGCATGTACTTTGGATAAGAAGTAGAGCCTTTCTATGACCTCATCAAAGCTCACGTCGTCGGGTAGCGCCCTGGCGGCTTCAACGACCAGTTCCTTGACAGATGGCGTGGTCATCATGACCTCCTCACGCAGAATCCACCGCTGTGGCCTTGAGCATACGGCGGGCGACCGGTGGCCCAAGCCCTCCCTTCCCCCAGAGTGACCGGAGGCCAGGCACCACTGCTCTCCACTTGGATCGTCAAGGCTGATAGGCTATATTCAGCCAGGAGGGTGCACCATGCCTGATGAGATCAAAGCTCTGGTGGAAGAGTTCTTGAAACGGGTCGTACCCCTGTATCGTCCTCGTAAGGTGATTCTCTTTGGATCGTATGCAAGGGGGCACGCCCACAGCCACAGTGATGTTGACCTGCTTGTCGTAATGGATTCGGGGGTCTCCTCTCGACGAATGGCCAACGAGATGGACTTGCTCATGGTGGACCGCACCGTGGCCATGGACCTGATCGTATTGACGTCGGAACAGTACGAACGTCAACGACAGTTCCCGGGAACCGTAGCCAGCGAGGCTGAGCGGGAAGGACAGGTGGTCTATGAGTTTGCCGCGTGATCTGGCCACAATAGTGCTTCAGTGGGTCGCCAGGGCTGAAAACGATTACCTGAATGCTGAATACGTCATTACCATGAAGGATGCATGTCCTTATGATACTGTAGCATTTCATGCGCATCAGTGCGCAGAGAAATATATCAAATGCCTTATGTTATGCTATGGACTCCAAACACCAAGGACACATGACCTCGTCGCGTTGGTCAATGTCGGCAAACAGGTTCTCCCCCCGGAGGTCAAAGCAGAACTTGTGCAGCCCCTGAACCGCTACGCAATCGAGTCTAGGTACCCAGGCGACTGGGAGCCCATTGAAGGGGATGAGGCCCGAAATGCTTTGGCTACCACAGCGATAATCCGGAACGCAATTCGAAGAGAGTTGGCCCGGTTCCTTCCGATGCCTCTGTCCTGAGGTCTGGGAACGTCCAGGACCATGAACTGCTCAAAGACTTTGCCGAACTCGGGTGTCTTTGGCGACATCGAACGTTTGAGCAGGGAGTTCGTTACCCCACAGTCGAAATAATAAGACTTACTGGTCTTTATAGAACGCCTTTTCCTGGTACGAAGAAATGGCTCAAGATAAGATCCCAGCAGAGTATCGATTGAGGGTTCAACGAGAGTCGTCGTTTCAGGGCCATTGCTTCCGCATATCCGGATAATCCGAAGTGGCGCTTCGGATATTTCGACATGAACGGGACAAGTCAAGCGACACAACCCCACCTGCCATCCCTGGCCCACGTAATCAGGAACAAGCATAGGCCTTGGTTGCGGGAGGCTGCGGTAGGGGTGGCGTCGGCCAGCGGTCTTCGACCGCTAGCGCGCCCCCAACCCCAGGCAAGCTGGGGGCTTATAGCTCAAGTTCTCGGTACTGGGGCACTTATGTGGTATATATCTAGCCGTTTGGCCATCTACAAAGGCTCACCAAAAGAACCATGTAGCTATACCCCCGTCCAGCTTGTCTGGAAGGGGGCTAGGGGGAAGGCGCGCCCTCTGGGCCAGCGGCCCAGAGGGCTGACGTCACCCCTACCGAAGCGCCGCTTTGGGCCAACAGCGGCTACTAAACACCCGGATATTATTGTTAATATGCCTAATCTGGATCAAGTGGGCTGGTAAATGTTGGGGAGATACGAGGCTCAAAACCACTGCTCGCCATTCTCGTCCCCCCCCCCTCGACTTCTATGGAGGAGGATGTCAAGAGGATACACCCCTGCGGTAGCGGC
>CAZQHM010000091.1:0-18342 GCA_964593355.1 uncultured Myxococcales bacterium
TCACCAGGCTCTGGGGTCTGGCACTGAGCATCCCCCGCAACGAGAACGTCTGGGAGCGCTTTGGACCCTATCACCTTGGCGCCACCACCCTCATCAAGTGGGCCGATGGGGTGCCCCTTATGGCCAACATCGACGACCGCACCACCGCCTTGACCCTCGTCCTGCTGCGACGGGCTCAGGTGCAAGGGATCTCCCTGGGTGCTGTGAGCCCCGAGTCCATGCACGACGCCATGGCCGTGGTGGTGCAGCGCATCACCTCCGCAAGTGGACCCACCGGAGAGGTGCTCTCCATGGTTCGCCGGATTCTTGCGCAAAGTGCTCAGATGCGTAACGCGCCGGCGCCCTTCGCCTTCCCCGACCCCGCAGGTCTCTTCCTGGCTCCGGAATTCCTTGCGGAAGCAGACTTCGACTACACAGGAGACGGCTATTCCGACGCTACGGCCACGGCCTTTGCTGCGGCCCTCGATGCGGCTGGCGAGGGTCTGCAATTGTTCGGATGCAAGACTGAAGATAGGGTCACAGTGGTATTCCAGACGGCGCTGGGAGAGGGGCTCAAGGACTCCAACTGCTCCCCAGTCAATCCCTTCAAGTTCGCCAAGAATGAGTCGGGGAAGACCCTCTTCATCACCGGGGCCATGTTCACCGGCGAGCCCTCCGCTGCTACGCCCGCCTGCGATGGCGCCAAAGCAGAGGAGTGCTTGACCACGGAAGAGTGGGCCGAGGTGAACCAGGCGCTGGGGAACTGGGTGCCCAACAGAATCGCCATGCGGGACGATGGCCAGGGGGCCGACGCGGTGGCCGGTGACGGAATCTGGACCGTGGCCTTTGACCTGCCATACATTCGAACTAAGGATGATGCAGGCCATCAGCGCAAGGGTGTCCGCCTTGGCTACAAGTACACCTACGGCTTTGCGGGTTCCAACTGGGGAGGTACCGAAGAGTGGCCCGGCAACAACAGAATCCTGGAGCTGGACGACGTGAACGGCGACGGGCTTGTGGTGCGGTTCGACATCTTCGGCGACGAGAGCAGCAACAAGAACGTGGCCAACGTCAACCAGCAGCTCTGCGGCGGCAACAAGAACCCCTGGCCCGAAGCGGCCAAACCCGGCTGCTGGAGCGACTTTGGCGAGAATCGCATCGATACCGATGATGATTGCATTCCCGATTCGTTCCCCGCTCCCGGGGCCGTGACCCCCAACTGCTCCTCGGGCAAGCAGTACGCCGTGGGATTCTTGACCCAGGCCTTCTTCCCCTCGTCGGATGCCCCGAAGATTGCCTCGGTGCTGCCCGGACAGGGGCTCAACGGCGGCGGATTCCTCGTGGGCCTCTCGGGGGCTAACTTCCGCCCCGGGATGGACTGCGAAATCAATACCGCAGACTCCGAGTCCGTTGTCGGAAACCGCTTCGATGGCCTCTTCGTCCCCGACCCGGCCAGACTCTACCTCCTGGCGCCCCACTTCCTGGCAGAGAAGGCCAACGTGACACTGCTGCACAGGAAAGAGGATGGAACCCTGGAACTCTCCAAAGGAGCCCTGGCTTATAACGTGGCGGGCAAGAAGAGTTGCTCCCTGGTGTGGCCTCCCAAGGACTCTGCCGAGGCCTCCGGGGCCGTGATGCAGCCTTCGGTGCCCTTCCTCGCCAGGATGGCCGGCGTTGACCCCCTGTTCGATTCCGCCCTCAGAGTGGAAGTTGGCATGAGCCCCGCCTGCTGCAGCCAAGGCGACACCTGCATGCTGCCCTATGGCCAGTGCGTCTCCGTCCCCGACCCTCGCTATGAGGATGGATGGTCGTTCTGGCCCATGAAGTTGGATACCGGATGCAGCATTCCCGACGGTTCGGGGCTTGCACAGTGTGACTCTGCTCACCAGTTTGTGGGCAGCGTGGTGGCGCCTGAAGGCCCGGCCCGATTCCGTGTTGCAGTGCGATATTCGCTGGATGGCGGCCTCTCCTGGGACTACTGCGACCTGCCCGGCGATGGGCAGCAGTGGGCCACCGAGGATGGCTTCGCACTGAAGAATGCAGGCGACTACTGGGTTGATGGGTAGACCTGGGAGAGAAGGTCACTTGCTTTTGGTTTTTCTTGTTGCTGCCCGGATTGCCCCAAGGCGCCCATCCCGGGTGGCGCTCATGTTGCCGGCTTCCGGGGCCGGTAGGGCCGGTTGATGTAGAATCGGCCCCCGGTTCCTGTGTAGAATCCCGCTGGTCATCAAGGCCGCGGTCTTCGTTCGGAGGATAAGATGAGACTGTCAGCTCTACTCTTTCTTGGCTTGTTGGTTGTGTCTGCGTGCAGGGAGACGCCCGCCGATGAGCAGCCCGACGTTACTGCGGATGTCGAAGCCCCCCAGGACACCACCCTTGACCTGGGCTGGGACCCCGATACAAAGAAGGAGCTGACGGGCAACGAGCGCTGGATTCAGCCCCCTTTGACCGCCCGCATTACCTTCTACGTCGATGACCGCGCCAACAAGACATTCCAGGATGGCGAGATGAAGTGGACCGGCTCGTTCACCTGGGACGATAAGACAAACACTATCCTCTATGCCGATAGCTGGCTTCCTACGGACGGGCCCTATCCTCTGCTCTACGACGACGGCCCCATCAGCGAGGGCGGCCACGAGATGGAAGGCGCCACAGCAGGCGACAGCATCTTCAGCGCCGAAGTCTGGCTGGTGCCTGTGGAAGACAAAACATTTAACTACGGTGTGCTCAACGAGCTGGACTTCTGGATGTGGGAAGGGGCCAACGGTGAGTTCACAACGAAGAAGGGAAATACGGATCTGATTGAGGCCAAGCCCCTGGTGCTGGCCCCCTTTGGAAATATCGATTTCAAGGTTACTGTTGATGTCAATAACCTCAATCCGGCGTTCGACTATGTCACAGAATTCAGTGCTGTGAATGTGTATCTGAAGGGGTCAGTGAACATGTGGACTCCGCTCCAGATCCTCGACGCGGGGCCCGACGCCAATAAGGGTGACGACGTAGCGGAAGACGGAATCTACACCTACGTCCAGGGTCTCAACCTTGGCAAGCACACGGGCCGCCTGGCCGAGGGGCAGAAGGCCCAGTTCAACATCATGTTCAGCGAAGGGGAACAGACTTGGGCCGATGCAACGGAATACAAGATACTCAGTGAAGGTCAGCAGAAGGGTGCTTCAGAAGGCATAAAGGCTTATATCAAATGCACCGAGGCCGAGGGGTGGAAGCAAGTTGCTATTGAATATGAGCTGGATAGTTGGGGTTCTACTCTGAACACAACTATTACGGCGACATGCGGCGCCGTGGAGCCAGAGTGCACCGAGGCCAACGACACATGTGGAGCGGGAAAGAAGTGTATCGGCGGCTTCTGCCAGCCTTGGTGCGACGATGAGGATGATTGCACCGGCGGCCAGAAGTGTGTCGACAACAAGTGCAAGACGGTGATTGAAGTCAGTGAACCAGTGATCACCGCAATTGACCCCGTTGAGGGTCCTGTGGAGGGCGGAACCGTTGTCACTCTCACGGGCACCGATTTTGTTGACGGCGCTACTGTTGCCTTCGGGGTAACCAAGGCCACCCAGGTGATGGTTGCAGCGGGGGGCACCAGCCTCACGTGTACGGCTCCGGCCAGGCCTGGGGGCCTTGTGGATGTGAGCATAACCAACCCCGACGGCGGCACCTTTACGCTGACGGGGGCCTTCACCTACACGGCAGAGAATCCTGAGCCCACCATAACCGAAGTGGACCCGGCAGAGGGCCCCGTTGATGGTGGTACCACCGTTACTATCAAGGGAACCAGCTTCCTGCCTGCCCCCGAAGTGAAGTTCGGCGATGTTCCTGCAACGGACGTATTCTTCATGAACTCCACCCAGATCCAGGCCAAAAGCCCTGCTGGCGCGCTGGGCAAAGTAGCCGTTACGGTTATGAACAGCGATGGGAAGTCGGCTCAGCTGCCCGACGCCTTCGAGTACATTCCAAACGTCATCGACTATGCCCGCTTGTTGCCGCCCATGACCATCAAGGCACTGGCCGGCGACAACGCCCCCACCGTCTACGCCGAGGTGTACGAGGTTGGTGTGACCATCGGTGCCGGTGTAGGCGCTGGCATTACTGCTCAGGTGGGGTACGGCCCTCTGGCTACCGACCCCTCCACCAATCCGGCACTCTGGACCTGGGAACCCGCCGTGTACGACAGCGACAGCGGCAACAATGATGTCTACCGGGCCGTGCTTCAGTCCGGGGACCCCGGTGACTTCCTGTATGCCTTCCGTTTCACCTTGGACGGCACCAACTGGACCTACGCCGACGGCAACGGAACCGCCGACGGATTCTCTCCCCTGGAATGTGGTGAGTGGGAGAACCTCGACCCGGCCGGCGGACCCTACCTCTTCGAGGTTCTGCCCGGTGTATCTTCTGTGTTGGGTGGTGGCGAAGTCTCGGTGAAGGGAGCCGGCTTCACTGCCCAGACCAAGCTCTTCTTGAACGGTGCCGAGACCCCCTCGGCCTACGTCTCGCCCACAGAACTGATCTTCGTGGCGCCCGCTCACGAGCCCGGCTACGTCAGCCTCGGGGTAGGGGAGGGGGACCAGCCCGATGCCGAACTCGAAAAGGCCCTGCTCTACGTCTTGAAGTTCACTCCCACTATGGATGGAGACCTGGAAGAGTGGCCCGATGCCTTCGAGATTGCCTCAAATTCCATCGAGAGCAACTGGGACGACTCGCTGAACTTCTTGCGTTCCCTCTATGTGAGCTTCGATGCTCAGTATCTTTATATTGCCTGGACGGGAAGCTGCGAGGAGACTAACTACATCGTGGGCTACCTTGACACCGACTATGGTGTTGGGACCGGCGTGCGGGAGATGACCAGCTTGGCGGACAACTCCGGTTCCGGAGACCTCGACGACGCCCTGAGCAACGTGCTCACCGTTATGGATACCAGCTTTGGTGCAGAGTTCGCCTTTGGAACCGGGGGCATGACCTCCTTTGCCGAGGGTTCAGACCTGGGCCTCTCCGTGAAGAGCGGCTGGCGGCGCCTCACCCCCACGGACAACTTCCCCTGGCTCGATGGTGCCGTGACCTGCACTGCAGCGGCCTGTGAGGCGAGGATTAAGCTCTCCACCATCGTCTCGGGCTCCTTCCCGGCGTCGGGCAAGCAGTTCGCACTGTTCCTCAGACTGACCAATGGATACGGTGGCCCCGAGGGCATCAGCAATCAGGCCCTGCCAGGCTACTTCGACGCCGAGGCCCCAGACAAGGTCGGCAACCTGGTCAAGGTTGACGTCGTTCTCTAGAGGACGTGTCGGTGCACTTTTTGATGACGCGCCGCCCAAGGCGCTTTCGTGCTACACGGGGTGACCAATGAACGTAATCAGGTACCACATCAACTCGGCAGGCGTTGCCCTGCTCATGCTGGTGGCGCTGCTGGCCGCTGCTTGTGCCGGCAAGCCGGAACCCTACCGTCCAGGTCAGGGCGACTCTCAGTGGGAGGACACCTACTACGTCCTCCCCGATGGGAACGTCGTCAAACCCGATACATCCTCACCCGAAGAACTGATAGTGCTGCCTGACGGCAACATCATCGAACCCGATAATGTGGTTGAACCCGACCTGGTGGTTGACGTCGAACCCGACACAGGCCCCGTGGTGGATACCCAGGGCCCCGAAGTCGTGGGAGCCTTCTCCGCCGACGGAACCAAGGTCTCCGTCCGCTTCAACGAAGAGGTGGACGCCGAGACCGCCGGCGTCGTCTCGAAATACAGCATCACAGGCTCGGACATGAGCCAGATAACCATCAAGAGCGTCGAGGTCTACAAACAGTTCGCTCACCTCACCCTCTCTGACCCCGGCCAGGTCAACTCCTCCTTCACTTACACAGTGCTTGTTCAAGGTATCACCGACCTTGCAGGAAACCCCATTAACCCCCAGAAGAATAAGGCCACTATCAAACGCTCGGTTTACCTCACCATCGTCTGGCATCAGCATCAGCCTTTCTATCTCGACCCAGTGAAGGACGAGCTTACCGGCCCGTGGGTTAGAAAACACTCCATGAAGAGCTATTATGATATGGCCTCGATTTTGGAGAACTATCCGGATATTCATTTTAATATGAATATTACCCCGGTGCTTCTGATTCAGCTCCTGAAGTACTATGTAGAACGTATGGAACCCTACGTCGATATGGACAACAACACCGTGGATGCCCAGGCCTTCCTCAAGGATTGGAAGGGCCGCACCGACCCATGGATTGACCTGCTTCTGGAGCCTACCCCCACTCCTCAGGCCGCAACGGAGAAACAGCTCGGCCTGCTCTACAAGGACCCCTGGTCCTGCGTCTCAACTTCGGACCAGATCATGAAGCACTTCCCTCAGTACGTCGAACTGCGGTTGAAGAACCCGGCGCTCCTCACGCAGCAGGATTTCCTGAAGCTCAAGATCCTCTTTGAGGTTGCCTGGTTCGACCCGGACTTCCTCATGGGCCCCGTGAACCTCCCCGACGGACGTGTCGTCGACATGACAGACTTCATCAAGCGCAGCACCGGCGTCGATGACGACGGCGCCCCCATGGATATCTACACTATCGACAATTTCTCTGAGGAAATGGCCAATCGTATTGTGGCTGAACAATACAAGATTATGGCGAATATTATAGCCATTCACAAGAAGCTAGTCTACGATCCAGACAAGAAGACGGGCCAAATAGAGATTTCCACTACTCCGTTCTATCATCCAATCCTCCCCCTGGTCTTCAACACCGATTTGGCGAAACAGGGGCAGCCCTACGACTCCCTGCCATTTCCTGCCTACGGTGAGCCTTCGGATGCTTCGGCCCACGTCCTTCGGGCCATTCAGTACCATACAGAGGTCTTTGGCGTGGCTCCTCGAGGCACCTGGTGCGGCGAAGGAAGTGTCGCTGAAGACATCGTGCCCATCCTTGTTGATGCCGGGCTGAGTTGGACGGCGACGGACCAGAGGGTCATGGAGAAGTCTACCCTGGTTGGGGGCGGGTCGCCCACTCCGTACATCCCATACAAGGTTGATTCGGACACAAGCCAGGGCACGGCCGGTTCTACGGACGACGAGATCCTTATCGTCTTCCGCGACACGGACCTCTCCAACAAGGTTGGCTTCACCTTCCAGATGCTCAAGGGCACCGTTGCTGCCGACGAGTTCATGAAGGATGTCCTTAAGAATGCGCCGAACTTCGGTGGCAAGGACCGGTTGGTGACGGTGATTCTCGACGGTGAGAACGCATGGGAATCCTACAAGAAGGAGCACGACGGCAAGGGGTTCTTCCACGCCCTTTACTCCGGACTGTCGGAGTCCTTCCAGATTGGCGAGATTGTAACCGTGACGCTCTCCGAGTACATCGAGGGCAACCCTGAACGTGGCATTCCACCGCATCCCATCGCCGAGCAGAAGGAGCTTGAGCCTCTCTTCCCGGGCTCGTGGATAGAGGGTACCTTCGCCATCTGGATCGGCGAGTCTGAGGAGAACCAGGGCTGGGACTATCTGCGTCAGGCCAGAGCGGCCCTGCACTCCAGCGGTCTTGCGCAGCCCAATCCCGCTTTGCCCGAGCCTGCCGACGAGAACAGTCTTGAGTGGCTCATCTGGAAGGCTTACGACGAGGTATACGCTGCCGAAGGAAGCGACTGGTTCTGGTGGTACGGGTCTGACATGACCTCACCCTCCAACGACGACACGCCTTTTGACAAGGCATTCAGGTCGCACCTGCACGGCATGTACACCTTCATGAACCAGGCCCTGGTCAAGCAGGGCAAATCGCCTATTCAGGAGCCTGAGTTCGCTCCCATCGTCCAGAAGAAGCCCCAGTCCATGGAGGGGCCCTTTGAAAAGGTGCCGGTACTTGACGGCGTCTTCACGCCCAATGAGGGTGAGTGGGATGCCGATGGAGGCTTCTTCTACGACAACGATTCGGGTGGAACCATGGCAGGTCCCGGCGACGACATCGCCCAGGTCTACTTCGGATATATGGGCAGCGACTTCTACTTGGGCTTGTTGTTCAACGAAGATCTGAGCGCCAAACAAGGCAGCAACTACTCGGTTTCTATCTATACGAACCACAAGAGAGTGCTGAATCCTGATACTGGCGATTTCCAGGCCAATCCATTCAACACCGTGAGCCCCACCGGTTTCCCCCTGGAATTCAACGCCGGCGGTGCTGCCTGGGAGATCAAGGTCGATTTCTCGGCAGCGGCCAAGCCGACTCTCGGCTTGAGGGCCGCTAACGGTAGCAACGGCTGGACCTCCGCACAGTTGAACGGTATCCAGATGGGCGGTCCGGTGGCCGGTGGCAAGCTGCTGGAGTTCAAGATTCCATTCGCTGCTCTTCAGATGCAAATGGGAGACCCGCTGGAGTTCGCCGTGGTGGCAGCGGAAGGAAACAACGTCATCGATACGGCACCTTATTCGGGAAGTAAGGTGGTCTTCGAGGATATCACTACGTTGATCTACGTCACATTCGAGGTGGATGTCACTGGAACCATTGTGCCGATAAATGCCTATACAAACATCGCCACGCCGCCGCCGCCTGCTGGTAATGGCATCGTCTACATCGCCGGCGACCAGGATGCTATGGGAAGCTGGATTCCAAACAAGGTTCCCCTGGTAGACAATGGCGTCGCCCCGGACAAGCAGGCCAACGACAAGATATGGACAGGCGTCTTTGGCTTCGCTCCGGGCACAGTAGTTCGCTACAAGTACACCATCGGCCTACCCAAGGATGAGGCATCCTGGTACAACACCGAGGAGTTCCCCCTCACCGAGCGAGGCCTGAACGTCACTCAGGACCCGCAGTACCACAAGATGTTCATCCGCGACGTCTTCGCCGACAGACCCAACCCCTCGGGAACCCAAGGCCCCAACACCACCGTGGAGTTGAAGCCCTAAGAACTCCAACCAGCCAACCGAACCTCCCGCCCACACCGCAATGCCCGTTCCGAGCCAAATGGGCCGATTCCGAGCCAAGTCGACGGCCCGTCACGGTCGTGGCTCGGAATGCTTGGGGCGGACTGGCGGAATTGGTGGATAGGAGACGCCTGACGTCGGATGCCCCATACTCGTTGTTGTTGATCTTAAATTAGGCATGTGATAGTAGATGGAGTCTAGACCAGGGCTTGATTGCCCTGCTTCAAGTCTGGAGAGTTGGCTTATGCCTTGGTTGGTCATGCCCAATGGGCCTTTTGGCTGGGAAGATGAAGCCCCCGATATCAGAGCCCTTGCGGGTGCTGTTGTGGTCGGGTGTGCCAAGGGGACTATCGCGTCCCAACTGCATGGGGCAGTGGGCGTTTGGTTGCCCGACATATACAGTGAGGAGCAGGTCAAAGGGGCGCTGGTCTATCTCCCCGGGGTTGCAACGGTGCACCGTGTTGGCTTTTCGCCTCTTGGTTCATCGGGAAGCTCACGGGACTTATCCTCCCCCATTCCGGGCTTCATATACCGCTGCCGGCTTGACCGCGACTGGACCATGGAGTGGGTCAGCCAGGGGGTCGAAGAGGTAACCGGGTACCAGGGGCACGAACTGACCCGGGTGAACGGAATCAGTTACTCCGGGTTAATTCACACGGCAGATCGCAGCCTGGTTGATGAGGCCGTTCGTCAGGGAGTGGCCCTGAACAGGCCCTTTACCATGCGCTACAGAGTTCGCTTCAAGGATGGCTCTACGCGATGGGTCAGAGAGGTGGGACAGGGGGTGATGGACTCACACGGTGCTCTCATTGGCCTGCTAGGACACATTATGTTGGATTCTGGCCCACAAGATACAGCTCTTGACTCAACAGGGGGCATAGCTGCCTTGGTTTACAATATTCTAGTAGTGGACGATGAGAGGTCTATTGTTAGCGTGCTTTCGAAGTTCTTGGAACGGGCTGGCCACAGGGTCCTCAGGGCAGGCAGCCGGGCCGAGGCTTTGGAGGCGGTGGGTGGATGGGAACACGTCGTGGATGTGCTGTTGACCGATGTGGTGCTGGCCAACGGCTCTGGGTGCGACCTGGCTCGTGACCTCAGCAGCCGATTCCCGCATGTCAAGGTCATCTATATGTCCGGATACGCCGCAGACCAGCGGGTGCTTGAAGAGGTCAACTCGGGGCGGGCGCTGTTCATCGCTAAACCCTTTCTACCTTCAACAGCCGTAGCAAAGATCCGGGAAGTAATGGAATAACCCTGGTTACGGCTGGAAGCCCCCATCAGCGGGGCTGGCTCAGGCGGCGTGCCGTAAGGCTATGCGGGGCTGGCTCAGGCAGGAAGCGGCTCCCTGGGGAGCGGCTCAGGCAGGGACTAGCTTCACCATCCTTTTCTTTCCAGCCTTCAGTATCGCTCCGGCCTCAAGTTGCTCCAGGGTAATCAGAGAGTTCTCGTCGGAAACGGAAGCGTCGTTGAGTTTGACTCCGCCCTGTCTGATGAGCCGCTTGGCCTCGCCGTTGCTGGTTGCCATGCCAGCGGCTACCAGCGCTTCCACTATGCGAACCGTGCCGTCGCTGGTGCCCACGGCAACCTCGGGGAGGCCGCCGCCCTCCTCCTTCTTGATTGAAGCCAGAGCCGAACTGGTCTGGACCGTTCCGTCAGGATCCGATGGGGGGAAGTGGGCCGTGGCAGCGGTGAATGCCTCGGCCGCAATGGCAGCACCGTGGACCAGGGCGGTAACTTCGAATGCAAGTATCTCTTTGGCACGGTTGAGCAGCGGCGGCTGCAAGGCCCCCAAACGCTCGCACTCCTCCACAGGTAGGAACGTGTAGATCTTCAGCAGCCGGCCAACGTCGTGGTCCTCGACGTTGCGCCAGAACTGGTAGAACTCAAAGGGCGGTGTCTTCTCCGCAGAGAGCCAGACCGCTCCCTTCACGCTCTTGCCGAACTTGTTGCCTGAACTGTCCGTGAGAAGGGGGAAGGTAACCCCGAAGGTCTCTTCCGAGGCCACCCTGCGAACAAGGTCGATGCCCGCAACAATGTTGCCCCACTGATCCTGACCGCCCATCTGCATGATGCAGCCGTGCTTCTGCCGGAGAACCAGGAAGTCGTACGACTGCAGCAGCATGTAGTTGAACTCCAGGAAGGTTAGACCTGTCTCCAGCCTTGCCTTGTAGGACTCCGCTGCCAGCATCCTGTTGACGCTGAAGTGGCGGCCAATCTCCCTGAGGAAGTCGATGTACTTGAGGTCAACCAGCCAGTCCTGGTTGTTGACCACCATTCCGTGGGGCTCATCCAAGAGCAGAAAGCGCCGAAGCACGCCCTCGATAGACTTCAGGTTGTGCCCAATCTGCTGGGAGATGAGCAACTTACGGAGTTCGGTCTTGCCGCTGGGGTCGCCCACCAGCCCAGTGCCACCGCCCACCAACGCAATGGGGACGTGCCCTGCCCTCTGCATATGCATCATCCCGATTATCGGAATCAAACTGCCTACATGGAGACAATCTGCTGTTGGGTCGAAACCGATATAGAATTTTACCGGTGGTCCATTTAGCAGCTTTGCCACAGCTGCCTCATCCGTCGACTGATAGATAAACCCACGCGCCATAAGATCTTCGAAAAGCTTACTCATATTCCAACCCAAACATGTTGTTTAGAATTGTCTTTGTCTCCCACTGAGAACCTGGGGGTCTTCAGCCGCTACTTATCCTTTTCACCGTCCTGCGGGGCTTCCGTGGAGTCGCCCTCCGGGACCGCAGCGGCCTCTTCATCCTGCGCAGCGGGGTCAGCCTCAGTTTCCGGCTCTTCTATGGCGGCAGTCTCTACGGAGATGCTCTCTAACTCAGCCGAGCTATCGGGTTCGGCCTCGACCCCGAACTCATCGGTGACCTCGGAGCCCCCCTCCTCACGAGTCATCTCCATGGCCAGCGTATCGAGGTCGGGGTTATCGCCAGCCACCAGCCGCATAAGGATAAGCGTGACGTTGTCCCGCCCTCCGGCCTCGTTGGCCATCTGAACCAGCCGTTGCGAACTCTTCACGAGGCTGCGTTCGTAGCCAATGACCTGGGCGATCTCCTCGTCGGAAATCTCCCCGGAGAGGCCATCCGAGCACAACAAGATGACGTCATTAGGTTCGGGTCCCAAAACCTGAAGGTCCACATCCACAGTGTCCTTCATGCCCAGGGCACGCATGATGATGTTTTTGTGGGGGAATTTCTTCTCATCCTCGGGGGTCATGGTCCCAGATTTCCGGAAGTCATTAAAGAGCGAATGATCCTCCGTAAGCTGCCTGAACTCATTACCCCTGAGAAGGTAGCAACGACTATCGCCTGCGTGGGCGATGTAGAGGTTTCCGGCGGCCAGATAGGCCGCTACAATCGTTGTTCCCATACCCCTGAACTGCAGGCTGGCAACAGATGACTGGAATATTCTGAGGTTCGCCAACCGGATGGCAGTGACAAGCCTGTTGGAGGGATAGTCGAGCTGAGGGTCGTACTCGAAAGGCCAGGTGATCTCCTCGTCCTGGGACGAATCGAGGAAGAACTGCCTTATGGTGTCCACGGCCAGCTTACTGGCCACTTCGCCCGACGCATGCCCACCCATGCCGTCAGCGATGACAAAGAGGTTCTCCTCCGGAAGGATCAGGAGGTTGTCCTCATTGTGATCGCGCCTCATCCCTACGTGGGTGTCGCCAGCGTAGTCTATCTTCATTCGTCGCCCCGCAAACTCCACAACGTGAGGTACTGTAGCACCTCCGAAATGGCGGAGCAACGATCAAGTTCCCAAGTGATCAGCCTTTTTTCGCCTGCATGGGAGTCTGTTCTCCATTTCTCCGCCAAGCTGACCGCTTCCACCGAAATCGACGGCCTTGTCCGCGAGACTTGTGGGGTATATGATTCACCGGTCAACGAGGGAGGTTGCCCATGTTCACCAGAGCCATGCTGCTTGTGCTGTCGCTGTTCGTCCTGAGCGTGCCCGCATTCGCCAATCCCGACCCTTCGGCGCCCACGCGCACCAAGATGAACAAGGGGTCGTCAAGTTCCAAGGCCAAGAAGGCCGACTCGGTGGCCAAGGGTAAGAGCGATAAGGATGCGGCGGTTGAGGGCAAGCCCGCTAAGAAGAAGTCCAAGAAGAAGGCCGCCGGCCCTGCCAAGGATGCAGATAAGGATGAGGCCGATGAGAACAACGCCTTCAAGAATACGGAACTGCTTGTGGGCCATGGCGTGAAGGCTAACTCGGGCTCCAAGATGTTCAGCTTCGGCCTCACAGTCTCCTTTGCTCCGCTCAACGTTCTTCTCTCGTCGCAGAAGGATACCATCATCAACGAGGGCATCGCCGATGCCTGCAAAGGGGCCGCCAATCCGGCCCAGTGTCAAGCCGACGCCAAAGCCTCAGCCGACGCCGCCATGGATGCTCTGGGAAGCGTGCCCGACAGCCAGTGGGACGAGGTATCCGCCGCTGCCGGAGATATGTCAAAGCTCTCCAACACGCTGGTGGAGGCGGGCCTCTCTCAGGAGCAGGCCGGTTCGGTCACGGGCTACGTCGGCAAGATACCCGAGGGCTCTCGAACCAATGCCGTGGAACTCTCACGACAGCTTGCCTCCCAGGAGGGCTCGCTCTTTCTTGTGGAGCCCCACATGGAGCTCAATTTCCAGTATGTCTCTATGCGCACCATGCTACCTCTTGCAGCGCTGATGTTCGAAGACGAGACCGACTGGGTCTTTGGCAACCTGACCCTGGATCTCGAATTCGGGTCTACCTGGGGGGGAGGCGTCGCCTCCACGGGTCTCTCGGGCGGACTCATGGCCTACCTTCCCACAGGCAGCACCAAGACCGCTGCCCTGGCTGTCACAGACCTCTTCCAGGCCCCCAAATACGGATATCAGTACCTGACCCTCGCCCCCTATCTCGCTGCGGGCGTCGATGGCACGCTTGCCTCTCTTCAGGTGCACGGCGCAGTGGTCAACTCTATCCCCGTTCGGGACACCACGGGCCTTGAGACCATGACCTACCTGAGGTGGGGAACCGGCGTGACCCTGCTGCAGCAGTACTCTCCCGTTGCAATCATAGGCGAAATCAACGGCCTGACCCCCCTGAGCAACGCCGACGTCTACGACGCCATCTTCGCCGTCGCCGGCCTCCAGCTCAATCTCTTCATCATGCGCGCTGCTGTGGCCGTGCAGCTGCCTCTGGTTACTCCCGACTCCCATGCCATGTCGGGTATAGCCGGCGTTGACATGGGCGAGATGGCCAAGTATTCCATCATAGGACGGTTGATGTTCTCCTTCTAAATGTCTGCATTGGTGCCAGATGTCAATATATACTAAAGGTGGGGATAAAGGGACCACGGGTACTCTAGCCGGTGACCGGGTTCGTAAAGACTCCCCCGTAGTGCAGGCCAATGGTGCTATCGACGAACTCAATTCGGCCCTGGGAGTGGTTCGTGCAGCGCTGGCCCGATCGCCCCACGGAGCCTGGGCCCCACTGGTTGGAAGGGTTCAAAGGGATCTCTTCTCCGTGGGGGCCTTCGTCTCTTCGGGGCAGATGACCTACCTTGACTCGGTGGGCACATCGGCCGAGGAGATGGAGCGGGCCATAGACGATCTCTTCCAGGGGCGCGTGCTGGACGCATTTGTAATCCCGGGTGAGACGTTGCTGGATTCTTGGTGCCACATGGCACGTACTGCCTGCCGCAGAGCAGAACGGTCGCTGGTGGCACTGGACAACCAGGACGGAGTGGCCCAGGTGCTACCATGGATCAACCGCCTCTCCGACCTTCTCTTCGCCCTGGCCTGGTTCGTGGCCGACCAGGGAGACTGATTCCCTCCCTGGATGTCGGCGGCCCCTGGCACGGGCAACTCACGTGCGGGTGTGATCCACGGCGTGGCAACCTTTCACCCCATCGATGCGATGGCGGGTGCTCGTTGCTGAGCGGCCCAGAAGCCTTGCCACCATCCGGTGGGGGCGGATGATTAGGAGAGAGAGCATTGGGTTGATGGAGTAGGGATGCCACCATGTGCCGGGTGGTGTGAGGCGATGCTGGGGGATGGTGCGGTGACAGCTTTCCACGTAACCAGATCCTATTGGATAGCCGAGTTCACTGTACTTGTCATAGTGGACGCTGTCGGCGAATCGCTTGATGTGGTCGTGGAGGTTCTGGACACGGTGGGCTCCTGGGCCCTTGTGGGCACGCAGTCGCTTTCGGAACGGAGCTTGCCTACCCGACGCCAGAGATGCAACGGCACGGGCAATCCAGGCCTCCTTCTTCCGGCCCTCTTTTCCGATCTCTACGGCCGCAAGGTCATGGCGAAGTCTCGGTCCACTGGGGCGAACGATAGCGCAACGACGCTGGTGCCGAACGCTGTGAGCGGCATTGCTTCCCAACACGCCTCTGCGCCGGCGCTCAATCGAGTCTGCCACGCCACCGATCACAACCAATCCTGAGTCGTCTCTTGCATTCTGTTCCCCATCAAAGCATCATGACAGACAACGAGTAAAGGGAAGGGAATGGAACGTCACGTCCTCCTAATCCAAAAAGTAATTTATCACTTAGTCGACGAAGCATCTTCTTTCGTCTCTCTGCTCCCACATAATGCCGTCTTTCGAGTGCTCTGCTGGTTGCCAGTATTGCTGCTCTGTTTTTCCGGGTGCTCACATCACGGCTCATCTGCTGCTCCCGGTGTGTCAGCCGACGTGGCGGACCAAAGTTCCTCAAATGACTCACGAGATTGCGGGACCGATCACGACGGTCATTCGGATCTCGCGCCAACCATGGTGATACCGGACAGCCTAGACTCAAGTATGCACGATGGGAAAGAGGAGGATCCTGACATCCTGCGTAACGGATCCGATGTTTTGGACGCGAGCGACCTGCTGCCCGAAGGTTGCTGCTACAAGGATAGCGATTGCGAAAGTGGAATGCTTTGCCTCGCACCTGGAGAGGACGGTCTGGGTCATTGTGCACAATTGCCGTTGGACGAACACTGTTACTTGGATGCACAATGTCCCACCCTCTTTGGTTGCTTCGAACAAACCATATGCTCTTGCGGGACGGCGTGCGACATCATCGAAGGCTCATGCAAGCCAATCCATGGCTCCTGCTGCGACGATGACGCAGACTGTCCGCCGGGCGGCGTGTGTGTGGCACCAGATTCACCAGGCAAGAATGCTTGTCTGCCCGAGCCCCGACCGGGCGAATGTTGGGAGGATAGCCACTGTGGAACGAAAGAAACTTGCATTGGTGCTCTGTGGTGTGGCTGCGCATTCTATTTCTGTGATCCTGCGGTGTTTGGCGTGTGCCTTCCGGAACAATAGGATGGCAGACGATATTGCTATTGACTTCAGGATCAGGCTGCTGAGTTTATTTTCACGGGGAGGGTGCCGATGAAGAGAAAGCTAATGTTTGTGATGGTTGGCGTGACCGTACTTTTTGTTTTTGTTGGTCTGCGAGGTCTTCGGGGCGACGAGGGCGAAGTGTCTCCAGATGAGGAGGGGAGCTGTTTCGTATACCCGGAACAATGGCCGGAGAACCCCTTGAGCGGCAGTTTCGGAGAGTATCCGGAACAAACCCCCGTCTCGTGCGAAGACAATGACGATTCCGATGGCATCTTGGCATTCCCGGAGCAGGGAGAGGACCCAGGTGATTCCAATGATATTTCACCTGTTTCGAACTTAGGTCCTATTGACGGTGCTTATGACGAGGAAGCTCTGGATGGAGACGGATTTCGGGAACTCGGAATGCAGGTTCCATGTTGGATTACCGAGGATGAATGTACTGGAGACTATCGAATTCCCGTTGGCCATGCGAACGGCTCCTATTAGGTATTATACGGACGCGTTGCGAACCCTACGGCATACTATCAGAATAACAGGTGTGGTTACGGGGTTGAGGTTGGACGCGTTTCGGACCTCGAGGATATGATCGTCTACGTTCCCCATGCTCTCGCCTTGGACGAACGTACAGATGATGGTGGGGACGTCAAGATCACCATTGACCTATTTGAGCACAGTTCCGGTTCTTGCGGAGGGCGGGTGACCCGGAATTTCAACGCTGACACAGCTACCTGCCAAGTGGGCAACAACGACACTGACAAAGGCTGGTATGCTGCATGGTCTGACGGCAAGGCTGACTGTGCTGGTGGATACAGTGATCCGGGTGACTGCCATTTGCCCGACATATTTGTGAGTTATCCTGGTTCACCTGGCGACTATGCCTATACCTATGAGATAGATGTTGATGTCTGTGATTTTGATGGTACCAATTGTACAAATGACTCTGAGTCGGGTTGCTTCATTGTGGAGTGGTACTGCCCCGTAAAAGTTGGCATTGAGAATGGAAGCAAGGCGTCTTCCATAGGTACGACCTGGGATCCACCTGCAAGTACTCTAGCTCGGGCTTGTGCAGTATCGCCGGACCCTTGCACCGACGACTATAGACTCATGTTGGGTTCTGGATATGGTAAGTATTCATCAAGAATCAGAAATGCTGAAGCTGTTGCCAACTTTACGGCAAATACATGCGGGTTGCAGCAAGACGTTGGAGAGATCCCAAGCGATGAAGACTTGATTATTTATGTTGACACGTCTTATGCTATTGACACGACAGCGAGCGACGGCGGCATAGTGAAGGTTAAGATCGATGTGGACGAATGGAATACCACGCACGGGGTTGAGCCTTGTACGGGAGACAAGAATCGCACCTTTCCGTCCGATACTGCCGAATGTGACGTAGATGGTACAGCTTCTAATAGGTCGTGGCAGACCCCGTGGTCTGACTCGAAGGGGGACTGTTCTGGTGGGTATGGCGACCCAGGCGACTGTCACAATCCAGACATCGGGATTAGTTTCCCGTCTGGGAGTGGAACGGGCACGTACTGTTACGAATATTACATTGAGATTAGCGTGTGCGATTCGGATGGAACGAACTGTACAACAGACAAGGAGACTGGACAATTCAGTCTCGACTGGGTTGCTCCTTGAAGCTGTAGTAACGTAGTCAGTCTGCTTCTTTGTTACCACAAGAACACGTCAACCTCCCGCCCCATCCCATTCACCGACCACCACTCCGGCTCGGTCCCGTCCAGCACCCTCCGCACCATGGCCGGGATAATGAGGGTGAGGTTCACGTGGCGCCGGAGCAGAGAGGGGTCCATGTCCACGGCTTCGGCATGGTCGCCCACAGAGTTGAAGCGGCCCTCTTCCAGGAGGGCCAGCCAGCGATAGGCCCTGGCGATGGCGATGACCAGAGTCTCTTGGGTGGCGTCGGCGGGCTCGGCAGTGGTGGAATCCGGGAGCATGATCGCCTTGCGACCGATGCGGTGTTTGGACCGCATGGGGGTAGCCGTTCGCCGGACCATGCCCGGCGCCGACGGCCATCTCGAGGAGCGCCTGAAGGCCCTCACCCTGCCTGTACGCTCTTGCTCAGCGCGTTGAGCTTCCATTTGGCCA
>CAZQHM010000092.1:0-18042 GCA_964593355.1 uncultured Myxococcales bacterium
CCGGTGAGCTACGAAGCGCCGACACCTCGGAGCCCCCGGCGTCCCGCCGGGGGTATCGGTGAACTACGAAGCGCCGACGTACGGGAGCCCCCGGCGTCCCGCCGGGGGTACCGGTGAGTTACGAAGCGCCGACGGAGCCCCCCGGGCCTCCGTATTGCCCGTTGACTTCACAACCGCTCCGGTGGATAACTCCACATATTACTATGCTGCCAAGGAGACTGAACATGCGTAATCTCAAAGGGTGCTGGTTCCTGCTGCTTGGGCTCCTCATTCTCAACGCCTCCCTTAGTGCCGGGTGCGCTGGCATTACGTTCTACAAAGACAAAGAACTCAAGGAGGAGACCGGCATCCCCATCTATGCCCCTAAACCCTTCGTTCTTGTGGTCAGAACCGGCGACGCAAAAGCCCCCGTCTCCGCATCTATCGTCTACATCAGCGACCTCAATAACGTCATCTACGCCAAACCCAAATCAGGCTTCGGCAGCGCTGAACTTGGGCTCGATTTTACTAATGGACAACTGACTAAGTTCGGGCAGAAGACCGATACCAAAGTGCCCGAACACCTGGGGGCCCTGGCTGGCCTGCTCACCGCCAGAGCCGGCGCCAGTAAGACGGAGGCCGAGGCCGCTGCCATTATTCGGGGTATGACGGAACAGTCCGGCGCCTCTTGGGTCGACATAGGTAAAAAGCTTACGGAACTTGCTCAGGAGGGAACTAGCAAGATTGCTGAAGGGCTTAAGGGTTTAAGTAAGAACGAGCTAAAGGTGGTAGGAGAAGCTGTACAGGTGGTGACTATAGTAGCAAAACACGTCTCCGACCCTGCTAACTCCGCTTCGGCAAAGGCCGAGCTGGACAAGCTCGAACCAAAACTTAAAGACATTGATAGTATGGAGACAGATAACAAGAAAAACCACGACCTTTTGGTGTGTTGGGCTAGGGATTGGGCAAGGAGGGTGCGGGCCCAAGTCGCTCTGGCGTCCGACGGCAAGGATGGACCCGCCAAGCCGGCACTGGACGACTTTGAGCTCTATGAGATTATCATGGACGGCAAAGGGGCTCGCCTGAACAGGGTAGGATAGTGACGCCCCGCACCACAGCCCTTCGCCGACGCATCGACCTTGTGGCCGACCTCAGAACCGAGCTGTACCGGCGCTTTGGCAGCAGTAGCAACGTCGTCGGCTCCATGGTTGGCCTCAAATACCGCAACGGAGTGCCCACCCCTTCCGTGGGCATGACCTTCTTCGTCCGGAAGAAGCGGCCCGAAGCCGAACTCACCGGCGACGAACTCATCCCCAGAAGCGTCCGGATTGGTCGCTCCACAATCACCACCGACGTCATGGAATGGCCCATCATGGAGGACCAGGCACGGCGGAGCGGTATCATCATCTATGACCAGTCAACCCAAGGGACCCTCACCTGCTTCGGCAAATCGCCCCTGGGGCGCTTCGGCGTTAGCTGTGGTCACTGCCTCACGGGCCTGGACAAGAACCCCACAACAACCACCCCCGTCTCCTTCTGGGACCCCCAAACTGCGCAGTTCGAGGCCGCCGGCGAGACCGTCTACGTCGCCTACTCCCCAGGCACCGGAACCCCCGGCAACTTCGGGTTCCTTGACTGCGGCCTCTTCTCTATCACCAGCCCCAAGCTCCAAGCTGCATTTTCCAAAGCCCGCCCCGTTGCCGTGGTGCAGAACATCCGTGACCTCATGAAGAAGCAACTGGTTGGAATCAGCACCCTCAACGCCCCCGGCTTTCCCAGCCCCCAACGACATGCAACGGTCGTAGGAGTCGAAATCCAGCACGACACCGAACGCAGCGACCTGCTGCTCGAAGTCGCCCCCCCGGGAACCTTCCGGGGCGACAGCGGTATGCTCTGGCTCACCAAACAAGGCCAGGCCGCAGCAGTACATGCCAGAGGGGAGATTGTAAGTAGCGGGGGCAGCAGGAATACAGCCGCCATGTCGGCACGTCGAATTGAAGAGATCCTGGGCGTCTCCCTATTGCTCCCCTGAGCCCCAAGCGTCACGCCGGGGGAAGGGTGAGGTTCGCTTTTGGCAGTGGGTCAGCCCCTGGCTTCATCGGAGTTTCGTGTATCTGGCAAATGCCTACCCCCTGCGAGCAGCCCTATAGGCTTGGCTTGGGTGGGTCGGCTGCCCAGGGAATCGGAGTTCCAGGCGTCCTTCCGCCAACAGCTTCGAGACGTAGTGTATTCGAAGAGTCTCGGTGGTCCTGCCCGTGAGAAGGGCCAGTTCCGACAGGGTTAGGCAACGCTCCTCGCAGAGGCGAACGATGGTGCTCTGGACCATTTCGGGGACAGCCCGCCTTCGCCCACGTAGCTCAGCCGCTAACGCCAAGGTGCCCTCGCTGAAGTCGGACTCTATGCCCACATGTACGGTCCCGCACCCCTTGTGTAGGGAGCTGGGCTTGTTGTGTACGGAGCTGGGCGTTCCAAGTACGGAGCCTCCCTCCGTACTCTCCAGGGAAGGCCGAAGCGCTGAAGACGGTAGTTCGAACCCCAGTGGGCTCACCTCCGCCCTGTGCCTTTCCCCTGGCAAGAAGTAGAACGTGCGCTTGTGGGCCCCGCCAGACTCCAACATACCTCGCTGCACCAAACCGGCGAGGGCAACCGTGATATCACGAGGGTGGACGTCCGTCATCGCACGCAGGCGAGCGTGGTTTACTGAATACTCAACCGCCGCTGTAACCAAGGCCAGCTTCTGGACCTCCGAGGCCTGGGCGAAAGCGCTCCCGTACTCACGTTCGAGTGCCTCGACAACCTCAGTAGGCAAGAGGCTGGCCATGCGCAGCGTGAAGACCGTCTGCTCGTAAGGCTCCACCTCCTCCACCAACTCGGGAGCCCGCCACTGCTGGGCCCTCCAGGCCGCCTGGATCTTGGGCATTCCTGAGCCAGACTGCTCGCCAAGACCGATGTACCGGAACATACCCTGCAGCCTGCGGTTCCGGCAGTCGCTGACTCCTCCGCGCAGTGCTAGCTCGACCGGCATGCGCATTGCCCCCGGGTTCCGAAACACCAAGGAATCGGGCCGCTTGACCACTAGCAGTGAGGTCCGTCCGGTGAAATCGGCATGAATGATGGTGTTCACCAGGGCCTCCCTGACCGCCTCATGGACTGGGGTCTCCTCGATGCGAGTGTCACCCCGCAGCACAAACGGCACTTTGAGATCCCGGAACAGGCGCTGGATGACCAGTCCGTAAAAGTCGAACAGGTTGCCAGACCAAGTGCCGTCCGGGGTGAGTCGGTCCACCCAGCGGGGATGCGACCCCGCACCGGTCCGCTCCTGGTAATCCAGCATGAAGTTTGGGAAGGCATCCCGAACCGATACCGTCTTCCCGAACATCAGCAAACCACCCGCCGTGAGCGCCTCTGCACCTGATTCACGGTCAGTCCCGAACGCACCGATGCATCGCAGGAACTCACGGTCGTCCAGGGTGGTCCATGGATGCTCGGGCAACCGCGCAACGTACCGGCGGCGATAGGTGGCAATCGTCATCGGGTCGAGGTCGGCCATCCCGTAGTGCACCAGCACCCTGGCGTCGCGGGAGTCCTCGACCTGCTCGGCAACCATCCTGCGAACCACTTCTTCCGGGCAGCGGTAGTCGCCCTCGCTGTTCCTCCGAAAGGTACCGATGAGCATGTTCTGGCCAACATACACAGGCCGGTCCTGGCGTCGGGCCCTGGGCACATTGACCCGAATGACCTGCTTGCCATCAACAGCAAGAACCTCAACATCGGCGTCCCGAAGAAGGTTCACGTTGACGCGCTGAGGGTTGTTCAGGCCGTCCCACAAAGCCTTTAATACCCGCTGGGTGTCCACAATCCCGTTAACCCTCAGGCACCCGTCCGCCAACTCCTCCACCCCCAAAAGGACCGACCCGCCGTCAGTGTTCGCGAAAGCCGAGTAGGTCTCGAAGAACGAGCGCGGCAGTTCCCCTTGTCCATCCTGCCCCGCAGCACGTTTGGCCTCGAGTTCGCGGCCCTCAACTAGCTGTTCAAGAGTGGCAATAGAGATCGAACTCAACATAGTGCCTCGACTACTGAGCAGCGCCGTCTCGTTCACCGCCGCCACGACCCTGCCGAGGCATCGACATTAGCCCAGACTGTCCGGGCACACAAGCGTAACTGAGCCGTCCTTAGTGTGGACACCCCATCCGGATCCACGTAACAGCCCCCCCCGGGCCCCTCCCAATACACGACTTTTTGCTGGCACTCCGTACACCGCCTGCGTATCATCGCCCGCAAATGGAGAGCACAATGAACAAAATCGCCATGCTTCTCTTCGCAATCCTGCTGTTCCCCGCCTCGGCCCACGCCACAGCCCAAATCGGCGACACCCTCATCTACAAGGGCCAGAACTTCTGGCTCTCCGTCGAACCACTCGAACACTACTTCGCCCAAGAAGGGGTAAAACGCCCCCCAGACCTCTTCAAGCCCTCCTGCTCCGCCTGCTGGCGAGGCTACGTAGCTACCTGGGAGGTCACAGACGGTGCGCTGTTCCTGAACAAGGTCGTTGAAGGAAGCTGCGGCAACAACGCTCCAGAAATCCCCCTGGACAAACTCTTCCCCGGCCAGAAAGGCCCCATCATGGCAACCTGGTTCTCGGGCACCATCCGGGCGCCACACGGAAAGCTGCTGGAATATGTCCACATGGGTTACAGCTCCAGATATGAGAAAGAGTTGGTTATTACTATAGAAAAGGGAAAGATAGTGAAGGAGGAGGTACTGGACAACTCAAAGGTGGAGTTGAAAGACCCTCCCACACCTCCCACACCTCCCAAGCCAACCAAAGAACAGAAAAACTAGCCACCCTGATTCGAGTTCCGTTGACAAGTCGTTCCCGTATACAAAGCGCTGCACGGTGGAGAGCGTTCGGGTGAGGGCTCAGGTATTGGCAGCGGCTTACAAATAGAGGAAATAGATATGCTGTACAATTCAAGATTATTTGCGGTTATTGCTTACGTGGCGGTGATTCTCGCGGCACTTCCCTCCTGCGCACCCGAGGGTCGCAAGGATGCCTCCGACACCTCCGCCAACCAGGATGCCATCGGAGCCGATGCCGCAGACTCGATTGCGGTGGACCTGCCTCGCATAGATTCCACAACGCCCGATTCGGTTGTCGACGTGGCCCTCGACGAGAACGACCCTGAAGACAACAACACCCCGCCCGACCAGGCGAATCCCCCGGAAGAAGTGGTCGACCAACAAGAGGACATTCCCCCCACCGACCTCGTTGAGGTTGACCAGGGCGACGACGTGGTGATTCCATGCGGCGATGGATCCTGCAACCCCCAGGATGGCGAGAACTGCGCCACCTGCGCCCAAGACTGCCAATGCACCCAGTGTGGCGAAGAGTGCGTGGAAGAGGCCTGCACCTTCACTGCCTGCGAGGGTAAGCAGTGCGGCGACGACGGGTGCGGTGGAACCTGCGGAAGCTGCATCGACGAGGCGCCCTGCATCGACGGCCAGTGCTGCACTCCCTCATGCACCGACAAGTGCTCCGGCGCCGACGACGGCTGCGGCGGGGTTTGCGCCCAGACCCAATGCGACGGCTGTTGCGCCAACGGAGAATGCAAGAAGGGCAACAGTGTGCTTGCCTGCGGAAGTCAGAGCCAGGAGTGCCAGGCGTGCGACCTGGGCACCTACTGCCCCTTCAATGCCTGCCTGGCCGTCCCCGAAACATGGACCGACACTACCACGGGCCTCATCTGGCAAGTAGAACCCACCGGCGGCTACATGAAGCGAGAAGATGCCGCTCCGCACTGCTCGGCCCTGGACCTGGACGGCATGGGCTGGCGCCTCCCCACCATCAGCGAACTTCGCTCTCTCCTCCGAGGCTGCCCCGCCACAATCCCCGGCGGAGGCTGTTCCGTGGCCGACGGAGGCTGCCTTGACCAATCCTGCGGCATGGGCTGCATGGGCTGCGGATACTACAAAGGACCAGGCAGCGAAAACTGCTTCTGGCCCAACGAGGTCTACGGAAGCTGCGCCAACTTCACCTGGTCCAGCACCGAAGTGGCCAACGACAACAACTTCTCCTGGGCCGTCAGCTTCGAAAACGCCGGCATCGGCACCGCCCACTCCAGCAACATCGCCCACGTCCGGTGCGTTCGATAGCGGCGTGCAGATAGTTTGCTCTCTCCCCCTTCGTCTCCGTTTCCCGTGGTGCGCATGCCCCTTCGTCGCCCTTGCCGTTGACGTCGCCGTCGCCGTCGCCGAACTGCCTGGCCATGACTATCCGAGTTGGCAGGCACATTAAGGGGTCCAGGCGCTCCCCGACACATGGACCGCACCCTTCCGTCAACACAACTCTTGACTCACATCGATTCAGTGAGCACGCTTCGCCTGTCCAACGCCCCCGATGGGCATCGTTACAGTGGAGGATTTAGATGAAACTTCGTGAGATAGGGAAAAACGTGTATTGGTTGGGAGCCATCGACTGGGACAGAAGGCTCTTTGACTCGTTGATCCCCCTCCCCGATGGCACAAGTTACAATGCATATCTGGTGAAGGGTAGCGAGAAGACTGTGCTGCTCGACACGGTTGACGAAACAATGACTGAGCTTCTCATGGCACAGCTGGAACAGGTGCCAAAGATTGACTACATAGTTATACACCATGTAGAACAGGATCACGCAGGCAGCCTGCCTACGGTCATGGCCAAATATCCGGGCGCCAGGGTGCTGTGCACTCCCAAGGCCAAAGAGCTGATCATCGACCACCTGCTCGTCGACCCGGCAAAGGTCGACACTGTTGCCGATGGACAGAAGATCTCCCTGGGCGACCGAGAGATTGAGTTCCTGCACATGCCGTGGGTCCACTGGCCCGAGACCATGGCCACCTGGCTCCCAGATGACCAGATCCTGTTCACCTGCGACCTCTTCGGATCTCACCTGGCCACCTCCAGCCTCTATGTCACCGACAAGGCACGGGCCTACGAGTCAGCAAAGCGCTACTACGCCGAAATCATGATGCCCTTCAGGAAGCTCATCCAGAAGTACATCGCCAGAGTGAGCCAGATGCCCGTGCGCCTCATCGCCCCAAGCCACGGCCCACTCCACGAAGACCCATCGTTCATCCTTGATGCATACAGAGACTGGACATCAGATAAGTCCAAGAACGAAGTCGTGGTTGCATATATTTCGATGCATGGAAGCACCAGAAGGATGGTGGATTATCTGGTGGCGTGCCTGGCCGAAAGGGGCATCGAGGTGCACCGCTTCGACCTGACCACCGTGGACCTGGGCAAACTGGCAATCGCCCTGGTTGACGCATCAACGATCATCCTGGGTACGCCAACGGTTCACGTCGGCCCACACCCCAACGTCTTCATGGCCACCCACCTGGCCAACGCCCTCAGACCTAAGCTCAAGTTCGCTTCCATAATCAACTCCTACGGCTGGGGAACCAAAGCCGTTGAGAAGATCGCCGAGCTCATCCCCAACCTCAACGTCAACATCATCGACCCCGTAGTAGTCAAGGGCTTCCCCAAGCAGGACGACCTCAACGCCCTGGAAGAGCTTGCCCAGCGGGTTCTGGATGCTCACAAAGAGGCTGGTGTGGTGTAACGGTAACGGCCTGGCTTGGCGCACCGGCCAACCGACGGGAACCCCCACACAAAGGGCACGGTATCACGCCGGAGCCGATGACGGCCGTGTTAAGTAAGGCAGCACTGGCATCAACGCACCGCCCCGATGTATAAGCGCCGGAAGATTGTGAGGTTCGCATGCGAAGAAGCGCTCTCTCCCTGCTACTGGTTCTCACCGCCCTGCTGCTTCCCCTTGCAGTACAGGCCAACCCCAAACTCATCAAGGCAGCACTGGGAGAACAGGCAGAGGAGACTCCGGACCAGGCAGGAACGGCGCATCAAGAGGGTGAAGGATCTGCAGACCAAGGCCAGCAGGTCGCTGCCCCACAAAGCGCTGAGGCCGCCGTAACACAGGGCGGTGACGACGCATCCCAAGCCGCACAAGAGACCGCCCAGGAAGAGGAGCCATCAGAACCCTTGAACGTCATCGAGCAGGGCGGTGCCGACCTCTTCTCCTTCGTCGACGCTACCTTCGACTATGTGAAGGGCCGCCCGTGGCCCCTCATCGTAACAATACTTCTTATCCTGCTGGCATCAGTGCTCTCTCAGATTGCAAGAATTCATAAGACAACAATACACATCAAGGCTCCTCGGCTGGCCACTTATGGAGCGCTGTTTTTATTTCTTCTATCTGCAGTGTTCAATCAGTATTCGGCATCATTTGCCAATATTTTTTATTTCGTATCCCTTACTGGCATAACCCTGGCCGCTACTCAACTATCTGGCGTTATCGTTATAGATATTTTTCTTCAAAGGCGTGGTATCAGAGTCCCTACTATCATTCGTGACCTTCTCGTTATTATCGTTTTTGTGGTCGCCATTTTTGTTGTGCTGGGCAACCAGGGCGTCAACCTCACGGCCATCCTCGCCTCGGCCGGCTTCGTCGGTATCGTCCTCGGTCTCGCTATGCAAGATACCCTGGGAAACATCATCAGCGGTCTTGCCCTTCAGATGGAACGCCCCTTCTCCGTCGGTGAGTTCGTAAGGTTCGAGGATAGAGAAGGACGCGTCACCGAAATCAATTGGCGCTCGGTCCGAATCGAAACCAAAGACCTGGAAACTATCATCGTACCAAACTCGATGATCACCAAAGCATCAGTGGTAAATCTTTGCAGACCCACTAATTTGTTACGTCGTCATACCATAATCGGTCTTCCATATGGTCTGCCCCCTAATAGAGCCAAGAGGGTGATTGAAGATGCTCTTAAGAAGCTCAGTTCAATAGTTGTCGACCCACCCCCTAAGGTTCTACTTACTAAGTACTCCGACTACTCAATAGACTACAAAGTCACATATTTTTTGGCCCATCCCGATGGACGGGAGGACGTTCTCGATGAAGTCAACACCGTCATCTGGTACGCCCTGCGACGAGCCGGGATAGAAGTTCCGTTCCCAATCCAAGACATCTTCGTGCACAACCCCGAAGGAAAAGAGAAAGAGCTCTCCCTGCGAGAAGAAGAGTTCCAGGAACGCCTCGAACTGCTCACCGACGTCCCCTTCTTCGAACCCCTGCCCAGAGATGACCTCGACCACCTCGCCCGAAAGGCCCGCACAGAAGCCTTCGCCGCCGGAGAAGAAGTGGTCCGTAAAGGTGACCTCGGAGCCAGCTTCTTCATCGTCCGTGACGGTACCGCCGTTGTTGTAGGGCGAGACGATACCGACGGCTCCGCCATAGAGATTGCCAGGCTCCATAGAGGCGCTCACTTCGGCGAAATGTCCCTCATGACCGGCGAACGCCGCACAGCAACAGTGGTGGCCCACGAAGATTGCGAATTCCTCGTCGTCGACCGAGAACCCTTCCGAGAAGTAATAAATCGTAACCCCGAATCACTGGAACGAATATCCGAAATTATAGTGGCAAGAAAACAAGCCACGCAGAAGGAACTGGATACCCGCTGAACACAAAATGAAGCAGCAAAGGCAGCACTGGATAAGGATACGCTGACAAGTAGGATCAGGACCTTCTTTAGAATATAGGCGCGGTGGGAGGTCGGACGCTGACTATCCCACCCAGCTTGCCTGGGGGGGCTAGGGGGGGGCGCGCCGTGAGCTTGTCGAACGGCTGATGTCACCCCCACCGATAGGCTGGTCGGACGCGGACTATTCGGACCTTTCGGACGCGGACTATTCGGACCTTTCGGACGCGGACTATTCGGACCTTTCGGACGCGGACGATTCGGACCTTTCGGACGCACAGAGGCCAAATCCCCTCTCCCATTTTGGGAGAGGGAGAGGGCCGGGGTGAGGGCCGGGCCGGGCTACCCCGCCCCGGGTAGACGTAGCCTCACCAAGGTGCCGCTGCCGTCGATGCTGTCTACGTCTATGGCGCCTCCGTGGGCTTGCAATAGGTGGTGGCAGATTACAAGGCCCAGCCCTACTTTGCGCCCCTCGGGGTCCGTGGTGAAGAAGGGGGTGAAGAGCCTGTCCCGCTGAGACTCCGGAATGCCTCGGCCCTGGTCGTGGACCGTCACGAAGACCTCGTCTGATAATCGACCCGCCGATACCTTTATTGGATTGCGTGACTCCTTGGAAGCCTCCATGGAGTTCCAGAGCAAACTCCGAAAGACCTCCTTGAGCTGAGCGGCGTTACCCTCAACCGTTCCTGTGGGATTCACGGCAAGCTGCAACTCCATTCCGTGTTCGCTGGCCTCGCTTCTGGCCTCCTCTACTACCTCGGCCACCAAGGCGCCAACATCCACTTGTGCCGGTGCAGAATCCCTCAGATGCAGCATGGAGAGCTTGTCCACTATGGCCCGGGAACGGCTGGACGACGCCAGCAGCTCACGCAGCAGGGCCACGGGGTCAAGCCCACGGCCTCCCCCCTCCCCTGCCTCCGACGCCAGTAACGCCAACCCCTCGTCCAAAGAACGCACCGTCCTGAACATCTCCGGAAGCAGCAGTGCCAACAGCCTCCCAGGCATCGCCGCCGCCTCTGCCCTCGACGCCTGCTGCCTCAACCGCTCTGCCTCCTCTTCAACACGACGCAGCTTCCGATTCGTCTCCTCCAGCTGCTTCACAAACTGCCGCCGCTCCTGCATCGCAAGGTGCAAACTGGTCAAGTCCCTAAGCTGCATCACGAACAATGGCTGCTGACCAGCACGGTATATCGGAAATACCTTCTCCTCATAGAACTTGTACTCAGGGAAGAAGACCTCGAAACTCCCCGCCTGTCCCTCTGGATAGTTGCGAACCGGACACCCCGCCTCGGTGTTGCGATGTTGGGCCATGAGGTCGCAACAAAGTGCCCCCACCAGCCTCGAAGGGTCCCTGTTGAGCAGACCTCCCACGGCCCGGTTGGCCAAAATTACCTTGCCCTCACCGTCCAGCAACATCAGCCCGTCACCAATAGAGTCGAACAGGCACACAAGCCGCCCGTGGTCCGCCTGCAAACGCTCACAGTCAGCCAGAAACTCCGAGTTACCTTCGCCGTCACCGAACATCAGTCCCCCTTCTCAACACCCCCCCGGGTGTCGACGGCAAGATAATCGTGACTCTCAGCTACCTCGTCAAGAAGAACTAAGGCCCAGAACCCCCGGGGCAGAGGGTGCGGGTCCCGAACCGGGCAGCGCCTGGACTGTGTCACGCTGCCCGACAGTTCGGCGACGGCGACGGCGACGTCAACCCGCCGTTGGCGGGACAACGGCTACGAAAGCCGCACGTTGGACGTCCACTTCCCCGGCAACGGATACGCACCCCGGGGCATAGAACGCAATTGACCAGGAACCCATTGGGTGGGAGGATGGGGCGCCATGAGGGGTTGGGCCTCTTTTGTGGGGGAGACGCAAGTTGGATCAAGATAAGCTCGTGGACGCACCTACGCCGCCCGAAGAGCATAGCATTACACCCAAGGTGCCACTGCTCACAGCTTCGGTGCTGCCTGCCGGCAGTTGGCGCCTTCCTCCCGCAACGCTGGGACTGGTTACCGCCATCGGCGCACTCTACATCTGGACTGCGCTGCGCTCAGACCTGGACCCCGAGACCGGCGCTCACCTGCTGCTCATGTCCGGCGCCAAGATCAACGAGATGGTGGTGGGCGGCGAGTGGTGGCGCATCCTCTCCGCAGGCTTCCTCCACGGCACATCAACACACCTCGCCTTCAACCTGCTTGGCATTTCACTCCTGGGAAGCTTCCACGAGAGAACCTTCGGCTCCCCAGCCACCTTCGCCACCGCCGTGCTCGGCTCCGCAGCAGGCATGGCCGCCAGCGTCGGAGCCTCAGCACTGCCCTCCATCGGCGCATCAGCAATGATGTACTCGCTCCTGGGCGCATCCATAATCGCAGCCCTCCTGCGCCCAGCAGCACTCACCGGCTTCCGTGCCCTCATTACCCTCGTCGTCCCCGCCTCCCTGGGCGTAGGTGCCATGCTCTACGGCACCATCGCCGGCTCGGGCTTCCACCACCAGGACCTCGCCGGCCTCGGCCTGGGTGCCCTGGCCGCTGGCCTCGTCGCCGCACTGCGACCATACAAAGTCGCAGTCCAATGCGGACGAATGGCCGTCATCGTTGCCCTCATCGCAACGGGCTTCGCCCTGGCCCAAACAGCCCTGCGACTCATTCAGCCCTCGGTCAGTGTGGGACACCAAGTTACCGTGGCTACCCCACAAGGCCTGCCACCATTTCTCGTCCCCACCGGATGGAAACCAGGCAGCTTCGCCGAAGGTGCTTGTGAGGTGGGCGTAGAGCCACCGCCGGGCTCACCCTCGTGCTACGTCGACCCATTCCACGCCGTACTCGTCGTGGGCCCCAGAACACGCCTCGAGCGCACACCCGTCGGCGTCGCCGCCGCTGCCCAAGAGAGCAACTCCAATACCCGCACAGGCGTCGACGACGTCCTGTGGCACGTGGACCCGGGCAGAGACATCGCCTTTGCCCTGCTGGCCTATCACGAGTGGGCGTCGGACTACAGCCTGCTCTTCGCCGCACTCCTCATAGACCCAGCCCACGTCCCGGGACTGCCCGCACCGGAACCGAACTGAACAGACTTGCACAGTGCCTCGAACATCCCCTTCGACCATGCCCTGGTCAGGCAGGAGGCTGCGTTGCCGTTTGGCAATCGCTTAGTCCGTTTCCCAGAAAACGGGATTCCCGACGCTACCCAATCTCTGGAACAAGCCTGCCCAACAACTGCCGCAACGGGGCCAGCCCAGGCACCTCGCCAAGGGCGTGTGATACGTAACCCAGCGTGGGCTCCACGTACTTCAAGAACCTCGGATTCCCCTTCACCCGGTCGATGAAGACAAACCTCCCCGCATCCTTCAACTTCCGTTGCACCACTTGCAGATAGAACAGCTCTCGAAACCGCTCCAGCGTGCACCCCCCCGCCAACGGAGTGAGGCCCCAATAGTACTCAATGAACTCCTCAACCTGCCTCGGCGACAACTCCACGTAGCTGTCCCGTAAAAGTGCAACAAGGTCGTAGGGCCACGGCCCAATCAAGGCGTCCTGGAAATCGATAAGCCCCAGCCCGTCACCCACGGGAATCAGATTCGTCGACTGGAAATCCCGGTGGACCACCACCTGAGGAGCACCCAAAAGCTCCGACACAAGCTCATCGTAGTGCCGCCCCAAGGCGCCAAGATCCGCCTCACACAGCGCCACTCCACGCCCCTGCAAGCCCCACTCCGTGAAGTGGTCAAGCTCCCATCGCAGAAGCTCCCTGGTGAAACTACGAGAGTAGGCCACACAGCCCGACCCCGGCCCCTGCTCCAGCGGCATCGTCGCCCCCTGGAACGACACCAGCAAATCTATGGAACGCCGATACCACAGCCCCTGGCTCTCCGGGAGACGCTCCATGACGTTCAGCATGGTCTCTTCGCCCAGATCCTCCAGCAGCAGAAACCCCTCGGCGGTCCCATCCACCAGAAGGCCGGGCACACGAACACCACGAGCCTCAAGAAAACGCAAAACGTTCACAAAAGGAAGCTCCTCAACCCCCTTCTCCGCCGACGCCTCATCAGAGACGAAGGGGTCCGGAGGCAGCTCCACCACCACTGCCGTAGGGGCAGTTCCAGCAGGGCCCGCCAACTCCTGGCGATAATGCTTCCGGTTCGATGCCTGCCCCAACATCGGCCTCAACTCCCCGAACACCGCACCCTCACCAAAAGCACGCTTCACCGCACCGGCTACCCACGTTTCAACTTTCATAGCCACCCTCCAGTTGATGTACAGGCCCCCATAAGGGTCGAACTTCGCATCGATGTCTTGCTGATAGAGGAGTCAAGGCGAGGTCGAACGTCACAGTTCAGTTGCAGATTCCCGAGGCCACATGCTGACAGACATTGTTCTTGCAGGTATCAATTGTGCAATCATCGCTGTCATCGCACTCTTCATCGTGAATGCAGCAATTATCCTTGTCCACGTACACGCAGTTACCATTCACGCAGAACACATTCTTACAAGTCTTCGGGGTGCAGTCGGACTCCTTGTTGCAGCAGTCCGGCTTCTCCTGATACTTGCAGCTTCCCTTGGTAGAGCCCGAAGGGATGTCGCAGATGTCCAGAGTGCAGATGTCGCCATCGTTGCACATGGAGTTCGATGCGCAGCAGCCCGCCTCCACCGTGTTGCGGCACTTCTTGTCGCCGCCGCAGCTGTCCGCCGTGCAGGGGTTGTTGTCGTTGCAGTCGGCGTCACCAAGGCAGCAGTTCGCCACCGGGGTGTAGTAGCAGAATGCCTCGGAACACTTATGAATCGTGCAGTCGTTGGGCACGCAGCCGGCCCCTACACACTTGGGCGGAGAGGTCGAGCGGTCCACCGCACACGAGGCCCCCGTAGTGGGGTTGATGCAGTCCATGCAATCATCGTCAACGGAGCAACACCCCGTGGAGAGCGGGGTCCACTTGCAGAGACCGTCCTGGCACACATCCTGGGTGCAGGGGTTGCCGTCGTCGCAGACAATGGCCGACGTCTCCGCCGTGCAGCAGTTGGCCCCAACCGGAATGTGGTGGCAGTTCCAATTCACACACTCATCAATGGTACAGCCAATGCCATCATCGCACTCTGCATTGAACTTGCAGCACTTCTCCTCCGGCAAGATGTAGTACTTGCAGACCGACTCAACGCACTGACCCTGGGTGCAGGGGTTCAGGTCGTCACACTCGTCGTCGAAGTTGCAGCAGTAGGGGTCGTCGGAGTGCTCATGCACGCAGACTCCGTCGGCACACCGGTCGATGGTGCAGGCATCCTGGTCCTTACACATGTCGTCGCTGTTACAAGTTTTTTGCTTCTGATAAATACATGTATACATTTTGCAGTAGTCGACGGTGGAGCTGTCGTTATCATTACACTGGGCCGAAGAACCACAGCAGTTGCTGGAAATGGCCTTGTCGTAGATGCAGCGGCCATCGGTGCAGAGGTCTGCGGTGCAGTCGTTATCGTCGTTGCAATCGGTGCTGGCCAGGCATCCGCACTTCTGCTGCAGGTTGTCCACAGGATGGACGCAGTTGCCCGAGATGCAGATATCAAGGGTGCAGTCGTTGCTGTCGTCGCACTCCTTGTCCCGCCAGCAGCAGTTGGGCTTGGGATCGGAGAAGACACAGGTGTTGTCAACACACTTGTCCTCGGTGCAGTCGTTCTCGTCGGTGCACTCCGAGTCGCGCTTGCAGCAGAAGGGGTCAACCACCTCGTGGAGGCACTGGTTGTTCACGCAGCTATCCACGGTGCAAGGGTCGGCATCGGGGTCCTCGGCCGTGGCATTGGGCTTCATGATGTCCACACAGTCGGCTACCACCGTACAGCAGCCCACGGCCTCGGTGGGTTTGTAGACCCGGAACGCGCAGAAGCCCGCTGTGCACTTGTTCTCGGTGCACTTGTTGGCGTCGTCGCACTCGGAATCAAAAGAGCATGGGATTGGTCCCGTGTCTCCCTCGCCGTCAACTTTGACGTCGGCAGCACACTCGGGGGCAGTGGCCGTGCACTCATCCTCAGCAGTGCATGGGCACATTGCCACGCAGGAGCCATCCTGACACTTCTGACCCGCCGGGCAGTCATCCTTGGTCTTGCAACCATCCGAACTGCTGGAACAGCCCCAGAAGAACGCCGCCGCCACGAACAGTACCGATATCCCCTTCAATCTCATCACCCATACCTCGCCTTAACAGGGCAACTCACAGAGCGGCAGTGTAGCGCCTGGTGGCCCGAATCGCAACGAAATCCAATTGGTAGAAGCCCGCTGCCTTACAACCAAGGTGCCGGGCAAAGCACCCGCCCTATCTGCCTGTTCCCTTCACCGCCCCGCCGAAGCACCATAAGTCTTGGTCAGCGCATTAATTATGTCCTCGGGACCCTGGGCCTGAGCCAGCCGGTCCGCCACCGACTCCAGACGCCCCATGGAGAGATAGAGCCCGTACCTGCTCAGCAACCCCTGGATTCGGTCGAAGTCCCGCTCTATGTCACGCATCACGGTCATGAAACCGTGTCGTGCCGCTTCCGCCCTCTTCCAGAACGAGAGTGGGTTGATTCGGAAGAACTCCTTGTCCGACTCGGCCGGCTCCAACACCAGCAGGTCCCCCCTGAACGACGGGTCCTGCGCTATCTCCTGCACCGAGATTGCCAACCTCGAATGGAGCAGCGTACGGATGGACTGGTCGATTACCTTCGAAAACCCCATCTCCCCAAGAGACCCGTACTTCGAGCTCAAACCCTTGTGGGGAGCGTGGCTGTAAGGACGAAACGGGTTGTAGCAGATGATCAGGTCGGCACCCTTCTGCACCGCCGTGTCAATTGGAGCCGTCTTCTTGGCGCTTCCGTCGATGTAGTACTTGCCGTTGATGAACGCCGGTCGGTAGAACCCAGGCAGCGCCGTGCTCGCCTGAACCGCCTCGCTGATGGTCACGTCCGTGCGCTCGTCGGGGCCGAATACCACGTCCTGAGCCGTATCCAGGTCCACGGCGTGAATGTACAGCTTCTTCTTCCGCTCCTTCTCCAGTAGCACGAAATGGTTCGGGACACGGTAGCGCTGAAAATTCTCCCTGATGTACTTCTCGATCTTCGAGTTGTCGAATACCCCCGACGGAACAAACGCCTCCAACGACGGCATCTGCTCTACCAACGCCTGAAGCTCATCCTCAAACCCTCGAACAACGTCGCTCCGTGAGGCGCTACCCTTCCCATACAACCGCTTGAAAAACGCCGACCCGCTAGTCGTCGTCCTCGACATCGCCCGAGCCATGGCCCACACCGCCCTGGGCGTGAACTGCGCCAGCTCCCTCACCGCATCGCTTCCCTTCGCCGCAAACTCCCCGAAATTCGGATAGTAGAACTTCGACGCACTGAACGACCCCAGCTTGTCCGACCGACCCGCAAAGGAGGCAAATATCTCCTGCGGAGGTATCCCCGCCGCCAGCGGAGTCGCCAGAAATGAGCCCGCCGATATCCCAAGGTACATGTCGAAATCCAGCACCGAGAATTGCCCCAGAAGCAAATCCATGGCGATAAGCCCGCCTGCCTTGAACGCTCCCCCAGATACCGCACCGCCCGACAAGACCAGCGCAGTCACCGGTCTCTTCTTCCTGGCCCCCGATGACTTCTCAAGTATTGAGATGGACATTGTCCCCCCCGCCGTTGATGGCCTATGATAGCGCTTGGCCCAACGCTTGGCCAGAAAGAGAGGCGAACGTGTCCCCTTCCACCTACAACCCCGCCGAGAAACCGCCTCAAGTCATGGTCGTTGCCCCAGCCTCGCCCGTCCCCAGGCACAAACTCGAACCTGGACTGCAACTCCTCTCCTCCTGGGGCCTCAAACCGCTGCTCCATCATCAGGTTGACCAGCACGATGGCTACCTCGCCGGCCCCGACGAAGAGCGAGCCCAGGCACTGGGCCAAGCCCTCACTGCCTCGAAGCCCCGAATCGTCTGGGCCGCTAGAGGTGGCTACGGCACCGTTCGATTGCTCCACCTCCTCGATCCACTGCTCCCAAAATCACCCCCCCAGAACGTCACCATCATCGGCTTCTCCGATATCTCACTACTCCTCCTACACCTCTCGCAGCACGGCTTCCACTGCATCCACGGCCCCAATATCTCAACCCTCACCCAGATCAAAAGCGGCCACCAGGATGAGCTCAAGGCCCTACTCTTCCATGACCGCCACCCCGAATTTCCAAACCTCAACGTTAGAAACCTCCCCAACCCCGCCGGCGCCGTTGGCCCCATCCTCCCAATGAACTGGAGCGTCCTGTGCAGCATCCTCGGTACCCGCTTCGCTCCCAACCTCGAGGGAAAAATCCTCATCCTCGAAGACGTCAACGAAGCCCCCTACCGCATGGACCGCCTCCTCATGCAGTTGGCCGCTACTGCCTGGTTCCCCAAACTCTCCGCACTCGTGATAGGTAAGCTCGGTGGCGCAGAGACGGACAGTAGATTCTTGAGGTCCCTGGACGCCGTAACAAAGACCCACAATGTCCCCTGCGCTATGGGAATCCCCGTCGGACACGGTGAAGAAC
>CAZQHM010000093.1:0-17926 GCA_964593355.1 uncultured Myxococcales bacterium
ACGTTGGCCTTGGGGGGACGTTGGCCTTGGGGGGACGGAGCCCAGCCTTGGCCTTGGGGGGACGGAGCCCAAATCTGGGTGGGCTGTTTTACGGATGGAGCCCGGGCTTGGCTTTGGGGGATAGCTTCGGGGACGGTAGCTTCGGGGACGGAGCCCTGGCCTTAGAGAGCCGGGGGCTGGCATCCTGGAGTGTCCTGGCGATGCTGAGCCCAGACGGAGGTTGTTAATGATAATCGCATACTTGCGAGCCGGTTTCTTGGGGCCTATAATCTTGCCGTTGTTGTTTTCCACTTCGTGTGGTGGGGAAGCTGGGGACGGAGCCACCGCCGATTTGGACTCCAGCAACATGGCAGACGGGACGAGATCGGACCAGGCCTCCAGCGAGGGCATTGTCCAACAGGATCTAGGACGGGAGACTATTGCCACCCCACCCGGCTATTTTGAGTTCTGCATTACCGATGTTGATTGTGAGTTCTACGGTCTCTCGTGCATTGGTACCCAAGAATCCCAGGATGATGGCTTCTGCTCTAAGATATGCACACAGAGCCTCGATTGCCCCCTTGGCCTCGTATGCAAACGCAGCGGCCCCCAGACCGCATGCCAAGTACCGCAGTATTGCGACCGCTGCACCAGCTCATCCCAATGCGCTCCGGGAATGAAGTGCGTCAAGGGTGAAGATGGGCTCTCGTTCTGTTCCACTCCCTGCAGCCTCAAGGAATCTGGCACATGTCCAACTGGACACATTTGCAGGCGTTCGGATACGTCAGGAACAGCTTACCACTGCTACCCGCAGTTCGGGGCCTGCTCCGGGGACGGAGCCCACTGTGCCCCCTGCCAGACCACCAATGATTGCATAGTCGACCATGTGTGCCACGAAAACCCGGTGTCAGCAGAGAAGTATTGCGCCAAAATATGCAAGGATCCCGGCGAATGCCCGACAGGGAGCGGATGCTTTGAACTGGTGGGAGAGCCCCAGATGCTCTGCACGCTGGAAGTATCGGAAACGCCAGCGGAGACCTGCTTCAACGGTACCAAACAGTTCTGCGTACCATGTCTGTTCGACTTCGAGTGCGACTCTGGAACCTGCTACCCTGCGCCAGAAGGCAATGGGCAGTACTGCACCTTCGCTTGTAACGTTACGAAGTACCCAGAGACCGGGTGCCCACCAGGGCTATTCTGCGTCCCCGGCGCTGAGGACACCAAAGTGTGTGCACCGCCACCATCCTGGGGCTGCGCTGGCTTCTTAGACTGCCAAGGCGTCCAGTGCCCAATGGGCGAGAAGTGCCGTGGTGGCTTCTGCTCGCCCAAATGACCGGCCCGGTGCGTTGCGCCGCGGTCCCCTGACACCGAAAATGGGGTTAAAGTGAAACCTGACACCTTCGTCCATGTGATACTGCTCGCTGGCCTGCTGGTCCTGACCGCTGTTCCGAACATGTCCCAAAGTGCCATCGTTCGTGGCTTCTCGCTTCAGGAACTGGCCCGTGAAGCCCACAACGTGGTGATTGGAACCGTAGAAGGGGCACGCTCCTTCTACAACGACGACGGGTCAGTGATATACACTCACTACACCGTTGAGGTGGAGCGCTCAGTCAAGGGGCTGGCTCCGGCCATCATCGAGGTTCGTCTCATGGGCGGCAGCGTCGGTGACAGGGAGTTGATTGTTGCCGGAAACCCTCGCATAGAAAACGGCGAACGTGTTCTCCTGTTCCTCCGGGACCAGCTCGACTTCTATACGCTCGTCGGGATGTCCCAGGGCAAGTGGTCCGTGCGGGAATTTGACGGTCGTACGATGGCCTTCAGAGGCTCCGTCCCTCAACCACCCTCCGTCCCTCAACCTATCCCTTCCCTGCTGGAAGGCGAACTGCCACTGTCCGAGCTCCTGAAGCTCTGTGGACTGGAGTAATAAGATGGTTAAGACTAGGAGAATTGCGACAGCTGGGCTTGCACTTTGCACACTATTTCTTGCAGGGCAAGCTAGTGCATATGTAACGCTTAAGTATTGGGGTGGCGCAGACATCTACTGGAGTAAAAGCAGCATCCCTTGGTATATGCACCCGAACGGCAGTGACAATGTACCTTTTGATCTACTTCAGGGAGCAGTGAAGGCAGGAATGGATGCATGGGATCTTCAGCCATGCTTAACAAAGACGATAGCGTACGGTGGCACGAAGACTAGCGACCCGAAGGATGGCGTATATATTCGCTGGAAGGAGTCTAACTGGGACTCATCAGTGGGAGATGCGTTGGCATACGCCCAGACATGGAAAAACTATAGTGGCATAATAACGAATGGCGAGATTGTATTCAACGGTCAGATGGCCACTTGGAGCATCTCCGACTCTGGTTACTTCGGTGCCGCTGGCGATGTTCAGGGCATTCTGGCCCACGAAATGGGCCATATTCTTGGCCTGGGCCACACTAGGCACAGAGAGGCCACCATGTACTTCTCCGGCGGTGGTATTGAGATGCGCACGCTAGAACAAGACGACATAAATGGACTATGTTATATATATGGTGGTTTCTCGAATGGAATAACCTGTGACTCCTGCTCAGACAACGGCGATTGCCTTAATGGTCAGTGTAAAAGTATAGGGGGAGCGAAGTTTTGTCGTCAGGCTTGCACTAATAATGCTCAGTGTGGAGAGACCTTCGTCTGCGAGACCAGTAGTGGTTTGTGCAAACCATCTAACGGATACTGCGATCAGCAGGGCGGAAACATCGCCCTTGGACAGTTCTGTTATGGGATGGAGACGTGCCAGACGGGCTTGTGTCTGGTCCTCCCTGGTGATGCATACTGCTCAAAAGAATGCACCCAGAACTCTCAATGCCCTGGCATGAAGTGCTCCGTTGGTTATTGCATCTATCCCGGCACAGCCGCCATTGGGGAGCCCTGCCAGATGCACTTCGAGTGCGCCAGCGGAACCTGCGTGGGTATAGGCAGCAACGAGGGCATCTGCAGCCAGACCTGCAATAGTGCTCAAGATTGTCCACAGGGACTGAGCTGCGCCAATGGCTATTGCTATCCCGGTGGGGACACGCTATACGGGGACCCTTGCAGTGACAACATGGAGTGTCAGCATACGAAATGTGTCTCAATTGGTAGCGGTGCCAAGATCTGCTCTGCCGTATGCACGTCGTCATCGCAATGTCCCAACGGTGACCCTTGCGTTCTCGGATACTGTATTCCCGCCGGTGAGTATCCCCACGGGATGAACTGCGAACTGGACACCGACTGCATCACCGGGTACTGCGTGACCATGGGAACCAAATCATTCTGCACCATGGAGTGCAGTGATGGTAAGCCTTGTCCCAATGGTTCAACCTGTACTTCATTGAAGTACTGTTCTGCCTTGGCGGATCTTACCTACTGCCTTGTACACTCGGATTGCCCCTCGAACAGTTTCTGCAAGCGCCCCGGTTCGGCTTCCTACGGTCAGTGCGTGAGAAGCTGCAATCCGTTTGCCGACATCGGTTGCTACCAGGGTCAGGATTGCGCATGGTACTGGGATGGAGCCGACGTGACAGTACGAGGCGAGTGCGTCTCATACGATGGTGGAGGGAAGGAGGAGGAGGACGAGTGCGGAATCATCACGAATCGATGTCGCCCGTCCCTGCTTTGCCACTCCATTGAGGATGGCCCCTTCCAGTGCTATCGTGACTGCAACACCAGCAATGGCCTTGGATGCGTCCAGGGTGAGGTGTGCCTTTGGACTGGGAACAACAACGACCCCCTTCATGGAGTGTGCCACTGCCCTGGCGAATGTGCACCTCCACCCAAACCCCAGGACGTCGTCCCACAGGATTGGGGCGCGTGGAAGCCGGACACTGGTAGCGACGCAGCAATGGAGGAGTTTGTTGGGCGGGAACTTGGCCTCCCCGACGGGATTGAACAAGAAAGTGATTTGGGATCGGATGACAACAGCACCGAAGGCCCGGATTCTATGGCTGCAGACCAGACTGGGGGGCCCGACGAACACGATGGAGCAAGTGGATCCTCCAATGACCTGGGAGTTCAGAAGGGTCCGTCCAGCCCCAGTGGCGCTTGTGCAGCCTCCCCGGGCTCCTCACCATCACCTGCCGTCCTGGCAATGTTGATGGCCTTACTTGTGGGACTTATGTTCCGTATATGTCGTGGGAAGAAGTAGTAGTCAACAGTAGATTGGACAACAGCAAAGAAATCTTCGACCAGGGGCCGCTTCGAAGGCCACCGCTGGTGCGTGCTTACTGGCGGTCAAGGCCCAGGAGCTTCTTGATGATAGAATCCAGGAACGTCTCCTTCTCCGGTCCGTTTTCGGCAGTTGCGCGCTGCTCCAGGGATGGAGCGCTGGCAACATGATGTCGGCTCTGGTCTCGCTGGTCCTGGCGCTGAGGGGCCGGTCGCTGCGCGGGGCGACGATCGCCAGTTTCCCTCGGTGGGCGTTGAGGCCCTTTGGACGAGTCCACCTCTTTCGATTTCTGAGCCGGCAGTTCTCCGTCCCGTTTCCGCTGCTCGCCGGTCTGACGGTCGCGTCCGCCCCTTTTCGAAGGTGCTGAGTCCCAGCGGTCGTCGTCACGCGTCTGGGTTCTGGAACCGCGTCTTCCCGAGGACTCTCTGGGTGCCTTCTTCACTGCTGGTTCGGCCGATGGCGCTTTGGCCGGTTCGGGCACTTCAGACGGCGCCTCAGCATCGGGGGCCTCCTGAACCTGTTTGCCGTTAAGGGTGGCGGGCCAGTCAAGCGGCTTGTCTTCTACCACTTCAACGGTAGAAACATCCTTCATCCCCTGCACCGTTGCCTGGTGAATGCCCGGTTCACCCTGCACAACCAAGCGGATCTGGTGCTCTTGCTCCAAACGATAGAGCATTGGACGCAGTGTATTCTGCAGGAAGTTCGCCACAGGCACCGGAGCAGCCACCGAAATGGTGTCGGCACTCCCACTGACCGCCAACTCCCTAACCTTCCGAATGATGTGCATCCCTTCAGCCGAGGTGGTTCGGTGGTAACCAACGCCGGCGCAATGCTTGCACTGTTCCGTGGAACGGGAGAGCATTCCAGAACGGAGTCTTTGCCGAGACATCTCCATAAGCCCAAACTGAGAAATCTTTCCGAAAGAGAGTTTTGCCTTATCGTCTTTGCTACAATCTCTAATTCGGTTGAAAACCTTAGTACGGTTGGGAGTATGATCCATATCTATAAAATCGATCACAATGAGACCGCCAAGATCCCTTAGCACCAGTTGCGTGGCGATCTCTTCGGCCGCTTCAAGATTCGTCCTGAGAGCGAGTTCCTCTATGTTGTTTTCCTTCGCCTTGCCGGAGTTGACGTCGATGGCTATCAATGCCTCGGTCTTGTCGATCACGATTCGTCCGCCGGAAGGTAGTACCACATCCCGGACAAACATGTTCTCCACCTGACGCTCAACGCTGTACCTTGAGAACAGAGGCAGCTTGTCCTGGTAGAGCCGGACGATTCCTTTCAGCTTGGGCATCACCGTATCCAGGAAGGTCATTACCTCCTTGTGAAGCTCCAAGTCATCAACAACGATCTCACTGACATCAAGCGTCAGATAGTCTCGTAGGAAGCGGACCGCAACGCCAGGCTCCTTGACCAGGAGAGCGGGGCAAGGACTGCCAATGTACCGGCTTTCAATCTGGTCCCACAGCCTCGAAAGGCTGCTCAGATCAGATACAAGTTCCTCCCGGCTCTGGCTCTGTCCAGCCGTCCGCACGATGACGCCGAAGCCCTCGGGAATCTCAACCTCCTCAAGGATCTCCCGCAGGCGCTGGCGCTCCTCCTCGGGCAGCTTTCTGGAGATGCCCAGCCGCTCCTGCGAGGGAATCAGAACAGTGTAGCGACCAGGGAGGGAGACGCACGTGGTGAGCATCGCACCCTTTTCGCCAATGGCATCCCGACTGATCTGGATGAGAATCTCCTGCCCCGGTGAGAGGATATCCCCCATCCTCGGATTAGAACCGGCGTTGGCCAATAGGCCCGGATGGATATCGTTGATTGAGAGAAATCCCTCTTTGCCGACCCCGATGTCCACGAAGGCAGCGTTTAGCCCCCGGCTGATGTCAGAGACCCGACCCTTGTATATGTTGCCAACCAAGCTAGAGGCCGATGGCCCCTCGGCATCGATGTTTACAAGCTTACCCGAAACCAGAAGGCAGACTCTACTCTCGCCACCTTCTCGGCTTACCAAAATCGTTTTTTTCATACAAAACCCTATGTGAATTAATCTATGCCCAGGTGATGGAGGGGAGGGATTCGCTGGTGAAACGGACCACTTGCCCATGCACGCGTTCACGCCCAGGCTCGTCGATCATAATGCCCTTTGGTGGCACAGTCAACCGATTATCTGCAGACATCACGAAAAAAGAGGCTGATCAGTTTCGAAACCCTTCGACTCCAGGCCTGCAGACAGACCGAGCATAGGCCATGGAGTCCCCATGAGCCAAGCCCCGGGAGACCTTGCGGAACAAACAGGCCACACCGGTCGGGAGCGAATCAGGGCCTGCCCCCAATCACTACTTCGCCAGCACCTTGCTGATGATAGCGACCGCCTGCATGACCTCCTCTTCTGAGATGACCAGCGGGGGAGCGAATCGGATGATCGTATCGTGGGTCTCTTTCGCAAGAAGCCCGTTCGCCATGAGGGCCTCGCAGAACTTACGTGCCTTGCCGGCAGCAGGATCAATATCCACTGCATTCAGGAGGCCTCGGCCACGAACCAGCCGGACTACTCCATTGCCAACCAGTTTGCCCACTTCTGCCCTGAAGAGTTCTCCCATGGCATGGGAACGCTCTACCAGTTTCTCTTCAATGAGAACCGAAAGCGCCTCGTTGGCCACTGCGGCGGCCAGAGGGTTGCCTCCAAAAGTACTGCCATGGCTGCCTGGTTCGAAGACGCCCAAAATTGCCTTGCTGGAGACCACAGCTGAGACAGGCAGCACGCCACCACCCAGGGCCTTGCCCAGGATATACATATCGGGTTTGACCCCCTCGTGGTCACAGGCAAACCACTTGCCCGTACGTCCCAGACCAGTCTGGATCTCATCGGCAACGAACAGCACGTTGCGATTCTTGCACAGCTCCTGTGCGGCCTTGAGGTACCCGGCCGGCGGCACCACGACGCCTGCCTCGCCCTGAATCGGCTCCACAATGAAGGCGGCCGTGTTGGGTGTAATGGCCTTCTCCAGTGCGCCGATGTCGCCGTAGGGCACGGTGACAAACCCGGGAGTGAAGGGCCCGAAGCCCCGCTTGTAGTCCTCGTCGGTGGAGAAAGAGACGATGGTGGTCGTGCGCCCGTGGAAGTTGTCCTGGCAAACAATGATCTCCGCCTGGTGCCGGGTTACGCCCTTCACGTCATAGGCCCAACGACGTACGCACTTGATGGCAGTCTCCACTGCCTCGGCGCCTGAGTTCATTGGCAGCACCATCTCCATGCCACAAACGTCCGTAATCTTCTTACACAACGGCCCCAGCTGATCGTTATGGAAGGCACGGGAGGTGAGCGTGATGCGGTCAAGCTGCTTCTTAGCCGCATCGATGATTCTGGGGTGGCGGTGACCCTGGTTCAGTGCGCTGTATGCCGAGAGCATGTCCATGTACTTCTTTCCTTCCACATCCAACACCCAGATGCCCTCACCCTTCTCCAGCACCACGGGCAGGGGGTGGTAGTTGTGGGCACCGTACTGTTCTTCAAGCTGCAGAAGTTCTTGCTGATTCACGACAATCCTCCAGAAACCGATCGGGCCTCAACAGGCCGCTCCAGTGGGCCCATGCTCGAAAACCCGTCCAACCGGAGTACGGGCCGACCACCGGGAGGGACCACTCTCTTACCTTGGGCTAATGCCTTTGTCAACGAGAGCACTTGCCGTGGGGTGCGGATCCGTTTTGGGGGGGCGTGGAAGTGGACAGAGACCGGATGGGATTCGGGGGCGATTGACACGGGGTGAGACAGTCAAGTGTGCTCCATGTAGAAAAACAAGATCTCAAAGCACGTAAGTATACATAATATCATATTTTATAGTTGATAAGTATGGCAATGAGTTCATAGATGGGGTATCCTCCTTGTTGATAAACTACAACGCCCCGAGTGGGGCCATGTTCAAGGAGGATACCCGGTGACGAACACTACCCGAGAAACGAGGTCGAAAGAAGGGGGGTGGATGAATTTGTTGGTCCTGTCAGTCCGGGAGGTGGGAGCGAAGCTGGGGCGAAACCCCTCCGCTGAGGAGATCTTGTCTGACATGGCTCACCGCTGTGGGCTCCTGCCTCCAATTCTGGGCGGTCTGGCCGAGAGCATGGAGGTGATGTGGGAGTATGCGAAGGCGTCGGTGGAAGATGGCGTGGATGCTCTGGATGAAGAGGGGGCCGCCATTTCGGCATCGAAAAGGGCTTTTCAGCCGGTCCTTGAGGCCCGGTTGCAGGCGAGAATCGACGCGGTGGACCGAGAGACGGCGGGGCTCTCCAAGTGCCCGGTGTGTGGAAAGAGTGGAGAGTCGAAGGGGCGCCGGCCCAAGACGTTTTTGAGCACGTTCGGAGGGCTGACTCTGTTTCGTCGGTGGTGCGAGTGTGCAGGCCACAAGAAGGGCTGGGCCGAGGCTGAAAGGCGCCTGCAACTCAGCACGGGGAGGCACACACCGAGGCTGGATGAGTCCATGACGTTGCTGGCAGCGGTCACGACGCATGGCATGGCCACCACTCTTTGCCGTTCTCTCCTTGGGGTGGACGTAAGTGAGCACGCCCTCCAGGATGCCGTGGAGAGGCGGGCTGAAGCGGTGGTGCAGCTGCAGGACAGACAGGCAGAGCGGCTCAGGCCTGCGGAAAAGAATGGTCGGCCTCGCATGGTAGCCAGGCCGAGCGACGCAGTGGCCGACGCCCCCGACGTGGCCTATGTGGAAGTCGACGGTGTCGTCCCGATGACCCGACAACTGGACCCAGAGCGCTCCAAACCAGTGCCGGGTCACCGAGGAGGAAAGGGGCGTCGGTATACGATGGAAGGCAAGGAGGTGAAGAACGCCGTCCTGTACCGGGGAGACGACTGTTGCACAGAAGGGGATGGCCGGGGAATTGTCCTGGAGAAGAAATATGTCTCCCATCTTGGCTACTGGGCCAACTTTGCTGCACTCTTGTGGGTCATGATGCTGAGACTTCGCTTCGACCAGGCCGGGACGCTCATCCTCCTGAGCGACGGCGCGCTCTGGATACGGGAGCTGGCGGCTTTCTTCCCACGCGAAGTGGTGCTCATCTTGGACCTCTTTCACGCCAAACACCGACTCTGGGAGGTTGCCAACGCTGTATATGGAGAGCGCTCGGCCAAAGCCCGCCTCTGGGCGAACACTCAGTGCATGCTCGTCGAGAAAGGGGACCTGCAAACAGTCATCAAAACTCTGAAGCGCCTCCGACCCAAGCGCACGATAGCCAAAGACAAGGTCGATGAATTGGTTACCTATTTCACCAACAACGAAGACCGGATGGACTACCCAACCTACCGAGCCAACGGCTGGCGGGTCAGCAGCGGCGGCGTCGAGAGCGCCAACTACCATGTCACTGGTGCCCGTCTGAAAATGCAAGGAATGCGATGGTCCGTGAAGGGCGCCGCCGAGATGGCTCGCCTACGAGCCGACCTTGCCAACGACGAATGGCGTCAGAGGACTAGGGAGGTGCTGGCGGCATAGCGCCCCCCCAATGGGGAACCGCACCCCTTGCCGTGTGAACACCTTGGGCATAAACCGCTGAAAAGGAGAGCTCTGGAATGCCTGGGGGCCGTCCCTCACCGAGGCTCCGTCCCTCACCCAGGCTCCGTCCCTCACCGAGGCTCCGTCCCTCACCCAGGCTCCGTCCCTCACCCAGGCTCCGTCCCTCACCCAGGCTCCGTCCCTCACCGAGGCTCCGTCCCTCATCCCTCACCGAGGCTCCGTCCCTCACCGAAGCTCCCCGGGGCTCCGCCGAGGCTCCGTCCCTCACCGAGGCTCCGTCACCGAGGCTCCGTCCCTCACCCCCATTACCGTCACGGTATCCGTTGCAAGGCCGGCCTGTCGTTGCTATTGATTCCCGGCGCATGTTCTTGGCCATGAGGGCAGGGAGGTACCATGTCAGGCATTGTGGTTAGTGAGGAGTTGAGAAGGCTGTTTGAGCTGCAGCGTGGGAACCGGTGGAGAGTGGCTACGTTGTCCACCGAGGAGCGCATCAAGAGGCTGTTGAAGTTGCGAGAGGCCATCTGGGCAAAGCGGGAGGAGATCCACAGGGCCGTCTGGGAGGACTTCCGCAAGAGCCCGGAAGAGATTGATATTACGGAGATCTTCCCCATCCTCTCGGAGATCAACCACACCGTACGGCACCTTCGGCAATGGATGAAACCGACTCGTGTGGGAACACCATGGGCGCTTTTGGGCAGTCGCAGCGAGGTTCGATGTGAGCCAAAGGGAATGGTGCTTATCCTCTCTCCGTGGAACTATCCTATCAACCTGCTGTTCAACCCCCTGGTGGCGGCAATGTCAGCAGGCAACTGCGTCATCATCAAACCGTCCAGCAAAGTCGCTGCCACCGCTCGCTTCCTGAAGAGTTTCTTCGATGAGTTCTTTCCGGAGGAGGAAATTGCTCTGGTAGAAGGTGACTCGGGAGTAGCCAACGAACTGCTTGAGCTCCCCTTTGACCACATCTTCTTCACAGGCAGCCCTAGAATCGGAAAGGTAGTGATGACCGCAGCAGCAAAGCATCTGGCCTCGGTTACGCTTGAGCTCGGGGGCAAGTCGCCCGTGGTGGCTGACCAGACGGCTGATCCCGTCAAGCTGGCCCACAGGGTCATGTGGGGGAAACTTGTCAACGCCGGGCAGACCTGCGTGGCCCCGGACTACCTGCTGATACACCAGAGCTTGCTTGCTCCGTTCCTGGAGCAGGCGGTCAGCGTAGTGAAGGCTCGTTTCGGAGAGACCGATGAACAGCGGAAGGCCAACCCCGATTTCTGCCGTATAGTCAGTGTCGACCAAGTGAAGAACCTTCGAAGACTGGTGGACGAGACCGTCGCTGCCGGTGCGAAACTCGAACTGGGCGGCGACATGGACCCGTCTCAGCGCTATATCGCCCCGACGATACTTACAGGCGTTACTGAGGATTCTCCCATCATGCAGGAGGAGATATTTGGGCCAATACTTCCCATTATCACCTTCTCATCTCTTGACGAAGCAATCAGAATTATCCGTTCCAAGGATAAGCCTCTGGCTCTATACATCTTCAGCTCAGACGATTCCGCCGTCGAGAAGATCATCTCGCAGACTACCGCCGGAGGAAGCTGCGTAAATGCCGTAATGCTGCATCTTGCAAATCCCGACCTTCCTTTCGGAGGCGTAGGCAATAGCGGCATGGGCAACTACCACGGCTACTTTGGGTTCCGAGCTCTCTCACACGAACGAGCCATCCTTCGACAGGGTTGGATCGACACCCTGAAGTCCTTCTATCCCCCCTACACCGACACCGTGAGGGGCCGGATCAAGCTCATGATGAAACACCTGGTCTGAAGCCACTCGTCACGAAAGCCATCAGGTACGCTTGATAGCATCACCAAATTCTGAGGCATCCATGCTCTCCAGAAACGCCTTGACCAGGCGGTTCTGCGGACGCTCTGCCCTGGAGCTCCACTCCCAAATCCGAAACTCGTCGTCCAACAGTTGCATTCCAGGGAATAGCTCCACAAGTTCACCACGATCTAACTCCGATATTACCGTGTACTTCGGGACCAGGCCAACTCCAAGACCAGTGGCCGCTGCGTTGATAATGCCCCGCACGTGCGTTACCTCCATGACCCTTTGTGGCATCTGGCGTTCCTCAGGCGGAATGGCCTTGAAGAAGTTGTCCCACCATGTGGCCTCCCGGTCCAGCGAGAGCAGCCTGGCCAGCGCCAAGTCCTCAACTGTTGCCACAGGGTGGTCCGAAAGGTAATCGGGGGAGGCTATCACAACATACTTCTCCCGGAACAAATACGTAGACTCAAGCCCCGGATGGGCGTGCGGCTTGCAGTCCACCGCCAAGTCGACCTCGCCGCTGAGAATCTGGTCCGCCAAGTTGTTGGAGAAGTGGAAATCGATGTGCAACCTCCCATGGGCCTGCAAGAGCGGCCTCATGCGCCGCACCAGAACCGTTGTACCGAACTCCACCGTGGCCCCGAGAACCACCCGAACCGTGGCATCGCCTCCGGTGGCCAGCCGCAGCTCCGCTGCCTCCAGCTCCCGAAAGACTCTTTCGCAGACCTCGTACAGATATCGCCCCTCGGCCGTCAGAGAGAAACGCCTTGCTCGCCACTCCACAAGCGGTCGTTCCAGGCCCTCCTCCAGCTTGCCAATCGCATGGCTCACCGCCGACTGGCTCAGATTCAGACGCTGCCCCGCTTTGGTGTAGTTCCCAACCCTCGCTGCCTCCAGAAAGATCCTCAATGGGTTAAGATCCAAGCGCACTCGGGACCTCCATTAGCTGCTTCTTCGCCATGATGGCCCAATCGGTGGCCATCGGTCAAGACGAGCATGAATCCAGCTCATGCTATGGATGAGAATGATTCGCTTCCCACATGCTGAGCGCATTCCTAGACTGGTGCCGAATGGGTGCCTTGTTTGTGGAGGATATGATGAACAGGACGTTTTCGAGTTTCGACGCCAACAACCCGGTCAGTGGGGCCTTCGACGGAGAGTGGATGGGCAGCGGCCGTGTTGGTACCGTGGTTTCGCCGGTGACTGGAGAGGTCATAGGCAAGGTTGCTGTAGCCAATGCCGAAGAGTGCGACAAGGTTATCGCTTCCAGCCACCATGCCTTCCAACAATGGAAGCTGGTCCCGGCCCCCGTCCGTGCCGAAGTAGTAAGACGTCTGGGGCAGGCCCTCAGGGACCACAAGGAGGAATTGGCCCAACTGGTTACCCTGGAAATGGGCAAGCCCATCGGCGAGTCCTTGGGCGAGGTCCAGGAGATGATAGATATCTGCGACTTCGCCGTTGGCCTTGGCCGCCAGGTCGGAGGCATCACCTTCCCCAGCGAGCGGGCTGGACACAGGCTCATGGAGCAGTGGCACCCCCTTGGTGTGGTGGGCGTGGTCACCGCTTTCAACTTCCCGGTGGCCGTGTGGGCCTGGAATGCAGCGTTAGCCCTCGTCTGCGGAGACACAGTCATTTGGAAGCCTTCGTCCAAGACACCGCTCACGGCCATTGCCTGCACACGAATAGCGGCCAAGGTGCTTGAAGAAAACGGCCACCCGGCAGCAATCCTTGGACTCGTCATTGGTTCCGGACGTGATGTCGGCGACAGGCTCATTTCCGACAAGCGCGTTGCATTGGTTTCTTACACCGGGTCGGTGGCTACCGGGCGATACGTTGGCGCCAAGGTGCAGGAGCGCTTCGGCCGGACCATCCTCGAACTGGGGGGGAACAATGCGGCGATCATCAGCAGCAAAGCGGACTTGGACCAGGCGGCCGTCGCTGTCTGGTTCGGGGCCATTGGTACCGCTGGCCAAAGGTGCACCAGCACCCGTAGACTGATAGTGCAGGATGAAATCTACGACTCTTTTATGGAACGCCTTATGAGCCTGTATAACCAACTCAGAATAGGCGATACACGGTCAAGAGAGTTCATGATGGGCCCCCTTGTTGACCCAGCGGCCGTGGAAACCATGCTGCATGCCGTTGAAACCGCCAGGCAACAGGGTGCCAAGGTCGTCTTGGAACCCAGAAAGCTGCCTGAACTCGGCGAATCGTACATCACTCCCTGCGTTGCAGAGGTCACGCCGGACATGGGCATCGTTCAGGAAGAGACCTTCGCTCCCATCCTATGGGTCATGCGCTATAAGACCCTGGAAGAAGCAATAGCGATCCAGAACGGCGTCCCCCAGGGGCTCAGCAGTTCGCTCTTTTCAAATGACATGCTCGAGTGCGAGCGCTTCATATCCGCAGCAGGAAGCGATTGCGGTATGGCCAACGTGAATGCTGGTACCAGCGGTGCCGAAATTGGCGGCGCCTTTGGCGGTGAGAAAGAAACCGGCGGGGGACGCGAGAGCGGCTCTGATTCCTGGAAAGCCTACATGCGTCGACTGACCAGCACCATCAACTATAGTGGCAAGGTGGAACTCGCCCAGGGCATCAGAATCAGCACCGAACCGGCCACGAAGTAGTGACTGACACACTTTGTTCCGTCGGAATATGGTTGGCTTTGGGCACGATTATTGGGAGATACACCAATGAGAATCAACACCAGCATATTGACTGCACCAACCAATGAGCCAGTTAGAAGCTACACGCCGGGCAGCCCTGAACGGTTAGCGCTACAGGCCGAGTTGAAGCGCCAAGCCGGCACGATATTGGATATTCCTCTGGTAATAGGAGGACGAGAGATTCGAACTGGAGTTACGCACCAAATCAGGGCACCGCACGACCACTCCCTCGTGCTTGGTCAGTTCCACGAAGCCCGGGCCGAGGAGGTCTCCATGGCCATCGACGCCGCCATCCAGGCCTCGGCCCAGTGGTCCAGAACACCTTGGAATCAGCGGGCGGCGATCTTCTTGAAGGCAGCAGAGCTGGCATCGGGGAAGTACAAAGAAGCTCTGTTAGCTTCAACGATGCTTGGACAAAGTAAAAATGTCCACCAGGCAGAAATAGATGCCGCTGCCGAGCTTATCGATTTCTGGCGATTCAATAGTTTTTACATGTTTCAGATTGTGAGCAATCAAGATTTAGTGAGTCCCTCTGGTATCTGGAATATCGCATGCTACAGACCTCTTGAGGGCTTCGTCCTTGCCGTCACGCCCTTCAACTTCACCGCCATCGGTGGAAACCTGCCAACTGCACCGGCTATCATGGGGAACGTTGTACTCTGGAAGCCGGCCTCCACAGCAGTGTTGTCGGCCTGGTACATCATGCAGATACTGAGAGAAGCTGGGTTGCCCGACGGAGTCATCAACTTCATCCCGGGCCCCGGCCGAACTGTTGGGGATGTTGTGTTTGACAACCCCAACTTCGCTGGCCTGCATTTCACTGGCTCCACGGGGACCTTCAACGGTATGTGGAAACGAATCGGTGACGGTCTGGCCCAAGGCAAGTACCGGACCTATCCTCGAATCGTAGGGGAAACAGGTGGCAAAGACTTCGTTCTCGCAGCCCCTGATGCTGACGTTGAAGCGCTTTCCGTGGCCCTTTTCCGCGGCGCCTTCGAGTACCAAGGCCAGAAATGCTCCGCTGCCAGCCGGGCCTACGTTCCCAGATCGATCTGGCCTCAAGTGCTGCAGCGGCTGAAGTCCATGGCTTCTGAGATTGTCGTGGGCGACGTGGCCGACTTTAAGACATTTATGGGTGCCGTTATCGACAAAAGTGCCTTCGAAAGCATCACGGGATATATTGAGTACGCTAGGGATTCAGAGGAGGCAGAAATAGTTGTCGGTGGAAATAGCGATTCTGAGAAGGGATGGTTCATTGATCCGACCATAGTGGTAACAACCAATCCTCGTTTCAGGCTCATGGAGGAGGAGATCTTCGGACCGGTCCTGACAGTCTATGTCTACGAAGACGACAAACTGGATGACACCGTGCAGCTGGTAGACCGAACCAGCCCCTACGCTCTTACGGGAGCTATCTTCGCCAAAGACCGCTATCTCATTGCGAAGCTGACCGATGCCCTCATGAACGCCGCAGGCAACTTCTACATCAACGACAAACCCACAGGCGCCGTCGTTGGCCAGCAACCTTTCGGTGGCGCTAGAGCCAGCGGGACCAACGACAAAGCTGGAAGTCCCCTGAACCTCCTCCGTTGGACGAGTATGCGTACCATCAAAGAGACCTTTGTTCCACCTACCGATTATAAATACCCTCATATGCTGGATGATAAATAATCTTCAGGCTGTTTGTCTATATATTCGCATTCGCAGCTTTATGAAGGCTTTAACTATTCATGGATTCCTACCATTCTTATTTATTGTGTCATGTGTAGCTGTGGGTCTGTGCCAGGGTCAGGCTGGTTTTGGCCAAGCTTCCTGCCGCCTGGCATCCTTCATGAATAGTCAACGCTCCTTCTTGGGCCCGTTGGAGTGGATAGACCGTCCCTAAGGTAGAGGGCTGTACGCTGTCCCCCCTGACCGCACACCGAAGCCTCCAGGCTGCTGTCAGAGCGGCGATGGCCAGACGCCTCGCCCGGCGATAGCAGAGGCTCCGTCCCCGAGGCTCCGTCCCCGTCCCCGAGGCTCCGTCCCCGAGACATCCCCGAGACAGGCTCCGTCCCCGAGACAGGCTCCGTCCCCGACACAGGCTCCGTCCCCGACGAGACAGGCTCCGTCCCCGACACATCCCCGACACAGGCTTGTCCCCGACACAGGCTTGCCCGACACAGGCTCCTCCCACGGGAAGGCTGCACCACTCCGTTGCATTGGACCGGTTTCCGTGGTTGTATGCGCCGGCCGTGGGCCTCCGAGGGGTTCATGAGAGCAGAAGGCCGGTTATTTCGCTTTGGCTGGCCCTGGGCCCAGTCGAGAGGCTGGGGATTGTATGACGCTTTATGGTGTTATAGAACGGCCCCTGTTTCGTTGAAGAGAGCAAACATGTCAGAAACAAGCTTTGGTGCTGAGACAAGGTCGGGACGTGGCATTGGGAGGCATCCAGGCAACCTGCTGTATTCTCTGGCTTGGCTCTACTCCATGATATCTATGTTGACCGGCTTCTTCCTGCCCCTCTTCTTCAAGGATGAGTTGGGCTTCGGTGGTGGCGAAATCGGTCTTCTGTTCGCCCTTCAGGCAATAACAATAATGCTGGCCTCGGCACCCGCAGGTCTGGGCAACGATTGGGTCACAAGCAGGGCAATGATCATGGCCGGCCTGCTGGCTCAGGCAGCGGGGCTGGCGCTGATGGCCCTGGTGAAGGACTTCGGCGCCTACCTGCCCGTCTTCTTCGTCTGGTCACTTGGCGGAGGTCTGTTCAAGGTCAGTCTCGACGTTCAACTCCTCAAGACCGCTTCCCAGGAGCACCGAATCAAAGGGGTGTACCGTTACCAACTGAGCCGCTACTTCGGCGCAAGCGTTGGTGCCCTGGCAGCGGGCTACCTGCTGAGCCGTCTGCCATTCTCCAGCGCCATGCTGTGGGGCGCTGCAACATACGCTTTGCTAGCGCTACTGGCCTGGGGTCTGCCTGCGACGATGGTTGCCCCAAGCAAATTGGGACTCTACAAAGGCGAACTTAAGAAACCGAAAGTGTTGCTCATGGGCCTGTGGCTGGTACTCTTCGCAACACACTGGGGGGCTGAGATGACCTGCTATGGCCTCTACCTTCAGGTGGATCGAGGCCTGGAGCTGCAGGAAATGGGCGGCTACTTCGCTGCAGAGATGTTCTCCATAGTGCTGCTGATGCTGTGGCTGCTACGCAAACCCGACAAGGAGCCTGACATCAGGAACCTTGCCATCTTCGGCATGGTGCTATCCGCTATTGGCCAGATCAGTATGGTGTTTGGGCCCATCTGGTCCTCTGTGCTGTTCAGGATGGTGCATGGAATCGGGGACGGAGCCATCTTCCTGGTCTTCTACCTGGGAGTGCCCAGGCTGTTCGCACTGGAGCGTATGGGGGGACACGCCGGCGTCGTGCACTTCATGTCCATGGCCGGGACCATTCTGGGCAGCCTCGTGTATGGTCCTATGGGAGAGAGGTTGGGATACGCCGTGCCCATGTGGGTGAGCGGCGTGGTGATAGCCCTGCTGGCGGCGATATTGCTACTCTGGCGCCCAGGCAAAGCTGCAAATGAAGCCGGGCCGACTCCCGGAGGCTCACTGGGGAGTGAAGGATCTACCGGCTGAGGGGGCGTTGCGGTGAAGGTGGGGAGTTGTGGGTGGGCTGGACTCGGACTATTGGGACCTTTCGGACTCGGACCTTTGGGACCTTTCGGACTCGGACTATTGGGACCTTTCGGACTCGGACCTTTGGGACCTTTCGGACTCG
>CAZQHM010000094.1:0-17739 GCA_964593355.1 uncultured Myxococcales bacterium
GGGGGGGGGTGGTTGGGGGAGTAATTATTGCGTATTTGGGATTCGGCGGCATGGCGCTGGGAACCGAGGTAGCTGAGCGCAGGGTAGTAGCTGGGGTTGTGCGTGGGCTGGCGACTTGGAGCGGGGGGCGAATTCGGGTGGGGGTAGCGTTGGAGGGGGGGGATGTGTGGTTGGCGGGGGCAAGGTGGGATTCGGGGGTGGGGGTTGTATATCCTCGGCCCGGTGATGTGGTGTTGGGGGAGGGGTTTTGCAGCGTGGCTGAGCGGAAGGCCAATCCTTTCGAGTTCGATTTGCAGGCGCACCATGCGGGCCGGGGCATAAGCGGGAGCATTGCTTTGACCAGGGTTGTGGTGAGGCCAGTGACCGCCGGGATGTCGCTCTGGACGAGGATGTGGAGGGGAGCCGCTGCGGCCCGGGAGGCCATAGCGGGTCGCATTGAAGGGCTGGGATTGCGTGGGGACCGGAGGGGGGTGGTGGCAGCGTTGGTGCTGGGGGATTCCAGGGGGATAAGCCTTGAGCTGAGGGAGATACTTTCGGTAACTGGAGCAGCGCATTTATTGGCGGTTTCTGGTCTGCATTTGAGCACGGTTGGGGAGCTTGTGCTGCTGTTGGCGTTGCTCATTGGAAGAGTGAGGCCTGATGGGAGCGGGGGACGTTCGAGGGGGGTCTTGGCAGCGTTGCTGGTGGTGGGGTTGGGAACTGGGTATCTGTTGGTAACGGGTGCGCCGGTGTCGTGCATAAGGGCTTGGGTGATGTTGTTGGGGCGGTCGTTTTCGCAGATTACGGGGCGTCGGTACGAGGGCTGGACGTGGCTGAGTGTAGCGTCGCTGGTAATAGTTGCGAGCAGGCCTCCGGCGGTGACCGAGGTTGGCTTTCTTCTTAGCGTTACGTGTGTTGGAGCGATGATGCTGAGCGGGGAGCTGATGAAGGTGCGGAGCAGAGAGATGGGGGCTGGGGTTAGCGTTGGGCGTGAGGGGGTGAGTCGGTGGTGGCCCCTGTGTGAGCGGTATCTGTTGGGACCTGCGGCGTCGACGTGGGGGACGTCGGTAGCAACGTTGCCCCTGGTCTGGTTCCATTTTGGTGGGATTCCGTTGCTTGCGGTTCCAGCCAACGTCGTAGCTGTACCGCTGGTTTCTCGGCTGTTGTTCCCGCTTTGTCTGGTTGCGGTGGTGTTACCATGGCCGGGGTTTGCGGGGCAGGCGTTTGGGGTTGTGCTTTCGGAGGGTTTGGGCCTTTTGGAGAGTTGGTTAGTGGGAGTGGCCAGTGTCGCTGGTGCTGCCAGAGTATCCTGGCCGGGTCTTGCCCCGGTGCTGATGGCCTCGGTGGCCTTCTTTCTGGCCAGCTTTTGGGGGCGGTTGCGAGGTGGGACAGTGTTGGCGCTGGCGGGGGCAACGGTGTTGTTGTTGAGTGTTCCGGGCAGAGCTGACGGGTGGCGACTGACGGGATTTCACGTGGGCGAGGCGGACATGTTGCTGTTGGAGGCTGAGAGTGGGGGGAAGATGTTGATTGATGGCGGTGACATAGGTGCGGGCTCCAGGGTTCTTCTGCCTTACCTGTGGCACGTTGGGGCCGAGCGTCTGGACATCGTTGTGGTTTCTCATGCGCATCGGGACCACTACGGAGGGCTGCGGGCGATACTGAGCCGAGTTGAGATATGCGAATTCTGGGTAGCCGAGGGGACGGATGGTGAGAAGGTAGCCCGGCGTCTGGCTCGTGACGGCCGGGGCTGTGGTGGGGGGGAGCCAGCGGTCAGGGGGTTTGCTCCAGGGCAGCGGGTTGGGTGGGGAGGCGGTGTGTGGAGTGCCTGGTGGCCGCCGCCCGGGGGGGATTTCGCTGGGCAAAACGACACGTCGTTAGTGTTATCGGCTGAGTTTGGGGAGGCGACGTTGCTATTTGCCGGGGATTGGGAGGGCAAGGGAGTGGACGTGGATGGGGCCATGGGGGGGCTGGAGGAGCGAATTGGTTACGGGGCACCTGAGAGGGGGCAGTTGTTTCTTAAGGCCCCTCATCATGGTCACAAGGCGCCGGTATTTGGTGCATTGTTGGAGCGACTGCGGCCCGATGTGGTTTTTTTGCCATCGACTGGGGAACTGGTATGGTGGGAGGCGCTGCGGGCTTCTGGGTATGGAGATGGGGTGGGGGTTTGGTTGAGCGGGAGCAGGGGGGCGATGAGGCTTGAGGAGGAAGGGGCGGGGTTTTCCGTTGACTTTTCTATTGAGCAACGGTAGTGGAAGTGCCCGATTTTACGAAGTTTTTTCTCCAGCAACTCTGGTAGTGGTTTCACAATTGGTGCGTAAGTAGAGGGTCAGCGATCTCTTCAGATCGTGGGTTTCGGGCGTTCACCTGGAACCTGGCGGCCCATGCAGCGTTGGAGCCCATAGCAGCGGTATAAGATCGGCCCAGGGGGGGCAACCCCACTATATCTTGTGTCTTTCCCTGAAAAAACAGCCACAACCTGTAGCCTCGCCACTCTGTGGAGGAAAGTGGAGGAGAGAAACGTCTTGGTGGAAGTCCAGAGCAGTGCTATAGGATGCAAATGGAAGCAAGGCGGGAAGGAACGGAACGCAGCGGAGAGAGGTGCAGGGCTATGTTCGTCGGCAGCTGGACCAACAAGGTGGATGACAAGGGGCGGTTATTTCTGCCCCGGCGTCTGGTCACTTCGTTGCACGCCAGCTACGGCGAACGGCCCGACCTGATACTGACGCGACGGCCGGACCAACCCTGCCTGGTTCTCCAGAGTGTGGCTCAATGGGAGAAGCAGCGACGGGATTTGAGTCGACTTCATCCACTCAGCAGGGAGTATGCGACATTCATGCGTTTTGCTGCGCTGGCACAGCCGGTGGAGTGGGACCAGCAGTACAGGGTGCTGCTTGATCCTTCTCTTCGGGAGTTATGCGGCATCAAGACGAACAGCGACGTGATGTTGCTGGGGTGTGGCGACTATGTTGAGTTGTGGGATGAGGAGGCAGGCAGGCGTGTGTTGCGAGGACTTGTGGATGAGGGTCCACAGATTCTCGACGCCATGCTGAGCAGGCTGTCGAACATGCCTGAAGCTGGACCCGAGGCCAACAACACTCCGGAGCTTGCAAACAACAAGCACGGTTAGGCCATGTACCACCACGTACCGGTATTACTGGAGGAAGTTGTCTCTTGCGCCAGAAGCGTTGGTGCACGCGGCAGTTTCATCGATGTAACCTTGGGTGGTGGAGCGTACAGTGAAGCACTTCTGGAGGCTTTGCCTGGATTCGTTGGCCTTGGGATGGACAGGGATCCCGAGGCAGTTGAGGCCTCTCGGATTCGTCTTGGTCGTTTCGGGGACCGGTTCAGGATAGTTCACGACAAATTCTCGAACATAGGCAAGTGGGCGGCGTTGTTGGATTCGGCGCCATTGTTCATTGTTGCCGATCTTGGGATAAGCAGCCATCAAATCGATGTTGGGTACCGGGGCTTCAGCTTGACGCATGAGGGACCTCTGGACATGCGGATGGATGGGGAAGAGGGAGGCGAGAGTGCAGAGGGTCTGATTCGGCGGTTGAGCGTTGGTGAGTTGGCCGAGGTATTGAGGGAGTATGGCGACGTTCCCCGCTCCATGGAGATTGCCAAGAGGGTGAAGGATGGGGTTTGCAGCGGGGCGATTTCGACGACGGTGCAACTGGCCGACATGTTGAGGTTCGGATTTGCTCGGGGGAAGACGGGGCCAGTGGCGCAGGTTTTTCAGGCGCTGCGCATAGCCGTGAACGGGGAGATGGAGGAGTTGGATCGACTATTGGAGGCCTCTGTTCCCGTTTTGGGTGTTGGAGGAAGGTTGGCTATGGTGACGTTCCACTCATTGGAGGAGCGTGCCGTGAAGCGTGCATTCAAGGGGTATGCTGCCGGGGGTTCATACTGTGTTGTAGCTGATAGGCTAACGGCGTCGGAGGCTGAGCTTTGCGCCAACGTTCGGGCGCGGAGTGCAGCGCTGAGATGTCTTGAGAGGCTGTCATGAGCGGAGCTTTCATCAGGACCTTCATACTTGGTATTACGGGAGTTACCCTGTTGGTGATGCTTGGGGTCTTTGTGGTTGCCAGGCAATACGACTATGTTGAAACGGGTGCTCTGCGTGGCCAGGCTGAGGAGCGGGTACGGAATCTAACTCGTGAGCGCCGGACGTTGAACGGTGAGTATGAGGCTCTTCGGGGCATACCCAATACCATGGAGAGCATCTTGCACAATCGTTCATTGAGGCACCCCAGGGCCGGCGAGACGATAATAATGGAGCGGGTGCCAGAGGGTCCCAAGGCCATTAAGGAGCAACCATGACCAGGTGGCTTATCGGCATAGCAGCTCTGTTGGCGGCTTGCTCGGCCAATCCCGACAAAGTAGAGCGAGACGGTGACTTCTACTACAGTCTTGCCGTTAATAACTATTATGAGAAAAATGCCCAAGGTGCACTTCTGGAGCTCGAGAGTTGCTTCAAGATATCGCCCGACCATGCGTTAGGGCACAACCTTGCCGGGCTGATATACATGGGGCGTCGTGACTACGGGCAGGCGCTCAAGCACTTCGAGTCAGCGTTGAGGGCCGACGCCGAATTTCTCGATGCCAGGGCCAACCTGGGTGCTCTGCACATTGCGATGCAGCAGTGGCAGCAGGCCGTGGACACGCTGCTCCCACTGTTAACCGAGTCACGTTACGGCACTCCCTACCTGGCGGAGAACAATCTTGGGTGGGCTTACTTCAATTTGGGAAAGCTTCGTGAAGCGGAGCAGCATTTGAAGCGAGCCCTGTTTCTGAATAACGGGATGTGCCTTGCTTACAACAACATTGGTTTAGTATACGTTGATATGAAGCGCTGGGACGACGCTCTTGATGCTTTCGAGGCATCAATCACCCGCTGCCCGGACTATGTGGACCCGTTCTTCCATTCCGCTGCGGCGTATGAGAGCCTCGGGAATATTGGTGAGGCGACAAAACGATACACTAAGTGCGAGAAGTTGGGGGGCGAGGGCTTCTTTGGCAAACGTTGCAAGAAGAAACTAGCGAGAATTAGATAGAGAGAAGACACAATGAAGCTACCTGCTTGGATTAAGAGCGAATGGGGGATGGAGCACAGGGCGGTACTGGTCGCCGTCTGCTGTGGCTTCCCTCTACTGCTGGGTCTGGGCAAGACTCTTGTGATGCAGGCGACCATGGGCGAGGAAGCCCGTGAGGCCGTTGAGAAGACGACCAGTGTGACTGTGGAGGTCGCCGGCGACCGTGGCGACATCGTTGACTGTAAGGGACGTTCCTTCGCCTACAGCTCAATGCAGGGCAAGCTGGAGATAGTCCACCCAGTACCGGCCAAAAACGAGGATTTTCTCATTGCTTTTCTGGCGGGCCTTCTGGACATGAGTGAAGCGGCGGTGATTGAGCGATACCGCTTCAAGGAAGGCTGGCGCAAGGGGATAGCCTCGGACGAGGAGATCGCTCATGGCTTCCTTCAGCGCGTGAAGGGTGGGTACGTACGTTCGGTTACCGTGGACGGCTGGCTTACAGCTTTCCTCGATCGGTATGAGCTTGGGCGCAATCCTGTTACCTTCGTGGACCGAGAGTTACGTCCTGAGACAGCCGCTGCGCTATCGGCAGTGCTGAGATACGAGCCGGTCTACAAGAAATCGGATCTTGTTGCGGGCAAGGCAGCACGTCCAGACCCGCAGATTGTCTGGTTGAAGGAGAAGTTGCGGGGACTGCGCATCAACGACCGGGCGCAGCGCCGATATCCACAGGGGGCAGTGGCCGGGCAGGTCATCGGATTCGCCACTGACGCTGATGCCGAGTTTGCCAAGATGTTTGGGCGGGAACCGTCTCGTCGTGACATGGTTGGGCGGTACGGCACTGAGGCTTGGTACCAGGAGGCCTTGACAGGCGGAGTGACCAAACTGGTTGGGCGTCGCGGCAGGGGCCGCAGTATGATCCTGGACGAGCAGAACATCCCTGGTGAGATTAACGGCCTGAGTTTGAGACTGGCCATCGACTCATATCTACAGGTTCGAGTGGAGAAGCACCTGACCGAGGCAGTAATGGCCAGTGGGGCTCAGCGGGGCATCGCCATAGTGATGGACACCAAGAGCGGCGACTTGCTGGCTGTTGCTCAGGCTCTCTCTTTCAACCCCAACGCCGAAGTCCGGCGGACCTACAAGAAGGAAGATTTGGAGCGTTGGGACCCCGCTGCCTTCACCAGGCTCTACGAGCCCGGCTCGACGTTGAAGCCTTTGATAGCTGGCATGTTCCTACAGGAGGGACTTGGCGACCTGGAGAGCTACTGTTTCGGCCACGACGGTGAGTGGCGCGTCGTGGAAGACAAGCGAGAGAAGCCTATTAAAGACGTAAAAAAGCACAACTTCCTGACGCTGGGTCAGGCCATCAAATACTCCTCGAATATCTGCATGGGTGAGTTCGGGCTGAAGCTTGGAGCCGTGCCGATGCACGAGTACCTCTTGAAGCTGCGGATAGGTCGGAGGACAGGTGTAGTGCCCCCACCCAGGGATGCGGTAGCGGCGCTTGCGGCCGAGGTTCATCATTACTTTAAGGGCATTGCCGATGCGCACATGCCCAAGCCTGTTGCCAAGCAAGAGGTTGCCGAGGCCGATGCGCTGGAGGCCAACAACGAGGAGGCAAACACCGAGGGGGCCGACAGGGAGGAGAGCGACAGGGAGGGGAGCGAGAGCGAGGGGGAGAATGCGCAGGATGGGGTGGCGCAAGAGGATGTCGTCATTTTGCCCGAGACCTTTGAGGGGTTGGGTGCCTGGTTGATCGCCGAGGCCACGAAGGACCTGGCCAAGCGCTCCATGACCGAGGCGAACTCCTGGCTGGGGAATCCCCGGACCAAGTCGGTTTTCGACGTAGCGAACCGTTCCTTCGGGCAGGGGGTTTCTGGGACTCCGATACAGATTCTGGCTGCATTCAACACCATCGCCAACGATGGGGTGTGGGTGCAACCGGTGTTGGTAAAGAGCATGTTCGACTCCTCGGGAGGGGAGGTCTACAGGGCCAACCCCATTCGTGAGAGGGTGTTTGACTCTTGGGTTGCCCGCGAGTTGATGCGTGCTTTGAGGGAGGTGGTTGAGGAGGGAGGCACAGGCGAGGCAGCGGACGTGCCTTCGGTGGAGGTTGGGGGAAAGACTGGCACGGCTCAGAAATATCTCGTCACCACTGTGGAGTATAGGAACAAGGATAGGAAGAAGGTTAAGATCCCTGCAGGGGCCTATGTGGACCTCTGGTCTGCCTGGTTTGCGGGGGTGGCGCCTCTGGACGACCCGAAGTTCACGGTGCTGGTGATCATGGACAATCCGACCACGAATCATGGTGGCGGCATGGTTGCGGCCCCGGTCTTCTCTAACATAGTTCGTGATACCATGGCGTACATTTCGTTTGGAGATACTGCTCGAATCGAGCTACCTGAGGAGATGGGACTTGGTGTTCCACGGCCCACGAGGCCAGCGGAGCAGGAGCCTGAAGTATTGGCTATAGAGTCTGGGGCCACCATGGTCATGGTGCCTGACTTCAGGGGGTTGAGTGTTGCCCGTGCGGTGGGGCTGGCTGCTTCGGCGGGGCTGACCGTATCTGCCACGGGTTCGGGCTGGGCTCACGGGCAGCTGCCTGCGGCGGGACTCCTTGTGAAGCCAGGCAGCACCGTTCGAATTGACTTCAGGCAAGAGAGGCCAAGACCATGATGCGGCGAGAGGAGCTACTTCGTGACGTGTTGGTAGTTGAGGCCAGGATGCCTGAAGTGGTCGACTACTCTGGAATCGAGTTCGATTCCAGGAAGGTTCGGGCCGGCGCCATTTTCGTGGCGCTATCGGGATACCGGGTTGATGGCCACGAGCACGTTGCGGACGCTGTAGCATCTGGAGCCTCACTGCTGGTTGTGAGTCGCAGAGAGTACGTTCCTGCGGGAAAGGATTTCATTCTTGTGGAGGACACGAGGCTCTCTATGGCCTACTTGTCCCGAAATCTACTTGGACACCCCAGTGGCGCTATGCATGTGGTTGGGGTAACGGGGACCAACGGCAAGACCTCTATAACCTATATTTTGGAGCACGTAAGTCGGGAGTGCGGCCTTTTGTCTGGCCTGGTGGGTACTATGGGGGCTCGGTTTGCTGGGGAGAGCGTAAGCTTGGCGAACACCACGCCGGAGTCAGCGGATTTGTTGAAGCTGTTGGCCTCCATGAGGAGGAAGAATGTGGAGCTGGCGGCGCTGGAGGTTTCGAGCCACGGCATTGCATTCAACAGGGTAGCTGGCATCGATTTCGCCGTGGGCGTCTTCACGAATCTCTCACAGGACCATCTGGACTTCCACGGCACCATGGAGGAATACGGGGCCACGAAGCGCAGGCTCTTTACCGAGTTGCTGCCCGCAAGTCCATCGTGTCGGGGTGCGGTGTTGAACCTGGACGACGAGTTGGGGCGGTCCATATCGGAGGCCATAGGGTATCGGCAGGTGCGGTACAGCTTGGAGCGGGCCCTTGGGGACCTTTGGCCTGAGCAACTGGAGTTGGGTTTTGGTGGCATGACATTTGATGCCGTGGGGCCATTTGGGCGGGTGCCGGTGCGGAGCCGTCTGGTTGGGCGGCACAACGTAGCGAACATATTGGCGGCCCTTGGGGCGGTCCATCTTCTGGATCTGGATGTTGGGAAGGCGGCCGCTGCTTTGGATGGGATGGCGCCTGTTCGGGGCCGACTTGATCAGATAGAAAACGAGCTTGGCATCGGGTTGTGGGTGGACTATGCGCACTCTCCCGATTCGTTGGAGAAGGTGTTGGCTACTCTTCGGGAGGTTGTTCCGGGGCGGCTCTTCACGGTATTTGGTGCCGGTGGCGATCGGGACAGAACCAAGCGCCCCATCATGGGCTCCGTGGTCGAGAGATTATCAGACCTAGCTATTATCACGTCTGATAACCCTAGGACGGAGTCACCGCTCTCAATCATCGCTGATATCCAGGGCGGAATATCGCCCGATTCGCAATTTTCGCGCACCCTAATAATACCAGACAGGGCAATGGCAATAGAGGCAGCGATATCATTGGCAAGGAGTGGGGATGGGGTGTTAATAGCGGGCAAGGGTCACGAAACATATCAGATTATCGGAACGGAAGTGTTGCATTTTGACGACAGCGAAGTGGCCTGCGGGGTTTGCAGGTCATTGGAGGTGAGCAAGTAATGTCGTACACGACGGCACAGCTTGCGGGGTTCTGTGGTGGCCGACTGATAGGGTCTGGCGGGGCCGAGGTCTTGTGGGCCACCAATGACCAGCGGACTATCGGAGCGCCAGGGGCGCTGTTCTGTTGTTTTGCCGGGGCGAAGAGTGACGGACACGCCTATGTGCGGGCTGCATTGGAGGCTGGGGCCGTTGCGGCGCTGGTTGAGGAGAGGAAGGTACCGGAGTTGTTGGCGGAAGGGCCCTTAGCGATGGATTTGGTGGCGGTGCCCAATGTACCCAGTGCCTTGTGGCTGATAGCGGAGTGTTGCAGAGAATCCTGGCGGGGACCGACGGTAGCGACCACTGGCTCAGCGGGCAAGACCACGACGAAGAACATGCTTCGTGGCATCTTGGAGGGGGCTTTGGGGGGCGGTCTATCGACTCGTGGCAACAACAACAATCTCCTTGGGGTACCGTTGACGCTGGTTGGTCTGGGAGAGAGGCACCACTTCTTGAATCTTGAGTTAGGCAGCAATGCACCTGGTGAGATTGGGCGTTTGGCGCTGCTTGCTTTGCCTGACGTAGCAGTGATAACGGCGGTACTGGAGGCTCACCTTGAGGGGTTCGGGAGTTTGTCGGGGGTTCTGTTGGAGAAGTCCAGTCTGGGCCGGGTCGTAGGCGAGGGGGGGTATGTAGTAGTGCCATCGTACGTGGCGGCATTGGCTGAGCGGCCATTCAGGGGGAGGTGTGTGAAGTTCGGCCACGAGGCTGGCGATTACGTGAGACTGAGTGGAGCCCGTGAGACTGCCGCCGGGTGTGCTGCAGAGATAGAGGTGGACGGCCGGGCTTATGATCTGGAGCTACCGGTCCCCGGCGTATTCAACCTTCGCAACGCTGCGGCGGCGTTAGCTGCTGCCACGATGTTGGGAGTTCCTGCGGAAGCGGCGATAGAGTCTCTGCATCGTTTCGAGCCTGAGGCCATGAGGATGCAGGTTGTTGAGGCGGGGGGGGTGACGTTTCTGGTGGACGCCTACAATGCGAACCCGGGGTCGATGGAGGCGGCATTGCAGTCTCTCGCCCAGCGTCAGGCAGTTGGAAGGAAGATCGCTGTTTTGGGGGGTATGTGGGAACTTGGTGTAGAGAGTGTTGCGTTGCACGAGCGTGTGGGGGCCTATGCAGCAACGCTGGGGTTGGGACTGGTGGCTGTTGGGCCTGGTTCCAGCGACTATCTGCGTGCACATGGTGGAGAGCCGTCGGTATTCCAGGAGGATGCGGTCGGGGCTGCTGCCTGGCTGAGGCAGAACCTCTCCCGGGGTGACTTGGTTTTGCTGAAGGGGTCTCGTTCGGCCCGCATGGAGCGGGTGCTGTCGGCTCTGCAAGGAGAGGTAGCGTAATGCTCTTCTGGCTTCAAGAAATACTACGTGACTACTACACGCCAATTAACGTCCTTCGATATTTACCTTTCAGGATTATCGCCAGTGTATTCACCAGTCTTGTAGCGACATGGCTATTATATCCCTGGTTCATTCGGATGCTTCAGATTAAGCAGATTGGACAAGTAGTGCGTACCGACGGGCCGGAGAGGCATTTGTCGAAGAGCGGAACGCCGACCATGGGTGGCACGCTTATGATAGTAACGGTCCTGGTCTCTGTCCTGCTGTGGGGGGATCTGAAGAGTCCCTACATCTGGCTCACGTTGATCATCATGTTAGCATACGCCATTTTAGGTTTCATGGATGACTACTTTAAAATCACTCGAAAGAAGGGGGTCAGGGGGAAGACTAAGCTCTTCTGGCAGTTCCTTGTCTCGCTCTCGCTCATGTTTATCTTTTTCTATTTCTTCGCCGATGAGGTAAACTTCAATACTCGCCTCTACTTTCCATTTATGCGTATTGATCACTGGTATCTCGAATTGCCACCGTGGCTCTACGCAGTTTTCGCCAGCGTTGTTATTGTCGGCACATCGAATGCTGTAAATCTAACCGATGGTCTCGATGGTTTAGCAATAATGCCTAGCATCAGCTCGGCTGCTGTGTTTATGCTATTTGCCTATCTAAGTGGCGCAGTGATTGCAAAGTTTGACGTTCAGGCATATCTTCTCATTCCTCGCATTGAGAACTCAGGCGAGTTGGGCGTGATTGCCGGGTCGTTCATTGGAGCGGGGATCGGTTTCCTCTGGTATAACAGTTTTCCTGCCTCTGTCTTCATGGGCGACGTTGGTGCACTGTCTATCGGTGGAGTTCTTGGCTGTCTTGCAGTCTTTACCAAGAATGAGTTTTTAAGCATTATTATTAATGGTGTCTTCGTAGTTGAGGCGCTGTCCGTTATTGCCCAGACCACCTCGTTCAAGCTGACGGGCAGGCGGGTATTCCGAATGGCTCCACTGCACCACCATTACGAGCTGCAAGGGCTTTCCGAACCCAAGATCATTGTGCGTTTTTGGATTGTGTCGATTCTGCTTGGGCTCATTGCCCTGGCAAGTATCAAGGTGAGGTAGACATGAGCGAAACCAGGCTTTACCAGGCGCCGGGGTTTGCATCAGGACTGCTGCTGGTCTATCTTATGCTGGTGGGTGCCGGGATTGTCATGGTCTTCAGCGCCACTGCCTTCGGGGGTCTTGAGTCTGGTGTGGCCGGTTCTGCCAGCACGGCCAAGTTGGTTGCGTATGCGCAGCACGTCGTAGTGGCCCTGCTGGCCCTTCTTTTGGCCACTTTCATTCCACTTAGGTTTGTTGAGGCGCATTGCGGAAAGCTGTTCTTCGCAGTTGGCATTGTATTAATGGCTTTGGTCTTGGTATTCGGCCAGAACGTTAATAACAGTACGCGATGGATTACCATAGGCATGAGGTTTCAGCCCGGTGAGTTTGCCAAGGTGGCCTTCTGCGTCTGGCTTGCCTACAACGTTGGGACGAAGGATGACCGGCTCTCGGCCTCCATCAAGGACGGCCTAGTGCCCAACGTGGCGGCGGGTGCCATTCTCTTCGTGCTATTTCTTTTACAGCCAGATTTGGGCAGTACGATTGTTTTGAGTGTCGTAATGCTTGCGTTGTTGTACATTGGCGGGTCGAGCAAGAAGTCAATTGCTGTTGTAATGGCGATATTCGGCAGTGCGGGCGCTGCAGCAATCTACTTTTCGGACAATCGAACAGAGCGGTTTTTGGCCTGGCTTGCTCCGGAGGCTTACAAGGACGCCTTGGGGGGGGCGCAGTTGCACCAGTCGGTGACAACTGTGGCGTCGGGCGGCTTATTCGGCAGGGGTTTGGCTCAGGGTCCTCAGAACATTGCGGGGTCCATTCCGGAGTCGCACACGGACTTCATTTACTCGATTCTGACTGAGGAGTTCGGGGCGGTGGGGAGCATTCTGCTTATCAGTGCGTTTATCTATCTGCTCTACGCCGGCATCAAGGTAAGTCTACGGCATACGGATAAGTTTAAGCGATATATGGGTATAAGCCTGTCGTTATTGATAGCACTGCACGCTGGCGTGCATATTTGCGTGGCTTCTGGAGCTTTTCCTACAAAAGGTATTACCCTGCCATTTATTTCCTGGGGTGGAAGCAGTCTGGTGGCCATGTCGGCCGCTGTTGGGCTGATACTGAATCTGAGCCGTGGGGATGGTGAGGTTGCTTTGGTTCACGAGGTGACTTCCGAAGGCGGCGATGCTGTATATGTGAGGGCTGAGCCATGAGGGTAGCGTTAGCAGGCGGCGGTACTGGCGGCCACGTGTTGCCTTTGGTCTCACTTGCAGAGGCCATGAAGGCCGGGGGCGGATTTGCAGCGCCGCTCTTTCTTGGGGCCGACGGATTGGAGGGGCGTCTTCTGGGTGATGCGGGCCACCGTTTTGTGAGGTTGCCGGTGGGGCGAGTGCGGGGGGTGAGCAGGGGGCGGCAGGTTCGTGGTGCGTTGGGGATGGCCGCAGCGGTGCCTATGGCAATGGCGCATTTGCTGCAGAATGACATTCAGGTTGTGGTAGGCAGTGGAGGATATGCTTCAGCGCCTGCGGTGGTGGCTGCAGTATTGAGCCGGATTCCCGTGGTGTTGCTTGAGCAGAATACGATACCAGGCAGCACCAATCGTGCACTGGCGCGCATGGCGAGGGTTGTCTGTACATCGTATGGTGAGAGTTCGAAATGGTTACCCGAGGGGAAGGTGGAGTTGACGGGCAATCCGGTGCGTCGGTCGATTCTTGAGATTCGGGAGCGTCGTTCTTCGATGTTGGCCGATGGGAGTCTTCTCAATGGCGACAGGCCCCTACGGCTGTTGGTCCTTGGCGGGTCCCAAGGCGCTGCCTTTTTGAACGGTACGGTAGCGACGCTTCTGGGCTCTTTGTGCAGGGAGCATGGGGGATTGGAGGTTGTTCACCAGTGTGGTACGGGGCGTCTTGGGGAGGTAGGTGGGGCTTACGCTGGGGCTGGGGAAGCCCGTGTAGTGGAATATGTGGAGCGGATGGATGAGCTTCTGTTGTGGGCTGATCTTGTAGTGGGGCGTGCGGGGGCTACGACGCTGGCCGAATTGAGCGTCGCCGGTCTTCCGGCTCTGCTCGTGCCCTTCCCCCACGCCACGGATAACCATCAGGAGTTCAATGCCAGGCACTACGAGCGTGCTGGTGCTGCGCTGGTGTTTGTACAAGCGGAGTTTGATAGTGAGGCGTTTTCCCGCACGGTTTTGGGCCTGCGGGATCAGCGTGATAGGCTAGCTCCCATGGTTACCGGTTCGCTGGCCTCAGGGATTCCCGATGCTGCCCAGCGGGTGATGAGAGTTGTGGAGGGGCTTGCATGAAGGATTGGCTGCTCAGGAAGTTCAGGGGCAAGGGTGAAGGGGGCGTTGGTGGCGAGGTCCAGCGCGTTCCCGGCGTCATCATGCCGCGTGCTGAGCGGCGGGAGGATAGCGGCATTCACCGAAGCCACCCGGTAGCCCCGGCTCAGGAGCGCGAACGTCCCGAGCGGCCATTGGCGGAGGAGGGCAACGAGGGGGGCGACGTTCGCAAGCGTATTGCCATGCACCTGTTGATAGCGTTGGTATTTCTTGGGGCGGGTATGGGGCTCTACTACGGCTATGTGGAGTTGGTGAAGAGTCGTTGGCTTTCGGTTTCCGACGTACTGGTTGAGGGTACGGACGAGGCGGATGCTTTGCTGGTCGTTGACGCTTCGGGGATACGAGCGGGGGCGAGTCTGCTGGATATTGACGAGGGTGTTGTGGCTCGAAGGGTGAAGCAGAAGCTTCGCTGGGTGAAGAGCATCGAGGTGGATACGGTAGATTCGACGGCGGTGAAGCTGGTTGTGACCTATCGTGAGGCATCGGCAATCATGGTTGACGTTGAGACATGTCTAGTGGATGCCGACGGAACGGTTTTTCGGGTCATGCGTTACAAAGACTACGACAAGAGCTTGTTGGTTATGTCGGGGCTGAACTACTACCACTTGATGGACGAGGGTTTGGGCAGCATGGCAGCGAACCGGGTGCGTGAGTCTATTGCTTTGGCGTCGGGCTACAGGACGAGGGGGTTGGATTCGTTTATGGGGTTGTCGGAGATTCAGTTCGACGAGGCTCTGGGGTACAGCTTGGTGGGGGAGGACGGGAGAAGGGTTCAGATTGGGGTTGACCGACATCAGGAGAAGCTGGTGTGGCTTAACTCCATATTTGGTTTTTTGCAGTCGAAGGGGACCACGTTCGACACGGTGTTCATGGATAACGAGCGCCGTCCCGAGCATGTGGTTGTAACGGGCACGGGTCTAGCGGGCGAACCGTTGACCTTGGACATGTCCAACAGGCAGTGGATGAGTGCAAGGCGCCCGGCTCTGGCCAGGGCAGAGCCGTAGGGCAAATAAGGAACGAGGTAACGATATGGCAAAGCGGAAAAACGGTTCAATTGTTGGAGTAGACCTGGGTACAGACAGTGTTCGATTTGTTGTGGTTGAGCCCAACGATATCGATGGTCTGGACATCATGGGTTACGCAAGTGTCTCATCAAATGGCCTTAGAAAGGGCCAGGTGGTAAATATAAATGCTTCTGCTGAAGACCTGAAGAAGGGCATGCAGGAGCTGGCGATGATGGGTGGTGATCGAAAGGTTCAGGAGATTTTCTGCGCCATATCGGGGTCGCACATAGAGGGAATGACATCGCCTGGGGACATAACTGTTCGCAACGAGGTAACGGAGCAGGACGTGTCCAGGGTGTTGAAGGTTGCGCGTACGGTGAAGCACTCTCCGGGAAGGGACATTCTGCATGTGCTGCCGAGCTACTTCACCATCGACAACGGGCCGGCGGTTCAGACCCCTGTGGGGCATGCTGGTGTAAGGTTGCACACCGATGTCTATCTGGTGACGGCAGGCCGGTCGGTAATGGACAACACTTACACGTGTGGGGCGCGAGGCGGGGTGAACGTGCGTGGGCTTGCGTTCACGGCTCTGGCGGCCAGTGAGACGTTGCTCACGGATCCAGAGAAGGAGATGGGGGTTCTGCTGGTCGATATTGGTGCTGGCACGACTGACATTGTGATTTGGCATGACCGAGCGGTTAGGCTTGTGGCCTGCATACCCTTGGGAGGCTCTCTGATATCGAGTGAGGTCGCAGCGACGCTGGCCACGACTCGTAGGGAGGCCGAGCGGGTAAAGGTTCGATTCGGCAGTGCAGCTCCCCGATTCGTGGATCCTGAGGAGGTCTTTGAGGTGCCCGGGGTGGGAGCTAAGCCACCGACGTCGTTTGCGAGGCAGTATCTGGCGGGCATCGTGGAGAGGCGGCTCACGGAGATATTCGAGAGGATAGTAGAAATTGTTAAAGATGCGGGGATGGAGGACTACATCCGTGCGATGGGGGTGGTGTTGACGGGGGGGGTGGCTCAGTTGGCGGACATCGAGGCATTCACTGCCGACCTGCTGGGGGTCAACGTTCGGGTTGCAGATATGCAGCTGTCGGTGAACGAGGCGGTGAACTGGGGGGGGATGACGAACCTGTTCCAGGATCCGCACTATTCCGTAGCTCTTGGGATGACTGTGATGGCCTATCGGGGGGACTTCGACGGCTATGTGGGACCTGGGGACGACCCAGACCAGGTGCCCGAGAAGAATAGGAAGAAGGCCGGGGGCTTGGTTGATTGGTTTAGAAGGTCTTTTAAATAGTTTTTTTGATAATCAGCGGAACGAAGAAAACGGCAAGGAGGAACGCAATGGTAACTATTCAGATGGCTCAGAACCAAGATTACAATGCTGCCAACATCGTAGTATTCGGATGTGGGGGAGGAGGCAGCAACGCAGTTCAGAACATGATTACATCGGGTCTGCAAGGGGTGAAGTTCGTTATTGCAAACACGGATGTACAGGTGCTCGACCGCACTCAAGTGGACGTGCGTCTGGACATCGGCAAGCGTGCCACGGCGGGTTTGGGGGCCGGGGGCTGCCCTGAAATCGGCCGGGACGCTGCGCTGGAGGATCAATCCAGGATCCAGGAGACGTTGAACGGAGCGAACATGGTCTTTGTGACAGCGGGCATGGGCGGGGGAACGGGCACGGGCTCAGCGCCGGTAGTTGCGAAGATTGCCAAGGACATGGGGGCTTTGACGGTGGGTGTTGTGACAAAGCCTTTCTCCTTCGAGGGGACCCCGAGGTTGAAGAACGCCGATGCCGGCATTCGGGAGTTGGCCAAGTGTGTGGATTCGCTCATTGTGATTCCCAATGACAAGCTTCTGGACATCTCCACTGAGCGGTTGACCTTGAAGAAGGGTTTGAAGCTTGCGGACCAGGTCTTGCATGATGCGGTGCGCGCCATATCGGACATCATCGTCGTGCCGGGGCTCATCAACGTGGACTTTGCCGACGCCAAGCAGATTATGGCGGGCAAGGGCCGAGCGGTCATAGGCATGGGCGAGGCCACAGGGGACGACAGAGCGGTGCAGGCCAGCGAGAGGGCCATGGCATCACACCTTCTGGAGAGCTCTGGAATCGAGGGAGCCACTGCACTTCTTGTGAACATTGCTGGTGGCGAGGATCTTGACCTTCTGGAGGTTCGTGATGCCATGGCAAACATCAAGGCCAAGGCGGCAGATACGGCGGAGGTCATTTTCGGCTGCGTGATTGATCCCTCCATGGGTGAGAAGATTAAGGTAACGCTTATTGCCACCGGCTTTGCGACGGTGCCTGAGGGCACGGCACCCAAGGCCAACGACGCCAAGGCGGGTCTGGACGCCAAAGGAAGCATGGGCAAAGCTTCCAACACGGGACTCTTGAGCGGCAGCCTCAGTGGCAACAGCAGCATCAGCAGCGAGCACAAAGCGGTAGTAATTCGGCCCCCCATGCTTGACACGGGCCGCCCCAGCACGGTGCAGCAGCCTGTGTATGTAAACGAGGCCCCCAAGCAGCAGGTGAACCGTGACCCCAGACGCTCCATCCCCATTGCCGACATAGACCGGAACCTACCCGACGCTTGGTTTTAGCCGTCTGCAAAGCAGACGGCTACCCTGAGCGAGGCCCCAGCCGAGTCGAAGGGTACAAGCGCGACCCCTGCCGAGTCGAAGGGTACAAGCGCGACCCCTGCCGAGTCGAAGGGTACAAGCGCGACCCCTGCCGAGTCGAAGGGTACAAGCGCGA